>DASYSP010000079.1:0-55367 GCA_036003195.1 Casimicrobiaceae bacterium
CGGTGTCACCGAGCCAACTGGTGGATGCGAGGTCGCAAAGAAGTACCCCGGTCACCGGAAGCGTCCGATTTTCGTGCTTCGCCACCATAAGTCTTGCCCGCCGCCGGCCGTTGCTGCGGAAAGCCATACATGGATAGGCACTAATTTCTCGGCGCTGGGGGCCGGTTTATGAGCAAAATGCAAGCGACATGCAGGTGCTGCTGATGGCGTCGGTTGACACGCAGACGCGTAACGGCAACCTGACCAGGCCAGCGCCTGGAGCGGGCGCGCGCGATGGCGCGATCGCCCCGCGCCACGAGGACGCGTCGGCAACCACGCCCGACACCGACGAGGTCTTCCGGCGCCTGACGGAGCGTCCCGTCGAGTTGCTGCGCTTTGCCACGGCGGGCTCGGTCGACGACGGCAAGAGCACGCTGATCGGGCGGCTGCTCTACGACTCCAAGCAGGTCTTCACCGATCAGCTCGAGCACATCGAGCAGACCAGCGAACGGATGGGCCACGACTTCCTCGACCTATCGCTGCTCACCGACGGGCTGCGGGCCGAGCGCGAGCAGGGCATCACGATCGACGTCGCCTACCGGTATTTCTCGACACCCACGCGGCGCTATGTCGTCGCCGACACCCCCGGCCACGAGCACTACACGCGCAACATGGTCACCGGGGCATCGACCGCCGACCTGGCGATCGTGCTGGTCGACGCGCAGCAAGGCCTGACCGGCCAGACGCGACGCCATGCATACATCGTCGCGCTGCTGGGCGTGCACCACGTCGTGCTGGCGGTCAACAAGATGGATCTCGTCGGCTATGCCGAGGCGGCATTCACCGGCATCGAGACGGCGTTCCGCGAATTCGCCGGCAGCATCGGCATCGGCGATGTCGCCTGCATTCCGCTGTCGGCGGTGCACGGTGACAACGTGGCCGTCGCCAGCGCGGCGACGCCGTGGTATCGAGGGCCGACGCTGATGCATTGCCTCGAGACGGCGGAGGTTGGCGACGACCTCGCGGCGGGTCCGCTGCGCATGCCGGTACAATGGGTGAATCGTCCGCACCCGGCGTTCCGCGGCTACGCCGGCACGATCGTCAGCGGCAGCGTCCGTCCCGGTGACGCGGTCGAGGTGCAACCCTCCGGGCTCACCGCACGCGTGGCGCGAATCGTCACCGCCGATGGCGACCTTCCGCTGGCGATCGCCAACCAGGCGGTGACGCTGACGCTCGACCGCGAGATCGACGTCGGTCGCGGCGACGTGATCGCCGCGGCGGCGCAGCCGGTGGCGAGCGCCGACCAGTTCGAGGCGACGATCGTGTGGATGGACAAGGCGCCGCTGCTGCGAGGGCGCAGCTACGTGCTCAAGCTCGGTGCGCGCACCGTCAACGCCACGGTGGCGCCGATCAAGTATCGCGTGAACGTGCACACGCTGGAACACGTCGCCGCCGGCAAGCTCGACCTCAACGACATCGGCGTGTGCGACATCGAGCTCGACCGGCCGCTCGCGTACGAGGCCTATGCCGACAACCGCGACCTCGGCGGCTTCATCCTCATCGACCGCATGACCAACAATACCGTCGGTGCCGGCATGCTCAGCTTCGCGCTCCGGCGCGCGTCGAACCTGCACTGGCAGGCGTTCGACGTCGACCGCCGCGTGCGCGGGTCGCAGAAGATGCAGAAGCCGTGCGTGCTGTGGTTCACCGGACTGTCCGGCGCCGGCAAGTCGACGATCGCCAACCTGGTCGACCGCAAGCTCAATGCCGAGGGCCGGCACACATATGTGCTCGACGGCGACAACGTGCGCAAGGGGCTCAACAGGGACCTCGGCTTCACCGCCGCCGACCGCGTCGAGAACATCCGCCGCGTCGCCGAGGTGGCGGCGCTGATGGCCGATGCCGGCCTCATCGTGCTGACCGCGTTCATATCGCCGTTCCGCGACGAGCGCGGAATGGCTCGCGCGCGCGTGCCGGACGGCGAGTTCATCGAGGTATTCGTCGACACTCCGCTCGCCGTCGCCGAGGCGCGCGACGTCAAGGGCCTCTATCGCAAGGCGCGCCGCGGCGAGCTCGCCAACTTCACCGGCATCGACTCGCCGTACGAGCCGCCGCTCGAGCCCGAGATCCGCATCGACAGTGCGGTCACCGACGCCGAAGCCGCTGCCGAGCGCATCGTCGACGAGTTGCGGCGCCGCGGCTTCCTCGTCGCCTGAGGTGGCCGCACGTGGGTCGATCGACGGCCTTCAGAACGTGTAGCCGAACACCTCGATGTCCCGCGCGAAGCGCTCGGCCACGAGGGCGCGTGTCCTGTCGTCGTAATACTGCCGGTACGGCCGGTGCGCGGATCGATTGGCGTGCGGCAGCCCGCCGTCGATGCCGAGCTTGCGGCCCACCTCGGCGAAATCGGCATGCAGCGTCTCGTAGCGTCCCACGAAGTCGACGATGACACGGCCGTCGGTGTCGGCGATGTAGTCCATCTGCGGCACGGTCGTGCGCTCCATCATCCCGTGCGGACGCATGACGAAGTCGTCGAAGGACTTCGCGTGCTCCTTGACGTAGCGGCCGAAGGCGTTGGGCATCGGTGCCTGCACGCACATGTAATACCAGGACACGAGGCGATCCCACGGATTGCGCACGAACGCGAATTTCAGGCTCGCGCTCCAGGCGTCCGCCGGCACCAGCTGGCGGATGTCGCGCGCGCCCAGGTGTCGCCGCGCGTTGAAGGGCTTTTCCGGGATGTTCGTGTCGTACCGCCGCAGCGCGGCCTCGATGGACGAGCCGCCGGTCTTCTGCACGTGCACGAAGATGCAGTGAAGCTGTCCGGAAATGACCATGTCACTGCGCCGCTGCGGAGATTGCCAGGGGCGCGCGGGCCTCGGCGCGGATGCGCTCCACGCAGTGCACCAGCGCGCGCACGAACGACGGGTTGCGTGCGTCGAGCACGTCACGGTGCGTCGTGCCGACCTCGAAGCGCTCGACGGGGCCGGCGAACGTGCGCTCCAGCACCCCGCCATCGACGGCCGCGATCCGGTGGCGGCTCGACAACATGTACGCGGCGCCAGCGTAGGGTCGCGGCTCGTAGCGGGCAAGCGCGGTCTCGAAGGCCATCGCGGCCGTGGCCGCCGCGCGCAAACTGGCGCCGGTTGCCCTCATGTCGGCGGCGCGTCCCGCGCGCTGGCGCTCCCTGACACGCTCGGCCACCTGCGCGGAACCCATCTCGACGAAACGCTGCGTCATCAGGCGGAACGGCGGGTCGATGAGCAGCAGCGGCAGGACGGCCTCGCCCGCGCTGCGCAGGAGGTTCGCCATGCCGCCGGCGACATAGGCGCCCGCGCAGAACGCCGCGATGAAATACGGCCCATGCGGTCGTTCGCGGCGCATCGCGGCAACATAGTCGACCGCCATTTGCTCGATCGTCGCGTGCGGCGGCGCGAGCCCGTCGAGACCGCGCACCTGGAAGGCCCATACGGGTTGCTCGTCGCCGAGCAGCTGCATGAAATGCGGGCTGACGAACGCCTGCCCAAGCCGGCCGTGCACGATGAACAGCGGCACTTCGCCACCCTGGCGCCAGAGCGGAACCAGCAGCGGCAGCGGCGCGCGGACGCCATCGGCCGCCGAGCGCAACGCGCGCACGCGCCCGGCCAGGCTTTCCACCGTCGCGTCGCGATGAAAGCCGCCGACACGCACGCCGAACGCGTGCATCAGGCGCTCTTCAAGATCGGCGGCCATCAGCGAATCGCCTCCCAGGAAGAAGAAGTCGTCGTCGCGGGCGATCGGCGCGACTTCGAGCAGCGACTCGAACATCTTCGCGATCTCGCGCTCGACCTCGCCGACGGGCGGATCGACCTCGCGGTCCGCGCCGAGCCGCGGCGGCGCCAGGGCGTCGAGCGCGCTGCGATCGACCTTGCCGGATGCGGTGACCGGTAACGCGTCGAGCAGCGCGTAGCCCGCCGGCAGCATGTACGCCGGTATGCGCGTCGCCAACTCGTCGCGCAGCGACGCTGGCGATACGCCGGCGTCGCGCGTCACCTGCGCATAGGCGAAAAGGCGGTCGGGGTCGGCGCCCGGTTGCGACGGGACCGCGCGCACGGCCGCGCGTTCGACACCGGTGCACTCCGCCAGCGCGGCCTCGATCTCGACCAGATCGATCGTATGCCCGCGAAGCTTGATGCGGCTGCCGCGACGGCCTGCAAAATGCAGGACGCCGTCGTCGTCGATACGGCCGAGATCGCCGCTGCGATACGTGCGCGACCCGGGATTGTCCGGATCATCGGCGAACGCTGTGGCGTCGAGTTCCGGGCGCCGCCAATATCCCGGGCTCACGTGCGCGCTCGAGACGTACATCTCGCCGACCTCGTTCGGCGCCGCGAGCGAGCCGTCATCGCGGCGAATGGTGACGCGCACGCCTGGCGGGCAGCGACCGACCGGTACGATCGCGCCCGCGAGCGGCACTGCGTCGTGGTCCAGCCGATGCTGCGCGATGAGTCCCACTTCCGTGCATGCAAGCTGGTTGACGATCAGGCATTGCGGTGGCAAATGTGCCCGAAACAGCGCGATGTCGCGCGCGATCACCGCCTCACCGCCGAAATCGAGCGCGCGCAGGTACGGCATGACGCGATCCGGCGGCAAGCGCCTCGCCATCTCGCGAACGACCGTGGGAATCGCGTGCAACACCGTGATTCGCTCGCGATCGAGCCATCCGGCAAGCGCCGGCACGCCATCGCTGCGCAGGTCGAAGCAGCACAGCGTTGCGCCGTTGCACAGGCCACTCAGGATATCCGTGTTGGCGGCATTGAAGCTCAGCGTGAACAGCAGCGACATCCGATCGCCGGGTCCGATCGCGAGCGAGCGCGCGTACGCATCAAAGAAGAAAAGCGCGTTGGCATGGGTTTGCAGCGTCCCCTTCGGTCGCCCCGTCGAACCCGATGTGTAGGCGCAGTAGAGCGGCGTGTGCGGGTCGACCTCGGGCAGCCCCTCGCCGTCGTCGCCGCCGCCAATCGTTGCCACGTCGACCACGGCACACCCTGCTGGAACGATCGCGCGTGCGCGCGCAACGAGAGCGGCTTCGGTCAGCAGCACCCCGGGACCGCAATCGGCGACGATGAAGCGCAACCGGTCCTCGGGATCGCCGGCATCCAGCACGACATAGGCGAGTCCGCCGCGTGCCGCACCGAACATCGCGACGATGGCGGGAAGCTTGTGCTGGAAAAACAGGCAGACCCGGCCGGTCACCGCCGAGCGCACCAGTTCGCGAGCAATGCCGTTGGCACGCCGGTCGCAGGTAAGATAGTCGACGTGGGTTGCGCCCTCGACAATCGCCGCCTGGCGCGGATGGCGCGACGCCATTCGCGCGAGGCGCCCGCCAGCGGTCGTCGCAACCGCGAGATCCGTCACTGTCATCCCTCCCCAAGGGGCCGGCCCACGCGCACCGCGGCACGGGGGCTTGCTTCCGACACGCCGGATATTAATCTACGCGCCGCCTGTCACCGCCGGGATCGATGATCCGCCCTCGAGCATGAAACTCGCAAAAGAGCAACGCCGTGCCATGGCCCGCCGCGCCGTTTGCGCGCTGGTGGGCGCAGTAGTCGCCCTCGTCGTCGCGCCGCCGCTGCGCGCCGAGGCGAACGAGCTGCGAATCTCCCGCTCGTCCGGCATCGGGTACCTGCAGATCATGGTGATGGAGCATGAGCGGCTGATCGAGAAAGAGACCGCGGCGCGTGGGTTGGGAGAGGTGAACGTACACTGGACCGCGTTTGCGGATGCGCTCGGGTCGACCAATGCCCTGCTTGCAGGCAAGGTCGACATCGTGGCGGGCGGTCTCGGCTCGTTCGTCACGCTGTGGGAACGCACGCAAGGCACCATCGGCGTCAAGGGCATCGCTGCGCTCGACTCGATGCCCATGCTGCTCGTCACCCGCAATCCCGATGTGAAGAGCCTTCGCGACCTCGGCGCACAGCATCGAATTGCCGTTCCTGGCGTCAAGGTGTCGTCGCAGGCGACCACGCTGCAATATGCGGCGGCCCAGGCGTATGGTGCCGCGGAATGGGCACGGCTCGACAACCTGACCGTGAATCTGGGTCATCCCACGGCCGTCCAGCTGCTGCAGCAGGAAGGCAGCGGAATAACCGCCCATTTCGCGTCGCCGCCCTATCAATATGTCGAGCTGCGCGATCCCTCGATGCACACGATTCTCAACTCCTATGACGTGTGGGGCGGTCCGCAAACCTTCGCGCTGGTATGGACGACGACGCCGTTTCGCGCGCAGAACCCGAATCTCTATGCGGCGTTCTATGCCGCGCTCGGCAAGGCCACCGAATTCATCCGGCGGCGGCCGCTGCAGGCCGCTGCCATCTACGTCGCGATGTCGCGCGAAACCAATGCCACCGCTGGCGAAATCGCGAAGATGCTGGAGGACCCGCAGATCCGCTTCACGCTGACGCCGCAAAACGTGGCGAAATTCGCGGCGTTCAAGGTGGACACCGGCGCGCTGGGTGCCAACCCCCGGCGCTGGCAGGATCTGTTCTTTCCCGAGGTGCACGGGCTGCCTGGCAGCTAGCCCGTCGATCCGGGCGGCGTCAGCTGGAGGCCAGCGCCGGATCGGCGCTGCGCGCGGCGTGCGTCACGAGGGGCAGGCGCGTGCGCAGCCACGCCAGGCGATCGTCGCCGGCGCCGAGGCGTTGCAGCAGGTCGAGCGCGACCTCGTGCTGCCGCGCCGCGAACATGGCGTGGTAGTGGACATGCGCCGGCGGGGCGGCCATCCAGCGCGAATCGATGTCGCCGCCCAGTGCGATGAGGTGCAGCGGCACGTTGTAGCGGTCGGCAAAATGCCGCACGCGATGGCCGCCGCTCCACATCGCCAGCGCCAGCGCGGCCTGGTTGGAGCCCCAGAACTCGCTCGACTCGCGGCCGACCGCGCCCATCGATGCGACGATGTCGATGCCGGTGTCGCGGTATGGCCGCAGCCCGGCGCGCACCGAGCCGAAGAAGATTTCCGCCCAGCGTCCAAGGATCCCGGCGCTGCGGCGTGCCACGATCAGGCCGCCGTTGTACGAGGCGCGCACGCGTTCGCCGCTGATCGTCGTGCGCATCCATGGCAATTGGTCGAGCTCGACGCCCGCCAGCGCGGCGAGCGCCCGCCAGTACGCCTCGAACGGATCGCCGGGGCCGCGCGTCGCGCTGCCCTTTTCGTCGATCGGACGCGCCGCGGCGTCGGCATCGGCCGGCAGTGCAGGCTCGTCGAGCCATACCGTGTCGCTGTCCAGCACGACGACGAAATCGCCGCGCGCATGCTTTTCGGCATGCGCAGCCGCCGCGACGCGATTGGCCGAGCCATAGGCGCGGCACTCGACGTTGAGCGGCTCGTCGACGTAGGTGACGTTCAACTCGCGCAGCATCCGCTGCGTCGCGGCATCGACGCCGAGCCCGGGCCGGGGCGCATAGGCGACGATTTCGGCGTCGCGATGGCGCCCGGCGAACGCGCGAATGCTGGCGCACAGCAGCAGCGCCTGCTCGCGGATCGCGTTGTCCTCGATGCACAGCACGAAGCTGGCCGTCGCCGCCGCCACGCCGTCGCCGCCTGCCGGCGTCACGCCTGCCTCGGGCGCCGCGGCGAATGCGGCGGCCGCGTCGCGGTCGCAGCGCAGCAGTGACCGGCGGTACAGCGTGCGGATCGCGTCACCTTGCGCGCCCACCAGATGCGCCTCGAGATCGTCGGCGCCGGCCTGGTGGTTGCGCAGGTCGGCTTCCAGGAAATCGTCGACCGCGGTGGCATCGCGGTCGATCGCCAACGGCACGCGCAGCGTGGCGGCGATGCGCGCCACCGACTGGCGCCAGTCGTCGAGCAGGTCGGTGTAGCGGACGTGCACGAAGTCGGCATCGGCCGTGTCGGCGAACGCTTCGACGCGCTCCATGTACGTGAGCCACAGCGCGAGGCCTTCGGGTACCGCCATGTCGCCGCGCGCCTCGAGGGAGCGCGCGACCTCGAGCGGATTGCGCATCGGCACCACGTACGTCGGCCGGTAGCCGGCCTCGACCAGCGCCCGCTGCCACAGCGGCGCGAGCACGCACACGCGGGGATCCTTGATCAGGATGAAAGGCTCGTCGCCGTACTCGCTGCGCAGCAGCGCCTTGGCGTCCTCGACGAACTCGTCCACCAGCGGGCCCTCGCGCGGGAGCTCGAATTGCACGCGGTTCCAGTCGCCGCCGAGGTGGTTCAGGAGCCGGGCGTCGAGGTCGTTGACCGCCTCGGTCTCCCAGAAGCCCTTGGGGTTGACGTCGAGCTTCGCCGGCATCACGCGCTCGGGCAGGAATGCGCCGCACAGGTTGAGCACGCGCGCGAGCGCCGACGTGCCGCTGCGGTGCACTCCCAGCACCACGAGTGCCGTGCGCGCCGCATCGCCCTCCGCGGAGCTGCCGTCCGCCGCCAATGCGCCGGGCGCCGCCTGCGCGCGGAACCTGGCGACGCCGGCGCGCAGCACCGGCACCGGCACGCGTTCGCCATGTCCGGCGCGCAGCTCCGCGCGCAGCAGAAACTCGCGGTTGGCGGGATGCTGCGGCGCCAGCACGTTGGCCACGCTGCCTTCGCGCGTCAGCGCATCCTCCAGCAGCGCCTTCGCCGTGCGGTCGATGCCGCGCAGCGCCGGATTGGCGAGGATGCGCACGCGGTTCCCATCGTGGATGCGATGGAGGTACAGCGCCTCGTCGACCGCCACCGGCTCGACCCGCTCGGCCGCACGCACGCAGAAGTCCCAGCCGCGGTGGCCGGTGTCGCCGCGAAAGCCGCCCAGCGCGAGGAACAGTGTGCGCGCCACGAACAGATTGCCGCTGGAACGTGTGACGTCGTGGTCGAGCAGCGTGAAGCTCGCGGGCTCGATGCCGAGGTAGTTGCGCGGCCGGGGCGCGCCGTCGTCGGCCGCGCGCAGTTCCCGGCCGTCGTCGTCGACCTCGGTGACGCGCGAAAATCCCCACTGCGGCGTGGCGCGCGCGATCGCCGCAGCCATCTTCGCGATGCGCTCCGGCATGAACGCGTCGTCGGCATTGAGGAACGCGAGGTACTCGCCGGTGGCCGCCTGCGCCCCGGCATTGGCGGCGGCGGCGGCACCGGCGTGCGCCTGGCGCATCCGCCGCGTCGGCATGGCCAAGCGCGCCAGTGCGTCGGCCGCCACCGTGGCGCTGTCGTCGGTGGAACCGTCGTCGACGACGATGAGCTCGATGTCGGCGTAGCGTTGCGCGCCGACCGAGGCGATCGCGCGGGCCAGCCATTGCCGCTGGTCATGGACCGGAATCACAACGCTCACGCGCGGCGTGCCCGCCGGCGCGGAGGCTTGCGCGCGCTGCCAGGCCACGAACGCGGCAAGCAGCGCCTCCTGTCGCGCGTTCGCGCGCGGTGACAAAAGCTTGGCGAGCACGAGGCCGACGTTGTGGCGGATGTCGGGCACGGCCCATCCGGTCCGCTCGGCCGCGTCCCACAGCAGGTCCAGCGCCTCGCGATAGCGCATGCGCTCGAACTGCACGACGCCCAGCATGTGCAGCGAATCGAGATCGTCCGGGTTGTCGGCGATGGCGCGCCGGTACAGGGCTTCGGCGCGTCCCAGCGAACCCGTGCGGTGTGCCGCGAGCGCCTCCAGGCGCGGCAGGGTCGGGCCGCCCGCATCGTCCCTGCCGTGGCAATGCTTGTAGCGCTTGCCGCTGCCGCATGCGCAAAGCTCGTTGCGGCTCATCGTCCTGGCGACCGCTGCGGGCTTCGCATGCCGCCTGCTGTTCCGCGCGCTTGTTGCACGATCGAACGATCTCCGTGGCCGGCGCCTGCGCGCCGCGAAAGGCGAAGAATACAAGACTCGTGCCGCGCGCCCGCCGCGCGGCGCGTGAATCTGCGGCACGGAACGATGCACGACCCTGCGTGTCTCAGCGCGGGGATTCTGCGCATGCCAATCGCTCAACGTCAGACGGAACTCGACTGGTTACGGGGCCTGATGCTGGTCCTGATGACGGTCACGCACCTGCCGACCTGGTACAGCGCCGAAATGGGGCAGCCCTTCGGGTTCGTCTCGGCGGCGGAAGGCTTCGTGTTCCTCTCGGGATTTCTCGTCGGCGCCGTCTATCTCAAGGTAGCGCGCGAGCAGGGCTTGCCGACGATGCGCCGGCGCATCTGGCGGCGCGCAGGCGTCATCTACGCGGCGCACGTCGCCTTGCTGCTGTTCCTGCTCTGGGTGGTGCTGCCGGTCGCCGTCGCCCGCGGCGCGCATCCGGTCACCGACCTCGCCTCGTTCTATCTTGAGCACCCGCACGTCGCGCTCGTGGCCGGCCTCGCGCTTGTCTACAACCCGCCGCTGCTGGACATCCTGCCGATGTACGTGATCTTCATGCTGGCGGCACCCTTCGTGCTTGCCTCGGGCGCGCGCCACGGCTGGGGTGCGATCGGGGTGGCGAGCGCGCTGTTGTGGCTCGCCGCGCAATTCCACCTTGGTGGCGACATCTACAATGTCGTCACGGCGCCGCTGCGCACACCGGTGCCGTACCGCGAGACGGGCGCGTTCTCATTCCTCGCGTGGCAGGCGGTCTGGGTCGCCGGCCTGTGGGGCGGGGCGCGCAGCCTGGATGGGCCGGCGCTGCCGGCGCTGCGCCAGCCGGGCGCCATCGCCGCGGCCGCCGTCGTCGCGATCGGCTTCTTCGCCTGGCGCCACGTCGCGGGCCAGGCGCCCGAGTCCCCTGCACTGGTCGGCCTGGCGCTCGACAAATGGCACCTCGGCGCGCTGCGCATCGTCAATTTCGCGGCGCTGATGGTGCTGGTGCTGGCCCTGCGCGACGCGATCGCGCGACATGCGGCGCAGTCCGCGCTGACGACGATGGGCCGCGTGTCGCTCACCGTCTTCACGGCGCACGCCGCGATCTGCCTCGTCGTGCTGGCGTTCGTCGCCGACCCTTCGCCGGCGCACCTGCGCTGGCGCGACACCGCGATCGTGCTTTGCACGCTCGCCGCGCTGTACGTCGTGGCGTGGCTCGCGGTGGAAGGGCGCCGTGCGCTGCCGACGCTCAGCGCGCGGCTTGCTGCACGTATGGACCGATGACCGTTCTCCACAACGCATAACCATCGCTGTTGAGGTGCAGGCGGTCGGCGGCGAAGAGTTCGCCGCGCGGCTGTCCGTCGGCATCGAGCATCGGCGTAAACACGTCGATGTAGCGCAGGCCCGGGACGTCGGCGACGTAATCGCGGATCAGCGCGTTGGTCTCGCGGATGCGCGGCAACAGCGCCGCGCGCAGCGGGCTCGGCTTGATCGAGATGAAGTCGATTCGCGTCGCCGGCAGCGCCTGGTGCACGCCGTCCGCGAACGCGACGAAGCGGCGCAGCACCTCGCCCGGCAGGACGCCCGCGGCGAGGTCGTTGTCGCCGGCGTACACCAGCACCAGCGCCGGGTGGTAGCGCACGACGAGGCGCCCGAGATTCCGCACGCAATCGGCCAGCTGCGAACCGCCGAAGCCGCGCTTCAATACGACGCGCCGCACCGCGAAGTCGTCCTCGAGGCCGCGCCACATCCGGATCGACGAGCTGCCGACGAACAGGATGCCGCCGTCGGGCGGCGGCGAAGCGCGATCCTCGGCGGCGAACGCGGCGAAGGCGTCGTCCCACGACGGCGGCGCGCCGAGCGATGCCAGCGCGGTCGGCGGCGCAACCGGCGCGAAGGGGCCCTGGAGGATGGGCACGGACGCGCCGGGCGCCATCGCGGCGGGTGGCGTGACTGCATCGGCCGCCGGCAGCGTCCCCGCTTGTACGGGCATCGCGACGAGCCACGCCGCCACCAAGCCCGCGCCCAGGCGCCCGCCGCTGGCGACGATGCGAAGGCAGATCAGTCTGGCGGAAGGCATGGACACGGTTGGGAGGATGATCGGGCCGGCGGCGCGCGCCATGATACCTGCGTTGTCGCCCTCCGCCATCAACGCGCGAGCGGCCCTGGCGATGACATCGTCGCGCCCGCCTCGGCGGTGCGCCCGCGGCGGGACCGTGCCGCGCTGGGCGAAAGGGTCAGTCGGCGACGACGACGGCAGGCCCTGCCCCGCCAGGCGCCGGGCGCGCCAGCCATACCACGGCAATGAGCGCCAGGAAGAGCAGCGCCGACACGTAGAACATGTCGTTGACGCCCAGCATGAAAGCCTGCTGGTCGACGATGTGGTTGAGCATCGCCTGCGCCTGCCCGGCACTCGACCCGGCGGCCTGCAGCGTGGCCAGCACCTGGCTCGACGCCGGGTCGCCCGCGCCGAGGCGCTCGACGAGCTGGGCATGATGCAGCGTCGCGCGATGGTCCCACATCGTGGTGGCGATCGACGTGCCGAACGCGCCGGCTGTGATCCGCGCGAAGTTGAACAGCCCGGACGCCGCGGGAATGCGCTCGGGCGCGAGTCCGGACAGCGAGAGCGTGACCAGCGGGATGAAGAACACGGCCATCGCCGCGCCCTGGATGATCGTCGGCACCATCAGCGTGTCGAAGTCCGCACCGGTGTTGAAATGGGAGCGCATCAGCATGACCAGCGCGAACACCGCGAACGCCGCGGTGGTGAAGATGCGCGGATCCACCTTGTGCACGGTGCGGCCGACGAACGGCGTCAGCAGGATCGCGAGCACGCCCACCGGCGCCAGCACCATCCCCGCGTCGGTCGCCGTGTAGCCCATGTATTGCTGCAGCCACAGCGGCAGCAGCACGACGTTGCCGAAGAACACGCCGTAGGCGAGCGACATCGCCAGCGTGCTCGTCCAGAAATTGCGCCGCGCGAACAGCCTGAGATCGACGACGGGATGCTCGTCGGTCAGCTCCCACACCACGAACAGCGCGAAGCCGATGGCCGCGGCGATCGCCAGCGCCACCACCGTGCCCGACGCGAACCAGTCGAGCTCGCGGCCCTTGTCCAGCATCACCTGCAGCGCGCCCACCCACAGCACGAGCAGGCCGAGGCCGACGCCGTCGATGGGGCGGCGCGCCGTCGGCGTCTCGCGGCGGCGATAGATCGACCACGTCACGGCCGCGGCGGCAAGCCCCACCGGCACGTTGATGTAGAAGATCCACGGCCATGCGATGTTGTCGGTGATCCAGCCGCCGAGCAGCGGTCCCACCACCGGCGCGACGAGGGTCGTGATCGCCCAGATCGCCAGCGCGCTGCCGGCGCGCGCCTTCGGATAGCTCGACAGCAGGATCGCCTGCGACAGCGGGATCATCGGTCCCGCCACCGCGCCCTGCAGCACGCGAAACGCGATCAGCCACGAAATCGAGGGCGCGAGCCCGCACAGGAACGACGCCAGCACGAACAGCAGCACGGAGGTGACGAACAGGCGCACTTGCCCATAGCGCTGCGTCAGCCATCCGGTCAGTGGCAGCGAGATGGCGTTGGCCACGGCGAACGACGTGATCACCCACGTGCCCTGGCTCGGCGACACGCCGAGGTCGCCCGCGATGGCGGGAATCGACACGTTGGCGATCGACGTATCGAGCACGTTCATGAAGGTGGCGAGTGACAGCGCGAGCGTCGCCAGCGCGAGCGTGCTGCCCGTCAGCGGCGCGGGCGCGGTGGCATCTGGCGTCGCGGCGTTGCGTTGGGTCGACTCGGACATGGCAGTCCCCGTTGTCGATGCGTGCGTCATTCGTGGGGAGGTGCTTGCGTCAATAGGGCCGGTCGGCCGATGCGCGCACATCGCGCGACGGCGCCACGGCCGCCGTGCGCACGCGGTCGTCGGCCAGCTTCGACATCGCCGGGCGCGGCGTGACCGCGGCGTTGGCGGCGATGATCGCCTTCACGCGCGCCTCGGCCGTGCCCCCGACCGGGTCGAACACCCCGGTCGCGTACGCCGGACCGGCCTGCGCGACCTGCGGCAGGCGCACGCCGTCGCGATCATGTGTGTCGACCTCGACCTGCATCGACAGCCCCACCTGCAACGGATGGGTGGCGAGCTCCTGCGCGTCGAGCGCGATCCGCACGGGAATGCGTTGCACGACCTTGATCCAGTTGCCGGTGGCGTTCTGCGCCGGCAGCAGCGCGAACGCCGAGCCGGTGCCGGCGCCGAAGCCGGCGACGCTGCCGTGATACGTGACCTTGCGGCCATAGAGGTCGGCGGTGATCGCCGCGGGCTGGCCGACGCGCATCGTCGCCAGCTGCGACTCCTTGAAGTTGGCGTCGACCCACACCTGGTCGAGCGGCACGATCGCCATCAATGGCGTTCCCGACGCCACCCGCTGGCCGAGCTGCACACTGCGGCGGGCGACGAATCCGGACACCGGCGCGGGCAGCGTGGTGCGCGCGAACGCGAGGTACGCATCGTGCACGCCGGCGGACGCCGCCAGCACGTCCGGGTGGTCGGCGACGTCGGTACGATCGGTGCGCGCGCGATTGGCGGCGAGCTCCTGGCGCGCGGCGCCGAGCGCTGCCTTGGCCACGCTCAGCGCATCGCGTGCGTGCTGCAGCTCTTCGCCCGATACGGCGCCCGAGCCTGCCAGGCGCTGGCGCCGCGCGAGGTCCTCGCTCACGCGCGCGACATCCGCTTCGCGCAGCTCGACGTTGGCGTTGAGCTGCGCGGTGGTGGCGAACAATCCGCGCACTTCGCGCACCGTCTTGCCGAGCTTCGCGTCCGCCTCCTCGAGACCGATCTTCGCATCGGCCGGGTCGAGCTGCACCAGCGTCTGCCCGGCCTTGACGAACTGGGTGTCGTCGGCGGCGATCGACACCACCGTGCCGGCGATCTGCGGCGTCACCTGCACCACGTTGCCGGCGACGTAGGCATCGTCGGTGGACTGCTCGTAGCGCAGCACCGTCGACCACCAGAAACCGTATCCGGCGAGCGCCACCACGCACGTGCCGCCGACGATGGCGAGCCAGCGCTTGCGCGTCGAGATCAATGGGGAATTCGTGTTCGTCGTGTTCATTGCATCGTTTCCTTCTGCGACACCGCGCCGGGGCACGCTGCCGCGGAACGGGATTCATGGGCGCCGGCCGGCGGGCCGCCGGCGCAATTCGCGGCGAGCGCGGGGGCCGGCACGAAGCCGCCGCCCAGCGCTCGCACCAGGTGGACCGACAGCGCGAGCTCGCGTGCGTCGAGGTCCGCCTCGAGGCTCTGCTGCACGAGCATCGGCTGCTCGACCGACAGCACCTGCAGGTAGTTGCCGAGACCCTCGCGGTAACGCAGCAGCGCGAGCTCGTAGGCTTCGCGCGCCGTGGCGAGCGCGGCGCGCTGCTGATCGCGCTCCGCCTCCACGCTGCGCCAGGATGCGACCTGGTCGACGACGTCATGCATCGCATCGGCGAGGATCTGGTTGTACTGGGCGACGGCGATGTCGTAGTCGGCATCCTTGCCGGCGAGATTGCCGCGCAGGCGGCCGGCGTCGAAGATCGGCAGCGACAGCGCCGGCGTGACGCCGAACATGCGGCTCGCCGCCGTGAGGAAGTTGCCGTAGCCGATGCCGGCGAGGCCGGCGACGGCGGCGAGGTTGACGTTCGGGTAGAACGCGGCCTTCGCCGAGTCGATCGCCTTGCCCGCGGCTTCGATGCGCCATTGCTGCGCCACGACGTCGGGCCGGCGCGCGATCAGCTCGGCGGGCAGCACCGAAGGCAGCGCAAAGGGCGCCAGCGTCGCCGCGGGACGCGTGATCGCGAGGCCGCGATCGGGCCCGGCACCCAGCAGTGCCGCGAGCGCGTTGCGATCGAGCGCGATGCGCTCGTCGTAGCCGATGATCTCCTCGCGCGTCGCCGGCAGCGCCGATTCGGCCTGCTTGAGCTCCACCTTCGAATCGAGGCCTGCCGCCTGGCGGTCGCGCGTCAACGCGAGGATGGCCTCGCGGTCGCGCAGCGTCTTCTCGGCCACGTCGCGCTTGGCGAACGCATGCTGCAGCTCGGCGTATGCCTGGCCGATCGCGGTCGTCAGCGCGAGGCGCGCGGCGTGGGCATCGACGTCGGCGGCGCGCGCAGCGCCCACCGCGCTTTCATAGGCGGCACGCTGCTCGCCCCAGAGGTCGACGTCCCACGTGAGTGCGACGCTCCACTCGCTGTCGGTCTGCCAACTGCCCGCGTAGGGCGGCGGCACCAGGTCATGACCGGAAAAGCGCTCGCGCGTGGTCGACGCGGTGGCATCGACGCGCGGATAGCGCCCGGCATCGGTGATCGCCGCCACCGCGAGTGCCTTGCGGGTGCGCGCGGCGGCGACGGCGAGCGTCGGGCTGCCGGCGAGCGCCTCGTCCATCAGCGCATCGAGCTGCGCGTCGCCGTACGCTTTCCACCAGTCTTCGGCGGGCCAATGCGACGCCGCCACGGGCGCGCCCGCCAGCGCGCGGTCCGCCGCGAGCACCGATGGCGCACGCATCGATTCCGCAGGTTGCAAACCGCGCATGTTCGCGCAACCCGCGATGGCCAGCAGCGTCAAACCCAGCAATCCCGTTTTAGCAGCGCGTGACCCGGTGAGACCGGGTGACTTGTGTTCCAAACGTGACCTTCCGAGATTTTTGATAACATTCATATAGTTGCTATAGCTGTTGATGCCTAGGCAAGCATGATGGCAAAAAAAGGGGTCAGCGGTTGGCAAGCATCCGCTGCAACAGGCCGACCAGCGTATCGACGTCCCCTTCGCTGAACCCGCGCAGGAACTGGCGCTGCACGGCGTCCTTGGTGGCCACCAGGCGCGGATAAAGCGCGCGCCCCTCGCCCGTCAGCTCGAGGTTCATCGTGCGACGATCCTCGGGATGTGGCCGGCGCCGGATAAGACCCTTCTGCTCGAGGCGGTCGAGCATCCGCGTCATCGCGCCCGGATCGTAGGAAATGCCCTTGCACAGGCTTGCCGCGGAATCCGCCTCGCCGTTGGCCACCAGCGCCAGAACGACCATTTGTGCGGCCGAGATGTCGTACGGGGCCAGCTCGCGATCGAGCGCATCCATCACCGCTACCCGGACGTGGGTGATCAGCCGCGGGACATTGCGCGGATGGTCGATCGCGAGCGGCGACAATTCGGTGGCGACGGGAGCAGGAGCGGCCATGACACCCATTATATGGCCTAGGCAACAGTTGTCAAGGCTGTTATCACGGGCCGGACAGGCGCATCATGGCGGGAGTTGCTGCGGCGCGGCGCCCACCCTTTCGGCGCGCCCACATGAGAGAAAGGACGATTATGGAAGACGCTGGACACGAAAAACGCGTGCTGTCGCACATCGAGGGCCTCGTCGCCGAAGAGCATCGCCTGTTCGCCAAAGGTGCGCTCGACGCCGGCGAGACGGCGCGGCTCGCCGCCGTGCAAGTCGAGCTCGACCGGTACTGGGACCTGCTGCGCCAGCGCCGTGCGGCCCGCGAGACCGGCCACGATCCCGACGCCGCCCGGTTGCGACCACCCGGCATCGTCGAGAACTACGAGGGCTGAATCGATGATCGTGCGATTGGCCGTGCCCCGCCCTCGCCCGCTTCCAGTCCGCGACGCACGCTGATGGCCACGCGCGGATTCGTCGGGCGCAAGCCGACAGCCGAGGTGGCGTCGCGCCTGCCCCCGGGCCAGTACCGCACCGAGGACTTTCCGGTGCTGTCGATGGGGCCGACGCCCGGGATCGATCTCGCGACATGGACGTTTGCGCTGTACGACGGCCCGCGTCCGCTCGCGCACTGGAACTGGCAGGCATTCGAGGCATTGCCGCGCACGACATGGCGCGGCGACATTCACTGCGTGACGAAATGGTCGAAATTCGACACGCAATGGGAAGGCGTCACGATCGACGATCTGTTCGCCGCCGCCGGCGTCACGCCGCCGTCGCCGTGGCTGCTCGCGCTGTCGTTCGACGGCTACGACACCAACGTGCCGGTGGCCGATCTCACCGGCGGCCGCGCAATGATCGCCACGCGCTTCGCCGGCGCGGCGCTGTCCGCCGAGCACGGCGGACCGGCCCGCCTGCTGGTGCCGCACCTGTATTTCTGGAAGAGCGCGAAGTGGGTGAAGGGATTGCGCTTCACGGCGCGCGACGAAGCGGGGTTCTGGGAGCTGCGCGGCTATCACCTGTACGGCGATCCCTGGCGCGAGCAGCGCTACACGAACGACCCATGACTGCGGCGCCGGCGGCGACCGCCGCGCTGGGCTGGCAGCCGGCGACGATCGCGCGCATCGTCGCCCGCACGCCGCGCATCACGAGCTTCTTCTTCGATACGCCGCTGGCGCGCCATCGCGCGGGCCAGCATGTCGACGTGCGGCTCACCGCCGACGACGGTTACCAGGCCGAACGCAGCTATTCGATCGCCTCCGCGCCCGGCGACGGGCCGATCGAGCTCGCGATCGAGCGCCTCGACGACGGCGAAGTGTCGCCGTACTTCCATGACGTGGCGACGGTAGGCGACACGCTCGAGTTGCGCGGGCCGATCGGCGGCCATTTCGTCTGGGATGGCGGGTACGGCGGCCCGGTGCTGCTGGTCGGCGGCGGCTCCGGCATCGCGCCGCTGATGGCGATGGCGCGCGCCAATGCACCGTCGTCCGGCGCCGTGCCCATGGCCATCGCGCAATCGGCGCGCACCTGGGACGACATCCTGTTCCGCGACGAGCTCCTCGCGCTCGAAGCGCGCACGCCGGCCGTCACGGTGACGCTGGCGACGACGCGCGAACCGCCGCGCCGCCCGCAGGACTACGCGCGCCGCCTCGATGCGCCGATCGTGGCGGCGATCGCCGCGCGGCTGCCGGCGCCGCCGCGGCACGTGTACGTCTGTGGCACCAACGGTTTCGTCGAGGCGGTGACCCGCGACCTCGTGCATCTGGGCATCGATCCCGCGCGCGTGCGCACCGAGCGCTACGGCGGCGCATGAGGCCGATGCCGCCGGCGCCGCCACCGCCTCGCGCGCGCGCCTTCGGGCCGCGGCGACGCCCTGCCGCTGCGTGCACGCGCGCGCGCTCGCAAAGGCCTCACGCCGCGCGGGCCGCGCGGGAATGTATGCTGGATGGATATCGTCGTGCGCCCACTCGCGCACGCCGCCGATGCGCGCACGCCCGCGCACCCGGCCATCGCGCGTCCCGCGCGCCGGCCGCCGATTGGATCGTCACCGAGGAAATGCCGTCATGAATCCGCATCCCAACTACATCGCCGGCGACTGGGTCGCCGGGGCCGACACCACACAGAGCGTCAACCCGTCGAACACCGGCGACATCCTCGGCGCGTTCTCGCGCGGGAGCGTCGCCGACACCGAGCGCGCCATTGCGGCGGCGCGCGCCGCGTTCCCGACGTGGTCGCGCAGCGGCATCCAGCAGCGCCACGACGCGCTGAAGAAGGTCGGCGACGAGATCCTCGCCCGCCGCGACGAGCTCGGCCGCCTCCTCGCGCGCGAGGAAGGCAAGACCCTCGCCGAGGGCATCGGCGAGACCGCGCGCGCCGGGCAGATCTTCCTGTTCTTCGCCGCCGAGTGCGTGCGCATCGCCGGCGAGAAGATGGCCTCGGTGCGCCCCGGCATCGACATCGAGATCACGCGCGAGCCGGTGGGCGTGGTCGGCATCATCGCGCCGTGGAATTTTCCGATCGCGATACCGGCGTGGAAGATCGCACCGGCGCTCGCCTACGGCAACACCGTCGTCTTCAAGCCGGCCGACGCGGTGCCGGCGATGGCGCACGCGCTCGCCGACATCATCGCCCGTGCCGGTTTCGCCCCGGGTGTCTTCAACCTCGTGATGGGCCGCGGCTCGGTGGTCGGCCAGACGCTGCTCGACCACCCGGGCGTCGACGCCATCAGCTTCACGGGCTCGGTCGCCACCGGCCAGAAGGTGGCCGCCGCCTGCGTCGCGAAGATGAAGAAGTTCCAGCTCGAGATGGGCGGCAAGAATCCGCTGGTGGTGGTCGACGACGCCGACCTCGGTGTCGCCGTCGAATGCGCGATCAACGGCGCGTTCTACTCCACCGGACAGCGCTGCACGGCGTCGTCGCGGCTGGTCGTCACCGACGGCATCCACGACCGCTTCGTGGCGGCGATGATCGAGCGCATGAAGACGCTGAAAATCGGCGACGCGCTGGACGCGGCGACGCAGATCGGCCCGGTGGTCGACGAGACCCAGCTCGCGCAGGACGAGTCGTACATCCGCATCGGCCGTGACGAGGGCGCGACGCTGGCGCATGGCGGCGAGCGCCTCACGCGCGGCACGCCCGGGTACTACCTCGCGCCCGCGCTCTTCACCGACGTCGCGCCGACGATGCGCATCGCGCGCGAGGAGATCTTCGGCCCGGTGGCGGCGGTGCTGCGCGTGCGCGACTACGAAGCCGCGCTCGCCGCGGCCAACGACACGCCGTTCGGCCTCGCCTCCGGCATCTGCACGACGAGCCTCAGGCACGCCGCGCATTTCAAGCGCAATGCCGAGGCCGGCATGGTGATGGTCAACCTGCCGACCGCCGGCGTCGACTACCACGTGCCGTTCGGCGGCCGCAAAGGCTCGAGCTACGGCCCGCGCGAGCAGGGGCGGTACGCAGCGGAGTTCTATACGGTGGTCAAGACCGCGTATACGCAACCCTGACGCGCCGCTTGCGCGGCACATCGCTGGTGCGCCGTCGCCGCGATGGCAGTGCATCGGACGTCGCTCGAACACGCTGCGCGAACTCGATGGGGTCCGATACCCTGCCATCCCGTCGGCGTTGCGGGAGGTGCAACTGGCGCAGACCCGCCGTCAGTCGTGCTTGCGGTGAAAGATGCGCGCGCTCTGCGCGTTCTCGCGCCCCTGCACGCGGCCCTGTTCCGCCGTACCGACGCGACCGTTCGCCGCAGCGTTCGCCTCGGCACGCGCGTCGCGCGCCTGGCCGTGCTCGAGCGACGCCACCTCGCGGCCGGACAGTGTGCCGCTGGCCGCGCCTTGCGCGATGCGCGCCTGCTGGTTGCGGTCGCGCGCGACGTCGGCCTGCATCCGGCGCGACGACGCCGACGCCGGATTGCCGGTCTGCGCGTCGTGCTTCTGGCGCGCGATCGAGCGGCTGACGCCGTTCTGCGCGGCCTTGATGCGCGCCGCTTCGGTGGCGCTCAGATTGCCGTTGGCCAGTGCATGCGTCTCCATCCGCGACACGCCGGCTTCCTCGCGCTCGAGGCGCCCCGCCTCATGCGTGCTGAGCGCGCCCGACTGCAGACCGCTCTCGATGCGCTGTTGCTCGGCGGCGTCACGCCCCGCTTCGGTGGCCGCCGTCTGCGCGAGTGCGGGCATCGCGGCGAGCCCCGCTGCCGCCATGCCGATTATCGTGATCGTGCGTTTCATCCGGGTCTCCTCAAGGTGCCGGCAACGCGCCGGTTCCTGGACAACGCCCGCGCGGGGCTGCGCGCGGACGCCGACGTGTATCCGTTCGTTTCGCTGTGACACAATGACGTTTCCGCCGCGGACCGATCAACGCATGCCGCGCGTTTCCGTCATGGACGACTCCACGCTCGACCTCGCCGCGTATCGCGATCGCATCGGCTGGCACGCCGCGGCGAGCGCCGACCTCGCCACGCTTGCCGCGCTGCTCGCCGCGCACATGCGGACGATCCCGTTCGAGAACCTGGACGTGCTGCTCGGCCGCGGGGTTTCGCTCGACCTCGGGGCGTTGCAGGCGAAGCTGGTGGCCGCGCGCCGCGGCGGGTACTGTTTCGAGCACGCCACGCTGTTCGCTGCGGTGCTCGAAGCACTGGGCTTCGCGGCACGGCGCCACATCGCGCGCGTGATCGTGGTCACGCCGCGCGACCTGGCGCCGCGCACGCATGCGTTCCTCACGGTCGCCATCGGCGGCGCTCGCTACGTCGTCGATCCCGGCTTCGGCTCGCTGGCACCGACCTCGCCCTTGCCGCTGGTCGACGGCGCGCGCGTGTGCGTAAACGACGTCGAGCACTGGATGGCACGCGATGGCGACAGCTGGAAGCTGGTGATGCGCAGCGACGGCGAGGTGACCGAATGCTGGATCAGCCCGCTGGAGGAGGACCCCGACGTCGATTTCGAGATGGGCAATCATTTCACCGCGACCTGGCCCTTGTCGCCGTTCGTCAATCGGCTGCTGATGCGCGCGCTGACGCCCGATGGGCGCGTGTCGCTGATGAATCGCGACGTGACGGTGCGCCGCGGCACCGCGGTCGAGCGACGCCAGCTCGCCGACCGCGCGGAACTGCGCGCGCTGATCGCCGCGCACTTCGGCTTCGATCTGCCCGCAGTCGAGCGCGTGCGCATCCCGGGCGTGCCGGAATGGACATGAAGTCCTGCCAACGCCATGGCTGACGGCCCGCGCCTCGACCGCGTCGCGCGCCGCGCGCAGATGTATCCGGTGTTGACGGCGGCGGAAATCGCGCGCATTTCGCGCTTCGGCGAGCGCCGCGCATTCGTTCGCGGCGAGCCCATCCTCCGAGTCGGCGAAGTCGGCATCGGCATGATGGTCGTGTTGTCGGGCAGCATCGCCGTCAGCCGTCGCGACGCGCTCGGGGTGGGCGTGCCCATCGTCAGCGAAGGCCCTGGCGAGTTCCTGGCGGAAATCGTGTCGCTGTCCGGGCATTCGGTGCTGGTCGACGCCGATGCCGCCGAAGACACGGAAATTCTCGACATCCCGCCGGGCAAGCTGCGCGCGCTGATCATCGCCGAGGCGGACCTGGGCGAGCGCATCATGCGCGCGCTGATCCTGCGCCGCGTCGCGCTGCTCGAGGAAGGCACCGGCGGACCGGTGCTGGTGGGCGAGCCGCAGGCGCCCCACCTCGCGCGGCTGCGCAATTTCCTCGAGCGCAACGGCCACCCGCACCAGGTGATCGACGTCGCCACCGACCACGACGCCGCGGCCCTGCTCGAGCAGTACGGCGCGGCCAATGACGAAGTGCTGGTGCTGTGTCCCGACGGCTCGGTGCTGCACGATCCGAACGAGGCCACGCTCGCGCGCTGCCTCGGCATGCTCAACATGGCCGAGTTCACGCAGGTGTTCGACGTCGCCGTCGTCGGCGCCGGTCCCGCGGGTCTGGCCACCGCCGTATATGCCGCGTCCGAAGGGCTGCGCGTCGTCGTTCTCGACTGCCGCGCGTTCGGCGGGCAGGCCGGCGCCAGCTCGCGCATCGAGAACTACCTCGGCTTCCCCACCGGCATCTCCGGGCAGGCGCTGGCGGGTCGCGCGTACGTGCAGGCGCAGAAATTCGGCGCCGAGATCCTGATCCCGGCGCAGGCGGCGTCGCTCGTCTGCGAGCGCGCCGCGGGCGACGGTGCGCTGCGCCTCAAGCTCACCGACGGCCGCAGCCTCAAGGCGCGCACGATCGTCGTCGCCAGCGGTGCCCGATACCGTCGACCGGAGGTCGCGCGGCTCGCCGAATTCGAGGGCCGCGGCGTGTCGTACTGGGCGTCGGCGGTGGAGGCGAAGGCCTGCGCAGGCCAGGAGGTCGTGCTGGTGGGCGGCGGCAATTCCGCCGGCCAGGCGGCGGTGCTGCTGGCGCAGCATGCATCGAAGGTGCATGTGCTGGTACGCGGCAGCGGCCTCGCCGCCAGCATGTCGCGCTACCTGATCGACCGCCTGCGCGCCATCCCCAACATCGACGTCCATGCGCATACCGAGTTGATCGACCTCGAGGGCGAGTTGCCGCAGGGGCTCGCCGCGTTGCACTGGCGCGATACGCGCAGCGGCGCGCGCGAGCGCCACGCGATCTGCCATGTGTTCCTGTTCATCGGCGCCGATCCCGAGACCGGCTGGCTCGGCGACTGCGGCGTCGCCTTCGACGACAAGGGATTCGTCGTCACCGGACGCGCCACGACATGTTCGATCGCGTCGTACACGCCCGCCTTGCTCGAATCGAACATTCCCGGCGTGTTCGCCGTCGGCGACGTGCGCTCGGGCTCGGTGAAGCGCGTCGGCAGCGCGATCGGCGAAGGCGCGGCCGCAGTCGCGCAGATCCATCAATACCTCGCGTCGGAGCGCACGGCCGCCGCCGCCGGGCGCTGAATCGCCGCCGGGCGCGGGTGCGGCGCGGTACTCAGCCCGCGCGTAATTTGCTATCGTGCGGCATGCGCCGGCCATGCCCGCGCATGGAGATGCCGATGAGTCCGTCTTCCCCCGCGCCGCGCCGCGCGGGTGCACTGGGTGTGCATTCGCTCGATCGCTTCGCGATCAGCGTGCCCGACGTCGCCGACGCCCTGCGTTTCTACAGCGCATTCGGCCTCGACGTGCGACAGGACGGCAACGACCTCGAGTTGCGCACGCGCGGCCGCGACCACGGCTGGGGGCGGGTGCACGCCAACGGCAAGCCCAAGTCGCTGCAATACCTGCGCTTCGGCGCTTTTGCCGATGACTATGACGCGCTTGCTGCGCGCATCGCCGCGCACGGCGCGGCGCCGGCGCATCCGCTCGGCGATCGCGACGGAGTGTGGACGCGTGACGCCGACGGCACGCCGGTGCAGGTGGTCGTCGCGCCGAAGGTTTCGCCCTCGGTGATGTCGGCGCCCGCGCCGGCCGCGAAAGTCGCGCCCGGCCGTGGCGCCGCGCCAAGCCGCAGGCTCGCGCCGGGCGTGCATCCGCGCCACCTGTCGCATGTGCTGATGTTCACGCCCGACGTCGATCGCCAGATCGCGTTCTATCGCGACGTGCTCGGCCTGCGGCTGTCCGATCGGTCGGGCGACATCATCGCCTTCA
Source organism: Casimicrobiaceae bacterium (assembly GCA_036003195.1). GTDB lineage: Bacteria > Pseudomonadota > Gammaproteobacteria > Burkholderiales > Casimicrobiaceae > VBCG01. The sequence continues at coordinate 24,555 of DASYSP010000079.1, forward strand.
TGCATGGCCCGCACGCCAGCGACCACCATCTGGTCGCGTTCGCCAAGTCGCACGCGCCGGGCTACCACCATTCGAGCTGGGACGTCGCGAGCATCGACGAGGTGGGACTCGGCGCCGAGGCGATGCGTGGCCACGGCTACGCCAAAGGCTGGGGCGTCGGACGCCACGTGCTGGGATCGAATTACTTCTATTACGTGCAGGATCCCTGGGGCAGCTGGGCCGAGTATTCGCATGGCATCGACTTCGTCGGCGCCGACGTCGAATGGCCCGCCGCCGATCACGCCGTCGAGGATTCGTTCTACGTCTGGGGCCCGGCGCCGCCCGACGATTTCGTCGTCAACCACGAACGCCCGACTTGAACCGTCGCAGCGCCGCGAACGAACGTGGCGCGCACCGCCAAACACACCGCGAGCACGCGGGAATCACCAGGGAGGAATCGATGAGCGCGCTTTCTTGCATCGCCCGCCGCAGCGGCATCGGCATCGTCACGCTGCTCACGGCAGCGTCGCTGGCGTGGGCACAGGGGACGGCGCCGCCGATCCGCATCGGCAGCACGCTCGCGCTGACCGGCCCGCTGGCCGCCACCAGCCTCGTGCACAAGGTGGTCGGCGAGATCTACGTCGACCAGCTCAACAAGCGCGGCGGCCTGCTCGGGCGGCAGGTCGAGTGGATCGTGCGCGACGACCAGTCGAAGCCCGATCTCGCGCGCACGCTCTACGAGCAGCTGATCACCGTCGACAAGGTCGACCTGCTGATGGGGCCTTACGCCACCGGCGCCATCCTCTCGGCGATGGGCGTCGCGCAGCGCTACAACAAGGTGCTGGTGCACCACACGTTCGGCATCCCGTCGATGGCCAACTACGACATGCAGTTTCCGGCATGGTCGCTCGGGCCCGATCCCGCAGTGACCGTGCCCAACACGGTGTTCGACGCGCTGGCGGCCTCGCCGCGGCCGCCGAAGACGATCGCCGTGGTGACGAGCAAATTCCCGTCGGTGCACTTCATGTCGCTCGGCGCGCGCACGATCGCCAAGAAGCGCGGCCTCGACGAGGTGCTGTTCCTGGAATGGGATTTCGGCAATCTCGACTACGGCCCGATCGCCGCGCGCATCAAGGATGCCAATCCCGATTTCCTGTGGGTGGGCGCCATCGGCCTCGAGGGCAACCAGCTGCTCGAGGCGATGAACAAGATCGGCTACACGCCGAAGGAGCATTTCTACATGTACCCGGCGCCAGGGCCCATGTCCAAGTCGCCGCTGGCACGCAACGCCATGTCGATGACGGTGTTCGAGGAGCACGCGCCGTACACCAATGCGCCGGGGGCCAAGGAATTCATCGCGCTCTACCACGAGCGCGCCGCCAAGGCCGGCATTCCGGACACGTCGGTGGAAGTGCAGGCCGCCGCGTCGTACACGGCGTGGCAGATCCTCGAGGCCGGCGTGCGCGGAGCCGGCAGCCTCGACGACAAGGCGATCGGCGCGTGGCTGCGCACGCACCCCGTGGACACCATCCAGGGTCGGCTGCATTTCGACGGCCCGCACAACTACGGCGACGACCTGATGCGCGTGAAACAGGTGCAGAACGGGCACTGGGTCACCGTGTATCCGAAGGAGTTCGCGGCGCCGGGCGCCACGCTGCAGGTGCAATGACCGCGCTGGCGCGGCGCGCCGCGCGCACAGGCGCACCGCGCCGCGACCGCCACCCTGTGCGCGGCGCGAGGCGTCGCGCATGACGCTGCCGAGCCCGGCGCTGGTCGCGCAATCGGCGCTGTCCGGCGTCTTCATCGGCAGCCTGTACGGTCTCCTCGGCCTCGGTCTCGGCCTGTCGTGGGGATTGCTGCACGTCATCAACCTGACGCACTTCGCGTTCGCGTTCCTCGCCGCCTACCTGTGCTACCAGCTGGCGAGCGTCGGCGGCATGGATCCGCTCGCCACGCTGCTGCTGATCGTGCCGCTGTTCTTCGCGCTCGGCATCGCCGTGCAGTGGCTGCTGTCGCGGTTCAAGGTCTCGCCGCTCAATTCACTGCTCGCGACGTTCGGGCTCACGGCGATCGTCGAGGCCGGCATCCAGGCGGCGTGGACCGCGGATTTCCGCAAGCTCGAGTCGGCATACGCCGGCATGCAGTTCCGCGTCGGTGCGCTGTACGTGCCGGTGCCCGAGCTGCTGACGCTGACCATCGCGCTCGCGCTGTCGTTCGGCATCTTCGCGGCGATGCGCTACACGAACCTCGGCCGCGCGCTGCGCGCGCTGGCCGAGGATGCACCGGTGGCCGCGGCGTTCGGCGTCGACGCACGCGGTCACGCGCTGCTGCTGTCCGGCGTGTGCGGCGCGCTCGCCGGCATCGCCGGTGTCTGCCTCGCGCTGTCGTTCACGCTCACGCCCTCGCAGATCTATGCGTGGGTGGGTGTGGTATTCGCCACGGTGATGCTCGGCGGGCCAGGCTCGCCGCTCGGGCCGCTGGCCGCGGGCCTCGTGATCGGCATCAGCGAGGCGCTGACGATGTCGGTCGCGTCGCCGTCGTGGGCGCCGATTGTCTCGTTCACGCTGCTGATCGCGCTGCTGCTGCTGCGCCCGGGTCGCGCGTGATGCTCGACCGCACGTGGATCGCCATCGGCGCGGCCGGTGCCGCGCTGTTTTCGATTCCCTTCCTGCACCTGCCGGCGTTCTACGAATCCTTTCTCTACCTGGTGCTGCACTGGATCGTGCTGGCGACGTCGTGGAACCTGCTGTCCGGCTACGCGGGCTACGTCTCGTTCGGCCACGGCGCGTTCTTCGGCGCCGGCGTGTACGCCACCGCGGTGCTGGCAGGCACCTACAACGTGCCGTTCCTGTGGACGTTGCCGGCGGCGGCAGGCGTCGCCGCGCTGCTCGGCGTGGCGCTCGGCGCCGTGGCGTTTCGCGTGAAGCGCGTGCGCGGCGAGCTCTTCGCGCTGCTCACGCTCGCCGTGACGTTCGTGCTGGCGACGATCGTGCAGAACACGCCCATCGACGGCGGCCCGGGTGTCTACCTCTCCGCCGTGGCGGTGCCGTCGCTGGCGCCGACCACGTCGGGCACGTTCTACATGCTCGCCCTCGTGCTGGCGATCGCCAGCGTGACGATCGCGCGTGGCATCGCGCGTGCACGCCTCGGCCTCGGGCTGTTCGCGATCCACGACGACGAGGACGTGGCCGAGGTGATGGGCGTGCCGACGTTCCGCTACAAGCTGGTCGCGTTCGCCCTGTCCTGTGCGTTGGCGGGCGCCGCCGGCGGCATCCACGCGGTGTTCGTGTCGTACGTGACGACGAACGGCACGTTCAACATCACCGTGCCGCTGACGGTGGTGCTGATGAGCGTGCTGGGCGGCACGCGTCACTGGGCGGGGCCGCTCATCGGCGCCGCGGCGATCACGATCCTGCTCTATGCGTCGACCGCGGCCGACCAGGCCGTCGTCGGCAAGGCCGTCACCGGCGCCATCCTGGTCGCCGCGGTGCTGTTCATGCCCGGCGGCATCCTCGGCCGGTGGCGCATGCGGTCCGCAGGAGCCGGGACGGGTGCGCGGATGCCAGGCGTGCCGGTCGCGGTGGCGCGGAACGTGGCCCTGCGCGCGGCGGCGCGCGATGCGTCGCCGGCGCCGGTCGCCGTCCCGCACCACGCGGCCGCTGCGGTGGCACCCGGCGTCGCCGACGGCGGACGCGTCGCCGCGACGCTGCGCACAACGACCGGCGCCGCGCCAATGCTGGCGGTCCGTGGCTTGCGCAAGGCGTTCAAGGGTGTGCGCGCGCTCGATGGCATCGACCTCGATATCCGCGAGGGCGAGATCGTCGGCGTGATCGGCCCCAACGGCTCGGGCAAGTCGACGCTGATCAACGTCGTCAGCGGGCACTTCCGCGCCGACGCCGGCAGCCTCGCCTTTCGCGGCCACGACATCGCGGCGTGGCCGGCGCATCGCATCGCGCGTGCCGGCATCGCGCGCACCTACCAGGTGCCGCGGCCATTCGCGCAGCTGGACGTCCACGACAACGTCGCGCTGACGGCGATGTTCGGCGCCGCCGCGCTCGATCGCCGCCAGGCCGATGCGGCCGCCGCGACGTGGCTCGCGTTCGCCGGGCTCGCGCGCCGCGCGCGCGGCCTGCCCGGCGCGCTCAACCTGCACGAAACCAAGTTTCTCGAGCTTGCCCGCGCGCTCGCCGCGGCGCCGCGCCTGCTGATGCTCGACGAAGTGCTGTCGGGGCTGACGCCCGGCGAGATCGACGAGGCCGTGGATCTCATCCGCCGCATCCGCGACGGCGGCACCACGATCGTGCTGGTCGAGCACGTGGTGCGCGTGGTCACCGAATTGTCGGATCGGGTCGTCGTGCTCGACCAGGGGCGCGTGCTCGCGCAAGGCGGTGCCGCGGAAGTCATGGCACGCGACGACGTCGCGCTCGCCTATCTCGGGGTGGCGCGTGCTTGAGGTCCGCGGCCTCGACGTCGACTATGGCGCCGCGCCCGCCTTGCGCAACGTGTCGCTGTCGCTGCGCGCGGGGCAGCTCGCCTGCGTCGTCGGTCCCAACGGCGCCGGCAAGACGACGCTGATCAACGCCCTCGCCGGGCTCCTCGCCGTGCGCGGCGGCCACATCGCAATGGACGGGCGGGAGATGACGACGGTCGCCGCGCACCGCTTCTGCGATGCCGGGATCGCCGTCGTGCCGGAGGGGCGCCGCCTGTTCACGCGCATGAGCGTGCGCGAGAACCTCGAAGTGGGCAGTTATCGGCGGGGTGCGCGCGCCGGACGCGCGCAGGCGATCGAGCGCGTCTGCGCATTGTTTCCCGCCGTCAGGGACAAGCTCGACGCGCGCGCCGGCACGCTGTCAGGCGGCCAGCAGCAGATGGTGGCCATCGGCCGCGCGCTGATGGCCGCGCCGCGGCTCTTGCTGCTGGACGAGCCGTCGCTCGGTCTGTCGCCGGCGATGGTGGACATCATGTTCGGCGCCATCCGCGGCGTGCACGCGGCGGGAACGGCGGTGCTGCTGGTCGAGCAGAACGTCACCGAGGCGCTCGCCCTCGCCGACTACGCGTATCTGATCGACGAGGGCCGCATCGCCGCGGAAGGCCCGCCGGCCATGGTGTTCGACAATCCGCAATTGCGCCGCGCCTACCTCGGCATCGCCGCCGGACCGGCCGCGCGCCCTGCGCTCACCCCCGAGGACTAACGCATGAAGAGGCACACCATCGGCATCATCGTCGGCAGCAACCGGCGCGAATCGATCAACCGGCGTCTCGCCAAGGCGCTGGCGCGCCTGCTCGAGCAGCGGTGCGACGTGCGGTGGATCGGCATCGACGACCTGCCGATGTACAACGGCGACCTCGAGGGGCATCGCCCGGCCGTGGTCGATCGCTTCACCGACGAGGTACGCGCCGTGACGGCGGTGCTGTTCGTCTCGCCCGAGCACAACCGGTCCCTCACGGCGTTGCTGAAGAACGCGATCGACTGGGGCTCGAAGCCCACCGAGCAGAACGTCTGGCGCGGCAAGCCGGCGGCGATCACCGGCACGTCGATGGGCGCGATCGGCACCGCCGTGGGCCAGCAGCACCTGCGCCAGATCCTCGGCATCCTCGGCATGACGGTGATGGGCGGCGAGGCCTACATCGCGTTCAAGCCCGAGCCCGTCGACCACGACGGGCATTTCCTCGACGACTCGCGGCGCCAGTTCCTGGCTGACTACCTCGAGCGTTTCGTGGGGCTCGTCGACCGCCTCGCTTAGCGCGGCCGTCGGCGTCTCAGCCGACGAACGCCGCCGGCACCGGATCGTCGCCGAGCGCGTTGCGCAGGATCGCCCAGTGCATCGCCTCGTCGCCGAGGATGCTCGCCGCGGCCTTGGCGAGGTCGCGATCGGCGAACTTCGGTACGGCAGCGAGATAGGCCGACACCGCGCCCTGCTCGAGGCCCGCCGCGAAACGCAGCACGTCCGCCTGCGTTTTCAGCGTCGCCACCGGAAAGTCGTATTTCGCCTTCGGCGCCACCGCGGTGCCACCGAGCTGCTTCACCGTCGCCGCGAGAAGGTCGGCATGCGCCTTGTGCTGCGACTGGAACTTGACGGCGAGGTCGAGCACCGGCTTTTGCAGGAGGCCGCTCTCGGCGCCCACCTGGTAGGCGGCGATCGCCTGTTGCTCGGCGCCGAGCGCGGCGTTGAGGATCGCGACGTCGGCGCCGTGCGTGCCCTTCGGCGCGGTGGCGGCCAGCGCGTCGCGACCGGCGAGCAGGGCGATCGCGGCCCCCGACAGCGTGAGACCGGAGACGCGCACGAAGACGCGCCGGCCGGCGTTGAAGTTGATGTCTTTCTGCAGCAATAATTCGTTCATTTGCTTTCCTTGGAAACATCGGATCCCGGGATTTCCCGGTGAATGGCGGCGAGCACGCCGGCGACGATGCGGTCGCAGCGTTCGCCCATGAACTCGAACGCGCTGGCGAGCGCCAGGTCGACGTCGCTGGCGATGGACTCGCGCAGCAGGCTGCGCGCGCGGAACAGGCGGGTGCGCACCGTGGCTTGCGGAATGCCGAGGCAGGCCGCGGTCTCCTCGGCGCTCATCTCCTCGATCGCGCGCAGCATGAACACCGTGCGGAACGACTGCGGCAGGGCGTCGATCTTGCGCTCGAGCAGCGCGCACAGCTCCTGGCGAAGCGTCTCGGCATCGGGTCCGGGCATGCGCTGCGCGTCGCTCAGCGTGCCGTCGAGGTGGGACTCGAGGTCGACGACGTTGTCGATGACGACCGTTCCCGCCGTGGCCTTGCCACGTCGCAGCTTCATCAGGGCCTCATTGATCACGATGCGCGTGAGCCATGTCGAGGGCGCCGCCTCGCCGCGGAACTGGTCGCGATGGCGCCAGGCGCGCAGGAACGCCTCCTGCACGCAGTCCTCGGCGTCGCTGTCGTTGCGCAGGATGCTGCGCGCCGTGCGGTAGAGCAGACGGTTATGGCGGCGCATCAGCGCCTCGAACGCGTCGATCTCGCGATCGGCGGCGCTGCGTTCGGCGGCGCGGGAGTGGGCGGTGGTGGTCATCGTTGCCTCGTCAGCCATTCGATGCGGCCGTGCGGCCGCGCGTTCCCGCGCAAAGCGACCCCGCAACGCCGCAGCCGGAACCCCCGGGGCTCAGCGGCGGCCGCGCGCCGCCACCGAAGCGGCGAGCGCGCGTACTTCGGCGGGCCACGCCGCGGGGTCGCCGGGCTCGCGGGTCGCGAGCTCGTCCACCAGGCGCGCCATGACGTCCGCCACCGGCAGTGACGGTCCGAAGAACAGCGGCACACCGTCGCGCACCACCGCCAGTGTGGGAAAGTCGTCGATGTCGAGGTCGTCGCAGATCGCCGCCTCGTCCTCGATGTCGATCCAGGTGAATCGCATCGCCGGTCGCGCCGCGGCAACCGCGTCGAAGAGGGGCCGGAATTCGGTGCACGAGCGGCACCAGGCCGCGCACAGCACGGCAATCTGCAGCGGCGAGGCGTCGGCGGGCGGTGGCATGTCGCGATTGTGCAACATCGCGCGTCGCGGCCGACTGCGAACTCGCTGCCCGCGCATCCGCCGCGCGGCGGACATCACGAGCGCAGGCGCGCAGCCGCGGCGCGCGGCGTGGGTCGATGCGACGGCGATCAGGCGGCGTCGCGCTCCGCGCGCAGCGCCGCTTCGGCGCGGCCGAGGAGCACATCGAACGAAATGCTGTCGTTCGACTGTGCCGTGCCGATCGACAGCATCACGGGCGTGCCCTGTCCCTTGACGACGATCGCGCGCGCGACCACCTGGTCGACGTCGACGAACTCGGCGTCGATCGCCGACTGCACGACGACGAACCGGTCGCCGTCCCAGCGGATCGCCACGCTGTCCTCGCCGGCGCCCTTGGCGAGGCGCGTGCCGTACGTCTTCAGCACGAGGTCGCAGGCGATGAGGCCCTGCTCGGCATTGAGCTCGGCGAAACGGTCGATGTCGGCGACGAGGATGCGCACCGCGCGCCCGCGCTTGAACGCGTCGTCCATGTACGTCCTCGCCTCCTTGCGGCCTCCCATCCGGTTCCACAGCCCGGTCAGGGCATCGCGCTCGCCGTCGCGCCGCCGCTCCTCGTCATGCGTACGCGCGCGGCTCGCGAGCGACGTGATGCCGCGCACGATCTGCGCGAGGGCGTCGCCTCCCGGTAGCGTGAGCTTCGGCAGCGGCTGACCGTCGACGTACGCCTCGATCACGTCGAGCGCGGCGTCGAGCGGGGCGAGCAGGCGCGCGATGCCGGCCAGCGCGACTACACAGCCGACGGCCACCGCCAGCGTGAACAGGATGATCAGCGCGAGCACCGACAGGCGCCCGGCGCCATAGACGATGACGAGCCATGCGGCGAACAGCGGGATCGCGAACGCGACCACGATCACCGCGGTGAACTTCGCCTTGTAGCCCGCGAACGGCGGAAAGCTCGCGAGCAGACGGTAGAGGCCGAGCGCGCGGGATGGCGGGGGTTCCATGTCGTGGCCAGGCGTTGGCTTGCGGGGCGGCTATCGTACCGCGCCCGCGCCACGTCGCGGCAAACTTCGTGGCGTGCGGGCCCTGACCGACTTCGCACCACGATCCGGTGGCGGCGGATGGCGGTTGCTAGAATCGAAGGCGGCGCCCGGGTGGTGAAACTGGTAGACACAAGAGACTTAAAATCTCTCGCCGCAAGGCGTGCCGGTCCGAATCCGGCCCCGGGCACCAGCCTTTCCCGCAATGCCGCCCCGCGCAGCATTGCCGGCGCGCGTCGATCCCGCGCCGCGCGCGCCCTACTTTTCGGCCGCCATGTTCGGCAAGTGGTGGGCGATGCCCTTGTGGCAGTCGATGCAGGTCAGCTCCCGGTTCAGCAGGTATTTCGAGTGCTGATTCTGGGCGCGCACGCTCTGGCGCGTCAGGTCCATGAACTCGTAATCGTGGCAGTTGCGGCATTCGAGCGAATCGTTGGCCTTGAAGCGCGCCCACTCGTGCTGCGCCAGCTCGAGACGCTTGTCGACGAATTTCTCGCGGGTGTCGATCGACCCCACGATCTTGCCCCAGACCTCGTATGAGGCCTGCATCTTGCGCGCGATCTTCGCGGTCCACTGGTGCGGCACGTGGCAGTCCGAGCACTTGGCGCGCACGCCCGAGCGATTGGTGTAATGAATCGTGTTCTTCAGCTCGGCGTAGACGTTGTCGCGCATCTCGTGGCAGCCGGTGCAGAACGCCTCGGTATTGGTGACCTCCAGCGCGGTGTTGAACGCGCCCCAGAAGACGATGCCGGCGATGAACGCGCCGACGACGAGGAAGCCGAGGCTGAAATGGACGCTCGGCCTGCGGATCGTGCGCCAATACCGCTTGCACAGGTCGACGAGCGCGCGCATCTATTTCTTCGCCGGTAGCCTGGCGGCTTCGCGCTGCATCACCGTATCGACGTCCTCGAACGTGTTGCCGATGAGCGGGCTCGCCTCCATCTGCACGACGTGACACTGCTCGCAGAAATACCGGCGCGGCGAGATGTCGGCACGCACGTTGCCGTCGCGGCCGATGTAGTGCGAGGCGCCGATCGGCACCGCCTGCGCGGCTTCCGCCCGCGCGCGTGAGTGGCAGAACAGGCAGCGGTTGGCGTTCAGGTCGATCTGGTAGCCATCGGTCTTGTGGGGGATCGTCGGCGGCTGCATCGCGTACGCACGCGTGCGCCGCAGGTCCTTGTTCTCCGGGTTGCCGAGCAGCGGCGGGCTCGTTTCGTCGGGGATGGCCGTCGGCCCGCGCATCGCATCGACGACCGGCGGCAGCGGTGCCGCGGACGCCACTGCCCCGAGCACGAAAAGCCACAGCGCAAGCGCGCGTTTCACGGGCTGCCTCCTAGACCTTGACGATCTTCACGGCGCATTTCTTGAAGTCGGTCTGCAGCGAAATCGGATCCGTCGCGTCGAGCGTCACCTTGTTGATCAGCTGGCTGGCGTCGAACCACGGCACGAACACGAGGCCGCGAGGCGGCTTGTCGCGGCCTCGCGTCTCCACGCGCGTGCGCATCTTGCCGCGACGCGAAACGATCTCGACCTCGGTGCCGCGACGCACACCGAGGGCGGAGGCGTCGTCGGGATGCATGAAGCACACGGCGTTCGGAAACGCGCGGTAGAGCTCGGGCACGCGCCGCGTCATGGATCCGGAATGCCAGTGCTCGAGCACGCGCCCCGTCGACAGCCAGAACGGATATTCGGCGTCCGGCGATTCCGGCGGCGGCTCGTAGGGCAGCGAGAAGACGACCGCCTTGCCGTCGGCGTTGCCGTAGAACGAGAAGCCGGTGCCTGCCTTGACGTAGGGATCGGCGCCTTCGCGATACCGCCAGCGCGTCTCCTTGCCATCGACCACGGGCCAGCGCAGCCCGTGCGCCTCGTGGTACGCGTCGAACGGCGCGAGATCGTGGCCGTGGCCGCGCCCGAACGCCGCGTATTCCTCGAACAGGCCCTTCTGCAGATAGAAGCCGCAGGCCTTCGCCTCGGCATTCGCGTATTGCGGATCGATCGCGGACAGCGGGAACTTGTCCACCTCGCCATTGCGAAACAGGACTTCGTAGAGCGACTTGCCGCGATACTGCGGGGTCTTGGCCAGCAGCTCCGCCGGCCACACTTCCTCGATCTTGAATCGCTTCGAGAATTCGACCAGTTGCCACAGATCGGAGCGGGCGTCGCCGGGCGCGTCGACCATCTGGTGCCAGAACTGCGTGCGCCGCTCGGCGTTGCCGTAGGCGCCTTCCTTCTCCACCCACATCGCCGCGGGCAGGATCAGGTCCGCCGCGAGCGCGGTCACCGTCGGGTAGACGTCCGAGACGACGATGAAGTTGTCGGGATTGCGGTAGCCGGGCCAGCCCTCCTCCATCAGGTTCGCGGCGGCCTGCATGTTGTTGTTGACCTGCACCCAGTAGGCGTTGAGCTTGCCGTCCTTGAGCATCCGGTTCTGCAGCACGGCGTGGTAGCCCGGCTTGTCCGGAATCGTTCCCTCGGGAAGCTTCCAGATGTGCTCGGCCTCGGCGCGGTGCTTCGGGTTGGCGACGAGCATGTCGGCGGGCAGCCGATGCGAGAACGTGCCGACTTCGCGCGCGGTTCCGCAAGCCGACGGCTGGCCCGTCAGTGAGAAAGGGCTGTTGCCGGGGGTCGAGATCTTGCCCGTCAGCAGGTGCAGGTTGTAGACGAGGTTGTTGCACCACGTACCGCGCGTGTGCTGGTTGAAGCCCATCGTCCAGAACGACATCACCTTCGTCTTCGGATCGGCGTAGAGCTCGGCCAGCGCGACGAGCCGGTTTTTCGGCACGCCGGTGAGCTTGGCGGTGTAGTCGAGGTCGTACCTGGAGACGAACCTGGCGTACTCGTCGAACGTGCCGGGCCTGGAGCCGTTGGCATCGCCGGCGTTCTTCGCCGCCTTCTGCAGCGGATGCTCCGGCCGCAACCCATAGCCGATGTCGTCGTTGCCGATCTTGAACACCACGTGCTTGTCGACGAACTCGCGGTTGACGCGGTTGGTGGTGATGATGTGATTGGCGACGAAGTTGAGGATCGCGAGGTCGGTCTGCGGCTTGAAGATCAGCGAGAGGTCGGCCAGGTCGTTGCTGCGATGCTCGAAGACCGACAGCACCGCGACGCGGGTCTTCGGCGCGGACAGCCGGCGATCCGTGACGCGCGTCCACAGGATCGGGTGCATCTCGGCCATGTTCGAGCCCCACAGCACGAACGCATCGGCGTTCTCGATGTCGTCGTAGCAGCCCATCGGTTCGTCCATGCCGAACGTGCGCATGAATCCGGTCACGGCCGACGCCATGCAATGCCGCGCGTTGGGGTCGAGGTTGTTCGAGCGGAACCCGGCCTTCATCAGCTTCACGGCCGCATACCCTTCCCAGATGGTCCATTGGCCGGATCCGAACATGCCGACGGCCGTCGGCCCTTTCTCCTTCAGCACGCGCTTCCATTGCGCGGCCATCACGTCGAACGCCTTGTCCCACGTGATCGGGGTGAACTCGCCGTTCTTGTCGTACTTGCCGTCGGTCATGCGCAGGAGCGGCGTGGTCAGCCGGTCCTTGCCGTACATGATCTTCGACAGGAAGTACCCCTTCACGCAGTTGATCCCGCGGTTCACCTCGCTGTTCTGGTCACCCTGCGTGGCGACGACGCGGCCATCCTTGACGGCGACCATCACGCCGCAACCCACGCCGCAGAAGCGGCACGGCGCTTTCGACCATTTGAGCTGCGCCGCTTCTGCATCCGTGACCACGTTCTGGGCGCCCGCCGGGAGTGCGACGCCGGCCACCGCCGCCGCCGCGCTCGCCGCCGACCGGCGCATGAAGTCCCTGCGGGAAATGCTCATCCGGTGGCTCCTTGCAAGGGCTCGCGCGCGGCGTGCTCGTCCTCGGCATGTTGGTAGACGAGCGTCGCCGCAAGGACGCCGGGGAGCCGGCGGATGCACTCGAGCGCGGCAACGATGACGTCGGATGCGGCGCCCTCGAGGGTCACCACGAGCTTGCCCGCGGCGCTGGAGGCGTGGACCTGCGCGCCCGCGATCGCGGCGATCGCGCCGGCGACGACCTCGAGCCGGGACGGCACGACATGCACGACCACGCCGGCCACGTGGAACATGGCGACCGATCGCTCGCGTTCCGACTCCGGCGCGGGCGCTGAAGTGCCCGTGCGGCGCGCATGCGCCGAACGTCGTGGAGTGGTGTCGCCGCGGTTCAAGACGCGCTCAGCTGCCGGGCGGGCCGTTGACGATCTGGTACATCCAGACCAGGAACCCGTAGCCGCCGACGATCATGACCGTGAGCACCGGCGCCATGACGATCGTCAGGAAGAGAAAGCTGCGCAACTCGGCCTTGCGGGTATCGGGCGCGCGTGCCTCGGCGCGTTGCGCGTCGACCTTCGATGCGTCGGATGCCATACCGAATTCACTCTCCCCCGCGGCTGCAATGGCCTCGGTTGCGCCTTATTGAGTGATATTCGGCGATATTGTTCCGATCGTCAATCGCGGTCGAATCCCGCGTCGCCCGGCTGTCGCGCCGTCGCGGTCGCGTGGCGTGCGTTCAGCTTCGCCGCAGACCGCCCATCCGCGCGAGGTCGGCGATCACCTTCTGCATCTGCTCGACGGCGCCGCTGGACGAGCTCACCACGCCCTGCAGCGCGCGGATGACGTTCTGCGCCTGCGACATGTCGGGCATCATCGCCATTGCCGCGCGCGCCTCCTTGACGCCGGGCACGTCGCCCATCTGCGCCTCGATCAGCGTGAACAGCCGCTTCTGGATCTCGACGATGAGGTCGAACATCTGGCTCCAGTAGCCCATCGCATGCTCGATCGCGTCACGCGCCGCACCCTGCCCCGCCGCCATCAGCGCGTCAGGCGACTTGGCGCCGGAAACGTTGCGCGCCTGGCGCTCGCCGAATTCGCGGATCTCCTCCACGCCGGCGAGCTGCAGCTTGCGCATGCGCGCCGACGATTCGAGCGCGGCGTTGATCACGTCGAGCGCCATCCTCGCATTGGACTTGTAGAGTGCGATCGCCTGCTCGGGCGACATCAGGCGCGCACCTCGCGCCAGCGCCGCGAAATCGGGGACCGCGCCGGCGGCGTGCGCGGCGCCGCGCGGCGCCGCGCGCGCCCGCGTCCGGCGCTGCGCCGATTTGGCCGCAGTCTTGGCAGTCTTGGCAGATTTGGCGGTTCTGGCGGTCGTGCCGCGCGGGCTCGCGCGGCGCGCGCTCGTGCGCGATGCGGGACTCTTGCGAGTGGCCATGTTCGCTCCTCCGGTGACGCCCTCGACGGGAGTTCATCAAACGCCGATTGACGCGCTGCGTCAAGCCGCCGCGTGCAGCGCGTGCTACCATTTTCGCGATGTCCGCAATGAAAAATGCGAGGCCTGTCGCGGCATGCCGGCGCCGCGCGCGGCCACGGTTCGCGCGATGATCACCCACACCGACGTTCTGCTGCGGCTGGTGATCGCCGCAGCGCTCGGCAGCGTGATCGGCATCGAGCGCGAGCGCCTCGCGTGGGTCGCCGGGTTGCGCACTCACATGCTGGTCTGCGTCGGCTCCGCGCTGATGATGATCGTATCGGCGTTCGGCTTCGGCGACGTGCTTGGCCGCGATCACGTCGTGCTCGACCCATCGCGGATCGCGGCGCAGGTGGTGAGCGGAATCGGCTTTCTCGGCGCCGGCACCATCCTGCTGCGCCAGGACACGATCCGCGGCCTCACGACCGCGGCGAGCCTGTGGACGGTCGCCGGCATCGGCCTCGCGGTCGGCGGCGGCATGTACGTCGCCGCCTTCGGCGCCACCGTGCTGATCTTCCTCATCCTCGCCGGCATCAAGCCGCTGGAGCGGCGGTTCTGGAGCGGTTCGCGCCAGGCGCACGTGGTGACCGTGCTGCTCGATCCCGCGACGGCGTCGATCGAGGCGATCGAAGCGGCGCTGCGCGAGATGCCGCTCACCGTGCAGACGCTGGCGTTGCTGCCCGGGCAGCGTGACGACGAGCAGGAGATGCAGGTGCTGGTGACCCGCATCCCGCAGTCCGAGCTCGTCACGCTGACCAAGCGCATCGCCGGCTTTCCCGGCGTGCGCCGCGTCACGCTCGGCGAGCGCTGAGCGGCAACAGCGTCAGTGGTGCTTGAAGTACTGCACGGCGCGCTCGTGCGCCTCGGCCTTGGCGCGCGACTTGAACGTGCCCAGATTGCGGCGCTTGCCGGTCTTCGGATCGGCCTTGCGCGAATAGAGCCGGTACCCCCCGCTCGGCAGCTTGCGGATCATCGTTGTCTCCTGATGCGTTGCAAAGGACTCACGCGCGCGCCGCGCGGGCGTCGGCACTCGCCTGCGCGAGGAACTTGTCGACGGTGATCGGCAGGTCGCGCACGCGCACGCCGCTGGCGTGGAACACTGCGTTGTCGATCGCGGCGGCGACGCCGGTGATGCCGATCTCGCCGATGCCGCGGATGCCCAGCGCATTGAAGCGGGTGTCCGGGGCATCGACGAACGTCACGTCGAGCTCGCCGATGTCGGCGTTCACCGGCACGTGGTATTCGGCGAGGCTCGCGTTGGCGAAATGACCGGTCGTGGCGTCGAGCAGCGACTCCTCCATCAGCGCGAAGCCGACGCCCCACACGAGGCCGCCGCGCAGCTGCGACAGCGCGGTCTTGGCGTTGAGGCGCGCGCCGACGTCGTAGGTCGCGACGATGCGCGGGATTCGCAGGCGACCGATCCAGGGATCGATGCGCACCTCGACGAACACCGCGCCGAACGAGTGCGACGACCACTGCGTCTTCTCGTCACCCGGCCTGGCCTCGGCAGCGGCATCGAGCGGCACGCCGCGGCGTCCGGCGAATGCCGCCAGCGAGTCACGCACGCGGGCGTCGTCGCGCGACACCACCACGCCGTCGTCGATGTCGAGCGACGCCACCGCAGCGCCATAATGCGGCGACCGGGTGTCGTGCACCACGGCGGCGAGGATCCGCTCGCGCAGTGCCGTGCACGCCGCCTGCACTGCGGGACCGACGCTCGCCGCGCTGGTCGAACCGCCGGACACCGGCGCGTGCGGCAGCGCGGTATCGCCCAGCAGGAACCGCACCGACGACGGCCGCACGCCGAGCGACTGCGCGGCGACCTGCGTCATCACCGTGTACGTGCCGGTACCGAGCTCCTGCGACCCCGACGCGACGATGAACGTGCCGTCGGTCCACAGCCGCGCGCTGGCTTGCGCCGCCTGGCGGTTGGCGGGATAGGTGGCGGTGGCCATGCCCCAGCCGATCCACGCCGCGCGATCGCGCATCGATCCCGGACGCGGATCGCGATCCTTCCAGCCGAAGCGCGTTGCCGCCTGTGAATAGCACTCACGCAGGTGCTTGCTCGACCACGGCTTATGCGCTTCCAGGTCGGTGTCGGCGTGGTTGCGCAGCCGCAGCTCCACCGGATCGACGCCCGTCGCGTACGCAAGCTCGTCGAGTGCCACCTCGAGTGCGAATGTGCCCGTCGCCTCGCCCGGCGCGCGCTGGAACGTGGGCGTGCCGACGTCCAGCTTGACGAGGCGGTGCGACGTGTCGACGTTGTCGCAGGCGTACAGCATCCGCGTCTGCAGCGCCGAGGGCTCGACGAAGTCCTCGATCGACGACGTATGCGAGATCACCTCGTGGCGGATCGCCGTGAGCCGCCCATCGTGCGTCGCGCCGAGCGTGATCTTCTGCTCGGTACGCGGGCGTCCGCCCACCGGGCCGAACATCTGCCATCGCGCGAGCGCGAGCTTCACCGGCCGCTGCACGGCGCGCGCGCACATCGCCGCCAGCGCGACGTGCGACCACATCGAGCCCTTGCAGCCGAAGCCGCCGCCGACGAAGGGGGAGATCACCCGCACCCGCGCGGCATCGAGGCCGAGCACCTTGGCGATGGTCTCGCGCACCCCGGACACGTATTGGGTGGCGTCGTGCAGCACGAGGTCGTCACCGTCCCAGGCGGCGATCGTCGCGTGCGGCTCCATCGGATTGTGGTGCTGCATCGGCGTCGTGTAGGTGGCTTCGACGCGCTGCGCCGCCGCCGCGTAGGCCGCGCGGAAATCGCCGCGCGTGGAATCGGGCGGCCCCTGGTTGACCTTTGCCGGCGCGTAAGCCGCCGCCCGCGACGCGGCGAAATCCAGGATCGGCGCGTCCGTCGCATAGGTCACGCGCACCAGCTCCGCCGCCGCGACCGCGCGCTCCGGCGTGTCGGCGACCACCACGGCGATGGGCTCGCCGTTGTAATGCACGGTGTCGTCCTGCAGCAGCGACAGCACGCGTCCCGCCGGCGGATTGACGCCGTTGCGCCCGCCCCCCGGCAGGCGCGGCGCATTGCGATGGGTCATCACGAGCAGCACGCCCGGCGCGTGCTCGGCTCGCGTGGCGTCGAGCGCGGCGATGCGCCCGCGCGCGATCGTGCTCTGCACGATGCTGGCGTGGCAAACGCCCGGCAGCGCGAATTCGGCCGCGTAGCGGGCGCCGCCGGTGACCTTCTGCACGCCATCGGTGCGATCGAGCGGCGTGCCGATCAGTGGATTCATGCGCGCTCCATCGCCAGGGTCAGCGCACGCGCCACCGCGCGCTGGCCAAGATCGACCTTGAACGCGTTGCCGGGCAGTGGCACGGCGCCGGCCAGCGCGATGCGCGCCGCGGCGGCGAACGCGGCCTCGTCCGCGTGTTGCCCGGTGAGCCGGGTCTCGGCG
Source organism: Casimicrobiaceae bacterium (assembly GCA_036003195.1). GTDB lineage: Bacteria > Pseudomonadota > Gammaproteobacteria > Burkholderiales > Casimicrobiaceae > VBCG01. Next base: position 41,729 of record DASYSP010000079.1, read on the forward strand.
TCGATCGCGCGCCACGGCTTGTGGGCGACCCCACCCATCGCGATGCGCGCGCTGCGCACCGTGCCGCCGTCGACGTCGAGCGCCACGGCGGCCGACACCAGCGCGAACGCGTAGCTCGCGCGGTCGCGCAGCTTGAGGTAGTGCGCATGGCGGCGAAAGCGCGGCGGCGGCAGCAATACGGCGGTGATGAGCTCGTCGTCGGCGAGCTCGGTGTCGCGCCAGGGCGTGTCGCCCGGCAGGCGATGGAAACGCGTCATCCCGATGCGGCGCTCGCCGCGCCGGCTCTGCACGACGACGGTGGCGTCGAGCGCGGCGAGGGCGACGCACATGTCCGACGGATGCACGGCGATGCAGGCCTCGCTCGCGCCGAGGATTGCGTGGATGCGCTGATGACCCTGCCGCGCGCCGCAGCCGGAACCCGGATTACGCTTGTTGCACGCAGGGAATGCGGTGTCTGCGAAGTAATAGCAGCGCGTGCGCTGCAGCAGGTTGCCGCCGACGCTCGCCATGTTGCGCAATTGCGGCGTGGCCCCGGCGAGCAGCGCCTGCGCCAGCAGCGGGTAGTCGCGCCGCACCCGCGGATGGTTGGCGAGGTCGCTGTTGCGCACCAGCGCACCGATCGCGAGACCGCCGTCGGAGGCGTCGGCGACCTCGGCGAGCGGCAGGCGATTGATGTCGACGATGCGCGCCGGGGCCTCGATGCCGCCCTTCATCAGGTCGAGGAGATTGGTGCCGCCGGCGAGGCAGCGGGAGCCCTGCCCCAGCGCCGCCACCGCATCGTCGACCCGCGTCACGGCGACGTAGTCGAACGCGCGCATCACGCCACCTTGGGCGGATTGGCCACGGCGCGCACCGCCTCGACGATGCCGGCATAGGCACCGCAGCGACAGAGGTTCCCGCTCATGCGCTCGCGGATCTCGTCGTCGGACAGCGCCACCGGGCCGAACGCCGTGAGGTCGGCGGTCACCGCGCTCGGCGCGCCGGCGCGCGCCTCTTCGACGAGCGCGACCGCCGAGCACACCTGCCCCGACGTGCAATAGCCGCACTGGAAGCCGTCGTGCGCGATGAATGCCTGCTGCACCGGATGCAGCGTCGCGCCCTGCGCAAGGCCCTCGACGGTGACGATGCGTGCCCCCGCCTGCGACGCGGCGAGCGTGAGGCAGGCGTTGATGCGGCGGCCGTCGACCAGCACCGTGCAGGCCCCGCACTGGCCGCGATCGCAGCCTTTCTTGGTGCCGGTGAGGCCGATGTATTCGCGCAATGCGTCGAGCAGCGTCACGCGCGACTCGAGCATCAGCGGGTAGGCGTGGCCATTGACGTCGAGCGTGACCGCCATCGCCTGGCCGGCGGCGACCGCGGGCGGTGCGGCAGGCGGTGCGGCGAGCGGCGACTGCGCGCCGGCTTTGGCGGCGGCGAGGCTCGTGGTCAGCGCGCCCGAATGCCGCAGGAAGCGGCGCCGTGCGAGACCGTGCGCGGGAAGTGCGGCGTCGGGATGCTTGGGCATGGCGCGCGGGCGCGATTTCGGCGAGGACATCCGGCAAACGTTTCGATCGAGTTCCGCAAGGACGCTTTTGCAAGGATCGTTCCCGCTCGCTTTCGTCGCGGAATGAAGTACTTGGCGATGCCGGCCGCCGCGATCGCGGCACGCCGTGCGCGATGCTTGCGCAGATCCTGCGAACGCGTCGGCGGCGCGCTGTCGGCGCGCGACGCGGCGGACGACGCGGCGGACGACGCGGCGAGGGTGGCGGCGCGGGTGACGTGTGCGATCGACGATGCCCGCCGATGCGCGGGCGATGCGCGGCGCCCGCGCGGGTGGACAACGTATTGCGACCGTCCCTCTTGACGCGCGTCCTGCGCCGCCTATAATCCCGGTACCGGATATGCATACGGTATCGAGGCCCTCTTGAACAAACCGCCATTGAGCAAGCCGCCCGCCAAATCGCCCAGCCGGTCCATCGCGCGCCGCCCCTTCGCCCATCTGCGCTTCCCCGTGTCCGGCGCGGCGCCGGCCACGCCCACGCTCACCGCGCGGCAGCGGCAGATCCTCGACTGGATCCGCACGCACATCGACACCACCGGCATGCCGCCCACGCGCGCCGAGATCGCGCGCGGGCTGGGTTTTTCCACCGCGAGCTCCGCCGAGGATCACCTGCAGGCGCTGGCGAAAAAGGGCGCGCTCGAAATCGTTCCCGGCGCCTCGCGCGGGCTGCGCCTCAAGGAGCTGCCGGGCATGCCGCTGCAAGGCACGCTGCCGCTGGTGGGGCGCGTCGCCGCCGGGCATCCGATCCTCGCCGCCGAGCACGTCGAGGCGCATTACCGGCTTGATCCCGGCTTCTTCACGCCGCATGCCGACTACCTGTTGCGCGTGCGCGGCACCAGCATGCAGGACGCCGGCATCCTCGACGGCGACCTCCTCGCCGTGCACAAGACCGACGACGCGCCAAGCGGCCGCATCGTCGTCGCCCGCCTCGGCGACGAGGTGACGGTCAAGCGCCTGAAGCGCAGGGGACGCGACATCCTGCTCGTCGCCGAGAATCCCGCGTTCGCGCCGATCGTCGTCGATCCCGCGCGCCAGGCGTTCGCGATCGAGGGCATCGGCGTCGGCCTCATCCGCGGCGGCCATTCGTTCTGAGGGGACGCGATGTACACGCTCTATGGCAAGAAGGGATCCGGGTCGGCCTCGGTGGAGGCGGCGCTGGCGATCATCGGCGAGCCCTGCCGCATCGTCGAAACCGCGTCGTGGGAGCGCAACGCGGCGTTCGACGAGCTCCTCGCGATCAATCCGATCGGGCAGATCCCTACGCTCGTGCTGCCCGACGGCGGCGTGCTGTCGGAAAGCGCGGCGATCCACATCCATCTCGCCGACGCGCATCCCGCGGCGCACTGGCTGCCCGCCGATGCCGCGGCCCGCGCGCAGGCGATCCGCGGCCTCGTGTTCATCGCCGCCAACTGCTACCCGATGATCACGATCATCGACTTCCCGCAGCGCTTCGTCGCCGACCTCGGCGAGGACGAGGCGTTGCAGAAGCGCGTGCGCGCCGCCACCCGCGAGCGCCTGCACCTGCACTGGGACATGTTCGCCGACATGTTTCCGGCGCGGCCGTTCCTCAACGGCGAGGCGATCGGCGCGCTCGACCTGTATGCCGCGGTGGTGTCGAAGTGGTCGGGCGGCCGCCCGCACATCGCCGCCGCGCGACCGGCGCTGCATGCGACGCTCGCGCGCATCGAGGCCGATCCGCGCGTCGCCGCGGTGTTCGCGCGGCACTGGCCGCCACAGTAGAAACCCCGCCGGCATCGCGATCCGTCGATGCCGGCGCCACGGCGATGACATCGCCGCATCCATCCACCGATCCGAGGAGAAGTCATGAGCGTGCAAGCGATTCCCGCCGGCTATGAAGGCGTCACCCCCTACCTCATCGTGCGCGATGCCGCCGCCGCGATCGAGTACTACAAGAAGGCATTCGGCGCGAGCGAGCTGATGCGCTTCGCCGGCAAGGACGGCCGCATCGGCCATGCCGAGCTGAAGATCGGCCGCGGCATCGTCATGCTGGCCGACGAGGTGGAAGGCCACCAGGGTCCGCAGACGCTGGGCGGCACGCCGGTGTCGCTGATGTTCTACGTCGACGACGTCGATGCCGTGTTCGCGCGCGCGGTGGCCGCCGGCGGCAAGGCGATCCGGCCGGTGGCCGACCAGTTCTACGGCGACCGCGGCGGTGGCATCAGCGATCCGTTCGGCCACTCGTGGTGGATCGCCACGCACAAGGAGGATGTCGCGCCCGAGGAGATGCAGAAGCGCATGCAGGCGATGGGATGATCGCGGCAGGCCGACGATGCCCGCTGCCGTGCATGTCGCGCTCGCCGGGGTGCTCGCCCACCCCGCCATCTGGCGCGGCGACGATTGCGCGCCCGAGCCCGCGGCGTTGCCGTCGGGTTACGCACCGCTCGACGCCGTGCTGCCCGGCGGCGGCTGGCCGGCGGCGGCGCTCACCGAGATCCGTCTCGCGCGCGAAGGCATCGGCGAGCTGCGGCTGACGCTGCCCGCGCTCGCCGCACTGCAGCGCGCGCGCCGCGACGTCGTGTTCGTCGCGCCGCCGCACCGCCCGTATGCGCCGGCGCTGGCGGCGGCCGGCTTCGACCCTGCGCGTCTTGTCGTCGTGCGCTGCCGGACGCCGCAGGATGCGCTGTGGGCGTACGAGCAGGCGCTGCGTGCGCCCGAATGCGGCGCGGCGTTCGCCTGGCTCGCCACCCGCGACGATCGCGTGCTGCGGCGGCTCGCGGTGGCCGCGCGCGACGGCCGCACGTTCGGCGTGCTGTGGCGTCGCCCGGGGCAATCGGCGGAAGCGCCGGCCGCGGCGCTGCGCCTCGCGCTCGCGCCCCATGCCGGCAGGCTCGCCGTGCACGTCGTCAAGCGCCGTGGCGGCGATCTCGCGCGGCCGGTGCTCGTCGACGTCGGCTGCCCGCTGCCCCTGCCGCGCGTGCCACCACCGGCGGCGATGGTGCCGCCCGCCGCCGCGCCTGCAGGCGCGCGCATCGCCGCGCATTGATCCGCGCGGTGCGTCGATCGCACCCCCAATCCATCCCGTATCGCGATTGCAAGGAGATCGCCCCATGCCCACCCCGACGCTCGTCCACCACTTGGCGACGATGGCGTACAACAACGCCTGGGCCAACCATCGCCTGCTCGACGCCTGCTGCCGGCTGTCGCCGGCGGATTTCATCGCCACGCGCACCAGCTTCTTTCCCTCGCTCAAGGCCACGCTCAACCACATCCTCACCGTCGACTGGTACTACGTCGACGCGCTGGAGCGCAGCTTGCGCGACGAGCCGCCCAATCCCGACGTCGAGCGTTTCTACACGCCGCCGGAGCCCTACGCCGATTGCGCGGGCCTCGCGCGCGCGCAGCGGATGGTCGACCGCCGCCTGATCGACCTGTGCGTGGCGCTGACCGACGCCGACCTCCTGCGGCCGATCACCGTGCCGCGTCGCAACGGCTACACCCACATCCCGGCGCCGCGGCTGCTCGCGCACCTCTTCCAGCACCAGATCCACCATCGCGGACAGGTGCACGCGATGCTCGCCGGCACGGCCGTCGCGCCGCCGCAGCTCGACGACTTCTTCTGCAACGACGACGCGCCGCTGCGCGCGCCCGACTTCGCCGCGCTCGGCTTCACCGAGGCGATGATCTTCGGCGAATGAGCGCCGCGGCGCCGCCACCGGTATGGCTCGCGCTGCGCCTCGCGTCGCTGCCGCTCGACGTGTTCGCGCGCGGCGGCGAGGAATGCGACGCCGCGACACCGTTCGCCGTCACCGCCGGCGGCCACTATCCGGCGATCGTCGCCGCCAGCGCCGCGGCGCGGCGCGCCGGCATCGTCGCCGGCATGGCCGTGTCCACGGCGCTGGCGCTCGCGCCCGGCCTCGTGTTGCGCGAGCGCGAGCCCGCCGCCGAAGCGGCGACGCTCGCCGAGCTCGCGACGTTCATGCTGGGCTTCACGCCCCAGGCCTGCGTCGCCGCCCCCGATGCCGTGCTCGCCGAAGTCCAAGCGAGCCTGCGCCTCTTCGGCGGCGCGGCGCGGCTCGTGCGCCTCGTCGACGACGGCCTTGCCGCGCGCGGTTTCCACGCCAGCCGCGGCATCGCTCCCACGCCGCTCGCGGCGCTCGCGTTCGCGCGTGCGGGCGATGCGACACCGCTGTTCGCCGGCGATGCGCTGGCGGCGCGGCTCGCAGCGCTGCCGCTCGCGCACTTCGACGTCGACGCAGCGGCGCGCACGCTGCTCGCCGCGGCCGGCGTGACGACGTTCGGCGAGGCTTCCGCCTTGCCGCGCGACGCGCTGGCGCGCCGCTGCGGTCCCGCAGTGCCCGCGCTCATCGACCGCGCGCTCGGCCGCGTGCCCGACACGCGCGCGCCGCACGTGCCGCCGCCGCGCTTCGCGAGCCGGCTCGCGCTGCCGGCGCCGGTGCACGATGCCGAGGCGCTGGGCTTCGCCGTCAACCGCCTGGTGCACGCGCTGTGCGCATGGCTCCTCGCGCGCGGGCTCGGTGCCGCGCGCATCGACGTCGCGCTCGCGCACGAGCGCCACCAGCACGCGCGCATCGGAGCGCGGGCGACGCGGCTGCGCTTCGCGCCGGGCACGCCTTCGCGCAGCATCGCGCATCTCAACACCGTGCTGCGCGAGCGGCTCGCGCGCGTCGCGCTGCCGGCGCCGGTCGAGGCGATCACGCTCGCCTGCACCGACACCGCGCCGGTCAACGGCCACAACCTCGACCTGCTCCCCGGCAACGAGCGCAACGCCATCGTCGTGCCGCTCGTCGATCGCCTGCGCGCGCGGCTCGGCGAGGACAGCGTCGTCGCGCTCGCCACGCACGCCGAGCATCGCCCCGAGGTTGCGTGCCGCGAGCGCGTGACGGCGCCGCAGCCTTCGCCGGCGGCGCGCGGCGCGGGGAGCGCCCATCCGCCGGCGAACCGGTCACTCCCCGCCGTTGCGACGGCAAGCGACGGTGCCCGCAAGCCGCGGCTGCGTCACGGCACCCAGGTCATGCCCTCACCGGATGCGCTCGCCGCGCGCACGCAGCATGCCGCGCCGACGATGGCGCGTCCGTTGTGGCTGCTGTCGGAACCCGCGCCGCTGGCGCCCGCGTTCCTCGACGCGCCGTGGGTGCTGCGCGACGGGCCGGAGCGAATCGAATCGGGATGGTGGGATGGCGGCGACGTGCGCCGCGACTACTTCATCGCCGAGGCGCCGCAAGGCGGGCTGGCGTGGATCTACCGCGACCATCGCCGCGCCACCGACGACGGCGAATGGTTCCTGCACGGGTGGTTCGCGTGATGGCGATCAATGCGGCGGCACGCTGCCGCTGACGCGGGACTCGCCGCCCACGATCTTCCACGCCTTGCCCTCGCGCCGCAGCTCCATGCGCATGTCGCCCGAGTATGCGAACTTGCGGCCGTCGACGGTCTCGACGCGTGTCGCGAAGCGCGTCGCCACCTGCGCCGCGTCGCGCGACAGGCCGGTGACGTTGGTGTCCGACGGCACGTAGCGCGCGCTCGCCGCGTGCTCCTGCAGCCAGGCATAGGCGCGCGCGACGTCATCCTTCGACGTGTACACCACCTTGCCGTTCTCGAGCCAGCGGAAATCGGCGCGGTCGCTGTACAGCGCCACGACGCGTGACCATTGCTGCGCGTTGTACGCATCGACATACGCATTGAACACGTCGCGCGCATCGCCGGTGGCGACTTCGGCGGGAGGCATCGACGTGCAGGCCGTCATGGCGACGGCGGCGAGCCACAGCAGGGAACGCAGCATCCGCGAAGCGAAGGTGGCGGGAAAGCGCGAGCCTAGCGCGTATGCCGCGACCACTCAAGTACGGCGGCGGTGCCGCGCGCTGCGCGGGCTAGATGCCGGCGTACCACTGGTAGCCCTGGTCTTCCCAGTAGCCGCCCTTGCCCTCGCCGATCCTGGCGAAGCTCTGCACGAGCTCGAGCCGCATCACGTACTTGGCGTGCTTGTACCCCAGCTGGCGCTCGACGCGCAGGCGCAGCGGCGCGCCGTTGGCCACCGGCAGCGGCGCGCCGTTCAGCTCGTAGGCGAGGATCGTCTGCTCATGGTACGCGTCGTCGAAGTCGATGCTCTCGTAGTAGAAATCGGTGCCATCCTGCTCCATCGGATCGGCGCAGTGGAACACCACGTAGCGCGCCTCGGCCCTCGGCTGCACTGCGTCCAGGATCGCCTTGAGGCGCACGCCTTTCCACTGCGCGATCGCGCTCCAGCCTTCCACGCAGTCGTGACGCGTGATCTGCGAGCGCGACGGCAGCGCGCGCAGCGCGTCGAGCGTCCACTGCCGCGGCGTGGCGACGAGGCCGTCGACCACCAGGCGATAGCCCGCGAAGTCGTCGTCGACGAGCTCCTGATAGTCGTCGGTGCCGGGATCGGCGGTGCCGTTGCTGCGGAACGTCGGCGAGCGCTCGGCGGGCGTGAACTCCTGCGCCATGCTCCTGCGCGCGACGACCTTGGCAGCGCCTTCCGACAGATGGTCAGCCGCGCCGAGCACCGCCGGGAACCACGACGTCTGCGACAGCTTGTCGCAGCCGGCGAGCGTGCCCGCGGTGGCGAGACCCAGTGCGCGCGCAAGGAAGCGCCGGCGCTTGCGGCGGTCACTGCGCTTCATGCACGCCTCCTTCGCCGGGCGTGCCGCCGCCGCGCACGCCGCCATCGACGGCGCGCGGCTCGGGGCCGACGCGGTAGCGACCGGTGATCATCGAGTTGAGATTGTTCCACAGCCCGGTGATGATGACTTCGAACACGTGGATCAGCACGAAGCCGACGATCAGCCACGCGCAGATGAAATGGATCGTGCGCACCGACTGCCGGCCGCCGAAGAAGCCGACCCATCCGGCGAACACGCTGTCGATCCGCGGCGACATGCCGAGGCCCATCAGGATCGTCAGCGGCAGCAGCACGAAGATCACCGTCAGGTATGCGAGCTTCTGCAGCACGTTGTAGCGCGTCGCCGCCTCGCCCTGCGGATGGCGGAACTTGAGGTGATCGACGATCGAGCGCCCGATGCCTGCCCAGTCGACGCGCGTCGGCACGAGGTCGCGCGCGAGATGCCGCGTCCAGGCCGAGTACGCGACGTAGGCGAGTCCGTTGAGCACGAAGACCCAGGCGAAGAAGAAATGCCACGCGCGCGACATCGACAGCCATTGCATGTCGGGGATGGTCATCCACCACGGGAAGCCGCGAATCGCGCGCTGGCCGGTCGGCTGCTTCGAGACGCCGAACACGCCGTCGGTGTCGATCGCGTGGCCGAGAATGTACGTGACGCCGCGCTTGTCGCCACCGGGCGCGTCGACGGCGGTCATTGTCAGCACCGGCGGCTTGCCGGTGTATGACGACAGGCCCCAGTACAGCGCCGGATGGGCGTTGAAGATGCCGAGGCCGCTCATCAGCAGGATCGTCAGTGCGACGACGTTGATCCAATGCATGATGCGCACCGCGAGGGCGTGCCGGCGGTAGACGTAGCCGCTGCCCTTCACTGCCGGCACTGCATCGACGCTTGCCATCGTGATCCTTTCGCCCGGGTGCGGGACACTCTAGCACCGGTCGCGTGTGGACTCGAAACCTTACAATGGCGGATGCCGGACGCGCCGACGCATCCTTACGCCCGCCTTACGCCCGACGTGGTCCTCGATGCGACGGACGCGGCCGGCTATCGCGGCGACGGCCGGCTGCTGGCGCTCGGCAGCTACGAAAACCGCGTCTACCAGGTGATGCGCGACGACGCGCCGCCGATCGTCGTCAAGTTCTACCGGCCCGAACGCTGGAGCGATGACGAGATCGACGAGGAGCACGCCTTCGTCGCCGATCTCGCCGCCCGCGAAGTGCCCGCCGTGGCACCGCTCGCGAGCCATGGCGTCACGCTGCACCGCTTCGCCGGTTTCCGCTATGCGGTCTACCCGAAGGCCGGCGGCCGCCCGCCGGAGCTCGACCGCGACGACGTGCTGATCTGGCTCGGCCGCTATCTCGCGCGCATCCACGCCACCGGGTCCGCGCGACCCTTCCAGCATCGACCGGCGTTGACGGTCGAAAGTTTCGGCGACGCGCCGCGCGCGTTCATCCTGTCCGGCGCGTGGCTGCCGGAGGACCTGCGCGAGGCGTATTCGTCGGTGAGCGCGGCGGCGCTCGCCGGCGTGCGCCGCGCGATGGCGCGGGCGGGTGACGTCGCAATCCTGCGTGCGCACGGCGACGTGCACGCGGGCAACGTGCTGTGGTCGATCGCGAGCGCCGGCAGCGGGCCGCACTTCGTCGATTTCGACGATGCGCGGATGGCACCCGCCGTGCAGGATCTGTGGATGCTGCTCGCGGGCGAGCGCGCGAGCATGGAGCACCAGCTCGCGCGGCTGCTGGAGGGCTACGAGCAATTCCGCGCGTTCGACCGGCGCGAGCTCCACCTCGTGGAGGCGCTGCGCACGCTGCGCCTGCTCCACTATTCGGCCTGGATCGCGCAGCGCTGGCAGGATCCCGCGTTTCCTGCAGCGTTTCCCTGGTTCGGCACGCAGCGCTACTGGCAGGACCGCATCCTCGAGTTGCGCGAGCAGATTGCGCTGCTCGACGAGGCGCCGCTGGTCGCCTAGCACTGGACCGCCGACACGCGCATGACGTCGGGACGACCCTGGTCGTCATCCCCGCGCATGAGGGAAACCGGCGTTGACACCGCCACGCGCGTCTTCGTCATCCCGGCGCATGAGGGAAACCGGCATTGACACCGCCACGCGCGTCTTCGTCATTCCCGCGCAGGCGGGAATCCAGCACTGGCGCCGACACATGCGCGCGGCCAATCCGGTGTCGCGACCGATCTGGATCCCCGCTTTCGCGCGGATGACGAGGTCGTGGTGAGCCCGTCGGTCAAAAGGCCAGCGCGTTGGTCAGGTCCCCCATCATTGGCCGCGCGCCGGGCAATGGCTCGAGGTCGAAGCGGCGCGTGATGAGCTTCAGGATCGACGTCGTGTCGTAGAGCGTGTGGTCGACGTAGCCGCGCCTGGCGTAGGGCGAGATGACGATCGCCGGGATCCGCGAGCCCGGCCCCCAGCGATCGGCCACGGGGGGCGCGACGTGATCCCAGAAGCCGCCATTCTCGTCGTAGGTGACGATGATCACGCTGGTGTTCCACAGCGGGCTTGCCTTGATGCGGTTGAGCAGCCCGTCGAGATGCATGTCGCCGGACCACACGTCGGCGTAGCCCGGATGCTCGTTCAGCGTGCCCTGAGGCTTGTAGAAGACCACCTGCGGCAGTTTGCCGCTGTCGATGCCGGCGACGAAGTCCTTATAGTCCTTCAGGTGCTCGGCGCGATCGGGCGTGCCCGGCGCGAAGCGCCTGAAGTAATTGAACGGCTGGTGATGCGTGACGAAGTACGGCGCGCCGTTGGCCGACGTGGCGATCACCTTGCGCGGCGCCTGCGGCGCCTGCATGCCATCGGCCAGCGCGGCATCCCACGCGCCCGAATACCACGCCCACGACACGCCCTTCGCCGACAGCGTGTCGCCGATCGTCGTCAGCGTCTGCGGGGGCAGCGTGTGCTGCGCCGGATCGGTGCCGCGCGGGTCGCCACCCTTCGCCGGCGGCACGCGCGACGGCTGGTACGGCGGCTGCGTCGTGTTCACCGAATAGCCGTCGGGCGTGACGTCGCCATCGAGCAGCTCCGGCGGCCCCGTGAGCACCGACGCCGGCGACGTCGACTTGGCCTTGAGCCAGCCGCGGGCGTCGATCTGCGCGCGCAGGTCCGCCGGCGCGTCGCGATCGATCGGCGCGCACGCGCAGATCAGGTACATGTGATTGAAATAGGAGCCGCCGAAGCCGCCCATGAAGAAATTGTCGGCGAGCGTGTATTCGCGCGCCCACTTCCACATCGGCAGCGTCGAGCCGTCGTAGTGTCCCATCACCAGCGCGCCCGAGTCGCTGGCCGCGACGAAGCGGTCGTTGCGGCCGCCGTCGATCTGCTCCTGGTTCTGGTAGAAGCGGTGCACGAGGTCCTGCGTGGCCTTGGCCAGGGGCATGTTCACCGGCGGCGCGTCGAGGCGATACGGGCGGTTCGGCAGGTCCTGCGGATATGCGGGATCGGCCGTCTTGCCTTTCCACACCGCAGGCAGCCGCGGCAGCACGCTGCCGTCGCGGTCGCGCTGCGTCATCGAATCCGGGCTCGCGTTGGCGATGCCATTGGCGCCGGGGAAGAACCCGTACAGGTTGTCGAAGCTGCGGTTCTCGGCGTACAGCACGATGATGTGGTCGATGCGCGCGAGCCCTTCGCGCGGTCCCGGCTGCATCGCGCAACCGGCGAGGATCGTCGCCAGCAGAAGCGCCGGCAGGATGCGTGCGAGCTTGGCCATGCATTTTCTCCCTGTGCTGCGGTGGTGATGCAACGTGTCCGGCGCGGTGGCGTGCGACGCATGTCGCCCGCGCTCGCGCATTGCCGCGTCAGCGCAACACGACTCGCGCGCGGACGGTGCCGGCCTTGTCGTGCTGCGCGACCAGTTCCACTTCCTGGCCGGGCTTGCCGCGCACCACCCATTCGAGCCGCGTGCGATCGTCGGTGACGTTGCGGTCGGGCCAGAACGACACGCCGGTGTGCTTGTAGGCGCGGCCCTCGAGCTGGCCGTGGTCGTCGTGCGCCTTGCCGGCGGCGAGCGTCGCGCCGTCCGGCAACCGGACGTCGACCATCACGCCGCGCACCGTCTTGCGCGCCAGCGCGCGCTTGCTGACGTAGGTCGGCAGCCAGCCTTCGTTCTGCACCACCAGCGTGATCTTCCACGCACCGTCGCCCAACGCCTCGGCGTCGGCGTGCACGAGGGCGAGCTTCGGCGATATGAGCGCCTGCCACAGGAGCCACTTCGGAAAGCGCGCGAGCTCCTTCTCGAGGAGCTTGGGCGGCGGATTGGAGAAAGCGTGAAAGCGGTTCCAGCCGCCGATCTCGATGCGGCCGAGCTCCGGGTGATCGAACGGCTTCCACGGGATATGGCCGAGGCCGGCGAGCTTGTCGTCGCTCCAGCGGATGAGCGCGAGGTCGTCGGCGATCGGGTGATCGCGGAACCAGTCGATGAACTTGTAATCCGTGATGCCGGCCTCGCGCATCGGCGACCAGATCTCGACCACCCATGAGAAGAGGCCGAGGTGCTCGTAGATCCAGTCGAACGTGCCGCCGATCACTTCCTTCGGGTGGTAGCGGAACTCGTGATAGACCGAGATCGCCGGGTAGCCGGTGAGCTCGGTCCCCTTCTTCCCCTGCGCCTGGTAAACCCACAGGTCCTCGGCGTGCATCTCGTCGTCGGCCAGGTGCTCGAACGGCCGCAGCAGCACGCCGCTCCACGTGTGGAACGTGGTGCCGCCGGTGATGTTGCGGTGCTTCACGATGAAATCGACGACCGCGCGGATCTCGGGCTCCGACGTCGGATACGGTCCCGCCCCCAGCTGCTCGAACTCCTGGCGCCAGCTCGCGGGGAAGTTGCGGTTGAGGTCGAGGCCCTGCGGGCTCTTTTTCACCTTGAGCGTGTGGCCGTCGTAGTTCTCGTAGCGCCCTTCCGGCAGGATGCGGTAGTAGGTGCCGCCGACTTCGTCGGGCTCGCGTCGCACCATGAGGCGCGGCTCCTCGGGGTGCGCTTTCCAGACGCCGTTCGCATCGGCGATGCGCATCTGCAGAATGCGGCCATCGCCGTCGATGTCCTCGACCACCAGCCCTTCCGGCTCTTCCTCGTCGAAGGGATAGGGGCGGGTCGACGAGCGGATCCACTTCGGCTTGTCGGCCAGCGCCCATTCGGCGCCGTCGGGATTGATCCGCGGACACACGTAGAACGCACGGGTGTCGAGCGCGCGCGTGACTTCGGGATCCTTGCCGTATTGCGTCAGCAGCGTGTGGATGAAGTACAGGTTCGCCGCCGACGCCGCGACCTCCGTGGCGTGGATGTTGCCGTCGACCCACAGCGCCGGCTTTTCCGCGGCCGGGCCGGTGGCGCCGTTGGTGATCGTCAGCAGCGGGATGTCGCGTCCTTCGTGGCTCTGGCCGATCGTCTCGAGGCTCGCGAGTTGCGGGTAGTCGCGGACATAGGCCGCCAGCAGCGCCATCAGCTCGGCATGGCGGTAGAAGCGGTCGAAG
>DASYSP010000080.1:0-13963 GCA_036003195.1 Casimicrobiaceae bacterium
AGTTTTGCGAATGGATTTCATCGTCGTCGATCGTAGAGGTTGCCGATGAGGCAACTCTAGGCGCGCGCGCGGCGACGCGCACTCCGCGCCTTGCGGTCGAATTCCCGTGTATCGACGCGCGGGGGCATGTCGCCCCGGAAGGCGTCGTCAGCGCGCGTCGAGCGCGCGCGGGCGATCGTTGGCGAGGCCCGCGAGGCGCGCGACGTCGCGCACGACGATGCGCTGGCGGCCGGGGTCGACGAGGCCGAGATCGCGCCAGCGCGTGAGAATGCGGCTGACCGTGAAGAGCGTGGTGCCGCAGAGCTCGGCGAGGTCCTGGCGCGAAATCGGAAATTCGACGCCGACGCCGCGATCGGTCTTGCGCGCCGAGCGGCGCACGAGCTCGGCGAGGTGACGGGCAAGACGAACCTCGACCGAATCGCTCGCGAGCTCCTGGATGCGCGACAGGAATTCGTCGGCGCGGTCGCCAACCAGCTCCAGCGCATTGCGCGCGGCGGTGCGCGAACTGCCGACCAGATCGAAGATGAACGCGGACTTCCAGGCGATGATGATCGCATCGGACGCCGCCATCGCGGTGGCCGGGAACGGCACGCCGCGCACCAGCGCCGCGCCGCCGACATGCTCGCCGCGCTGCACGAAGCGCAACGCGATCTGGTCGCCGTTCTGCGTGACGTGGGTCATTTTCACCCATCCTTCGGCCACGACGTAGAGCTCCGCGGGATGCGCGCCCTGCTGGAACAGCACTTCGCCTCGGCGCAGCGAGCGGATGGTCGCGACGGCCACGACCGAATCGATCTCGCGACCCTGCAGGCCCTGGAAAAGCGGCGCATCGCGGATCACCGCGTCGATGTCGTTGTTCTTGCGTACGGCTTCGGTCATGGCATTCATGGCGTCCTCGCTGGCTGACCCGCAATCCACCCTCGTTCCAGACCCGCGACGGCAGTAATGGACCTCGTCACTGCCTCGCCATCGATCATTGGAAGCGTCTTGCACAATGATAGCGCATCGCACCTCGGTCGCCGTGGCCGCCGGGTCCGCCGGAAGGCTGCGCGGCACGCTGTGCGCAGAACGCCACACCCGCCCGTAACCGGCTACGGCTTGCGCACCCTCACATTGGATCGCTTCAAACACCCGAATTCCTTCGGCAACGGATGTGAACGGTTGCACAACGCGACGGGTCGGCGCGCCACCGGCGGCGCGGCGCGATGGCGCGACGAGCGTCCGCGGAGGCAGAGCCAGAGTGGCAGCGCCAGCGGTAGCGGTCAGAGCGTATGCGACTTGTCGGCGACGGCGAAGCCGCGCCAGCGGATCTGCGGCGAGCGCGCGAGGGCCAGCACCTTGAAGAGATCGCCCATTTCCGCGGGCGACGTCAGCGTCTGCAACGCCGTCGACGCATGCACGAATGCCTTGGAGCCGGGTTCGCCGACCTCCAGCAGGCGATCGAGGATCCCGGTGCCGAGGAGGTACGCCGCCTGCGTCGTGTAGCCCGCGATGGCGAGGCCCGCGCCCGCACCGGCCTCGGCGACGCCCGTGAAATCGACGTGCGCCGTGATGTCGGCAAGCCCCGGCCAGAGGAACACGTCGGGGGTGGCGCGATGCCGGTAATGCGCCATCAGCGTGCCTTCGGCGCGTTGCGGATGGTAGTACTCGGCACGCGGGAATCCGTAGTCCACAACGAGCAGCGCGCCTTCGGCGAGGCTGGCCGCGACCTGCGCGACGAGGGCTTCGGCGGCCAGATTGATCTCACCCGCGTAGTCGATCGACGGCGGAAACCGTACGGCCGCCGCGGCCTCCAGGGCCGCGTCGCCGAGCGGCCGCTCGGCCCACGCGAAGCGTTCGCCGTCGAGCACCACGCCGCGCTCCCGCCAATGGCCGTCGCGGCGCACGACCAGCGCCGGTGCGATCGCGTCGAGCACCTCGTTCATGATCACGGCGCCGCCGATGCGCGCGGGCGGCGCGTCGAGCCACACGACGCGCGGATCGGCGGCGAGCCGTTCGCGCTGCCGCTCGCGCAGCCCGGGGCTGGTCTCGACGATCGCGTAGCGCGCGACCTCCACGTGGCGCTGGTCGAGCGCGGCCAGGAGGTCGGCGGCGAAGCGCCCGCTGCCCGCGCCCCATTCGACGATCTCGCGCGACGGCGACGCGGCGAGAATCGCCTCGACGTCCGTGGCGAGCGCCTGCGCATAGAGCGGGGTCAGCTCCGGCGCCGTGACGAAGTCGCCGCCGGCGCCGAATTTCCGCGTGCCCGCGACGTAGTAGCCGAGGCCCGGCGCATACAGCGCGAGATCCATCCAGCGCGCGAACGGCAGGAATCCATCGGCCGCCCGGATCGCCGCGGCAAGCATGGCCGCCACGCGCGCACTATGCTCGCGGGCGTCGCGATCGGGCTCGGGAAGGTTCGCCGGGGGGACGCGCAAGGCGGGTTGCGCCGCCGGTCCGGGCCGGGGCGCCGTCGCATTCAGGATGCGCTATTGTGCGGGATCGGCGGCGTCGACACGCCCGGCGCCGCAACCGGCCACCGCACCGCGACACAAGAAGCCCTCGTGCAAGACAAGGTCGTCTTCATCACCGGCGGCGCCAAGCGCATCGGCGCCGCGATCTGCCGCCAGCTCCACGCGCGCGGCGCGCGAATCTTCCTGCACTATCGGGCGTCGGCCGGCGAAGCGCGGCTGCTGCAGGCCGAGCTCAACCACGTGCGCGAGGACTCGGTGGCGCTGATCCAGGCCGACCTCCTCGACATCGCCAAGCTGCCGTCGCTGGTCGAGCAATGCGTCAACCGCTTCGGCCGCCTCGACGCCCTCGTCAACAACGCGTCGTCGTTCTTTCGCACGCAGCTCGGCGAGATCACCGCCGCCGACTGGGACGACCTGATCGGCACCAACGTGCGCGCACCGCTGTTCCTCGCGCAGGCCGCGGCACCGGCGCTGCGCAAGGCGCAGGGCGCGATCGTCAACATCACCGACATCCACGCCGACCGCCCGCTGAAGAGCTACGTCGTGTATTCGATCGCCAAGTCGGCGCTGGTGGGGATGACACGCTCGCTGGCGCGCGAGCTGGCGCCCGAGATCCGCGTCAATGCCGTGGCACCGGGTCCAGTGATCTGGCCGGAGGAAGGCGACTTCGACGAACTCGCGCGCCAGCGCATCATCTCCCACACGCCGCTGCGTCGCGAAGGCACGCCCGAGGATGTCGCGCGCGCCGTCCATTTCCTGCTCGTCGACTCGCCCTACATCACCGGCGAGACGATCAACGTCGACGGCGGCCGGCACGTCGCGATCTGATGCGCGCGGGGTGCGCGTGAGATCGGGTGTCGCGGGCGCCGCGACCGCCACGCTCAGGCGGCTGACGCGCGCGAGGCCGCGCGAGCTCGCGGCGTCGCTGTGGGCGTTCGTCTACTTCTTCGCGCTGCTCGCCGGCTACTACGTGCTGCGGCCGATCCGCGACGAGATGGCGATCCAGGTCGGCCAGCGCGCGCTGTCGGAGCTCTTCACGTGGGTGCTGGTGGCGATGCTCGTCATCGCGCCGGTGTTCGGCGCGCTCACCGCGCGCTTCCCGCGCAAGCGCCTGCTGCCCTGGCTGTACGCGTTCTTCGTCGTCGACCTCGGCGCCTTCTGGGGCGCGTTCAGCGTCGGCAACACCCAGTCGCCGCTCGTCGCGAGCGTGTTCTACGTCTGGGTCAGCGCCTTCAACCTGTTCGCCGTCAGCCTCTTCTGGAGCTTCATGGCGGACCTGTTCGACACCGCGCAGGCGAAACGCCTGTACGGCTTCATCGCCGCCGGCGGCACCGCCGGTGCGCTCGCCGGACCGGCGCTGACGGCGTCGTTCGTGGTGCTGGTGGGCGTCAAGGGCATGGTGCTCGTGTCCGCGGCGTTCCTCGTGCTCGCGATCGTCGCCATCCTGCGGCTTCGCGCATGGGCGGAGGCCGCCGGCGTGTCGCCTCCGGCACGCGCCGAGCCGGCGCTCGGCGGCGGGATCCTCGCGGGCGTCACCGACATCCTGCGCTCGCGCTATCTGCTCGGCATCTGCTTCTTCCTGTTCTGCTTCTCGCTGCTGTCGACGTTCCTCTACTTCGCCCAGACCGGGCTCGTGCCGGCGGCGATCCAGGACAGCGCCGCGCGCACGCGGCTGTTCGCATTGGTGGATCTCGTCGTCAACCTGCTGGCGCTGGCGGTGCAGGTGCTCGCCTTCGGCGCGCTGATCGAGCGCCTCGGCACCACGTTCACGCTGGCGCTGATGCCGGCGCTCGCCGTCGTCGGCTTCGCGCTGTTCGCCAGCGACCCCGTGCTGCCGACGCTCGTCGTCTTCGGCGTCATCCGCCGCGCCGGCGAGTATGCGATCAGCAAGCCGGCGCGCGAGACGCTCTTCAACGTGCTGCCGGCGGCGCAGAAATACAAAGCGAAGAACGTCATCGACACCGTCGTGCACCGTGGCGGCGACACCGCATCGAGCTGGATCTTCAACGGCCTGCGCGCGGCCGGCCTGTCACTGCCCGCGATGGCGTGGATGGCGGTGCCGGTGGCGGCGCTGTGGTGGCTCGGCGCGATCCTGCTCGGCCGCAGCGCGACGGCGAAGGCCGCCGCCGCGGCGCGTCAGGCGGAACGTGGCGGCGGCGACGACGCGAGCTTCGCCGCCAGCGTCTCCAGATAACGATCGACGATGCCGTGGGCGGCGAGCGCCATCCGCGTATGCGCGAGATATTCGCGCGAGCTGCCGAACGCGCCGCAGGCACAGCCCAGCATGCGCACCTCGTCGTCGACGGCGAGGCGGCCGGTGTAGTTCGGGTGGCCGCGCTTCACCACGAAGGTCAGCGCGCAGCGCGTGGCGCCGTCGGCTTCGACCTTCACCCATCGCGGCTCGTAGCTGCCGACCACCATTTCGCGGCGCCACAGCAGGTGCAGCTCGTCGACGGCGAGCGGCGCCGGCAGGCGGAACACGAGACCCCGGCAGGAGCCGCCGCGATCGAGCCCGAGCACGAGCCCCGGTGAATCGGGGGTGCCGCGCGAAGCCAGCGACTTGAGGCAGAACCGCCGATGCAATCCATGCACGGTGCCGCGCTCGGTTTCGGCGATCGGGAACAGCGGGTTCCACAACAGCGAGCCGTAGCCGAACACCCACCAGCCGGCACCTTTCGGTTTCCGCGCCAGGGTCGCCGTCAGCGACGCCGACAGCTGCTCGTCGGTGAGCGCCGCGCGGCGCGTCGCCTGCGCGTACAGCGTGCGCATCCGGTTCTGCTCGAGGTCGCGGCGCGACAGCGTCATTCGAAGGTCGCGGGGTCGTGCAGCTGGCGGCGCAACGCCACCTTCGCGCCGCGCCGCTTGGCGCGCTCCGTCGCTCCGTGCACGCCGCCTTTGGCGAGCAGCGGCGAGCGCGCGACGGGATTGCGCGGTGTCGTCATGTGTGGATGCAGCTTGGCGCGTTTCATGGCAGGCCCCGGAACGGCATACGCGTCTCCACCCACGCCGCAACGGACAACAACGCGTCGTCCGCATCGGGCGTTGACGCAAGTTGTATGCCGAGCGGCATCCGGTTGCCGGCGAGGCCGATCGGCAATGCGATCGCCGGGAAGCCGAGCAGCGACCACAGCGTGCAGCACGCGGGATCGCCGGTGGTGTCGAGCCGCGCCGGCGCGGTGCCGGGCGCAGGCGGGGCCGCCACGGCGTCGTACTGCGCGAGCCAGTCGAGCGCCACGGCGCGCAGCGCGGCGCGCGCAGCGTGCGCATGGGCGTAAGCCACCTTGTCGATCGCCGCACCCGTGTCGAGCGCACGCGCGAGCACCCGCGACAGCGCGCCGCGCGCGACGTGGGCGAGGTTCGCCGCACCTTCGTACAGCATCAGCGTGCGATGCACATCGACGGCGGCGTGCAGCGCATCCGGCAGCGCCACGGGCACGATTTCGGCGCCGGCGAGGCGCAGCCGCGTCGCCGTCGCGTCCAGCATCGCGTCGGCTTCGGCGTCGATCTCGGTCCACGGAAAGCCGCCGAGCCACGCGATGCGCGGCGGGCGCGCGCGCGCGACGACGCCGGGTGCGATTCGCCCGGGCAATGCAATTGCGCTGGCGAAACGTGCGGCATCGTCGACGTCGCGCGTGAACGTGCCCAGCGTGTCGAGCGTGTCGCTGAACACGAACGTGCCGTCGCGCGGTATCGCGCCGAGCGTCGGCTTGAAGCCGACGACACCGCAGAACGCCGCCGGGCGGATGACCGAGCCGTTGGTCTGGGTGCCGATCGCCGCCGGCACGTGACGCGCCGCGACCGCCGCCGCCGAGCCCGACGACGAGCCGCCCGGGGTGTGCTCCGCATTCCACGGATTGCGCGTCGGCGCGGGCTGAATGAAGGCGAATTCCGTGGTCGCGGTCTTGCCGAACACGTAGCCGCCAGCAGCGACCAGGCGCTCGATCACCGCCGCATCGCGCGGCTCGCGATGATCGCGAAACGCGGGCGATCCGTACTGCGTCGGCAGGTCCGCGGTGGCGATGATGTCCTTGACGCCGATCGGCATGCCGTGCAGCGGGCCCTGCGCCGTCGGATGCGCGAGGTCGGCGCGCGCCGCGGCGGCGGCGGCATGTGCGGGATCGAGGCTCGCCCAGGCGCGCAATGCAGGCTCGCTGCCCTGCACGTGCGCCAGCAGCCACGCCGCGTAGGCGGACGGCTTGAGATCGCGCTGGGCCACGCGCATGCGCGCCTCGCCCAGCGACAACGCATCGAGCGACCGCTCGCCGCTCATCGCGCGAGGAACAGCGCTGTCAGGTCGTTGAGAAAGCGCCGGCCGAGCGCAGTCGGCCTGATCCAGGCCGGATCGGGCTCGAGCAGCCCCTTGCACGTCGCCGTGTCGATCGCCGGCGCCACGATCGCCAGCGGCATGCCGGTGCGCTCCGCGAACAGCGCGCTCGGCACGCCGGCGGTGAGCCGCAGCGCGTTGAGCATGAACTCGAAGCCGACGTCATCGCGTCCCACGGTCGTGGTCTCCATGAGCGGATCGCGGGCGAGCGCCTGCGAAACGTACTGCCGCGGCTGCTTGTAACGGACCGCGCGCTCGATGCGATCCGCGAACGACAGCTTGGAATGCGCGCCGGCGCCGATGCCGAGGTAGTCGCCGAAGCGCCAGTAGTTGAGGTTGTGTGCGCATTCGCGTCCGGCCTTCGCGTACGCCGACACTTCGTAGCGCGTGTAGCCGGCGGCGGCGAGGCGGGCCGCCACCAGGTCCTGCATGTCGGCTGCATGCTCGTCGTCGGGCAGCACCGGCGGATGGCGGTGGAACAGCGTGTTGGGCTCGAGCGTCAGTTGGTAGAACGACAGGTGCGGTGGATTGAACGCGAGCGCCGCGGCGACGTCGGACGCCGCCTCGGCGAGCGTCTGCCCCGGCAGCGCGAACATCACATCGAGGTTGACGTTGCCGAAGATCATCAGCGCGGCTTCCGCCGCGCGACGCGCTTCGCCCGCATCGTGCACGCGGCCGAGCGCGGCGAGTTTGGCGTCGTCGAAGCTCTGGATGCCGAGCGACAGCCGGTTGACGCCGGCGGCGAAGAAGCCGGCGAACTTCTCGCGCTCGAACGTGCCGGGGTTGGCTTCGAGGGTCACCTCGGCGTCGGGCAGCACCTGCAGGCGCGCCCGCACGCCCGCCAGCAGCGCGTCGATCGCCGCCGCGGAGAAGAGGCTCGGCGTGCCGCCGCCGATGAAGACCGTATGCACCTTGCGGCCCCATACCGACGGCAGCGCCGTCTCGAGGTCGGCCAGCAGCGCCTCGACGTAGCGCGCTTCGTCGACGTCGCCTTTCGCCTCGTGCGAGTTGAAATCGCAGTACGGGCACTTGCGCATGCACCAGGGAATGTGCACGTACAGCGCGAGCGGCGGCAACGCCGCGAAGCGCGGATGCGCGACGGGTGCCGCGATCGTCGCGCTGACGGTGCTCATGGCCGTTCGCCAAGCCGCGCGATCAGCGCGCGCATCGCGATGCCGCGATGCGAAACCGTGTTCTTCTGCGCCAGCGGCATTTCGGCACCGGTGAGTCCGCTTTGCGCGTCCTCGAAATGCGGGTCGTAGCCGAAGCCGCCATCGCCGCGCGGCGTGTCGACGACACGGCCCTGCCAGCGTCCTTCGGTGATGATCGGCTCGGGATCGTCCGCCGCGCGCACCAGCACCAGCACGCAGGCATAGTGCGCACGGCGATCGGCGACACCGGCGAGCGCCGCGACCAGCTTCGCGTTGTTGCGCGCGTCCGAGCGCGGCTCGCCGGCGTAGCGCGCGCTCGCCACGCCCGGCGCTCCGTGCAGCGCATCGACGCAGATTCCCGAATCGTCGGCCAGCGCCGGCAGCCGCGCCTGCGCGCTCGCGTGCCGCGCCTTGGCCAGCGCATTCTCGACGAACGTGACATGCGGCTCGTCGGCGTCGGCGATGCCGAGCGTGCGTTGCGCGACGACCTCGATCGCGAGCGGCTCGAGCAGGCGCCTGAATTCGCGCAGCTTGCCGTCGTTGCCGGAGGCCAGCACGAGCCTCTGGATCATGTGCGCGCGCGCCGCTGCGCGCCGGCGATCTCCGTCAGTCCGTGGGTTGCAAGCGCAATCAGCGCATCGAGCTCGGCACGCGTGAACGGCGCGCCTTCCGCGGTGCCCTGCACCTCGACGAAGCCGCCGCCACCCGTCATCACCACGTTCATGTCGGTGTCGCAGCGCGAGTCCTCGGCATAGTCGAGGTCGAGCAGCGCTTCGCCGTCGACGATGCCCACCGACACCGCGGCGACGACGTCGCGCATCGGCTGCGCAGTGACCAGGCCGCGCGCGCGGCACCAGTCGATGGCGTCGGCGACCGCCACCGCGGCGCCGGTGATCGACGCGCAGCGCGTGCCGCCATCGGCCTGCAGCACGTCGCAGTCGATCTTCAGCGTGCGCTCGCCGAGCGCATCGAGGTCGACCACCGCACGCAGCGCGCGGCCGATGAGACGCTGGATTTCCTGCGTGCGTCCCGACTGCCGGCCTTCCGCGGCCTCGCGCCGCATCCGCGTGTTCGTCGCGCGCGGCAGCATGCCGTATTCGGCGGTGAGCCAGCCCTGCCCCTTGCCCTTGAGGAACGGCGGGACGCCCTCCTCCACGCTGGCGGTGCACAGCACGCGCATGTCCCCCGCCGCGACCAGCACCGAGCCTTCTGCATGCTTCGTGTAGCCGCGGACGATCGACAGCGGGCGCAGCGCGTCGTGCGCGCGGCCATGAAGGCGTGAACCCATCACGCAATTATACGGGCGAGACCCTCGGCCAGCGTCTGTGCGGGCGCCCAGCCGCTGGCGGCGCGAAACGGCGCGCTGTCGACTTCCAGCGAGGAGAGCACGCGTTCGACTCCGTCGCGGCGGCCGATGAGCACACCCAGCGCGCGCAGCGCCACCGGCGGCACATGCCCAAGGTTGGCGTCGACGCGCTGTGCCGTGGCGATTGCGCGCACGAGTTGCGGCGTCGACACGCTTTCGGCGTCGGCCACGCAAAACGTGCCCGGCGGCGCATCGAGCGCCGCGACGAACGCGTCGCACAGGTTGGCGAGGCCGATCAGGCTGCGTCGGTTGTCGATCGCCGCGAACGGCAGCCAGCGTCGCTCCGCGACGGCATCCCACAGCGTGCGGAAATTGCCGCGTGCGCCGGGGCCGTAGACCAGCGGCAGACGCAACACCAGCGGCGACATCGGCACCGACGCCGCGATGTCGCGCAATGCGGTCTCCCCCTGCCACTTGCTGCGCGCATAGGCGTCGCGCGGCGCCGGCGCATCGTCGCCGCGAAACGGCCGGCCACGCGGCGTCGATTCGCCGTTGACCTTGATGGTGCTGGCCAGCACGAAGCGCCGCACGCCGGCGGCGCCCGCGGCGCGCGCGACGCGCCCGGTGGCCACGACGTTCGCCGCATGGAACGCCGCGGCCGGGTCGGTGGCGCGCTCGCGCATCACGTGGGCGCGCGCGGCGAGATGCACGAGCGCGTCGGCGCCCTGCAGCGAGCGCGCGAGCGCGTCGACGTCGGCGGCGGCAAGGTCGCCATGGCTCGCGCGCGTGATGGCGACGACGTCGAAACCGCTGCGCCCGAGATGCGCGCGCAGCGCGCGGCCGATGAAGCCGTCGGCGCCGGTGATGGCCACGCGCCGTCCGGCCGCGCCGCGCGCGCGCGCCTCCGCGCCACCGGTCGTCGCGTCAGAACCAGCGCCAGCCATGCTTGCGGTAGAAGCGCAGGCCGCTCTTCACGAACCACCCCACGTGGCGCGCGCCCTTGCGCGCGGCGCCGCCGCCGTGATGGATGATCTTCACCGCGGGCACGTACGCGGTGCGCGTGATGCGGTTGAGGCGCACGGTCCAGTCGAAGTCCTCGAAATAGAGGAAGAACTTCGGATCGAAGCCGCCGGTGGCGTCGATCGCCTTGCGCCGCACCAGCAGCATCGCCCCCGACATCGCCGGGATGTCGATCACATCGTGGTCAGGCGCGGGATCGATGACATCGCGCATCTCGTAGCGCGCCATGCGCCGGCGGAAGAACGCGCGGCCGAGCGTCGGCGTGAAGCCCCGCAGCGCGAGGTCGAGCACCGACGGATACCGCTTGCACAGGTAGTCGCGCTTGCCCCCCGGCGTCGACACCTGCGGCGCCAGCGCGCCGATGTCGGGATGCGCGTCCAGCCAGCGCACGCCTGTGGCGAGCGCCTGGCGATCGAGCTCGACGTCCGGATTGAGCACGAGGTGGTAATCGGCGCCGCTGCCATGCAGCACGAGGTTGTGCGCGGCACCGAAGCCGATGTTGGCGTGCCCGGTCAGGCAGATCAGCTGGATCTTGGCGTCGGCGAATCGCGCGTGGCCCATGTTCTTCACCGCCTCGGCGTTGGCATGGTCGCCGCTGTTGTCGATCAGGGCGACGTTGACGGTGCGAATGACCTCGGCTTCGCGCGCGGCAGCGATCGCCTGCGCGAGCCGACGCAGCGTGCGGTCGAGCAGCACGCGGTCGGGACGGTAGGTCACGATGCTGACCTGGAGCGACGAGGGAAGCATGATGCGTGGGCGGCGTCTCGCCGCGCGAGCGAAACTCGACGCGTTAGAATCGGCCGAGTTTACCAAGCCCCTCGCGCTTTTCCCTCTTTTCGCCCGCCCCATGCAGCCCATTTCGCCACGCATGCACAACGCCGACGCGCGAGCGACGCGCATCCGCCACGACGCCGTAGCGCTCGTGCTGTTGGCCACAACCCTGCTCGCCAAATCGGGCGTGCGCGACGACATCGCGCGCACCGTCGCCGAATTGCTCGTCGACGCCGACCTGATGGGCCACACCACGCATGGCCTCGCGCTGCTCGCGCCCTATCTCGACGAGATCGCCAAGGGCGGCATGCGCGCATCGGGCGAGCCGACGCTGCTGGAATCGCGCACGGCGACGCAGTTCTGGGACGGCAATCGCCTGCCGGGACCATGGCTCACGCGCCGCGCGTTCGATGCCGCGTCGGCGCTCGCGCGCGAACACGGCACGGGTACCGTGGTCATCCGCCGCTCGCACCACATCGCCTGCCTCGCCGTCTACCTGCCGCCGATCACGGCACGCGGACAGATGGGTGTCGTCCATTGCTCGGATGCCAATGGCGAAAGCGTCGCGCCGTTCGGCGGACTCACCGCCGTCTTCACGCCAAATCCGTTCGCCGCCGGCATCCCGACGTCGGGCGATCCGATCCTGCTCGACATCTCGGCAAGCTACACGACCAACGGCCTGACGCAGCGATTGTTCCAGCAGGGAGCGCGGCTGCCGCATCCCTGGGTGCAGGACACGCGAGGCAACGCCACCGACGATCCCGCTGTGCTGTTCAACGAACCGAAGGGCACGCTGCTGCCGCTCGGCGGTCACGACGCCGGCCACAAGGGCTTCGCGCTGGCGCTCCTCGTCGAGGCGCTGACGGCGGGGCTCGCCGGGCTCGGACGCGCCGACCCGAAGGAAGGCTGGGGGGCGACGGTGTTCGTGCAGGTGATCGACCCGTCGGCATTCGGCGGTGTCGACGCGATGCGGCGGCAGATGGATCACATCGTCGCCGCGTGCCACGCCAGCGCGCCGCGCGATCCCGCGAATCCGGTGCGCCTGCCGGGCGAACGCGCGCAGAATCTCGCGCGCGAGCAGCGCGCACACGGCGTCGTGCTCGACGCCTCGATCCTGCCGCTGATCGCGCCGTGGGCGCACAAGCTCGGCGTGACGATGCCGTCGCCAATGCGCTGAACGCGGCGCACCGCTGCGGGCCGGGCATCGCCCGCGCGCCCGGCGCGCCGCGACGGTCCGCCGCCGCGCGAGATCGCGCGCTTACGCGGCGACGCGCGCTTCGGCCTTCGCCACGGCCTTCTTCGGGTTGACGAGGTGGCGCCGCCCGTCGGGCGTGGTGTCCGCCGTGTCGCGGATCAGCTTGATCACCTGCGGCGGCGTCAGCTTCGGATCCACCGCGAGGATCTTGCCGGCGAGATTCGCCACCTGCGGCGATGCCATCGACGTGCCCGACTCCGCCAGGTTCTCGCCGCCGGGGATCGTGCTCTCCACCTGGTAGCCGTTGGCGTCGACGACGACGGTCGGCCCGTAGCTCGTGAACGACGCCTCGTCGCCCGCCTTGTCCACCGCGCCGACGGTGATCAGGTTGGGCAGCACGATGCCGGCGGGAATGTCCTCGGTGAACGACGCGTCCTCGTTGCTGTTGCCGGCGGCGGTGACGAACAGGATGCCGGGGGCGCTGGCGAACGCCTTGGTCAGCGAATTCTTCTGGATGTCGAAGTACTCGCGCGCGAGCGCCTTGCGCGCGGCGGCATCCTTGCCGATGTTGCAAAGCTCGAGCGCGTCCTCGATGTCCTTGACGTTGCCGCCCCAGCTCATGTTGACCACCCGCACCTTGTTGGCCTTGAAGAAGTCGACCGCCGACTGCGAATTGCGCGCGTCGCGCTGCGCGAGCTCCTTGCTCGGGCATGGATCCGGCAGCAGGTGCCAGTCGAATTCGATGCGGCCGACGACGACGCGCGCATACGGATTGCCGGCAGTGGCGATGCCGGCGACGTGCGTGCCATGCATCCAGTTGCCGGCAAGGCCGATTTCCTCGACTGCGCTCTTGTACTCGTCGGGCTTGAGCGTCGACAGGTATTGCTTGACTTCGCTCGCCTCGGGACTGTCGATGTTCGACCGCAGGTCGGAGAAGCCCTTCAGTCGCGACTTCAATTGCGGCACGCGGCTTTGCAGGTCGGCGGGAATGGCCTGCAGCATCCCGCTGGCCGGGCGCGAGAAGCGATCGAAGGCGATGACCGCGGGCGCACCCGATGCCGACTTGACGTAGCGCCCCGCATACTGCGCGAGGTCGACGCCGCTGTCCCACACGGCGATGTTGACGGTGGCGTAGGGCTTGCCCGCCGGCAACGTGACGTCGCGCGCCGCCCAGATGTCGGGCTTGTCGACCTTGTGTGCGGCGAGATACGTGCCGTAGGTCGCGACCAGCGTGGGCTTGAGCGGCAGCGTGGCGACGATCCGGTAGCGCGCGTTGACGATCGCCGGCGCGAGGTCGGAGCTCACCGCGCCCGCCTTGTCGACCGTCGACTGGATGACGTTGCGCACGTAGCCCAGCATCAGCGCCTCGCTGGCGATCTCGACGCCGGCCTTGGCCTCCTTCACCTCGTTCTGCACGACTTCGTAGGGCATCGCCGCGAGATCCGCGTCGATGCGCTTGCCGACGTCAGCACGGTAGGCGTCGGACGTCGTGTTGCCCGCGCTCTTCTGCGCGGCGATCATCGCGCGCAGCTGCAGCCCCGACATCAGCTTGTCGGCAGGCTTGTCCTGCAGCTCGCGCAGCCGCGCCGCACGCGCCAGCGCCGCGTCGTAGTTGCCGGCGAGGAAATCGAGCTGCGCCAGCTCGCCCTCGAGCTGCCGCAACGTGGCACGATCGGCGATGTCGTACTTGTCGAGCACGGATTCGGTGTCGCGGCGCACCTCGGCGGCGAATTTGTCGAACCT
>DASYSP010000081.1:0-17021 GCA_036003195.1 Casimicrobiaceae bacterium
ATTCCGGTCATGCTGGAGGAGGAGGCGCGCAAGCTCCCGCCGGAAGAAGAAGTGGTTTGAGCTTCCACGTCGTCATCCCGGCGCGCTGGGCGTCGAGCCGGTTTCCGGGAAAGCCGCTCGCCGACCTGGCCGGGCGGCCGATGGTGGTGAGGGTATGCGAACGTGCGGCGCAGAGCGGCGCGGCGTCGGTCCACGTGGCGACCGACGACGAGCGTATTGCCTCCGCGGTGCGGGCAGCCGGTCACGGAATCGTGATGACGCGCGCCGACCACCCTTCGGGGACCGATCGCATCGCGGAAGCTGCTTCGCTTCTCAAGCTCGAGAATCGCGACATCGTGGTGAACGTGCAGGGCGACGAGCCGCTGATCTCGCCCAAGCTGATCGCGCAGGTTGCGCAACTTCTCGAACGGCTCAAGGACGCGTCGGTATCGACCGCCTGCCATGCCATCCACGACGAGCCGTCGCTCGCCAGCCCGAACGTGGTCAAGGTGGTCATGGACGCGCAGGGCTATGCCCTCTATTTCTCGCGCTCGAGAATTCCGTATCCGAGAGAGCAGGGCGGCGTCTGCTACCGGCACGCCGGCATCTACGGGTATCGGGTCGAATTCCTGAAGCGCTACGCGGCGCTCGCGCCCTCGCCGCTCGAGAAGGCCGAGGCGCTGGAGCAGCTCCGGGTGCTCTGGCACGGCTACCGGATCGCGGTGGCGGTGAGCGAGGCGGAGATTCCGCCCGGCGTGGACACTCCACAGGATCTCGAAGCTGTCCGTAGAATGCTCTCATGAGGCTCATCCTTCTCGGTCCCCCTGGCGCCGGCAAAGGCACGCAGGCGAACTTCATCCGCGAGAAGTTCGGCATCCCTCAAATCTCCACCGGCGATATGCTGCGCGCAGCGGTGAAGGCCGGTACGCCGCTCGGGCTCGCGGCGAAGAAGGTGATGGACGCGGGGCAGCTCGTCTCCGACGACATCATCGTCGCCCTGGTGGAAGAGCGCCTCGGGCACGGCGACTGCACCAAGGGCTATCTCTTCGACGGCTTCCCGCGCACCATCCCGCAGGCTGAAGCGATGAGGGCGCGCGATGTCAGGATCGACCGCGTGCTCGAGATCGACGTGGCCGACGACGAGATCATCACCCGCATGAGCGGACGCCGCGTGCATCCTGCCTCGGGCCGCACCTATCACGTCAAGTTCAATCCGCCCCGCGTGGAGGGAAAGGACGACCTCACCGGCGAGCCGCTTGTGCAGCGCGACGACGACCGCGAGGAGACGGTGAGAAAGCGACTCGAGGTCTACCGCGCGCAGACGCGGCCGCTGGTGGACTACTACGGGAAATGGGCTGCCTCGGGTGATGCGAAAGCGCCACGGTACCGGAGAATTTCGGGCACGGGTGCGGTAGATCAAATCCGCGACCGGGCCTTCGCCGCCTTGTCCTGATAAAATCCCCCGTCTTCAAGGGGAGCAACAATATGCAGAGCGGTCTCGTCTTCGCGCTCGTCTGCGCGCTACTCGCCATCGTCTACGGGATCTGGCAGATCGGCCGCATCCTGCGCCTGCCCGAGGGCAATCCGCGCATGCGCGAGATCGCGGCTGCGGTCCGCGAAGGCGCGATCGCCTATCTCAGGCGCCAGTACAGGACCATCGCGATGGTCGGCGTAGTGCTGTTCCTGGTCATCGGGCTGGTGCCCGGCCTGGGCTGGGCCACGGCCTTCGGGTTCCTCATCGGCGCGCTGCTTTCCGGGGCCTGCGGCATCATCGGCATGAACATCTCCGTGCGCGCGAACGTGCGCACCGCGGAAGCGGCGCGGGTCGGCCTGAACGAGGCGCTCCAGGTCGCCTTCAACGGCGGCGCGATCACGGGCCTGCTCGTGGTCGGGTTGGGCCTGCTCGGCGTGGCCGGTTACTTCGCCTTGCTCTACGCCAATGCGATCGACAAGACGCAGCTCGTTCGCATCATCCATCCGCTGGTCGGCCTGGGCTTCGGCGCTTCGCTCATCTCGATCTTCGCGCGTCTCGGCGGCGGCCTCTTCACCAAGGGCGCCGACGTCGGCGCCGACCTCGTCGGCAAGGTCGAGGCGGGCATTCCGGAAGACGATCCGCGCAACCCCGCGGTGATCGCGGACCACGTCGGCGACAACGTCGGCGATTGCGCCGGCATGGCAGCCGATCTGTTCGAGACGTACGCCGTGACCATCGTCGCGACGATGCTGCTCGGCGCCCTGTTGCTGCCCAGCATGGCGGCCACGGCGGTCACCTATCCGCTCGTGCTCGGCGGCTTCTCGATTCTCGCCTCGATCGCCGGCTGCTACTTCGTCAAGGCGCGCGAGGGCGGCAAGATCATGAACGCGCTCTACCGCGGCCTGATCGTCGCCGGCGTGCTGTCGGCGATCGGGTTCTACTTCATCACCACCCGGATGATGGGCGACATCGGCTCGGTCGACGCCGCGCTGTCGCCGATGCGACTGTGGGGGGCGACGCTGATCGGCCTCGCGCTCACCGCGGCGATGGTCGTCATCACCGAGTACTACACGGGCACCGATTACGCGCCGGTGAAGCACGTCGCGCAGGCGTCCACCACCGGCCATGCGACGAACATCATCGCCGGCATCGGCGTGTCGATGAAGTCCACGGCGTGGCCGGTGCTCGCCGTGTGCGTGGCGATCCTGGCGTCGTTCTGGTGCGCCGGACTGTATGGCATCGCGATCGCCGCCACGGCGATGCTGTCGATGACCGGCATCATCGTCGCGCTCGACGCCTACGGCCCGATCACGGACAACGCCGGCGGCATTGCCGAAATGAGCGACCTGCCGGCCAGCGTGCGCGCGATCACCGATCCGCTGGACGCGGTGGGCAACACCACCAAGGCGGTGACCAAGGGCTACGCGATCGGCTCGGCGGGTCTCGCGGCGCTGGTGCTGTTCGCCGACTACACGCACGCGCTGGCGCGCTCCGGCATCAACATCACGTTCGACCTGTCGAACCACATGGTGATCGTCGGCCTCTTCATCGGCGGCCTCATTCCCTATCTCTTCGGCGCGATGGCGATGGAAGCGGTCGGACGCGCCGCAGGCGCCGTGGTGGTCGAGGTGCGCCGCCAGTTCCGCGACATCAAAGGCATCATGGAAGGCACGGCGAAGCCCGAGTACGGCGTCGCCGTGGACATGCTGACCAAGGCGGCAATCCGCGAGATGATCGTGCCGTCGCTGCTGCCGGTGCTGGTGCCCGTCGTCGTCGGCCTGCTGCTCGGCCCGCAGGCGCTGGGCGGCCTGCTGATGGGAACGATCATCACCGGCATCTTCGTGGCGATCTCGATGACCACGGGCGGCGGCGCGTGGGACAACGCCAAGAAGTACATCGAGGATGGACACTTCGGCGGCAAGGGCTCCGACGCGCACAAGGCCGCGGTCACCGGCGACACCGTCGGCGACCCCTACAAGGACACCGCGGGCCCTGCCGTCAATCCGCTGATCAAGATCATCAACATCGTCGCGCTGATGATCGTGCCGCTGCTCGGCGCCTGGGGACTCGGCAAAGTGACGCCGGCACCCGCGACGCCGGCGATGTCGATGGCGGCGCCGGCGGTCGCGGCCGACGTCGTCAAGGTGTATTTCGCCACCGGCAGCGCGGACCTCGCCGCCGACGAGAAGGCGAAGCTCGACCCGCTCGTCGCGAAGGCCAAGGCCGACGCGGGCAGGAAGGTGTCGGTGTCCGGCTATCACGATGCCGCCGGCGATGACGCCGCCAACGCGGCACTCGCCAAGCAGCGCGCCGAGAACGTGCGCGACGCGCTGAAGGCGGCGGGCATCGGCGACGACCGTATCGTGCTCGACAAGCCGATGGTCGCGCAGGGCAACGTCGCCGGCGACAATCCGGAGGCGCGCCGCGTCGAGGTGTCGCTCAAGTAGTCTGCATACCTTCGCCACGCCAAAAAGGGCCGCCGATGCGGCCCTTTTGGTTTTTTTGCGTGCTGCTCCGCGACCTCGACTTGCGCTCGTGCGTCGCTCACAGCCGGTCGCGGCGAAAGCCTTTGCGCAAGTCGATCTGCCGACCCGACACCATGAACACACCCTCGCCGCGGTAATGGATCGTCGTCGGCCATTTTGGACGCGCCGCCACGTGCGCCTTGACGACCTCGAGCACGAAGAAATCGTAGTCGCGCACGAGCCGCCGGTCGTGAACGCGGCATTCGAAGCTCGAATGGCACTCGGCGATCAGCGGCGCACCGACTTTCGCCGCCGGCACCGGCGTCAGCCCGAAGCGCGTGAACTTGTCGACGTCCGTACCCGAGCAATTGCCGATCGCCACCACGATTCGGGCAAGGTCACGCGTCGGCACGTTGATCACGCACTCGCCGCTGCCGCGGATCATCGCGTGGCTGTGGTTGGCGCGACTGACGCAGCAGCCGACGAGCGATGGTGAAAATTCCATCACCGCGTGCCAGCCCATCGTCATGATGTTGGCGCGGCCCTTGTAGTGCGAGGTCACGAGCACGATGGGGCCGGGCTCCAGGTAGCGGCGGACGTCGGCGACCGGAAAATCCCTTTTGCGGTAGGGCTTCATGCGCGATACTCCGCGGGCGGCCGGGGCGCGACCGCGGCGCGATCATCGAGGGGACGGCGATCATGGCACGGGGACGCTTGTTGCAGTTGTTGCAGCGCTCGGCGCGGCGCGTGCGCGCGTCGTGCATCGACGACGCCGCACCGGCGTCCGGCAGCATCGACCTCGGACGTCGCCGCGCGCTCGCGCGCGCCGCCGCACTGTCGGTGGCCGGCTGCGTGCCGATGCTGACCACCGCCGCGTCGCCCCCGCCGCGCGTCTCGGCAGCGCCGCGGATCGTGGTCATTGGCGCGGGCCTCGCCGGACTGTGCGCGACCGAAACGCTCGCACGCGCCGGCATCGCCGCGCAGCTGTACGAGGCGTCGCCGCGGCTGGGCGGCCGCTGCCATTCGGAACGCAGCGTGTTCGCCGACGGGCAAGTGGCCGAACGCGGCGGCGAGCTGATCGACAGCGGGCACACGGAAATCCGCACGCTCGCCGCGCAGATGGGCCTCGCACTCGACGACCTGACCGCCGCGCAGGCGCCGGACGCCGACGTGATCGTGCGCTTCGCTGACGGCGTGTATCCGCTTGCCGACATCGATCGCGATTTCGCGGCGATGCTGCCCGCGCTCGACCGCGATGCGAAGGCGCTCGGCGACGACATGCCGACGTGGCGCCGGCACACGAGCGCGCAGCTCGCCCTCGATCGCATGCGCGCCGCCGACTGGATTGCCACGCGCACGCCGGGCGGTGCCGCGTCGCGGCTCGGTCGCCTGCTCGGCAACGCGTACATCGAGGAGCTGGGCGGCGACCTTTACGACACCAGCGCGGCGACGGTCGTGGCGCTGCTCAAGGCCTCGCCGCGCGACCGTTTCTCGCCTTATGAGGAGTCGGACCAGCGCTATCACATCCGCGGCGGCAACGACCAGATCGTGCGCCTGCTCGGCGAGCGCCTGCGCGACCGCATCGAGACGTCGTCGCCGCTGGTGGCGCTCACCCGGCGCGGCGACGGGCGCATGCGCGTCACGCTCGCGCGTGGCCAGGCGGTGCACGACGAGGTTGCCGATCGCGTGATCCTCGCGCTGCCGTTCACGTTGTTGCGCGAAGTGGACCTGGCGCACGCGGGCTTCGGTCCGCGCAAGCTCGCGGCGATCCGCGAGCTCGGCATGGGGCGCAACTGCAAGCTGCAGCTCCAGTTCGACGCGCGCGTCTGGACGACGATGCACTCCACCGCCGAAACCCGCGTCGACGACGCCTTCCAGACGAGCTGGGAAGTGACGCGTGCGCAGGCCGGCGCCAGCGGCATCGTCAACTGTTTCTCCGGCGGTTCGACGGCCACGCGCGCAGGCGAAGGCGAGATCGCCGAGCGCGCCGGCGACGCGCTTGCGGTGCTCGATG
Organism: Casimicrobiaceae bacterium; assembly: GCA_036003195.1. GTDB lineage: Bacteria > Pseudomonadota > Gammaproteobacteria > Burkholderiales > Casimicrobiaceae > VBCG01. Next base: position 5,933 of record DASYSP010000081.1, read on the forward strand.
CGGCAATGCCGGGAATCGCCGCGCACTACAACGGTCGCGCGATCCGCAACGCCTGGGAGCGCTACCCGTGGACGCGCGGATCGTATGCGCTGTTCAAGCCGGGCCAGTATTCGGCGTTCAACGGCGCGCTCGACACGCCCGAGGGCCGTGTGCACTTTGCGGGCGAGCACACGTCGGCCGCGTGGCAGGGCTATCTCAACGGTGCCGTCGAGAGTGGCCAGCGCGCCGGTCGCGAGGTCGCCGCGGCGCTGGGTGTGAAGATGCCGAAGGCGGCGTGACCGCGGCGGGTTCGCGCGCCTGAGCAACGGCGCACGCGCTCAGGTCGCGCCCTGGCGGCGCTTGTCCGTCGTGCGGTTGCCGGGGATCTGGAAGGGCAGCAGCATCGCGTCGCCATGGCCGTGCGATGGCGGCAGCGCCGGCGGTTGCGATGCGGCAGTCGAAACCGCGAGCGTCGTCGCCATCGGCGGGCGGATGCCGCGTGCCGGATCGTCGATCGCGCGCACGCTGACCGAGGGCGCATGCGTGCGCACCGCCCCATAGATCGTGGCGAACGCGACATCGGCGGCGTCGCGGCCGGTGCCGATGCGCACCAGTCCGGTCAGCGGCGAAATGCCCGTGGCGTCGAACAGGTACCAGCGATCGCCGATCCACGCCTCGGTGTACGCATGGAAATCGCAGGGTCCGAGCGCCGGATCGGCGCCGTAGTCGATGCCGGTGACGAAGCGCGCCGGAATGTTCAGCGCGCGGCACAGCGCGATCACGAGGTGGGCGAAATCGCGGCAGACACCGCCCCGGTCGACCAGGGTGTCGAGCGCCGACGTCGACGTGTTGGACACGCCGACCTTGAACTTGACATGGTTGTGAACCCAGTCCGCGATCGCGGCGGCGCGCGCATAGCCGGGGTCGAGCGCGGCGAACTGCGCATGTGCGAACGCCACGAGGCGGTCGGACTGGCAGTACCGGCTCGCCGCGAGGTAAGGCAGCACGTCTCCCGGTATTTCCCGGATCTCGTTCGCCACGATCGACTGCGGATCTGCGAAGTGATGGCGGATTTCGACGGTCGCCGCGTACGCGACGTGCAACGCATCGGCCTCGCTGCGCAGCCTCAGCAGGCGACTGCCATTGTGTGGATCGACGCTCCACTGGGTTGCCGTGGGCCGGTCGACCTCGAGGCGCTCGGCGATGACGCGCTGCGCCGGCGTCGTCGCGGCGGCGATGACGAACAGGAAATCCGCGGGGTCCGCGAGTTCGTAGTCGAGGTCGATCGTATATTCGAGGCGGACCATGGCGAGAGCGCGGACGGCGAAGGCCGCGAGCGCTCCCGATGATCACGCAGTGCGACCCGTGTCGGTATCGGTGCCCCCCGCGCGGCGTTGTCGGACGATGCCGACACGAACGGCGTCGCGCGAACTGCGGCGCCAGGCGACATGCGACTCTTCCGGGCACACGGCGGCGGCGCGCCGCGCGCGTGGTCTAATGCGGACATGATTCCGGCCCGTGCACGGCGCGCAACGCTGGCGTTGCTGGCGATGTTCGCCCTCGCGGCCAGTGCCGCGGCGCCGGCGCCTGAAGCGGACTCCGGCCGCGTCGAACGCGCGCCGGTGCGTGCGCGACACTGGATGGTGGCGGCCGCCAATCCGCTGGCCGTCGACGCCGGCTACGCGATGCTCGCGCAGGGCGGCAACGCGGTCGATGCCGCCATCGCCGTGCAACTCGTGCTGGGCCTGGTCGAGCCGCAGTCCTCGGGACTCGGTGGCGGTGCATTCATGATGGTGCACGATGCGCGGCGCGCGCGCCTCGTCGCCTATGACGGGCGCGAGACCGCGCCGGCCGCCGCACGACCCGACCGTTTCCTCGATGCCGACGGCAAGCCGCTCGGGTTCCATGCGGCGGTGGTCGGCGGACGTTCCGTCGGCGTGCCGGGCGTGCCGCGCTTGCTCGAGCTCGCGCATCGCGCGCACGGCCGGCTGCCATGGGCGACGCTCTTCGCGCCGGCGATCGCGCTCGCCGAGAACGGTTTCGCGGTATCACCGCGGCTGCACCGGCTCATCGCCTCGGAGCGCTATTTCGTGCAGCCGCGCGTGCGCGCCTATTTTCTCGACGCCAATGGCGCGCCGCTCGAGGTCGGCCAGCGGCTGCGCAACCCCGCGTACGCGGCGACGCTGCGCATCCTCGCCGCGCAAGGCGCCTCGGCGTTCTATCGCGGCGCGATCGCCGACGACATTGTCGATACCGTGCGCGACTATGCGCCCAATCCGGGCGACATGACGCTGGCGGACCTCGCGGACTATCGTGCCATCGCGCGCGAAGCCGTGTGCGGCCGCTACCGCCGGCTGCGGATCTGCGGCATGCCGCCGCCGTCGTCGGGCGGCATCGGCGTGCTGCAGACGCTGTCGATGCTCGAGCGCTTCGACCTTGCGGCGATGGGTGCCGGCTCGCTGTGGAGCGTGCATTTCATCGGCGAAGCCGAGCGCCTTGCCTACGCCGACCGCCAGCGCTACATCGGCGACCCGGCGTTCGTGGACGTTCCGGCAGGCCTCGTCGATCCCGCGTATCTCGCGGCGCGCGCCCGCTATCTGCGCAGTGACCGCGTGTTCGGGCGCGCGCTGCCCGGCAATCCGCCGCGCGCGGCCGCGGCCCGCCGTGCCGTCGATTACGCCGATGGCGACGCGCCCGAATACCCGTCGACGTCGCAGATCGTCGTCGTCGACGCCACGGGCAACGCGGTGTCGATGACGACGACGATCGAGGACCAGTTCGGCAGCCGCCTGATGACGCGCGGCGGTTTCCTGCTCAACAACGAGCTCACCGATTTTGCGTTCGTGCCCGCCGCGGCGGACGGACGCCCCGTCGCCAACCGCGTCGAGCCGCGCAAGCGTCCGCGCTCGACGATGGCACCGACGATCGTCTACGATGCGGCGGGACGCGTGACCATGCTGGCCGGCTCGCCGGGCGGCAGCGCGATCGTCGGCTACGTGGTGAAGACGCTGGTGGCGATGATCGACTGGGGACTCGACCCGCAGGCCGCGGCGGCGTTCGGCAACTTCGGCAGCCGCAACGGCCCGACCGAGCTCGAGGCGGATACGCCGGTGGCCGCACTGGCGCCGAAACTGCGCGCGATGGGCTACGAAGTGCGCGTGGGCGTGGAGACGAGCGGCGTGCAGGCGATCGCCCGCACTCGCGACGGGTGGATCGGCGGCGCCGATCCGCGGCGGGAAGGAGTGGTGAGAGGACGATGACCTTGCACCGCGCGCTGTGGGAATGGGCGGGATGCGTCGTGATCGCCGCCGCACCCTGGACCATCGCGGTGGCGGACGACATCGACACGTCGCTGCCGCCGCCGCCGATGGCGGCCCCGCGCGCGCCGCCGCCGCCCGCAGGGCCTGGGCCGACGCCCGAAGCCGGTCTCGCCACGACGACCCGCGTCCCCTACGCGCCGGAGGCGCTATTGCCTCCCGACTCGCCTTCGCGCAGCACCGCCGTCGATCGCACCAGCGCGGCGCGGCTGTCGGCGCGACGCGAGGATTTTCCGACGTTCACGCTGTTCGTCCAGGGCGAACGCGACGGGCGACCCGCGCAGCCGATGACGCTCGAACGGCGCTTCTCCGCGGCACTCGGCACGCCCCAGCCCTCGCTCGCTGCACGACTCGCGGGCAACGCCCTCGACACGCAGCCATGCCCGGCCTTGTCGTCGCCCGGCACACCCTTCGGCGCGGCGTACAACCCGTATGGTTTTTGCCCGTAGAATCGCGGCGTGCACGATGACGCGCTCGCGCCGGGAAGTGGTTGACGGTACGCGGCGGCGCACGCGCGCCTGCCGGCACATGGCGCGGACGACGCGCGGCGCGCCGCGACCCGCTCGCCCATGACCGCGCAGATCTTCGCGGCGACGGTGCTGCTGCTCCTCGTCATCGACCCGTTCGGCAACGTGCCGCTCGTCGTTTCCACGCTGGCGCGCGTGGCGCCGCCGCGCCGGCGACGGATCATCGTGCGCGAATGCCTCGCGGCCTACGTGATCCTGCTCGCGTTCATGTTCGGCGGCCGCGCCTTTCTCGAGCTGCTGCATCTTTCAGACGAGTCGCTGACGATCGCCGGTGGCGTCATCCTCTTCCTGATCGCGCTGCGCATGGTGTTTCCGCGCGCGGACGGCGTGTTCGGCGCACCGGGAGGCGGTGCCGGCGAGCCGTTGCTGGTGCCGCTCGCGGTGCCGATGATCGCCGGACCGTCGGCGCTCGCCACGGTGATGCTGCTCGCCACGCGCGACCCGGCGCACCTCGCCGACGCGGCGATCGCGCTGACGCTGGCGATGGCGCTGACCACGCTGGTGCTGGCGGGAGCCTACCGCCTGCAGGAGCTTCTCGGAGAGCGGGCGATGATCGCGCTCGAGCGCCTGATGGGTCTCGTGCTCACGGCGCTGGCGGTGGAGATGCTGCTGACCGGCGTGCGCTCGTTCGTGGCGCAGCTCGCGCACTGACGTGCCCGGCGAAATGGACGACCTGCCACTCGTCGAGGTCGCGGTGTGGGACCGCGCGGTGCGCATCGTGCACTGGCTGTTCGTCGTGCTGCTGGTCGTGCTGCTCGCCAGCGGGCTCGCCGGCGACGACTGGCTCGTCTGGCACATGCGCGCCGGGTATTCGATGCTGACGCTGGTGCTGTTCCGCGTGCTGTGGGGCTTCTGCGGCAGCCGCAATGCGCGCTTCCGCGCGTTCCTGCGCGGGCCGCGCGCCGTGGGGCGCTACGCGCGGTCGCTGGCGCGGCGTGCGCGCGAAATCCACGCCACGCACAATCCGCTGGGCGGCTGGATGGTCGTGGCGCTGCTGGGCGCGCTGCTGGCGCAATGCGCGCTCGGCCTTTTCACCAACGACGACGTCCTGTACGAGGGCCCGCTCGCGAGGCATGTCACCAAGGCGCTGTCGGATGCGCTGTCGAGCCTGCACCGGCGCGGCTGGTGGGTGATCGTCGCGCTGGCATGCGTGCACATCGGCGCTGTCGCCGGGTACTACATCCTGTGGCGCGACAACCTGCTGCGGCCGATGTTCAGCGGCCGCAAGCGCCTGCCACCCGCGCATGGCGATGCGTCGACGGCATCGGCATCGATGGTGCGGGCCGCGGGGCTGCTCGCGCTGTGCGCGCTTGGCGTGTGGTGGCTGGTGACCCGGTTCTGAGGCCAACCGCGACGCCCCGCAGCCCAGGCCCGCCGACGTGGCGCGGACGGCCGTCGGGCCGGCCGCGGCCAATTCCTACTTTTCGCGGAAGTCGTCGTGGCACCCGGAGCAGGCCTTGCCGGCCGCGCTCACCGCGGTCTTCAATTCCGCGAGCTCGCCGGTCCTCGCCGCGGCGACGAGCTTCGGCGCTTGCGCCAGCAGCGCTTCCTGATGCTCCTTGAACTTGGCCGGCTCCTTCCAGATCTCCGGCTTCGCCTTGGTGGGCGCGCCCTTGTCGGTGCCCGGGCCGAAGCCGTCCCAGGGCATTTGCACGAGCTCGTCGACGAAGGTCGCGCTGCGCAGCGCGACATCCTTGTCGTAGGGCCGGTCGCCCTTCGCCATGGCGCCGAGGATGCCGAAATGCCAGTTGATCGCCGTCATCACGCCCTGCCGGTACTTGATCGCGCGATCGGGTTTGACGTCCTGCGCCATCGCGCTTGCCGCCACTGTGCCGACGAGCAGGCAGCCCGCCATCCATCGCCATCCAGAACGCATCATTGCCTCCGCAAAAGGGACATCGGGAAACGCGTGGCCCGGGAACGTACTCGCCACCCCGCGCTTTCTATCGCAAATCAGGCCGGGCCGGAACGCCACAGCAGCGGCGCCCGATTATTCCGTCGGCCGCCGTCGTCACGCCGCCCGGATCGCGTCGCCGTCGCGCCGCAGCGCGCCGCTGCGCTCGAGGCTCGACACCAGCATCCCGGCCAGCGCCGCCGGGGACAGTCCGAGCAGCGCGGCGTTGACGTCGCGATAGATGCCCACGGTGTCGACGTAGGACGGCAGCGACTCCAGCGGCATGCTGCGCACGTCGAGCAGGTGGAACGCCAGGATCACCTTGAGCGCGTGGCGCGCGGCGTGGACGTCGTCGGCCTCGAAGGCGGCGAGGCGTGCGTACGCGCGGTCGAGCGCAGCGGGGACGTCGCTGAACGGAACGCCGTGCCCGGGAATCACGATCCGCGCGTCGAGCGCGGCGATGAGGTCGAGCGTGGCGCGCGTCGCCGGCAGGGCCAAGGGATCGAGCGCGCGCGGCATGACGAAGCCGAAGCCGGATTGCCATAACGCGTCGCCGGAAACCAGGATGCGATGCTCGGGATTGAAGAACACGAGCGCGCCCATGTCGTGGCCGGGCGCGGCCAATGATTGCCATTCGAGGTCGCCCCACACCGCGCTGGCGCCGGCGGCGATGGGCCGGTCGACGGCGAAGCGTTCGACGCGCTGGTCGGCATAGTCGTAGAGCAGCGCCCGGTGATCCCAGCGCGCGACCGCGCCGGCTTCGCTCGCGGGAAATGCAACCGGGCAGCCGTAGCGGCGCACCAGCGCGGCGTTGGCGCCGACGTGGTCGCTATGGCCGTGAGTGTTGACGACCAGCGCCAGCGGCGCGTCGCCGATGCCATCGGCGGAGGCCACGAGGGCGAGCGTCAACGGTGCGTGGCTCGCGTAACCCGTGTCGATCAGCACATGTCCGTCGCGGCTCACGAGCAGCACGTTGTTCGCCGAAAGCCAATCGCGCACGAACACGCGAAGCTGCGGCGGCACTCGCGGCGCGGTGTCGGGGTTCATTCCGGCCGCAGGGAGTCGCGACGCATCGCACCGGCATTCACATGTCGGCGCGGGCAACCGCTCATCGCAGCTTGCGCAGCAAGGCATCGATGAGCGCGATGCGGTCGGCGAGCGACGGCGCGGCGCGGTCGATGCGCAGGCGATCCGGTCCGGCGAAGCGCATGCCGCCATCGCGCTGCATCAGCAGGATCAGCGTGCCGGGATCGAATGGCGGCTGCTTGACGAACTGCACGGTGCTGCGCTCGGGTCCGGCGTCGATCTTGGTCACGCCGAGCGACTTGGCGACAAGCCGCAACCGGTGCACGGCGACGAGGGCGAGGGCCTGGTCCGGCATCTCGCCGAAACGGTCGATCAGTTCCTCCTGCAGGGCGTCGATCCCGTCGCCGGTCTCGGCGCTGGCGAAGCGCTTGTAGATGACGAGCCGCTCGTGGACGTCGTTGCAATACGTCGCCGGCAGCAGCGCCGGCACGTGCAGGTTGATCTCGGTGGTGACGCCAAGGGGCTCGGTCAGGTTGGGCTCGCGGCCGGCCTTGAGTGCCGACACGGCGGCACGCAGCATGTCGTTGTAGAGCTGGAAGCCCACCTCCGCCATCTCGCCCGACTGCGATTCGCCCAGCACCTCGCCGGCGCCGCGGATCTCGAGGTCGTGCATCGCGAGATAGAAGCCCGAACCCAGGTCCTCCATCATCTGGATCGCTTCCAGCCGCTTCGCCGCCTGCGCCGACAGGGCGTCGGGCGGCGGCGTCAGGAGATACGCGTACGCCTGGTGGTGCGAGCGGCCGACGCGACCGCGCAGCTGGTGCAGCTGCGCCAGGCCGAAGCGGTCGGCACGCTCGATGATGATGGTGTTGGCGGTCGGCACGTCGATGCCGGTCTCGATGATCGTCGAGCAGACCAGGAGGTTGATGCGCTGCGCGTAGAAGTCGCGCATCACGTGCTCGAGGTCGCGCTCGGGCATCTGACCGTGCGCGATGGCGATGCGCGCCTCGGGCAGCAGCTTGCCCAGCCGCTCCGCCGTGGAGCGGATCGTGTCGATGTCGTTGTGCAGGTAGTAGATCTGGCCGCCCCGCTTCAGCTCGCGCAGGCAGGCCTCACGCACCACGCCCGCCGACTGCGGCGCGACGAACGTCTTGATGGAGAGGCGCTTCTGCGGCGCCGTGGCGATCACCGAGAAGTCGCGGATGCCCTCCAGCGACATCGCCAGCGTGCGCGGGATGGGCGTGGCGGTGAGCGTCAGCACGTCGACTTCGGCGCGCAGGCGCTTCAGCTGCTCCTTGTGGCGCACGCCGAAGCGATGCTCCTCGTCGACCACGATGAGGCCGAGGTTCTTGAATTTGACGTCGGGCTGCAGCAGCTTGTGCGTGCCGATGACGAGGTCGACCGAGCCGTCCGCCAGCCCGGCGAGCACCCCCTTCACTTCCTTGCCGGTGCGAAAGCGCGACAGCTCGGCGATCTTCACCGGCCAGTCGGCGAAGCGCTCGCTGAAAAGCTTGTAGTGCTGCTCGGCAAGCAGCGTGGTCGGCACCAGCAACGCCACCTGCGCGCCGTCGGCGAGGGCGACGAACGCCGCGCGCAGCGCGACCTCGGTCTTGCCGAAGCCGACATCGCCGCAGACGAGCCTGTCCATCGGCGACGCCGAGGTCAGGTCGTTGATCACCGCTTCGATCGCCGCCTGCTGGTCGGGTGTCTCCTCGAACGCGAAGCCTTCGGCAAACGCCTCGTAGTCATGCAGCGCGAACTTGAACGCGTGGCCCAGCCGCGCCTCGCGCTGGGCGTAGATGTTGAGGAGCTCGGCCGCCGTGTCGTGCGCCGCCTGCGCGGCACGCCGCTTCGCCTTCTCCCATTCGCGGCTGCCGAGTTCGTGCAGCGGTGCCGACTCGCCGGGCGCGCCGGCGTAGCGCGAGATGAGATGCAGGCTCGATACCGGCACGTACAGCTTGGCGTCGTTGGCGTAGATCAGCTCGAGGTATTCGTTGTCGCCGTCGCCGAGGTCGAGCGTGGTCAGGCCGAGATATCGGCCGATGCCGTGCTGCTCGTGCACCACCGGATCGCCGATGCGCACCTCCGAGAGGTCGCGCACCATCGCATCGACGTTGGAGCGTCGCGCCGCGTCGCGCCGCGCGCGACGCACGATGCCGGCATAAAGCTCCGCCTCGGTGACGAACGTGATGCCGGCGGCCGGCCACGCGAATCCCGCGTGCAGCGGCGCGGCGAGCAGCGCGACACGCGTATCGCGCCGCGCGACGAATTCGGCGAAGCCGTCGAGGATCGCCGGCCGCAGTCCATATTCCGCGAAGAACTGTTGCATCGTCTCGCGGCGTCCGGGACTGTCGGCGCAGATGGCGATGCGCTCGGCGCTGGCGGCGACGTATCGCTTGAGCGCGGCGAGCGGATCGGCAGCACGGCGGTCGACGGTCAGCGCCGGCAACGCGCGCGTCGGCGCGGCGGCAATGCTGGTGGCGGGCGTGGATGCAGCGGCCTGCGCAGTCGCGACGGCCGTTGCCGCGGCATCGGCGGTGTGCTCCGGCGCGTCGACGGGCACGCTGGCGGCCGGCGTAAGCTCGATGCGGCCGAATGCCTTGAGCCCGGCGAAGAAAGCATCGACCGGCACGAACATCTGCGTCGGCGGCAACAACGGCCGGGCGCGCTCGCCGCGCAACAGCCGGTAGCGCGCGTCGGTGTCGTGCCAGAACTGGTCGACGGCGCCGCCGACGTCTCCCTGCAGGACGACGCTCGCCTGCGGCGGCAGGTAGTCGGTGAACGTGGCCGTGGTGTCGAAGAACAGCGGCAGCCAGTATTCGATGCCGCCCGGCGCGACGCCGTTGGACACATCGCGATAGATCCCGGTCTTCGACGGATCGCCCTCGAACACCTCGCGAAAGCGTGAGCGGAAGCGCGCGCGTCCTTCTTCATCCAGCGGGAATTCGCGGGCAGGCAGCAGTCGCACGTCGCGTACCGGGTACAGCGTGCGCTGCGAATCGACATCGAATGTGCGGATCGATTCGATCTCGTCGCCGAAGAGGTCGAGGCGGTACGGCAGCGTGGAACCGGTGGCGAACAGGTCGATGAGGCCGCCGCGCACGCTGAATTCCCCGGGCGCCACGACTTGCGTGACGTGCGTGTAGCCGGCCAGCGCGAGCTGCGCGCGCAGCGCCTCGACGTCGAGGCGCGTCCCCTGTGTCAGGAAGAATGTGCGCGCGGCGAGGTACGACGCCGGCGGCAGGCGGTAAAGGGCCGTGGCGGCGCTGACCACCACCACGTCGAATTCGCCGCGCGCCAGCCGGTACAGCGTCGCCAGCCGCTGCGACACGAGGTCCTGGTGCGGCGAGAAGTGGTCGTACGGGAGCGTCTCCCAGTCGGGGAATGGCGCGATGCCGAGTGCCGGCGCGAACCACGCGATCTCGTCGACGAGGCGCTGCGCCGACTGCGCGTCGGCAGCGAACACTGCGACCGTGCCGCGCTCGGCCTTGCGCGCCGTGGCGAATTCCGCGATCGCGAGCGCGTCGGCGGAGCCCGCGAGCGGTGGCGGCGCGAGGCGCTGCCCGGGTCCTGGCGCATCCGGCGTGAGGCGCGGCAAGTCGAGCGGATACGCGGCGGGCTGTGCCGCCGGCGTGGGAGTGGAAGCGGGGGGCAACGGCACCGATGTCGCGCCGGCGTCCGCCGCGGTGGCAACGCGAGTCGTCGACATCGGGTGCGAGGAAGTGCGAACTGCACACGATTATACGCGGGCACCTTGCACGCCTGCGTGATCGCCGGCGCGCACGCGGCGACGCGCGCCGCCGCTTGTGTGGCGGCCCGCGACGGACTATCGTCGCGGTTCGGCGCGATCGCGCCGCGCCGCCGCGCACCATGACCCGCCGATCCTTCGCCGCCATTGCCTGGGCCGCGCTGTTCGCATTCGCGACCGGCGCCGTCGCCCAGGAACCGCCGCGTTCGCCGCCGCTGATCCGCGTCATCACGTTCGACGGCGGCTGGAACCTGCCGTTGTGGGCGGCGCAGCGCCAGGGCTTTTTCGAGGCGAATGGCGTGGCGGTGCAGGTCGCCTACACGCCGAGCTCGGGGTTCCTGGTTGCGTCGCTGTTCGATGGGCGTGACGATGTCGCGCTGGCGCTGATCGACAACCTGATTGCATATCAGGAGGGGCAGGGCGAGGCACGCATCCCCGCCGATCCGGATTTGCGCGCATTCATGAGCGGCGACGGCGGCTTCCTGTCGATCGTGGCGGCGCCGTCGATCCGTTCCTTCGCCGATCTCAAGGGCAAGACGCTCTCGGTCGACGCCATGACCACCGGCGCGGCGTTCGTGCTGCGGGAGCTCGTCGCGCG
>DASYSP010000082.1:0-17602 GCA_036003195.1 Casimicrobiaceae bacterium
CCGACGACGTCTCGGTCGAGCTGTCGATGCGCCGCACCGGCATGTCGTTCCAGCGCACGCGGATGAGCGCCGATCGCACGCTGATGTCGGTGATCCGCACCTCACTGTCACTGATCAGCTTTGGCTTCACCATCTTCCAGATCTTCCAGAAGCTGCACGACGCCAACGTGCTGAAGACCAGCGGGTCGGCGCGCAACTTCGGCGAGACGCTCGTGTACCTCGGCATCGGGATGCTGATCGTGGGCATCGGCTACCACATCGCCTTCATGGTCGGATTGCGCAGGGAGCGTGACGCGATGAAGGCCGCCGGTCTCGTTCACGCTCAAAGCGCGTACCCTCCGTCCATGACGCTGATCGTCGCCATCGTGCTGCTCGGCATCGGCATTTTCGCGATCTACAGCATGGTCACGGGGTTGGGCCCTCTCGGCTGACGCGGCCGTGCGCGCGACGCGGATCGCTCACCGGTGCCAACGTGCGAGCGACGTTCGCGTGTCGAGCGCGCACGCGCAATGGCCGCGCGGTCTGGCGCGCCGGGTCATGCTCTGCGCATGGGCGGCAGTCCTCGGCGCCGCATCGCCGGCGGCACCGGCTGCGTGGTACGACGCGTTTCTCGATCCCGACGACGGCCAGTTCGATGCCTCCGAATGGCTGCTCGATCGCAAGGGCTTCCTGCCGGTGCCGATCGTCATCACGGAACCCGCGGTCGGATTCGGCGGCGGCATCGCCGCCGTGTTCTTCCGCGACTCGATGCGCGACAGCGCGGCACGCACAGGTCCGTCCGGCGACCCGATTCCGCCCGACATCTTCGCCGTCGCTGCCGCGGCGACCGAGAACGGCACCAAGTTCGGCGGATTGGGCGGGATGGCGAGCTTCGCGGACGACCGCTGGCGCTATCGCGGAGGCGTCGGCAAGATGTCGCTGAACCTCGACTTCTACGGACTCGACGGGCAACTCGGCGGCGGCCAGCGCAAGATCGGCTACAACCTCGACGGCTGGGCTTCGATGCAGCAGTTGCTGTATCGCCTGGGGAACAGCAACACGTGGATCACCGGGCGATGGATCTACCTGGACACGAAGAACAGCCTGCATACCGACAATGTAGGCGACGCGATGCTTCCCGATTTTGCGTTCGCCAGGCGCAGCTCGGGCATCGGTCCAACGATCGAATACGATTCGCGCGACAACATCTTCACGCCTTCGCGCGGCTGGACCGGTAGCATCGATACGACGTTCTACGACCCTGACTGGGGCAGCGACAACCGATTCCAGTCGTACCGGGCGCACGCATTCGCGTACTGGCCGTTCGGACAGAGTCTCGTGCTGGGCACGCGCATCGACGGCCGCGCGGCGCGCGGCGACGTGCCGTTCTACATGCTGCCGTTCGTCGACCTGCGCGGCGTGCCGGCTGCGCGATTGCAGGATCAAAACACCGGCGTCGCCGAGGCCGAGCTGCGGTGGAATCTGACATCGCGGTGGGCGCTCATCGGTTTTGTCGGCGCCGGGCGCGCCTGGGGCACGCACGACGGTTTCGCCGATGCCCCTACGGCAGTAACCAAGGGCGCGGGCTTCCGCTACCTGATCGCGCGGCGGCTCGGCCTGTACGTCGGGCTCGATTATGCAGACAGCAACTACGACCACGCGGTGTACATCCAGGTCGGCAATGCGTGGCGATAGACTCGTCGCGTTCGGGCGCGCGATCGACGTGGCCGTCGCGGCGATCCTGGCGTGGACGCTTGGCATCGCGTCGGCAGCGAACGCGGCCGGCGCGCCCGCGCCGAGCTCGCCAGCGCCAAGCTCGCCCGCGCCGCCGGCGGCACGCCGCACGCTGAGCCTGGCTGACAAGCCGTTCAAGGGCGACCTCGACGCCATGGCCCAGCGGCGGATGATCCGCGTGCTCGTGCCCCACAGCCGCACGCTCTATTACAACGACAAGGGACGCGAGCGCGGACTCACGGCCGACCTCGTGCGCGATTTCGAAAGCTACGTCAACCGCAAGTACAACACCGGCAAGCGGCCGCTGACGGTCTATCTCGTTCCCACGACTCGCGATCAGCTGCTGCCGAAGCTTGCGCAGGGACTCGGCGACATCGCCGTCGGCAACCTGACCGTGACGCCCGAGCGCGAGCAGGTCGTGGACTTCGTGGGTGTTGCGAACAGCAAGCCGGTGAGCGAGCTGGTCGTCACCGGCGCGAACGCGCCGAAGATCACGTCGGTCGACCAGCTCGCCGGCATGACGGTGCACGTGCGGCGGTCGTCGAGCTACTACGACAGCCTCGTCGCGCTGAACGAGCGATTCCGGCGCGAAGGTCGGCATGAGATGGTGCTGAAGCTCGTCCCCGACGCGCTCGAGGACGAGGACATGATGGAAATGGCCAACGCCGGCCTCATCGAGGTGCTGGTCGTCGACGACTGGAAGGCGCGGATCTGGAAGCAGGTGTTGCCGAAGCTCGGCATGGACGAGCACGTGTTCGTGCACGAAGGCGGCCGCGTCGGCTGGGCGATCCGCAAGGGAAGTCCGCAACTCGGTGCCGCCATTGACGACTTCGTGTCCAACGACGCACCGCGTCGAGCGAGCTACGAGTACCGCCTCAAGCAGGCGACGGCCAAGATCAAGGCGCTCAACGATCCCACGTCCACGGCTGACTGGAAGCGCTTCCAGCAGACGCTGGCGCTATTCGAGCGCTACGGGGACCAGTACGGGTTCGATCCGATCATGCTCGCCGCGCAGGGGTACCAGGAGTCGCGCCTCGACCAGCAGGCGAAAAGCCACGTCGGCGCGATCGGCGTGATGCAGCTGATGCCGGCGACCGGCGCGCAAATGAAGGTCGGCGACATCCACGTCATGGAGTCGAACATCCACGCCGGCGTCAAGTACATGGACATCCTGATGAGCCAGTACTTCCCCGACGCGCATTTCAGCGAGGGAAACCGGCCGCTGTTCGCGTTCGCGAGCTACAACGCCGGGCCGGGCAACATCGCGAAGATGCGCAAGCTGGCCCGGCAGCGCGGCCTCGACCCCGACAAGTGGTTCAACAACGTGGAGCTGGTCGTCGCGGAGAAGATCGGCATCGAGACCACGACCTACGTTCGCAACATCTACAAGTACTACGTCTCGTTCAAACTGTCCGAGCAGGCGCAGGAGGCGCGCCGGCAGGCGATGCAGCAGCTCGGCGTGCGCACAGGGTCGTGACGGGCCGCCACCACGCGCCAAGCGTGGGCGGTCCGGTGCCGCAGGCGCGCGGGTGCCGGCCTCTAGCTACCTACATCCGCTCGATGATCGCCGCGATGCCCTGTCCGCCGCCGATGCACATCGTGACGAGGCCGTAGCGCTTTCCGGTTCGCTGCAGCTCGTACATGCACTTGATCGTGAGGATCGCGCCGGTGGCGCCGATCGGATGACCCAGCGCCACCGCGCCGCCGTTGGGATTCACCTTCGCCGGATCGAGGCCCAGCTCCTTCGACACGCCCAGCGCCTGCGCCGCGAACGCCTCGTTGGATTCGATGACGTCGAGGTCGCCGATCTTGAGGCCCGCCTTGGCGAGCGCCCGCTTGACCGCCGACACCGGGCCGAGGCCCATGATCTTCGGGTCGATGCCGGCGTGCCCGTACGACACGAGCCGGGCCATCGGCGTGAGCCCGCGCTGTTGCGCGGCGGATTTCTCCATCAGCACGACGGCCGCAGCCGCGTCGTTGATGCCGGAGGCGTTGCCGGCGGTGACCGTGCCGTTCTCCTTGACGAACACGGCGCGCAGCTTCGCCATGCCCTCGAGCGTCGAGTCGCCGCGCACATGTTCGTCGGTGTCGAACTGCGCCGGACCCTTCTTCGATTTGAGTTCCACCGGCAGGATCTGGCTCTTGAAATGGCCGGCGGCGATCGCCGCCGCCGCGCGCTTGTGGCTCTCGACCGCGAACGTGTCCTGGATTTCGCGCGTGAGCCCGCACTTGTTGGCGACGTTCTCGGCGGTGATCCCCATGTGCACGGTGTCAAACGGGTCGGTGAGCGCGCCGACCATCATGTCGACCATCTTGGTGTCGCCCATCCGCGCGCCCCAGCGCTGCGTCGTCGAGGCGTAGGCACCGCGGCTCATGCTCTCGGCGCCGCCGCCGATCGCGGCGTCGACATCGCCGAGCAGGATGTATTGCGAGGCGCTGACGATCGCCTGCAGGCCGCTGCCGCACAGGCGGTTGACCGTCAGCGCGCCCGATTCGACGGGCAATCCGCCGTTGACCGCGGCGACGCGCGAGATGTACATGTCGCGCTGCTCGGTGTGGATGACGTTGCCGAACACGCACTGGCCGATGTCCTTCGGATCGACCTTGGCGCGCGCGACGGCCTCGCGCACGACCTTGGCACCGAGCTCGACGGGCGGGATGTCCTTCAGGCTGCCGCCGTAATCGCCGATGGCGGTGCGTGCGCCGGAGAGGATGACGACTTCGCGCTGGCTCATGGAGGTGCTCCCGCAGGTGCAAAAGTAGCCATCATACTGCGCCGCACAATGCGAGGGCATGCGGTGGTAAATCGGCGCGTGGCCCCATGGATCGGTCATCCCCGCGAAAGCGGGGATCCCGTTGCGGCGTCAAACTTGCACGAGCGGCGCCTGGGGGCATACGATCGCCTGCAACAGGAGTCACTGAATGCCCGAAACCCGCTGGCGATTGCACGGCGTGCGCGTGGTGCACGCGGACGAGCTCGACGACAATACGGCGCAAACGCCGGGAATGACGCGTGAGGCGGCGATCACGCATGCCCGCACGGGCGCCGAGAAGATCTGGGCGGGCACCGTGGTGATCCATCCGAAGGCGAAGACCGGCGCGCATCACCATGGCCCGGTGGAGAGCGTGATCTACGTGGTCAAGGGTCGCGCGCGGATGAAATGGGGCGATCGGCTGGAGTTCACGGCCGAGGCGGGTCCGGGCGACTTCATCTACATCCCGCCGTACGTGCCGCACCAGGAGATCAATGCCAGCGACGACGAACCCCTGTCGTGCGTGCTCTGTCGCAGCGGGCAGCAGCCGGTGGTGGTGAATCTCGATCTGCCCAATGTCGAGCCCAATCCGGAGGAGGTGCACTGGGTCGACAACATCCATCCCGCGCCGAAGGGCAAGCTGCCGCGCGAATGCTGAAACTTCCCGGCGTTGCGCCGCATGCCGCCAAGATGACGCCGAGACAGGCGGTCATCTCCGCGAAAGCGGGGATCCACATGCGCCACCCGAGTCTCGCCATGCGTGGATTCCCGCCTTCGCGGGAATGACGGCGGGGGCTGATGTCGCGAGCCGAGCGTCGGCGAACGCGCAGTCACGCGTCCGGGCGCGGCGGCCGGATCCTGACCTATGCCAGCATCGTTTCGCGCTCGGTACGCTCGGTCCGGCGCAGCTCATCGCCAAGATAGCGTGCGATCGCGCGCATGCCGTACTTGCCGGCCGCGTTTTCGGCGTCGGGGTTGTAATTGGTGTTGGTGTTGACGTCGTACGTCCACAGCTCGCCTTCGCGGTCGGTGATGAACTCGATGCCGGCGATGCCGATGCCGTTGTCGGCGATGAACCGCGCATAACGCTCGACGATGGGGTGCGCGAAGCCGTCGATGATGGCGAAGCGTGGCGCGGCGGAGGCGGGCGCCGTTTCACCCACCGGGCAGAACGCGTCGCCGACCTGGCAGACGTCGGCCGGACAGAGCTCGAAGCCGAGCGAGGTGTCGACGCGCACCGCGTACAGGAACTTGCCGCCCACGAACTCGACCCGCGTGATGAAGGGCTGCGGGGCGGCGATGTATTCCTGGATCAGCGTGATGCCGTCGACGGACGGTTCGAACGCGTCGGTGTGGATGTGCGCCTGCAGCGCGTCGACGCCGTCGAACAGCTTGACGCCAAGGCCCTTGCCGGCGCGGTTGTGCTTGGTGATGAATCGCCCGCGGAAGCTGCGCGCGGCGCTGACCAGCGCCTCCTTCGACACGGCAGCGACGGTGCGCGGCGTGCGGATGCCGTATCGCGACAGCGCCTCGTACTGCGCAATCTTGCTGATCTCGAGCTGCAGCGCGCGCCCGTTGTTGACCACGCGGCGGCCGTGCGCTTCGAGCCACGCCAGGATGCCGGCCGTGAGCTCCGGCGCGTAGCGGTGGCCGCGGGTATGCGACGACGCGCTCATCCGGTTGTAGAAAACCCCTTGTGGCGGCTCGGCGCCGAGATCGAGCAGCCCGTCGTCGACGAACCATTCGACGAACGGCACGCCGATTTCGTGGAATGCGGCGCGCAGGGGCTCCACCCAGGCGTCGTTCTCGTGGATCACATGCACCTTGGACATCGTTCGGCCTTCCTCGCCAGCTTGCGCACCGTATGCAGTGCTTCAGCTTCGAGGGTAAGGTTGGCGCAGGCGTTCCCCAAGGAACTTCTGGTTATAGGCTTGTAACCACCGCGGACGAGCGCCGCGGGCGCGCACTCAGGACGCGCTCACCGGGACCTTCTGGCCGCGGCTGCCCTCGCCGTAGAACGGCGCGTTGACATCGGCGAAGGCCAGCATCGCGCCCATGCGTCGCGGCGCATCGCCTTCGAAGCCGCACTCGCCGTGGAACTCCCGCGGATTGCGGTAGGTGCCGAACAGCATGTCCCACCACGGCAGGTCGGAAAAGTTGTAGTAGTGCAGCCCCTTGCGGTGGTGGACGCAGTGCGCCTCCGGCCGCTGGATCAGCCATCCGAGCCACTGCGGTGTGCGGATGTTCCAGTGCTGGAACATGCCGTAGAACGGAACGAGATAGCCGACGATCGCCGCGGCCAGCGGATCCAGCCCGAGCACGATCACCGTGACGAACAGCAGAACGAGTGTCTGGATGATGATCTCGACCGGATGGAACAGCACGGCACCGGGTATGTCGACGCGCTCGGGACTGTGATGCACCTGGTGGCCGAGGCGCCACAGGAACGACCACGTGTGCGCGGCGCGATGGTAGGCATAGACGGCGCCTTCGGCGACCACGAAGCCGACCAGCGCACCGCCGGCGACGCCGAGGCGGCCGCCTGGCAGCCACGCATGGGCCGCCAGCCATTCGACGGGCACCAGCAAGGGCGTGATCGCGCTGACCAGCCCGACGAGGATCAGGAACGCGATGCCCAGCCACTGCCAGCCGCGGCGCGTCGGAAACACCCGCGCCGGCCACCGGCGCTCGATGCCGAGCATGGCGAAGTAAGTGACGGGAACCAGCAAGCCGAGGATATCGATCGCATTCATCGTGATCTCCCGGGAAGTGAAGGCGACGGGTTGCGATCAGTCGCCGAGCGCACTTTATGCTTACACGGGCGGATCGGGAAGAGCGGACGCCATCACGCCGTCCGTCACAGCGGTCAGGCGGCCGGCAGCGTTTGCGCGATGGCGTAGAGCCCTTCGAGCACGAGGTTGTCGTGCAGCTCGAAAGGAATCGCGATGCGCGCCGCCGCGGCGCGGGCGGCGCCACCGGACAGCAGGCACACGAGGCCGGGGGTTTGCGCGGCCTCGATCGCGTAGAGGCGTTCGATCGCGCCGGCCTGCGCGTTCTGGCAGCCGCTGGCGATGGCGTCGACCGTCTGCTTCGGAAATTCGGTGTATTCGCCGTCCTGGTCGGGCAGCGTCGCCGTGCCTTCGTGCAGCGAGCGCAGCATGAGGCCGATGCCGGGCATGATCATGCCGCCCTTGAACAGCCCTTCCGCGGAGAGAAAATCGAGCGTGGTGGCGGTGCCGCACATCACCACCATCGCCGCCCTGGCGCCCATCAGCGTGCGGGCGCCGATCAGCGCCGCCCAGCGGTCGCTGCCGAGCTGCGCGGGATTGCGGTACGAATTCGTCACGCCACACTCCCGCTCACTGGGGATCAGCCAGTGCGGCATCGGCGCGCCCGGCCACACCTCGAGCAGGCGGATCGTCGCCGCGCGCACGCGCGTGCCGGCGACATTGGAGATGACGATCTTCGACGGCACCGGCAGCTTCGAGAACTGCCGCGGCAGCAGCGAGATCTCCTCCAGCAGCGCGTGTCCCGACTCGACGCGGTTCTCGCGCGCGCCACCCTCGTGCGATGGCTGGAACAGTCCCCACTTGAGGAACGTGTTGCCGATGTCGATCAGGAGGTCGAACTCGCGGGGTGCGCTCATCGCGTCGTGACTCGTCCGGGCCGGCCGGCATCGTAACATCCGCATGCGTGCGCCGCCGCGCGCGGCGGCGCACGTCGCGCTACGTGCTCCGGATGTGCGCGGGGTTCAGCGTGCGCGGTGGAACGCCGGTCCCATCGGCCCGAGGCGCAACCCTTCGCGCAGCCGCGTCCATGGGAACGTGGTGGGATCGGCCTTCGCCGGACCGGGCGCGACCACCACCAGCACCTCGCGCGCGATCGGCTCGAAGTCGGCGCGGAAATGCACCGAGCTCTTGAGACCGAGGATGCGTTCGCGTGCGGGCTCGATGCCGACGTGGCGGAACATCGCCTGGTCGGCGGCCTGCACTTTCTTCGACGCCAGCACGACGCGCACGCCGCCCTTGCGCAGCACGGCCATGGGTCCGAGATCCATCCGGAAGCCCTTGAACATCGGGCCCGTGCACGTGAAGCAGCCGTCGGCGAGCGATTCCACACGGAACTCGCCTTCGAGCGGCACATGGCCGGGAACGCCCGAGATCTCGCCCAGGCGGAAAGCCGACGCGTGGCCGACGCCCACCGCGTGCGCCTGCCTCGCTGACGCGGCATCGATCAGCAGACCGAACGTCGCCTCGCGCGCGTCGGCGTCGATCAGCGCCTTGAGCAATCCCGTGGTGTCGCCGTTGCCGCCCGCGCCTGGATTGTCCTGGGTGTCGGCGAGCACTACGGGCGCGCCACGCTCGCCGCGCGCGATGGCGCGCGCGACCGCCGCCGGCGGATCGAAGAGCTCCATGCGGAATTGCGGCTCGGCGTCGTGCACGGCGGCGGCCAGCGCGGTCACGGCGGCGCGCGTGCGGCTCGCGTCGGCGCCATAGCCGAAAACCGCCATTGCGCAATCGGGAATGTCGGCCATCGGAAAACCGGGCGTGAACGACAGCGTGGCGTCGTGGTCGCGCTCGAGTCGCGCGAGCAGCTCGTACAGGCTCTTCGCCGGCTCGAGGAACGAGCATTGCGCAGGCAGCCCGGTGAGGAAATCGAGCGGCCGCAGCGCCTTGGCGTACGCACGATCGCCCGTCAGCAGGCAGTCGAGCAGGCGCGCCGCACGCGCGCCTGTCGGCGCCATGTCGATGTGCGGGTACGTGCAGTACGCGACCATGCCATCGCTGTGATCGACCATCGCCTGCGACATGTTGGCGTGCAGGTCGAGGCTCGCCACCACGGGCACGCGCGGTCCGACCACGCGACGCACGCGCGCCAGCAGCTCGCCTTCGCCGTCGTCGAGATGCTCGGTGACCATCGCGCCGTGGAGGTCAAGGTAGACGCCATCGACGGGCAGCGCCGCCGCCAGCCGTGTCACGATCTCGCCGCCGATGCGCTCGAACGCGTCCTTCGTCACGTGCGCGGAAGGCGACGCCGCGCTCCATGCGAGCCCGACCGTGCGGTGGCCGAGCGCGTGCAGTGCCTCGATCGCGCCGGCGGCGGGAATGTTGGCGCCGGCGAGGCGCGGCGCGATCTTGTCGCCGAGCGTGAGCTCGGGCCAGCCGCCGCCGTGCTCGAACGCGGCGAACGTCGCCTTCGACGGGGCGAAGGTGTTGGTTTCGTGCTGGAAGCCCCCGACGGCGATCGTGGCCATGCTTGTCCTCTGTCAGTCACGCGGTGCGTGCGATAGCGCGCCCTGCAAGATACCGCACACTCGCGGGCGCCGGGACGCAGGCCTCGACGGGCGTCGCGGCGGTGCCGCGCAGGACGAAGGGCCGACCGTGCGCCGCGCGCTCAAGACAGGTTATCCTGTCGCGCGCCGGCCGCCGCAACGGCGCCTTCCGGCTGCCATGATGTCCTCGCACACACGACCCGACGCTTCCGCCCCGACGCCACCCAGCGGCACGGTGACCTTGCTGTTCACCGATATCGAGGGCAGCACGCGCCTGTGGGAGGAGCAGCGCGCGGCGATGCAGGTGGCGTTGCCGCGCCACGACGCGCTGGTGCGGCATTGCATCGTCGCCCATCACGGACACGTGTTCAAGACCGGTGGCGACGCGTTCTGCGCGGCCTTCCACACGGCGTCCGATGCGCTGGCGGCTGCGCTGGAAGCGCAGCGCGCGCTGCATCACGAGCGCTGGCCCGAGTCGGCGCGGATTCGCGTGCGGATGGCGATCCATTCGGGTGCGGCGGAACTTCGCGACGGCGACTACTTCGGTGCGCCCCTGAACCGCGTCGCGCGACTGCTCGCGGTCGGCCACGGCGGCCAGACGCTGCTGTCGGAGTCGACGCACGACCTCTGCCGCGACCACCTGCCGCCGCTCGTCATCGCGAAGCCGCTGGGCGAGTACGCGCTCAAGGACCTGGCGCGCAAGGAAGCAGTGTTCCAGCTCTGTCATCCGGACCTCCCCCAGCAATTTCCACCGTTGCGGACGTCGGCACCCGTCGACCGCGAGACGCCGTCGATCGCGGTGCTCCCGTTCGTCAACATGTCGCGCGACGAGGACAACGAGTATTTCGCCGATGGGCTGTCGGAAGAGCTGCTCAACGTGCTGGCCAAGATCCGCGGCCTGCGCGTGGCGTCGCGCACGTCGGCGTTCTATTTCAAGGGCAAGGACGTCGACCTCGCGTCCGTCGCGCAGAAGCTCAACGTCGCCAACGTGCTCGAGGGCAGCGTGCGCAAGTCGGGCAAGCGTGTGAGGATCACCGCGCAGCTGATCGAGGCGGCGACCGATTCGCACCTGTGGTCCGAGACCTATGACCGCGACCTCGACGACATCTTCGCCGTGCAGGACGACATCGCGCAGTCGGTGGTGAAGGAGTTGCGCTCGGCATTGATGGGCGAAGCGACCGGTGCTACCGCGGCTGCCGCGGCCAAGGCGGAAGTCGAGGCGGCCGCGGCGGGACGCGCCGACGACCCGGAGGCATACCGGCTCTATCTGCAGGGGCGTTTCCTGGTCGATCGCTTGACCGCCGCCGATGTCGCGCGAGGTATCGAGCTGTACCAACAGGCGCTTGCGCGCGACCCCGGCTACGCGCTTGCGTGGACGGGCTTGTCGCATGCCTATGGCGTTCAGGCGGGCTATGGGTGGGCCGGCATCGCCGAGGGATACGAACGTGCGCGCGAAGGCGCGAAGCGCGCACTGGCACTCGCGCCGGATCTCGCGGAGGCGCATATCCGCCTCGGTCAGGTGAGCGAGTTGTTCGACTGGAACTGGCAGGCGGCGAACGATTCGTACCAGAAGGCGCTGCGACTGGCGCCCGACAATCCGGATGTGCTGATGGCCGTTGGCGGCATCACGCGCATCCTGGGCGGCGCGGACAAGGCGATCGAGCTGTATCGGCGTGTCACCACGCTCGATCCGTTGAGCTCGGCCGCGCATCGCACGCTGGGCTTGCGGCTCTTCCTGATCGGCCGGCTCGACGAGGCGGCAGCCACGCTGCAGGCGGCGCGCGAGCTCAATCCGAACACCGGCCTCGTGCATTGCTTCCTGGCAGTGACGCGGCTCGCCCAGGGCCATCCGCAGGAGGCGCTCGGGCTCGCGGAGCAGGAGCGGCTTCCGGTCTTCAGGTTGATGGGCCTCGGCATCGTCCAGCATGGCCTCGGCAACCGCGCGGCATCGGACGACGCCTTGCGCCAGCTCGCGCAGGACTACGGCGAAGAGGCCGCGTACCAGGTCGCCATCCTGCATGTCTACCGCGGCGAGTTCGAATCGGCATTCGAGTGGCTGGAACGCGCATATGCGCAGCGGGACCCCGGCCTCGTCAACACCGCCTTCGATCCGCATTTCAAGCCGATGCACGGTGATCCGAGGTGGGTGGCGTTCATGCGCAAGATGGGACTCGCGTGGCCTATCATCGACCGCAAGGATTTTCCGGAGTCGCAATGACCATCCGTTTCCGTTCAGCCCTCGCCGCGGTCTGCCTGTCGCTCGCGGCCTTCGCGGCGTCGCCCGCCTGCGCGGCGACGATCCGCGCGGTGATGAACTCCGACCTCAAGATCGTCGACCCGATCTGGACCACGGCCTACATCACGCGCGACCACGGCTACATGATCTACGACACGCTGTTCGCCACCGACGCCAACGGCAACGTGCAGCCGCAGATGGTCGACAGGTACACGGTGAGCGCGGACGGCCTCGTTTACACGCTGACGCTGCGCGACGGTCTCCTGTGGCACGACGGCAAGCCGGTGACGTCCGACGACTGCATCGCGTCGATCAGGCGCTGGGGCGCCAAGGACGCGACGGGGCAGAAGATGATGTCGTTCGTCAAGGGTTTCGAGGCCGTCGACGCCAGGACGTTCCGCATCGTGCTGTCGTCGCCGACGGGCCTCGTGCTGCTGGGCCTCGGCAAGCCGTCGTCGCTGGTGCCGTTCATGATGCCGAAGCGCGTCGCCGACACGAGTCCCGACCAGCAGATCACCGATTTCACGGGCAGCGGGCCGTTCGTGTTCGCGAAGGACGAGTGGAAGCCCGGCGACAAGGCGGTGTATGTGAAGTTCGACAAGTACCGGCCGCGATCCGAGCCGCCGTCGGGGCTTGCCGGCGGCAAGGTGGTGAAGGTCGATCGTGTCGAGTGGCAAGCCATCCCCGACCAGCAAACCGCGATCAATGCACTCCTCGCCGGCGAGATCGATTTCATCGAACAGCCGGCGCACGACCTGCTGCCACTCGTCGAGAAGGACCCGAACATCGCGGTCGTCGACATCAATCCGCTCGGCAACCAGTACTCGATGCGCTTCAATTCCACGGCCAAGCCCTTCGACGACCCCAGGGTGCGGCAGGCGGTGCTGTACGCGCTCAACCAGGAAGATTTCCTCAAGGCGACCGTCGGCAATCCCAAGTACTACAAGGTGTGCAAGGCACTCTTCATCTGCGGCACGCCGCTGGCGTCGACCAAGGGCATGGAGGGCCTCTTCGAATCGAACTTCGCCAGGTCGAAAGCCCTTCTCAAGGAGGCGGGCTACGACGGCACGCCTATCGTGTTGCTGCATTCCACCGACCTGCAGGTGCTCGCCAATCTCGGTCCGGTGGCGAAGTCGCTTCTCGAGCGCGGCGGTTTCAGGGTCGACATGCAGTCGATGGACTGGCAGAGCGTGGTCGCGCGTCGCGCGAAAAAGGATCCGCCGTCACAGGGCGGCTGGCATGCGATGCTGACGTCGTGGGTGTCCGCCGACGTGCTCAATCCGGTGATGACCGCCTTCCTCAATGCGAGCTGCGACAAGGCCGCGTTCGGCTGGCCCTGCGACGCGCAAATGGAAAAGCTGCGCGACGACTTCGCGCGCGAGACCGACCCGGCGAAGCAGAAGGCGATTGCCGAGGCGGTGCAGGCGCGCTGGATCGAGAATCCGACGCACGCGATTCTCGGCCAGTGGTATCAGCCGGCGTTGATGCGCAGGAACCTCGATGGCATCGTGGTGTCGCCGGTGACCGTGTTCTGGAACATGACCAAGCGATAGCCATGTGCCGGTTCGTCGCCGCGAGCGCCCGCCGCGGACGTCGGCGTCCGCAGCGGCACGGTGCGCCGGCAGGTGCGCGATGCTGAGCTACATCGCGCGGCGACTGGCTGCGACGGTCCCCGTGATGGCGATCGTCGCGGTGCTGGTGTTCGCGCTGTTGCGGCTTGCGCCGGGCGACCCCGCGGCCATCATCGCCGGCGCCGCGGCCACCACCCAGGACGTCGTGGCCATTCGCGCCAAGCTCGGCCTCGACCGCCCGATCCTGTCGCAGTTCTTCGTCTGGCTCGGGCATGTCGTGACCGGTGACTTCGGCGAGTCGTTCTTCTTTCGCAAGCCGGTGGCGGAATTGATCGCCGGGCGCATCGGGCCCACGTTCGCGCTGGCAGTGTCGACGATCGTGCTGTCGGTGCTGGTCGCGGTTCCGCTCGGCGTCATCGCCGCGTGGAAGCAGGGCTCGTGGATCGATCGCGCGGTGATGGGCGTGTCGGTGCTGGGCTTTTCGGTGCCCGTGTTCGTGATCGGCTATGCCCTCATCTACCTGCTGGCGATCGACCTCGCGTGGCTGCCGGTGCAGGGCTATCAGCCAATTGCAGAGGGGTTCGCCGGGTTCGCGGCGCACCTCGTGCTGCCGACGCTCACCTTGTCGGTGATCTATGTCGCGCTGATCGCGCGCATCGCGCGCACCAGCGTGCTCGACGTGCTGGCGGAGGACTACATCCGCACTGCGCGCGCGAAGGGGCTCGCGCGGCACACGATCCTCGTGCGCCACGCATTGCGCAATGCCGCCGTGCCGATCGTCACCGTGATCGGACTCGGCGTGGCGCTGCTGATCGGTGGCGTCGTCGTCACCGAAAGCGTGTTCAGCATCCCGGGGCTCGGGCGTCTGACGGTGGACGCGGTGCTGGCGCGCGACTATCCGACCGTGCAGGCGGTGATCCTGCTGTTCTCGTTCGTGTACGTGCTGCTCAACCTCGCCGTCGATCTCTCCTACCTGTGGCTCGACCCCCGGATCCGCTACTGAAGGCCGACGATGACGCGGCGCGGTCGGAGGCGGACGTCACGCCGACGTCGCCCTTGCGAAGGCTGGCGCGCGAGCCCGTCGTGCTGCTCGGCGCTCTCGTGCTTGTCGCGATCGTCGCGATCGGCGCGGCGGCGCCGTGGCTCACACCGTTCGATCCGGCGCAGATCGCGCCGGCATCACGCAACCTCGTCACCGCCGCCACCGAGACCGTGCGTGCCGACGATGGCAGCCAGCATGTCGTGCGCCACTGGATGGGCACCGATTCGCTCGGCCGCGACGTCGCCTCGCGCGTGTTCTACGGCGTGCGCGTGTCGCTGTTCGTCGGCCTCGCAGTTTCCGCGATCGCCATCGCGATCGGCGTGGCGGTCGGCGTCGTCGCCGGTTATTTCCGGCGTCTCGACAATCCGATCATGCGCGTGATGGATGGATTGATGGCAATCCCGGCGATCCTGCTCGCGATCGCGCTGGTGTCGGTGTCGACGGCCGGCGTCGCCGCGGTGATCGTCGCGATCGTCGTGCCGGAGGTGCCGCGCGTCGTGCGGCTCGTGCGCGCCGTCGTCCTGGCGGTCCGCCAGGAGCCCTACGTCGAGGCCGCGATCGCCGCCGGCACGCCGACCCCGGCGCTCATCACGCGCCACATCCTGCCCGCGACCTGGTCGCCGCTGATCGTGCAGGCAACGTACATCTGCGCGACGGCGATCCTGGTCGAGGCCATCCTGTCGTTCCTCGGCGTCGGCATACCGCCGCAAACGCCGACATGGGGCAACATCATGGCCGAAGGTCGCACGCTGTTCCGGGTCTACCCGCACGGCGTGCTGTGGGCAGGCCTCTTCGTCGCGCTTACCGTGCTCGCGATCAATCTCGTCGGCGATGCGTTGCGCGACACGCTCGATCCGCGCGCGCGCCGGAACCTGTGAGCACCTCGCCCGGCGCCGGGATCGACTCGCAACATGCGCGGCACGACGCCGGCGCGCTCGGCGCACCACTGGTCGTGCGTGACCTCGCGATCGCGCTGCCGGTGCGCGCAGACCGCGTGTACGCCGTCGAAGGCATCGACATCGACGTCGCCCCGGGAGAGATCGTTTGCCTCGTCGGCGAGTCCGGCTCCGGCAAGTCGGCGATCGCGCAGGCGGTGATGGGTCTCCTGCCGCCGGCGCTGCCGGTGGTGTCGGGACGCATCCGCGTCGGCGGCGCGGACGTCGTCGGCGCATCGGAGTCGCGTCTCGCCGCGCTGCGCGGCACGCGCATGGCGATGGTGTTCCAGGAACCGGCGACGGCGCTCAATCCGCTGATGCGCTGCGGGGCGCAAATCGAGGAGGTATTGAAAGCGCACACACCGGACGGCGCTGCGGCGCGACGACACCGTGTGCTGGGCGCCCTGCGCGAGGTCGGCCTCGACGATGCCGCGCGCATCCAGGCCGCGTGGCCGCACGAGATCTCGGGCGGCCAGCGCCAGCGGGTGATGATCGCGATGGCCTTGATCCTCGCGCCCGCACTGCTGATCGCCGACGAGCCGACCACCGCGCTCGACGCGACCATCCAGGCGCAGATCCTCGAGCTGCTGGCCGAGATCCGGCGCGAGACGCACATGGCGATGGTGCTGATCAGCCACGATCTCGGCGTGGTGGCGGAGAACACCGACCGGGTCTGCGTGATGTATGCCGGCCGCATCGTCGAGGACGCGCCGATCGACACGGTGTTCGAGGCGCCGGCGCATCCCTATACGCGCGGCCTGCTCGCGTGCATTCCAGGTCAGCGTCCCGGTCCGGGCCTGTCAGCCATCCCGGGCGTCGTGCCGCGTCTCGGCCAGCTGCCGAAGGGATGCGCGTTCGCGCCGCGGTGCGACCAGCGCTTCGATCCGTGCACGACGACGCCTCCCGGCCTGTCTTCCGTGGCACCTGGCCACGACGCGCGGTGTCACCTTCACGGCCCGGCCGGCGTTGCGGAGCCACGGACGTGACGCCGCTCGTGGATGTCCGCCATCTCGTCAAGGACTTCCCCGCCGGTTCGGCGCTCTTCGGACGCCGCCGCACGACGCGCGCGGTCGACGACGTCTCGTTTGCCATCAACCCGGGCGAGACGTTCGGTCTGGTCGGCGAATCGGGCAGCGGCAAGACGACGACCGCGCGCTGTCTGCTCCGGCTCGTCGAGCCGACGTCCGGCGAGATCCGGTTCAAGGACATCGACCTGCGCGCGCTGTCGGCGCGCGAACTCCGGCGCGCCCGGCGGCATCTGCAGATCGTCTTCCAGGATCCGTACTCGTCGCTCAACCCGCGCATGCGCGTCGGCGACATCGTCGAAGAGCCGCTCGTGATTCACCGCATCGGCACGAAGGCCGAGCGCAAGGCTCGCGTCGCGGAACTCTTCCGGATGGTGGGCCTCGACCCGGCCGACGCGGGCAAGCGGCCGCAGGAGTTCAGCGGCGGACAGCGGCAGCGGATCGGCCTCGCGCGGGCGATCGCGCTGGAGCCGTCGTTCGTCGTCTGCGACGAGCCGGTCTCAGCGCTCGACGTCTCGGTGCAGGCCCAGGTCGTCAACCTGCTGCTGGATCTTCAGACGACGCTGGGATTGACGTACTTGTTCGTCGCGCACGATCTCCGCCTCGTGCGGCAGGTCTGCACGCGAGTCGCGGTGATGTACCTCGGACGGATCGTCGAGATCGCGCCGGCCGAGCGGCTCTTCACATCTCCGGCGCATCCGTACACGCAGGCGTTGTTGTCCGCGATGCCGTCCCTGACGCCCGGCCAGAAGCTGGAGCGGATTCCATACGACGCTCAGCGGTTTGAACGATTGCCGCTCCGCGAGCTCGACTCGGGTCATCTGGCCGCGGTCCGGTGACCGCCCGGGCCCCGATGAGCACCCGCGGCGCTACGCCGCGCGCCTGACGTCTTTTTCGACTTGCCCGTCGCGGATGTGGATGGCGCGGTGGGCGTGGGCGGCGATGTCGGGCTCGTGCGTGACGAGCACGATCGTGATGCCGACGCGCCGATTGAGATCCTGCAAGAGCCCGAGCACCTCGAGGCTCGTGCGCGTGTCGAGGTTGCCCGTCGGCTC
>DASYSP010000083.1:0-169797 GCA_036003195.1 Casimicrobiaceae bacterium
CAAGGCCCTTGCGGTGCCGCGATGGCTCGACCTGCCACAGCTCCTTGATGCCGATGCCATATTTCTGCGGCCCGACGTCCCGGCGCAGGTCGAAGTGCCCCATCAGCTCCTGCGACAGCGATCCGCGACAGCCTTCGGCGAACAACGTATAGCGCGCATGCAACTCCATTCCCGGCTGATAGTCGGCGCGGTGACTGCCGTCTTTGGCGACACCCACGTCGCCGGTCGCCACGCCGCGAACCGCGCCCTCGGCGGTGTAGAGCAGCTCGGTGGCGGCAAAGCCCGGATAGATCTCGACGCCGAGCGCCTCGGCCTGCTCGCCCAGCCAGCGGCACACATTGTCGAGGCTGACGATATAGTTGCCATGATTGCTCATCAGCGGCGGCAGCAGTGCAGAGGGGATGCGCACGCTGCCCGTCGACGTCAGGATCATGAAGCGGTCGTCGGTAACCCGGGTGTCGATCGGTGCCCCGCGCGTGCGCCAGTCGGGCAGCAGCTCGTCGAGGGCGATGGGATCAATCACGGCGCCCGAGAGGATGTGGGCACCGACCGCCGAACCCTTTTCCAGCACGCACACCGAGACTTCGCGCGCCGCGGCGGCCGCAAGCTGCTTGACGCGGATGGCCGCGCCGAGGCCGGCTGGGCCGGCGCCCACGATCACCACGTCATACTCCATCGATTCCCGCGTCATGGCGCGAATGCTCCAGAGATCGCGACGGCAGGGCGTCGCGGTTGCCGTCACGCTACAATTTTAATCTTTCTGTCACGGCACCCCAATCGTCCATGCCAGATTCGCCCCGCGTCGAGGTGCATCGCAGCGTCCAATCGGTTCGCTGGGGAGACATGGATGCACTGGGCCACGTCAACAACACGCTCTATTTCCGCTACATGGAGCAGGCTCGGCTGGAGTGGCTCTATGCGCTGGTCGTTCGCGACAACCCGTACGACGCCGAATCGGGTCCGCTGATCGTCAACGCGAGCTGCACGTTCCTTGAAGCGATCACATACCCCATGGCGCTCGAGGTGGTGATGCTGCTGGGCGAGCCTGGCCGCACCAGCATCGGCAGCTTCTACGAAATTCTGGCGGGGGGCCGGCGCGTGGCCGAAGGGGCGGCGCGCATGGTGTGGGTGACGCGCACCGACCGCCGGCCGACACCGCTTCCGGATGTCGTTCGCGCGCTCGTACCGGCGCCTCAAATACGCTGAACGAGGGAATCGCCATGACCGGCACTGCCTTGTGGACACCTTCCGCTGGCCGCATCGACGGTGCGGCGATCACGCACTTCGCACGCCAGGCATCGGCGCGCAGCGGACGCGCGTTGCCGGACTATGCGTCGCTGTGGCGCTGGTCGATCGACGATATACCGGGCTTCTGGCGCGCCCTGTGGGACTTTACCGGTGTGATCGCCACGAAGCCGCCGACGCGCACGATCGACGATCCGGAGCGCATGCCGGGCGCGCGTTTCTTCGCCGATGCGAAGCTCAACTTCGCGCAGAACCTCCTTGCGCGAAAGCCTGCCGGCGACCCGAGCGACGCGTTGGTCTTCCGTGGCGAGGACAAGGTTGCGAGGCGTCTCTCCCACGCCGAGCTGACCGCCGAGGTGTCGCGCTTCGCACAGGCGCTCACCGCACATGGCATCGTTGCCGGCGATCGTGTTGCCGCCTATCTGCCCAACATGCCGGAAGCGGTGGTGGCGATGCTCGGCACGACGTCGCGCGGCGCAGTTTGGTCGTCA
Organism: Casimicrobiaceae bacterium; assembly: GCA_036003195.1. Lineage (GTDB taxonomy): Bacteria > Pseudomonadota > Gammaproteobacteria > Burkholderiales > Casimicrobiaceae > VBCG01. Next base: position 1,737 of record DASYSP010000083.1, read on the forward strand.
TGCTCCCCCGACTTTGGCGTGCAGGGCGTGGTCGATCGCTTCGGCCAGATCGCGCCAAGGGTACTGGTCGCCGTCGACGGCTATTGGTACAACGGCAAGCCGATCGACGTCACGGCCAGGCTGGCCGACATCGTCGCACGCCTGCCAAGCGTCGAGAAGGTGATCGTGGTGCCGTATCTCGGCGTCGCCGGCAGTCGCGCGACGATCCGCAACGAGGTGAGCTGGGAGGCGTGGCAGCGGACCCATGCTCCGGCGCCGATCGAGTTCGTGCCGATGCCGTTCAACGCACCGCTTTACATCCTCTATTCGTCGGGCACGACCGGTGTGCCGAAATGCATCGTGCATGGTGCCGGCGGCACGCTGTTGCAGCACCTCAAGGAGCACCAGCTGCATGGCGACATCGGTGCCGGTGACCGCCTGTTCTACTTCACGACCTGCGGCTGGATGATGTGGAACTGGCTCGTGTCCGGGCTCGCCAGCGGTGCAACGCTGATGCTGTATGACGGCTCGCCGTTCGTGCAACGCGGGCGTGTGCTGTGGGACTATGCGGACGCCGAGCGCATCACGCATTTCGGCACTTCCGCGAAGTACATCGATGCGCTGAAGAAAGTGGGTTCGGTCCCGCGCAAGGACTTCGGCCTGGAGGCCCTCGAGACCATCTTCTCCACCGGCAGCCCCCTCGCGCCCGAAAGCTTCGACTACGTCTACCAGTGCATCAAGGAGGACGTCTGCCTGTCGTCGATCTCGGGTGGCACCGACATCGTGGCGTGCTTCGCGCTGGGCAACCCGACGTTGCCCGTCTGGCGCGGCGAGATCCAGTGTCGCGGCCTGGGCATGGCGGTCGACGCGTTCGACGAGAGCGGCAAGCCCGTGGCGCCGGGCACGGGCCAGCGCGGCGAGCTGGTGTGCACGAAGCCGTTCCCGTCGATGCCGCTCGGCTTCTTCAACGACGACGACGGTACGCGCTACCGCGCCGCCTATTTCGACCGCTTTCCCGGCGTCTGGTGCCACGGCGACTACATCGAGATCACGGCGCACGACGGCGTCTACATCCACGGCCGCTCGGACGCCACGCTCAACCCAGGCGGCGTGCGCATCGGCACCGCGGAGATCTATCGCCAGGTGGAGCAGCTCGACGAGATCGAGGAAAGCCTGGTCATCGGCCAGGATTGGCCGCCTGGCGAGGTGGGTGACGTCCGGGTGGTGCTGTTCGTCAAGCTGCGCGAGGGGCTTGTGCTGGATACGGCCCTTGCGGATCGCATCAAGAACCAGGTCAGGGCCAACACCACGCCGCGCCACGTACCCGCCAAGATCGTGCAGGTGACCGACATCCCGCGCACCAAGAGCAACAAGATCGTCGAGCTCGCGGTGCGCGACATGGTGCACGGTCGGGAGGTGAAGAACCGCGAGGCGCTCGCCAATCCCGAAGCGCTCGAGCAATATCGCGATCGCGCGGAGCTCAAGTCGTGACAATGCGGGATCGGCCGGCGCGCCGGGCGATGCGCGCGACGCGCGGCGATTGCGCGGCACTGGCCCACCGACTGCCCGCGACATGACGTTTATGGCGGTGGTCGCTGCGCTGGCGCTGGAGCAATGGCGTGCATTCCGATGGCGCACCAGCGTGGAGCGGACGTTCGTGCATTTCGCCCGCTACCTCGAGCGCATGATGAATGGCGGCACGCGCGAGCAGGGCGCGATCGCCATGCTGCTGGCGCTGGCGCTGCCCGTCGGCATCGCCTTCGTCGTATTCGCATCCCTGGTTGCGGTGCATCCACTGCTGGGCCTCGCGTGGAACATTGCGGTTCTTTATTTCCTGATGGGTTTTCGCCGCTTCAGCCACGCTGTATCGGCGATCGTGCTCGCGCTGCGCACAGGCGAACTGCCGGCGGCGCGACGCGCGCTCGCCGCGTGGCGCGGGGGCGTCACTGCAGAACTCTCGTCGGAGGAGATTGCACGGCTCGCCATCGAGCGTGGTCTCATCGATGCATATCGACAGGTGTTCGCGGTGCTGTTCTGGTTCGCCGTCCTGCCGGGGCCCGCCGGCGCGGTGCTCTATCGCGCCACGGTGCTGGTCGCCGATGAATGGCGCGGCGGTGGCCGCGAGGACGAGGCGACGCCCATCGGTCGCGAGCGGGCGGTGTTTGGCGCGCCGGTGCGTGCGCTGCTTGCCTTGCTCGACTGGATTCCCGTGCGCCTGACGGCGCTGTCGTTCGCAGTGGTGGGGGATTTCGAAGACGCGATCGCCTGCTGGCGCACGCAGGCAAAGCTGTGGGCCAGCGAGGATGGCGGAATCGCAGTCGGGACGCTGCTGTCGAGCGGTGGCGGAGCGCTTGGCGTCAAGCTGGGAGGTCCGCTCGCCACCATTGGTGGCGAGCGAGATTATCGACCCGAGGTGGGCACGGGCGAGACAGTCGATCCTGAAGTCCTGCCGTCGGGCGTCGCCCTGGTGTGGCGCACGCTGGTGTTGTGGCTGCTGCTGGTCCTGCTGCTGACGATTGCCTACGTCGCCCCGTAGACGCCGGCGCGGGCGCGCTGCGCCTCGTCGACCAGCGTGTGATAGAGCGCGAGTCGCTGCGCCGTGACGCTGCCTTCCGCGGCCGCGGTCAGCACTGCGCAATCCGGCTCGTGACGATGGCCGCAGTCGCGGAATCGGCAATGCCCCAGAAACGGCCGCATTTCGACGAATGCTTCGGCAAGGCGGTCGGGCTCGATCTGCGCGATGCCGAACGCCTTGACGCCAGGCGAATCGACGATCCATCCGTCGTCGAGCAGCGGCAGCCGGTAAAGCGTCGATACGGTGGTCGTGTGCCGGCCTGAACCGAGCGCGACAGACACGTCGCCCACGCGCGCCGGTGCGTCGGGCACCAGCGCGTTGATGATCGTCGACTTGCCCATGCCGGACTGCCCGATCAGCACGCTGTGCTGTCCGGCGAGAAGCTCGGTCAGCGGCGCGACCGAAGCCCGTGCCGCGACGTCGACGACCGGGTAGCCAAGCGATTCGTAGAAGGCGAGACGCGTGCGCAATGCAACGAACGTCGGCAGGTCGCGCTTGTTGGCCACCAGCACAAAGCGGCACGCCTGCGCCTCGGCGGCGACGATCCAGCGGTTGAGCAGGTATTCGTCAACAGCGATATCCGGCGCGACCACGCCCACGACCTGCGTGACGTTGGCGGCGATCGGCTGCTCGCGCACGGCGTCGGCGCGCAGGAACAGCGAGCGCCGCGGCAGCAGGGTCTCGACCACACCTTCGCTGCCGCCGATGGACACTCGCACGCGGTCCCCGGAGGCAAGCCCGAGCCGGCGTCCCTTCTGTACGCAGTCGATATCGTAACCGTCGTCGAGATGCACGCGCGCATGACGGCGATGCGCGGCGATCACCAGCCCTTCGCCGTGGGCGCTCAAGCGTCGACCAGCGCCCCGGTGCGAGCCGCGCAGATGAAGTCGTTGCGCGTCAGGCCGCCGGCGCTGTGCGTCGACCACTTGACGCCGCAGTGGTCGTATCCGACGTCGAGATCGGGATGGTGGTCCTCCCGGTGCGCGATCCACGCCACCGCATTGACGAAGGCGATCGTGTGGTGAAAATCCTTGAACTTGAACCGGCGCTCGATCGCGCTGCCCTTACGCGTCCAGCCGGGCGCGGACTTCGACAGTGCGGCGATGTCCGGTTCCGCAAGCGCCTTGGCGTCCGCAACGCAGTGTTCGGTGGCGAGCGTTCCGTGGTGCGTGGTCATGAAATGGCTCCCGTAAGGACTGCTGGACGCCGTCGCGGCAGAGCTGTCGGCGTCACATCGATGCCGGCATCTCGCGCGCAAGCGAAGCGAGGTGGGCGATGCGCACCGCCGCCGGCGGATGCGAATCGTAGAACGCCGAGTGCAGCGGGTCGGGCGTCAAGGTCGACGCGTTGTCCTCGTACATCTTGACCAGCGCATCGGCGAGCGCCTCGGCCGAGGCGTTGCGCGCGGCAAAGGCATCGGCCTCGAACTCGTGGCGGCGCGAATACATTGCCACCAGCGGCGACGCCAGGAACGCAAAAGGCGGCAGTGCCAGCACGAAAAGGCAGAGCATTACGCCAGGGCGCGTCGCCGCCTGCGGATCAGCCACACCGAGACCTGCATAGAACCATGGCGCGCCGCCAATCCAGGCGAGCAACGCGAGCAAAGCCAGCGAGGCGGCGGCCGACAGCACCAGCGACTTGGCGACGTGCTTGAGCTTGTAGTGTCCAAGCTCGTGTGCGAGCACCGATTCCACTTCCCGCGGCGCGAGCGTGGCGAGCAGCGTGTCGAAGAACACGATTCGCCGCGCGCGGCCGAATCCGACGAAATAGGCGTTTCCATGTGACGAACGCCGCGAGCCGTCGATGACGAACAGATCACGCGCCGCGAATCCTACGCGCGCAAGCAGCGCCTCGATGCGGGCTCGGGCATCGCCCGCGGGTAGCGGCGAGAACTTGTTGAAAATCGGCGCGATCACCGTCGGATACAGCACCAGCATGAGCAATTGGAACGTGATCCACACCACCCACACCCAAAGCCACCAATAAGTTCCGCCGTGGCGGACGAGCCACAGCACCGCCAGCAGCAGCGGCAATCCCAGCACGATGCTCAAGGCCACCCCTTTCGCAATGTCCGAGAGCCAGGTGGCGAGCGTGGTGCGGTTGAACCCGAAGCGCGCTTCGAGCACGAAGGTGCGCCACCATGCAAGCGGCAGGCCGATGACGCCGCTGGCGACGGCAAGGGCACCGATCAGCACGACGTCGTTCCAGGGGGCGGGCAGGGCGGCGGTGAGCAATGCGCCGAGCGCCACGCCGCCGCCGAGCGTAAGTGCGACGGTGAGCACGAGGTCGACGATCCGGTCGACGCGCGCGAAGCGCTGGCGCGCAATCGTGTAATCGGCGGCTTTCTGGTGTGCAGCGAGGGGGATGCGCACGGCAAACGCCTCCGGCACGCAATCGCGATGGCGAATAACGTTGGTCACCTGGCGCGCCCCGAGCCACGACTGCACGAAGAACATCGTGGCGAGCGCGGCAACGAAGAGCGCGGTGAAAAGGGCGGGTGTCATGACGCGGAGCAGGAGCGATGTGCGAAAATGATGGTTCCGATTCTACGCTGACATCATGCCCCAGGATTCCACGCGCCTTGTCTGGATAGACCTCGAAATGACGGGCCTCAAGCCCGACAGCGACCGCATCCTCGAAGTGGCGCTGGTGGTCACCGATGCTGCGCTCGCGACCGTGGCGGAGGCGCCGGTATGGGTCGTGCACCAGCCCGACGCGATGCTCGACGCCATGGACTCGTGGAACACGTCGACTCACGGCAAATCGGGCCTCGTCGACAAGGTCAAGGCATCCACGTGGACGGAGGATGCCGTGCAGGAGGAGGCGCTGGCCTTCCTGCGCGAGCACGTGCCGCCCCGCGTTTCGCCCATGTGCGGCAATTCCATTTGCCAGGACAGACGGTTTCTCGCGCGCTGGATGCCCGCTCTGGAGGACTATTTCCACTACCGCAACCTCGACGTATCGACGCTCAAGGAGTTGTGCAAGCGCTGGCGCCCTGACGTTGCACGCGGCTTCGACAAGGACACCAAGCACACCGCGCTGGCCGACGTATACGAGTCGCTCGACGAGCTCAAGTACTACCGCGAGCATTTCCTGAAGATGGCGTGAGCAGGCGGGGCGTCCTTGAACTACTGCAGCCACTGCGGCTCTGCGGCGCTGGAATTCCGGATTCCGGAAGGCGACACGTTGCCGCGCTTCGTTTGCGCGGAATGCGGCACGATCCACTACCAGAACCCAAAGGTGGTGACCGGCTGCCTGCCGATCTGGCAAGACAAGGTGCTCTTGTGCCGGCGTGCAATCGAGCCGCGCTACGGTCTATGGACGCTGCCGGCAGGGTTCCTCGAGAACCACGAATCGCTGGAAGTGGGCGCGCTGCGCGAGACGCTGGAAGAGGCCAATGCGCGCGTCGAGATCGACGACCTCTATGTCGTCATCAGTATCCTTCACGTCAGCCAGGTGTACGTGATGTTCAAATCCCGTCTGCTCGATCTCGATTTCGGTCCGGGCACCGAAAGCCTCGAGGTGAGGCTGTTTGCCGAGGACGAAATTCCTTGGGAGCAGATCGCGTTTCGCACCATCTCGCGAACACTGCGCAACTATTTCCTCGATCGGCGCGATGGACGCTGGTCGTTGCGCGTGTCAACAATCGTCCGCTCGCGCAGGACCGATCTACCAGGGCTGGCGACGTCCTGACGCCGGCAACACTGGATCCGCGATGCGCACGGTAGTCGGCGCCTTTCGTTTATTCCGCTATGGATTGACAGATATAACGCTCGGCACAGGGAAGCGGGCGTCGTCGACTAGCGGAGACAAGTGCCCGGATAAGCCGGCGATGCAGCTGGAGTCGTCGCTGACCGCGACTTGGCCGGATTCCACGTCCATCATGAACGCGAAGCCGTTCCAGGTGTTGATGTCACGTCGGCGTTGATAAAAGTCATTTGTAGACAATCCGGGTGTGGTTCGAGATGTATGGGCCCGGTACGGCGTTACATGAATTTTACGATCGGCGGGATCGATGATCAGTCCGGGATTGCGAAAGAGTAGTTCCAGATCCACACCGGTTTGGGAATCCATCAGAAGCGCGAACCGGCTGAAATGTGCCGGCGGAACCCGTCGGTCGCCGTCTGTCGATATTTCCGTGGCGACAGTGACGCTGGGCGGATTGATAGCGCTTTGAAGGCGAAATCCGAACTTGGACATGTAACAGGCGTTGCTCATGACGTCCTCTGGGTGCAGGGGCACACGGCATGTCGAGTTCACCCGCTGCCAAAGTGTCGGATCGCTGGCGACTTCTTGAGGCTTATAGCATCGGCCGCCGAGGTAAACAAAGTCGGTATTGTTATACGCACTGAAGAACGTGGGTTCCGACAGATCGATTGTCGAAACCGCGAGCTTGTTGGCCTCGAATCCAAGTGTGCCCCGAAAAATCACCTGCAAGATGACGTTCATGGCGTTGATAGGTAGCTCATCCTTGAATTGAAAGGTGATTTCCTCGCCGTCAGGCTTGTCCTTGTTTGGACGCGCCAGGACTTCGCGCCCCACGCCCGTCCGATCAATCGGATCGGAAACGACTATCTCTTCAATTGGATCGAGGCACTTGTCGAGGGGCGCCGGAGCGTCGCTCATTCCGGCGAAATCGTCAGTAAAGCATTTGTTTCGCTGAAAGCGCAGGACCGCCCACAACTTGCCGTTTGTCATCGTTTGTGGAGGAGCCCCATCTGGCGACGCCGTTGCGTTGGCCAAACGTGCGCGCACGGATCTAAAGCCGCGATAGCCACTTTCCACATCTGTCGGATGCGAGGGGTTAAAGCCCCCACTGTCCGCGATGGCGTAGAGGCCATCCACCGGTGCCTTGATGCCGATGTCCCCGCGAAAGAAAAAATTCAATAGTCCTGCAGAGTACGAAACCGCACGCGGAATCAGCAGCGCATAAGCCTTGTCGATGTTGAACCGGTTGATCGTCGGCGTCGAGAATGTTCGTGACTCGAATTTGGTACCTGTCATCGGGTCGTAGACGATGGCATCGAGCTTAAGCCGCTTTAGATCTTGATCGAAGATTGATTCGGAGCTGGCGCGGTCGTTGTATGCGTCACCGATGCCGAGAGGATCGGCGACCTGTGCGCCGATCATGCGCATCTTGCAATTGCCACCTCGGATTCCGCATATCGATTCCAGGAAGGGCGGCGTGCCGTCGGGAATCGTGGCGACAAGATCGGAAACCGCCACATCGCTGACTCCCCCCGGAACAGGGTACGAGTAGTTGGCCGCTGCAATAAAATGATCAGGACTGTCCTCGCGAAAATTGCGCAGATTGCTGGGAAAGCTGCGTGAAGTGACCTGTGCAAGGCCCGTTAGGTCGGCAGATTCCCAGAACGCGCGTGGCGACTGGAAATGCGTGGCGAAAGCAGGGTAGACAGGGACAATCGGCGCAGGTGAATAATAGTTGCAAGCTGCAATGGGAGCGGCGACCAGGCATTGGCCAATCCAGGCAGCCAATTTGGGTACCAAGGCCCGTTGCTCGTAGCGACTCACTTGTGTGATGGTGCCGACATCGAATTTGTCGTAGTGCCACTCACTACGAGTGTGCTGAGGGGAAGCCATGTCCTGCAGCAGGTGAATCACTTGCCCAAGGCTCTGAAACGTCAGGCCCCATGCCTGTTCGCGCGCATCCCTGCTGATTGTGTGACTTGATCCGTCCCGATAGGTCAGTGCGGTCCAAAGATAGTCTTCGGCGTCACGATAGCTGTACAGCTGCTGGTCGATGGGCCATTTGTCCGGATGATCTTGGAGCGCCCATTCGGCCGCAGAATAGAAAGCCTGCGTAGGAGGTAGACTGCCGTCGGGCAACTGTAAAACCAGGCTCGTCAAAGGGGCGCCGAAGCCATTGGCGTCAGGATGCTGCGGGTCCAGAAAGTGGTTGAGTGGGCGATATAGAACGTAGAAGTCCTCGAACATTCCGCCGCATGCTATGAGATTCCCGGCACTCAGTCGACCACCATGCCGGCAATTTGGCTGAACATCGTTGAACTCGCGGGCGACATCGTTTTCGGTGGATGAAGGCATTAGCTGCAAAAAGCCATCCGGAAGGCGCCCCATGCGTTGAAGCGTCGAGGCGTTGATTACCGAGGCGGCAGCTGCGGAAATGCGATAGTGGGTTTGCGCTTCGAATGCTTCTGCATTCCACGACGTTGCCATGGCGACAGTGCAGACGAAGGTGCGAAGTGGATGGATCATTGGAGGTATCCACCTAACTTAGACTGGACCGTGACACCGCAGTGGGCAACGGCTGCTTCATCTTCGAAGCGCCGCATATTGAGATAGTCTAGACCTCGATTTAATTCATGTGCTAGTCGGTCGTTTTCGCGAATGGCGGCGGCGTATATTTGAGGGGTTTCCTTGAAGCCGCATGCCGAGCCCACGATTGGATAGTTATGTTCCAGATAGGCACGGTATTCCATTAGCGTCCCCTGAAACCTATCCAGCGCAATGACATGGTCATCCGCGAACACTTTGCGTTCCAAAGGCCCCGTATAGAACCTGTCGTCGAGATAGCCGGAGTCGCTTCCACCACCACTTTCCTCAACCTGATAGCCCGACTTGAAGACGCTGATGGCGGGCACGTTGGGGCTCATTCGCGTGCGTGAGCCGTGACTGTTCGGCGTCCGCATAGGACCCCAGGACTTGAAGTGGAAGACTCCATCTTTGTCGGAGACAGCCTCGTCCATCAGTAGCCACCCAGCAAATTTTGAATCGAAGCCCTCAAGTTGCCATCGAACGACAATAATCGCCCCCTCGACTGGGGCGCCGTTATTGCGGTCGATCACTCGGCCCGACCAGGCGGGGCTGCTGTATTCCGGCGCAGAGCAGGCTGAGACCGCACAGCACACAACGGCAGCGGCCAGCAACACCTTGCAAGTGGTTCGTTTAGAAAGAATCGATACGCCATGCGCCATCGCCGTCCCTCACGCCTTCGATGAGATAGAGAAATCGCTGGCCTCCGCGATCGCGTGTAGTGGCTGCCTCGAACGATTCCACGCCGAGATCCATTACGCCCGGTTCGGGGATGGAGGCCATGATTTCAGCCCAGTGGCCTTTAAGCGCTTCGAATACGCCGGAGAACTGCACTGCAATGCCGCTTGTAAGCGTTGCAAGCGCCCTTTCCTTTCGTTCGCGGCGCACCGCGTCGAGGAACTGGCTAACAACGGACATCCGTGCCGATGCGAACTCCGCGCTACTCCATACCAGCGCGGCTGCGCTTCTTAAAATTACTCGATTGCTTTTATCGGTAATTTCAATTGTTTGTCGATAGAACCCTGGGGCCGTGAATTGAAGGGTTGTGAGATCGCCGTCGGAATGGTTTCCTTGTGCCATGACCACGCCGTTTGCGTCGAGAATTCGCCAATGGTCGATATCCGGAAAATCGGCCACGCCGACGTGCATCGCCAGCGAACCGATAGCTTCGTCCTTGGAAACAACCACACGTCCGTTTGTTTGAAGAGGCTCGCGTGGGCCGATCACGTTAACCACGGAGGATGTGCGCGAACCGCCGATGGTAGTGGCGATTGCTGTGAGCTTGAGGGCGCCTGTGGAGACCGGAAGGTCGTTGATGAAGAACTTGCCGTGGCCATCGACCACGGCTACCGTTCCATTGACGGTAATGCCAACATTGGCGGGCCCTGCATAGGTTCCCTCGACAAATGTTGACGCCGACGGCACTTGCGTGCCTTCTCCAGGCGTGATTATCCTCACCGCGAGGGGGTTTACTACGATTTCTACGGGCGGTGATTGTGCGTTATTGCCAGCAGTGTCATAGAGCTTGGCAACCACGAAGTGCGTCCCGGGCTCTACCGCGTCCCAATCTATGCGGTAAGGGGCTTGGTTGACACTTCCGGCGAGTGCGCCGTCGACGTAGTAGTCGACGTGCGCGATGTCGCCGTTGACCTGCATCTGGGCAGGACGCAGTTCCAGTTCGTCGCCAGGATAATATGCCGCGCCCGGAGGGGGCGAAGCCACTACGATGGAGGTTCCTCCAGCCGCAGGTGGCATGACGCTGATGTTTATCGGCCGCGAAATCGCACTCGAACTTCGATCGGTCAGGGCCTTCGCAACCAACGTATAGGTTCCCTGGGGAGCACCGAACCAGGTTGCGTTCCAAGGTGGTCCGGATGCGGAGGCAATTGCGATGTCATTGGCCAGATAATCGACACGCATCAGAGAGCCGTCACCGCCTGCGGCGTTGACCCGGAGATTGATCGTGCTCCCTGTCACGAATGACGCTCCTGCCAACGGCGAAACCAGCTCGATCGTCGGCGCAACACCAGCCGATGAGCCTCCTCCCGGCGGGTTTCCATCGACCGTGACGGTGAAGGAAACGGGTTGCGAGACGCCGGAATAGCCGGCGGTATCGACCACCATCGCACTAACTTGGTGTGTCCCAATTGACGGCGGCGTCCAGTCGAATTTGTAAGGGAAAGAGGCAACGGTCGCGACGAGACCGCCATCCGCGCGAAACTCCACTCGAGAAACACTGGCGTCTGGAGCGTCGACTTGCGCTTGATACATCACCGGGGCGCCGATCTTTGTAATCGATCCGCCGCGTGGCGACGTAAGTACGACTTGCGGTCGGCGTGGCGAGTCTACGGTCTCCACATACGCCGCATTGGACGCCGTTGCAAACCCCAAGTCGTCATATGCACGCGCGGCAATTGCGTGAATACCGATGGAAGGCATTAGCCACATGGTTTCGAACGGCGGATCGAACAACGTCGCCACTATTTCGGTCCCGTCGACAAACTCGACGCGCTCGATCGATCCTCCGGCGGAGCTCGCGGTCGCGCGCAGGGGAATGGAGGCGTCGATCGCGTAGATCTCTCCCGTTCGAGGATGGTCCAGTGACACGTCGACCGCGCCATCTGGCGGAATGATATAAATTGATACGGGCGTCGATGACATGGTCTTCCCCGCAATATCGACGGCTCTCAGGCTGATCGCATGTGCTCCAAGAGAGGGGTCCTTCCAAAGAAGCGCGTAACCGGACGGGGAAGCATTTTGGGTCGTGAGCGATCCAATCGGTGCCGAGCCGTCCAGGAATTCAATGTGGTCGAGTGCAGTTGGATTCACCGCCTGCGGATGGTACGAACCGAGCAAAAGCACCGTGGCCGGCGCAAACAGTCCTGTTTCGGCGGCCGGTGCGAGCAACCTCACATCTCGCTTGTCAGTGATGATGTACTGAAACGCAACTGGCGGCGACGACGTGGAGTGGCCGTTGACATCGCGTACCGTTAGCCAGGCGATGAATTGAATTGCTTTTTCCAGCGGTATGCGAGCAGGATCCGGTGACCAGATGGCTTGGAACGGCCCGTCCTTGTCGAGCGGAAATTCTGCGAGGGACGAGTAGGCATAGGAACAAGCTGAGCCATCGGTCGAGTCGCAAACCCGGATGACTGCATCTTCGATTGCGTACTCCGATGAGACGGCGCCGGTGATGACGGTGAAAGGGGCGACAGAGCGGTCAATGGTCGAACGAGACGTCGGAAATTCGATCGATGCCTGAAGCCCGCTCTTGCGATAGAGATCGGAGCGCGGTTGCGGCGCACCGTACAAATCGGTCGCCGGCGGCGCGGTCGCGGAATGCCCAGGCGACGATCCGGTGGTCATGACGAAGAGCATCAATGTCGCCAGCGTCGATGAAATCTGTGCAACGCAGGTGCGCGGATAGAGGACGATTGCCGCTTTGAGGTTCGTCGCTTGCATGTCAGTTTGCGGCACGCTGACGAACGGTGACCGTAAGCGGGGTGCTCGCCATTCCGTTTGCGTATCCACTTCCGTGGAATGTGGCCACGTAGTGATGGAAGCCGAGTGATGGCGAGATCGTTAGTATCGCGGCACCATTTTCGGACCTGACAGTGCCGACGATCGCGCCTTCATCTGAGAACTCGACCGAGCCCGTTGCGCTCCTATCGCCAATGCGCGCATGCAGCGAAACTGCCGTGCTTTCGTCGACCGCCGGCTGGTCGACCGCAAGGCTCACCGGCATAGGCGCATCGTTTACTTTGATGACGAACGGTGTAGTGCAGGCCGACGGAGGGCCGATACCGCACGCTGCCTGATCCGCATTCAGAGTCGGCATGGCTCCCTGTGAGTACCCGGTGACGTATGCATTGCCTTGGCCGTCCGTAGCAACCCCCGTGGCGACGCCAACGCCAAGGAATGTCGAATACTGCTGGCCGCCGTCAGGGGAAATTTTCATCAGGAACACACCGTGGTCAGGCATACCCGGCATGTTCGCTGTCAATGGCAACGTTCGGTCTGGAAAGCTGGTACCGGCGGCGTAGATGGAGCCGGCAGAATCGACGGCCACGCGCAACGGAGAGGGCGAAGGTGAGGTGGCGCTCTTTACGAGGTCGCCGCCAAACGTGCCAATGGCCGCCTGGAACAGGACCTTGCTGGCAGTGGGGTCCAGCTTGGCGAGGAATCCGAACTCGCGATCCGGGCGATAGGTCTGCATACGGTTCTGGCTGAAGCCAATCCTCGTTTGGAATGCGTTGCTGCCCACGAAATCGTCTGCAGACGCGGTTTTGCCGGCAACCACGATCGCGCCGTCACTCGCGATGGCCACGCCAGTCGCCCGATCGCCGTCGCCGAAACCGACGCGGGCGATAAAAGCGATCGCCGTTCCGGCCGCATTGATCTTGGCGATGAAGCCGTCGCGATTATTGTGATCGCCGGTGTCAAGCGCGCCGGGCGTGGCGGGCAAGTCGGTGGCGCTAGCCTGGCCAACGATGTAGGCGTTGCCCTGGGGATCTACCGCCAGTGCAAAGCTCGTAGTACTCGAATTTCGCGTCTCCTGATCAGGCCCCGGCGTGCCTCCCTGCCGGGTTCCGGGTGTCATCAGGTAGGTGGCATATGCAACGCTGCCCGCGGGCGTGAATTTAGCAAGATAGGGGACGATGCTGCCGGACAAACCCGCAACTGGCGCGCCCGGGGTCGTGGACAATCCGGGGCCCGCGTCGCCAGTGATGTAGATGGCGCCTGACGTGTCGCACGCGATCGCGCGGACGTTCAGAATGGCCCCGTCGAGCGCCGACACGACCGCGTATACGCGACCGCCAGCGTCGACACGAAATAGCGTTAGCGGTCCATCCATTGCGTACGCTCCCCCACGTTGGGGGAAATCGATGGCACCGGACACCGCGGCGACAATCGCGTTGCCGGCCGCGTCCACGGTCATCGCATGCAACGCGGCGACTTGCGGATCGGATCCAAAACCACCACCGCGCTTCGCGTAGCCAACGGCAGCCGAATACTCGATGACCGCGGATTGTGCCTTGAGCTTGGAAATGAAAACACCGTCGATACCGCCATTGCTATACGTCTGCGAAGAAAGCATCGGAAAAGTCGTCGTACCAACCGTGCCAGCCACGAGCGCCCCGCCATCCGGCGACACCGCGACATCGAATGTCTGATCGCGCCCAATCCCACCGAGGTATGACGCGTATACGATATGGGGAGTCGCCGGCGCAGGGTGATGGATCGGGTCTGCGTTGAAGCCGAATGCGAACGTTCGCGAAGTTGAAGCGGGCTCGTATTGATCGCTCCCTGCTTGCAACGCCATCACGGTGCACCAATTGTCATGTGGCTGATTCGAATTGCCGACGCCGGCAGCGTTGCCTGAGTAAATGGCACACACATCGGGCGTCTGAGACTTGAACTCGACCGGCAGCCCGGAGGTGGCAGTCGCGAGCAGATATGTCAACTCGTCTATCCGTCCGTTGTGTGGTGGTGGAAAATCGATCGATTGGCGCGCGCCAAGAACAGGCGTGCTTGCAGTGGTTAGCGCTGGGGCATGCGACGCATCGCCGCCTTGCGACGCCTTCAATGTGCAGGTTCCACGCGACAGGAAATTGACATACGTACCATCCGTGACCACGCATGTGTCAGGCGTGGCGGAGCTGAGTACAACCGCTAGGCCTGAGGTTGCCGCGACATAGACGGGTGTGGGACCCGCGCCGACTCGCGCGTCTTCGGGAAATCCGATCATCACTGCCTGCGTACCTTGTGTGATGCTGAACGAGCGATCGACGAATGGTGCGGCGGCAAATTGCGCGTTGCCCGCTTGCGAAGCACGGATCGTGCAGCGCCCCGCGGCAAGAAGGCTCACCGCAGATCCGTCCATTGAACAGATCTGCGGCGTCAGGCTGGTCAGCGTGACGGGGAGGCCAGAGGATGCTACGGCGGTCACAATCACCCGGCGCATGTCAATGGATTGATCGACGATGGAGTTGAATATGATGTTCTGCGCGCCGCCGCCGATACGGATCGAATACGACAGCAACGCGTCGGGAGGATTGCCATTGGATGCGCGGATGGAGCCGCTGAATACGCCGGGCGCAAGTGGTGTTCCTCCAATCCGGCCCGAAGCCGATAGGGAGATTCCCTCGGGCAGGGCGCCGGACTCCAAGCTGAAGACTGGCGGTGGCTCGCCCGTTGCCACAAGGTCGAACGCGTACGCGATACCCGGAGCGCCGGGTGTTATGTCCGAGGTCGTAAATTTGGGAGGTGTGGATCCGGACGTTTCGTTCAGCCGAAAAGTGACGGCGATCCCGGCCGCCCGAGCGGTGGCCAGAAATCCCTGCACTGGCGGCGTCGCAATCACCGGGGCCGTACTAGCAAAGCCGTTGACGTCAGTGGTCACATCGGTCTCGCGTCGACCGCTGGCGAATGTTGCGTTTGACGTCGCGGGCAGCTCGAAATGCATGAGGATGCCGGCGATCGGCAGGTCGCGGGAATCGCTTACACGCGCCGTCAGACGAAGAGGCGACATGGAGCGTGATTGAATCGGCATCGCAACTACGTGCGCGATCGGAGGGGTCGCGATGGCGTTGCGGCGCACCGACGCGGTTCCATCGAGCATGTTGACGAAGGCGAAGTCGACCCGGCCGTCGCCATCGACGTCGGCGGCGACGAGTCCCGTCGGATACGTGCCGGCGACAAATCGTACCGGTGGTGCGAATTGGCCGTCACCCGCGCCAGCCAGAACGTAGACGGCGTTATCCAAGGACGCGGTCGTAGCGACATCGAGCGCTCCATCACCATTGAAATCGGCGATGGCCAAGTCGCCTGGCTCGACCGAGTTGGCCACGATTTGAGGCGGCAGGAATGTGCCGTCGCCTCGGCCACGTAGTACGACGATTTCGTCGAAAAATGAAGATACGACGAGATCGAGATTGCCGTCTCCATCCAGATCGGCTGTAGCGATGCGGTAGGGCTGGTCGACAGCAACCGGCTGAAGGTTTTGATAGTTTCCATTTCCCGTACCACGCAAGAGCTGGACAGAGCCTTCGCGCTGACAGGCAATGGCAATGTCAGCTATGCCATTGTTATCGAAATCACCTACGGCGAGATCGAGGGGTCCGCCGCATGTTGGAAGCGATTTCCACGCGCGAAAACTGCCGTCACCATTACCCGCGAACAGCGCGACCGTGTCATGCGTGACCCCGTTCGAGTCGATGCTGACCGCCGCAAGATCGATCTTGCCGTCTCCCGAGAGGTCGACGGCGACGAGGCCACCCGGAGCGGGAGAACCGGGCAGGTCGGAACGCAAGTCGAATTGGCCGTCGAGCCGGCCCATGTAGACGGCAATTGCATCGTTGAATATCGCGCTGAATGCTAAGTCGAGTGTCCCGTCGCCGTCGAAATCAGCGGCGTTGGCGAACATTGCGGAAGGAAATGGGCCACCTGTACCGGCATCGACTGGAGCGAACCCGCCATGCCCGTTGCTGGCGAGTACCGTCAGTCTTCCTTGCGACGGGACCGCAAGACCGATATTGCGATCGCTGCCGAACGAGCCGGCAACGACTGTCGAAGGCCACGGTCCCACCACAAACGTGTCTGCCGGTCGAAAGTCGGGCGCAAGCAACACCTGGAATTTCACGTAGGTGGCTTCTGCGGACGGATGTATGCCATCGGCCGACTCCGCCGCTCCGACTGTGCATTCCCCCGGCCCGACTAGAACAATGCTTGCCGCCGATGCAACGCAGACAGCGCCTGGCTGTGCGCTGTAGACGATTTGCGATCCTGCCGATGAGGTTGCATGTGCAGTCAATGGGGACGCCGCCAAAGTTTGTGGGCCGATCGGATCGAGATGCACGCGCGCCGCAGAGCCAATGATGGCGAAGACCCGATCGACGCCGACAGCCGCGGCGTAGCGGCCGTCGCCGCCTTGCGAGGCATGCACGCTGCACAGTCCCGGCGCCACAAGCGCAATGGACAGGTCTCCATTACTGACACAGATCGATGGTGGCGAGGCCACGTAGTGAACCGGGAGCCCGGAGCTTGAGGTGGCGACAGCGGTCACCAGCACGTCGGCCAAACGCTTGTCGGCGATCGGCGGAAACGTTATCGATTGTGGAATTCCAAGAATTGCAAAACTGCGTTCGACTGGAGAAGCGGCGGGATACGTATCGTTTCCAGGCTGAGTCGCACGCAGCGCGCAGGTGCCCGTTGCGAGCAAACCAATTCGCGCCGATACGGAGCTGCATATGGTTGGTGACAGCGATGTAAGCGTCACCGGAAGTCCCGAAGATGAAACGGCGCGAATGGGAACCGACGAAGAGAGCAGGGATTGGTCCGCGATCATGTCGAAGGTGATCGTCTGCGCCGCCGGAGTCACGGCGAACGACCGTGTCACGATTGTCGCTGCCAGGTAGCTGCCGTCGCCGGGCTGACTCGCGTTGAGAACGCAAAGTCCTGCGGATCTCAACGTGACTGTGCCCCCAGTGACCATGCATACGGGGAGCGTAGCGGACGCAAATATGACTGCAAGTCCCGACGAGGCGGTGGCTAGGACGGTAAACGGCGAATCGGTCATGACGTGAGAAGGAGGCGCCGAGAATGCGATCGACTGAGGCGCCTTTGCGACGGTGAAGCTTCGGTCGACGACCGGAGCGGCAGCGAAGTGCGCATCCCCGGACTGGGTGGCACGGAGCGTGCATGTTCCCGCTGCGGACAGGCGAACTGTTTGCCCCTCAATCTGGCACGTGTTGGTGGTGATCGAGACGAGCGCGACGGCCAGACCAGACGTGGACGTCGCGGTCACGGTAAACGGCGCATCACCGAACGTCTTTGGCGACAGCGATGCGAATGTGATTGCTTGGGAAGCAAGGCCAATCGCAAAAGTACGGTCGAACACCGGTGCGGGCAAATAACTCGCATTGCCGGACTGGGTGGCGCGAACGGTGCAGAGGCCCGATGAGATGAGCGTCACGGTCCCGCTGATGACCTTGCATGTTGCCGGGGTTATGGAGGCGAACGCCACGACCAGGCCGGACGAACTCGTCGCAACGATCGGGAAAGGCAGATCGGCGTAAGCGTGATCGGGGATGGCCGGGAACGCGATCGATTGCGTCGCCTTGGCGATGGCGAACGCGCGAGTTACGTTGGGAGCAGACAGAAAGCTGCTATTGCCGGCCTGTGCCGCCGTGATCGAACAGGTACCCGACGCAAGAACCGCCAGCAGGCCGGAAGTGATCCTGCACACTCCCAAAGTGGTGGATGTGAAGGCGACAGCAAGCCCCGACGATGCGCTCGCGGCCAGCGCAAAAGGCGCATCGCCAACGGTATGCGTGGCGGGAACTGCAAAGACGATGGACTGAGGGGCCTTGGCCACCGCGAACGACTGGATGACCGTGGGCGCTGCCAGATAGTTGGCATCTCCGGCTTGAGAGGCGCGCAGCGAGCACGTGCCAGCCGCCACAAGCGTCGCTGTGCTGGAATTGATACTGCATATAGCTGGGGTGATCGACGTAAATCCGATCGCCAGCTTGGACGACGCGCTTGCGACGACGCTGAAGGGCTTGGCGCCGAACGTTCGCGCTGGGAGGGCGCCGAAGGTGATCGTTTGCGGGGCCTTCGCGATCTTGAGCGTGCGATCCGCCGGCGGCGCTGAATTGTAGTTGCCGTTGCCTCCCTGGGTTGCGCGAACGACACAAATGCCCGCCCCGACGATCCTGAGGGTACTTCCAATGACGCTGCAGATCGTGACCGTAGTCGACGTGAGCGTGACTGCGAGACCGGAGTTGGACGTCGCGGCAATGGAAATCGGGGCGGTACCGAACGTGGTTGTCGCCTGTAGAGCGAATGTTATCGTCTGTGTTGCTTTGGCGATCGCAAAGCTGCGGTCGATTGCTGCGGCGGCGGTGTAGTTTGCGTTGCCGGATTGTGAGGCGCGAAGCGTGCAGGTTCCAGCGGCCGCGATGGTGACGTTGGCCCCGCTGATTCGGCACACGGAGGTCGTTAGCGACGTGATGGTCACTGCGAGTCCTGAACTCGAGCTGGCGACGACCTGGAATGGGGCATTGCCGAATGTTTTGCCGGCCGGCTGACTAAATGTGATGAACTGCGATGTCGCTCCTGCTTGCGCCGGAATGCTGATCGTCATTGCAAGCAACCCGACGAAGTAAGCCAGCAGGCGCGTTACTCGTGCGGTGGCCATGGCCTTTGGCGGCAGGGCGCGCGCGGTCGCGAGCACGATCATGATCGAGGCGCGGGAATTGCGAAGGAAGGGGCGCATGCGCGTTCAGGAAAAGTCGCACTGGCACGCTAATGGTCGCCCTCCCTGTCGGTCAATCATCCAAACGGCCGATTGGCGACTTGCGCATCGCCTGCGACGATCCGCTCGCTGCCCGTCGCGGCCGCAGGAGCGTGCTTGAGTGAACCCGTGTTACGGCCTCGTCGGATTTGCAGCCGGAACACTTATCCTGCAATTTTTGCCATCGCTGCCGGACGTGCGGTGGCTAACTCTGTCTGCGCTTCTGCTGTTCGCACTCGAACGCAACATGCCACCGCCTTCGCGGACGGTCTACCGGCTAGGCCGGGCCTCAGTCGTCATCTGCGCATTTGCTGTCGGAGGTGCGTCGCTGGCGGCATGGCGCGCGACGGCGCGGCTTGAACAGCAACTGCCGCACGTCTGGGAAGGCGCGGACCTTGGCGTCACCGGCGTTGTCGTGTCGCTGCCCTCCAGGTCCGAATCGGGCTCGCGCTTCGAGTTTGCCGTCGAGAAGGTCGATCCTCCGGAAGCGGTCGTGCCACCGCGCATCGCGCTATCTTGGTTCGCGCGCTCACCTGACGTCATCTCAACACCACTGCCCTCTGTGGCGCCAAAGACACCGTCTTTCGCAATGCCACTTACGGACTTCGCGGCAGTCCATGCCGGTGCACGCTGGCAATTACGAGTCCGTCTCAAGCGGCCGCACGGCACGCTGAACTTCGCCGGATTCGATGTCGAGGCATGGCTTTTCGAGCGCAATTTGCGCGCAGTGGGATATGTTCGCGAGGACGCTCGCAATCGTGAAATGGACCGATTTGTCAGCACACCGCGAACATGGATCGAACGCGCGCGGGAAACAGTTCGCGCGCGCATCGATGCCGCTCTTCCGGATGCGCGTTATGCGGGCGTTATCGAAGCCCTGGCAATCGGCGATCAGCAATCGGTGCCCGAGGCGCAATGGCGCGTCTTCAACCGGACCGGAATTTCCCATTTGATCAGTATTTCCGGCCTTCACATCACAGTGTTCGCCATGGTCGTCGGCACTATTGCCCTTGCCATTGCGCGACGATTCGTCAAACTCACCTCTCGCTTTGCGGCACGCAAAGTGGCTGTGGTCGTGGGCGCGATAGCTGCCACGGTCTACACCATGCTGGCAGGCGCCGAGGTTCCCGCGCAGCGAACGCTGGTGATGCTGTGTGTCGCCGCGACCGGCCTTCTCCTGGCGCGGCCGGCGAGTGCTCCTGTGGTGTGGCTTTGGTCCCTGGGTGTCGTGCTAGCGATCGATCCGTGGGCCGCGGTTGCCCCCGGTTTCTGGCTGTCGTTCGGCGCGGTGGGGTTATTGCTGTATGCGGGAATTCACCGTATGCGTCCGCGCGACCCCCGCGACATCATGGCCAAGGCGCGAAGTTCCGTCGGAGAGGCTGCTCATGCTCAATGGGTGGTGACGCTCGGACTGATACCTCTGACGCTT
Organism: Casimicrobiaceae bacterium; assembly: GCA_036003195.1. Taxonomy (GTDB): domain Bacteria; phylum Pseudomonadota; class Gammaproteobacteria; order Burkholderiales; family Casimicrobiaceae; genus VBCG01. The sequence goes on from DASYSP010000083.1 coordinate 22,308, forward strand.
GCGCTGTTCCAGCAGGTGTCCTTGGTGGCACCGCTTGCCAATGCCGTCGCCATTCCAGTCGTGACCTTTGGCGTCGTATCGTTGGCGTTGCTGGGCGTGATCGTGCCGATAGCATGGGCATTTGTCGGCGCACACGCGGTTTTTGCGGTGCTGATGCGTTATCTCGAATGGCTATCCCAGTGGCCCGACGCCGCGTGGCAGCAGCATGCGCCTTTAGGCTGGACGATCGCCGCTGGTTTGGCAGGTACGCTATGGACATTGGCTCCCCGTGGTGTGCCGGGGCGGACCCTCGGCATCGTGTGGCTGCTGCCGATGTGGCTGATTGCGCCTTCTCCTCCCGCAGAAGGGCGATTCCGCCTCATCGTGCTTGACGTCGGGCAAGGCCTTTCCTCGGTTATCGAGACGCATCGCCATTCCATGCTCTACGACACCGGCCCTCGCTATGGTCCGGCGTTAGACGCGGGAGGTCGGATTGTGGCCCCAAATTTGCGGGCGTTTGGAGTCGAGCATCTCGACCTCATGATCGTAAGTCACGCCGACTCGGACCATTCCGGAGGAGCGCTTTCGGTAATCGACGCGGTCCCGGTGAGGCGGCTTATGAGCTCGCTCAAGCCGGATCATCCAATCGTCGAGCGCATGCGCGAGGCATCCGGCAAATGCGTGGCTGGGACAAGCTGGATATGGGACGGTGTCACGTTTTCGGTGTTGTGGCCCCACGCCACGGATTATGGCAATGCTTCGATCAAGACCAACGACATGTCGTGCGTGGTGCGGGTGGAGGGGGCGGCCGGCGGCGCGCTCTTGACAGGCGACATCGAAGCGCGTGACGAATCTGCCCTATTGATCTCTCCAGCAAATTTACATGCCGATGTTGTCGTCGTCCCGCATCATGGGAGCCGCACCTCCAGTACGCCACCATTCGTCGAGGCCATAGGAGCATCGCTGGCAATATTTACAGCTGGCTATCGAAACCGCTTTGGACATCCACGCCCAGATGTCGTGACGCGATATCGTGCCGGCGGTACAGCCGTGGTGCGCAGCGACGCTGATGGTGCGGTAGAGTTGGAGTTGGGCGGCGACGAGCCGCTGGAATGGCACACTGCTCGTGTTGAACGGCGACGATACTGGCATGATGAAATGGAAATTCCCTAAATCAGCTCAAGGGTTGGCGATCGGCCGAACACGCTTTTCTCATTGCATGAGATGCCAACGCAGGCCGTTTCTACTTGTTGCTGCGTGTATCTCGACCATGATCTTCGCTTCGCCGCTCGCGATCAGCCAGCAGCCCCCGACTGATCTCAAGCTTTCGGTTGTTGTCGCGCCCCTCTATCCGATGGGTGCGGCGGCGAAGGCATGGGGCGATGCGCTCAACGAGTCGGCTAGAGGCGCGTTCAACGTCAAGTTCTACCCCGGCGCTACTCTTGCCGGCCGCGATCCGACGCAAGAATTCAAGTCAATCCAGGCGGGAGCGATCGACATCGCCGTCGGATCAGCTCTTCAATGGTCTGACGCCTTCGCTCCCTTGGGCGTGTTTGCGCTGCCTTGGATAGCGCCGACCGACGCGCAGTTGACCAAAGTAGTTGCCGACGTGGATGTGCGTGCGAAATTGACGACGGCGCTCGAGGCTGCCGGAGTAGTGCTTGTGGCACTCGCACCGCTGCGCCATCGGGACTTGGCCACGCAGTCGCGCGCGATCGCGTCGCCGGACGATCTCAAGGACATGCGCATCCGTGTTACCGGTCCCAAGGTCGTCACTGACACCTATATCGCGCTGGGCGCCAAGCCAACCGGTCTTAACCTCGAAGGCGCGCGACAAGCATTGGCGACGGGGCAGCTCGATGGACAGGACCAATCGGCGGTTGCGCTCGTCGCCGCCCGCGCATGGGCGACAGGCACGCGGCATGTCGTGCAATGGGACGCTTTCGGAAACGCCATGGTATTCGTTGTGCGAAAGTCGCTTTGGCAAGCGTGGCCCGAGTCGACTCAGGTCAAGGTGCGTAATGCTGCACTGAAGGCGATCGAAGCTGCGCAGGCTGCAGCCCGTGAGCGCACGGCACACGACGAGCTCGCGCGCAATGGCGTATCGATAACCCGGATGACGCCGGCCGGACATGCGGCGTTCCGGGCGCTTGTCGAGCCCGTCTATGCAGTATGGACGCCAAGGATTGGTGTTGAACTCGTCGAGGCGGTCGAGATCTTGGCTGGCAAGTCTGGTGATTCATCAGGAGGCCGCCACGCCGCCGGCTCATTGTCGGATCGACCTCGCAAATAGCGATGCTAGGGCAAGACACTCGATGATCGAGTCTGGCGATTTCGATTAGATCATAGAGGAAATTCCGAATGTTGCCCGTGCCACCGTACCGCCGCCTTCTCGTGGCAGTAAATCAAACTTTCCGCCGTGCAGGCGCGCGACACGCTCCACGATCGCAAGGCCCAGGCCTGCGCCTGCAGCCCCATCATCGCGCGAGCGCGACATGGCACTGCGCGTGAATGGTTGCTTCATCCGCTCGGCGTCTGCGGGATTCACGCCTGCGCCCCTGTCCAAGACGTCGACGGTGACCGTGTCGCCCACCGCGCAGGTCACGATTTCCACCGGCGGGCGGCCGTAGGCAAACGCGTTGTCCACGAGGTTGGACAATAGGCGCGAGACTGCGGTCGTGCGAAGCGACAGTATGGGTAACTCGCCCGGCGTGAATGTAACGTCGCGGCCGCCTGCGCGATAGCGTGCCACGACGCCGCGCACCACATCGTTGAGATCCGCGCGCTCGACCGACGCGTTCTCGTCGCCGCGCGCAAACTCTAGAAACTGGCCGACGATGCGATCCATTTCTTCGATATCGGCCACCATGCCATCGCGCATCATCGGATCAGCTCCGCCCATTTCAACGCCCAGTCGCAAGCGCGCGAGCGGCGTGCGAAGGTCGTGCGAGATGCCGGCGAGGAGGAGCGCGCGATCATGCTCGATCTGGCGCAGGCTGCCGAGCATCGTATTGAAGCCGCGGTTGACGGCCGCAATTTCCGACGGGCCGCTCTCTGGAAGCGGCGGTGGCGTTTCGCCCCGACCCACGCGCGACACGGCCGCCGCAAGCTCGCGCAGCGGGCGAGCGAGAAAGTGCGCGAACGCATAAGCCACGCCGAGCAGCAACACGATCACCGTGGCCGTCCACGCCAGCGCGCGCGTCGGTAGTTCCTCCTGGGCAAGTGGACGGGTGGGAAAGCCGATCCAATAGCTTTCGCCGGCAGCGTCGATCTTGACCAGCAGGAGCCCGCGACCCGGAGATACCCGCAAGTCGGTCGCGGGCCCGAGCACGTCCTTGAGGCGCGTGTCGAGCGCGGAAAATGGCGCGCCGGCGGGCACGCCGAGATTGGGGCGCTCGTTCTCCGGAACGATGCGCACGCCGTATTCGCGGCCCAGGCGCGCGAGATGTGCACGCCGCGCTCCGGCGTCCGTGCTTTCGAGGGCCGCACGCAGCGCCTGGAGCTGCACGATCTTGGTGTCGCCAAACTGCCGGGCGACGAGCGCCGCGCGATCGTACCGGAATATCACGAGGGATGCGGCAGTGGCGAGGGCGACGACCGCCACCAGCAGGAGCACAAGCCGACCGAACAGCGATCGCGGCCAGATGGTCACGAAGCTTCGGCGTTTTCGCTCGCCGGCACGTAAACGTAGCCGAATCCCCAGACGGTCTGGATGTACCTGGGATTGGCAGGATCGTCTTCGACAATCTTGCGCAACCGCGAGATCTGTACGTCGATGGCGCGGTCGAACACATCGTGGTCCCGGCCGCGTGCGAGCATCATCAACTTCTCGCGGGCGAGCGGCTGGCGCGGGTGCTGGGCGAGCACCTTCAGCAGCGCATATTCGCCGGTTGTGAGATTGACGATCTTGCCTTCGCGCACGAGTCGCCGCGCGGCATGATCGAGCGTCCAAGGCCCGAACGCCTCGCTGCTCTCGTCGCCCGGCGTACCCGGCTTGGGACGCTCGGCGTGTCGGCGCAGCACGGCATGAATGCGGGCAACGAGCTCACGCGGATTGAAGGGTTTCGGCAGGTAGTCGTCGGCACCCATTTCGAGACCGACGATGCGATCCACGTCCTCGCCCTTGGCGGTGAGCATGATGATCGGCACGTTCTCGCCGCTGCCCCGCAGACGCCGACATACGGCGAGACCATCCTCGCCGGGCAGCATGAGATCGAGAACGACGAGATGCGGCGGATCGCGCTGCAGGCGCTTGTCGATGTCGCGCGCATCGGCGAGCGCCTTGACCTCAAAGCCCTGCTCTCCCAGATAGCGCGTGAGGAGATCGCGCAACCTGACGTCATCGTCGACGACGAGAATGCGCACGGGCGCGTTGTCCTTGTCCATGGTTGCCATTGGAACGTGGCGGACGTCGTGCGACGCCCTCGCATTGGTAACGGATTGTAACGCTGCACCGTGTGCGGCAACCGGCCGTTGCAATCGGCGGCTGGCAAGTGCGAACGCTGAGGCGATGCTGTGATCCGAAGCAGTGACCCGACGCTCGTTGCGTCGGCACTGACATCGAAACCGAAAGGACGGATCCGTGATGAACCAATTCGACACGCGCCGCGCAGCGCGCGCAACTCTCCTCGCGGCGGCGCTCGCCGTTGCCATGTGCGGCACGACGGCTTTTGCACAGGCGAATGATGCGGGCTCAGCTCCGGCGGCGCACGCGAAACATAGGCATGACAGTGGCGATCCGCTGGTCGGCGCGCTGATGCATCTGCGCGACCAGCTCGGCCTCGACTCGTCGCAACAGACGGCCTGGGACAACGCGGTCGCCCAAGCAAAGTCGGCGCGCGCGCAAGGCGCCACGCTGCGTCAGGGAGTCAGGTCGGCGTACCAGGCTGAGATCGCCAAGGACCAGCCTGATATGGCGGCGGCGGCTGCCGCCGCCGACGCGGCCCAGTCCCAAGGTCAAGCGCTGCGCAAGACAGTGCGGGACGCGTGGCTCAACGTGTATGCGAACCTCAACGGCACGCAAAAGGCGATGGTCGCGTCGGCGTTGCGCGAGCGCGAGGCCAAGGTCGAAGCGTGGCGGGCGCAGAGCGGTGTGCAACAGTAGGCTCGATCAGCACATAGCGGCGCCGCCTCGACAAGACATCGGGTAAGGCGCGCGAGCCGCGCTCGGGGCATTCGCCGACAAGAGGCGCGCGTTGCGCGCTTCTTGTGTTTCACCCTACCAAATTCACTGCTGGACGTCGTTTCCGGCGGTGACTGCGTCTCGCCAATTCGCGGCGGCCATCCCAACGTCATGAAAGTTATGCTGCTCGGGCGTTCACAAGGCAGCAGAGATTCTTGCATGCTTCGGCCAGGCTCGCGTCCGACCGCTCGGGTGCCCATGCGAGGTGCTACATATAAATAGGCTGTTGTCATCAAGTTGCCCATGTTACGGATGTCTGAAAATCATAAATGAACATTATTATTGTTGCAATAACAATCATTTACAATATTATCTTCATATTCATATTGCATAATAGACGAGCACGAAGCACCGTTCGTCCATTGACCAGCACAAACCCTTGTAATTAAAAAAGAGCCAGCTAATAATCGGGCCTCCCAGAAGGGTCGGCTGTTGGCACAACGACGCGGCGTGCCCACGTGCTCCAGGCAGGGACCTGGGCGATCGACGAAAGCCGCAGGGGGCGGCAGGGGAGACGAGCAATGCCAGGGGAAGCGGCCGCAAGGAGTTCGCGTAGCGAGAAGACGGGCGGGGCGATGGGACGAATCCTCGCCGCCCTGGCGTTCGCGCTCGCTGCATGGCTCGCGCCGGCGAGCGCGGCGGCGCAGTCGGCCGTGCCGGTGTATCGCTTCTTCAACGATCAGACCGGGACCCACTTCTACACGACCTCAACCTTCGAGCGCGACATCGTGTTGTCGCGCTGGCCACAGTTCCTGTACGAAGGCCCGGTGTTCTACGCATATCTCGCGCAGTCACCCGACACCAAGCCCGTATTCCGTTTCTTCGACACCGCCACGGGCACTCACTTCTACACGCAGTCGGAGACGGAACGCGACCAGTACATCGCCACCCAGCCCACCTTCCTGTTCGAGGGCGCGGTCTATTACGCGCCATTTGCACCGGGTGTCGGTCACGCTGCGCTCTACCGGTTCTACAACACGCGAACCCACGCCCGTTTCTACACGGACAGCACCGACGAGCGCGACATCGTGTTGCGGACCTGGCCGTGGTTCCAGCTGGAGGGCATCGCCTTCTACGTGTTCACCACGCAGACCCCACCGGGAAGCACCGATGACAGCGCGCTCAAGATCACGCTTTCGGTGCAGAGCGCCGGCGCGGGAACGGTGTCGCTCGTCGCCACGGCGACCGACACGGGGGGCTTCGTAACTCGGGTGGACTTCACCATGGATGGCGCGCCGCTCGCCACGTTGATGAGCGAGCCGTTTGCGCTGAGTGCGTCGGTCGCACCTGGCAATCACGTCTTCAGTGCGGTTGCGCATGACACGTCGGGCGCCACGCGCAGTTCGGAGCCGGTTGCGTATTCGCTCGACGGGCCCGTCGTGGCCAAGCCAAAGGTCACGCTGTCGGCGTCGGCGACGAGCGTCACGCTCGGACAACCCGTCACACTTTCGGCGACCGCGAGCGAGGATGGCGGCACGATCGCCAAGGTCGCGTTCTATGCCGGCGCCACGCTGCTGCACGAAAGCACGGCCGCCCCATACGCTTATACGTATACGCCAGCGGCGGTCGGCGCGCTCTCCTATACCGCGGTGGCCACCGACGCCGCCGGCGCCACCGCGACGTCGACGACCGTGGGACTGAACGTGAGCGCCGCGGGCGGCACGCCGCCGGCGGCGACGCCGAAGGTGACGCTCGCGGCGTCGCCTACCACGGTGACACTGGGCCAATCGGTGACACTCACGGCCACTGCCAGCGAGGACGGCGGCACGATAAGCAGCGTCGCGATCTATGCAGGCGGCGCGCTCGTGAAGACGCTGACGAGTTCCCCCTTCACGACGACCTATACACCTGCCGCTGCCGGCTCGCTCGCGTTCTCCGCGATTGCCACCGACGCCAAGGGCATCACCGCGACGTCGGGCAGCACCAGCGTCAACATCAATCCGGTGGCGGGCGCCGTACCCAAGATCACGCTGGACGCGAGCGCCACCTCGATCAGCGTCGGGCAAACGGTGACGCTCACCGCCACCGCCAGCGAGGCGGGCGGCACGATCAAGAAGGTCGGTTTCTATTCTGGGACGAAGCTCCTGACGGAGGTCACGTCGCCGCCTTACACCTATAGCTATACACCCGCCGCGGGCGGCACGCTGAGCTTCAGCGCGATCGCCACCGATTCGAAGAACGTCACTGCGACGTCGCCGACGATCGCGGTCAACGTCAACGCGCCCGTGGTCAGTTTGCTCAAGGTGACGCTGACGAGCAGCACCACGTTCACCCAGGTTCCGGCGAACGTGACGCTGACGGCCAACCCGACGCCTGCTGCGGGGACGACCATTGCCAGCGTCGACTTCTATCGCAACGGCATCAAGCTCAATACGACGCCACTGACGGTCAAGCCCTATACGTTTGCGACGTCGCTGACGACGGCTGGCCAGACCTCGATTTTCACCGCACGAGTCACCGACAGCGTGGGCGCCACGGCGACGTCGACGCCCGTCAACGTCGTCACCACGACTACGCCGGCGATTCCCGTACTCGACGCCAACTCGCGCGACGTGTGGCGGCTGCTCACTCAGGCGACGTTCGGGCCGACTCCCGCCGACGTCGCCAGCGTGAAGTCGCTGGGCGCTGCCGGCTGGATCGACAGGCAATTCACGCAACCGGTTTCGGGTTATCCAGATACGCGCTACAACCATATCCAGTTGCGGGCCACGCCGGATTGCACGTCGTCCGACCCGGCAGGCAATCCCTATCCTGCCAATTCGCCGCAGGTGAAATGCGTGCGCGACCACCTGTCGCTCAACATGGTGCAACGTGATTTCTTCACCAACGCAGTGGGCAAGCCCGATCAGCTGCGCCAGCGCGTCGCGTGGGCGCTGTCGCAGATCCTGGTGACGTCCGCCAACGAAAGCGACCTGTCGATCGCCTATGTGATGTCGCGCTACCAGGGGATCCTGTTCCAGAACGCCTTCGGCAACTTCGAGACGCTGCTGCAGCAAGTCTCGCTGTCGCCGGCGATGGGCAACTACCTCGACGCGGTCAACAACGACCGCCCGGACGGCAAGGGCCGAGTGCCGAACGAGAACTACGCACGCGAGATCATGCAGCTGTTCTCGATCGGCCTCGAGGAGATCAGGGATGACGGCACGCCGCTTCTCGACGCCAACAATCAACCGATCCCGACGTACGACCAGGACGTCATCAAGGAGATGGCGCGCGTGTTCACCGGCTGGACCTACGCGAATGCCGACGGCAGCACGGTGACCAAGAAGAACTCGCCGTTCTACGCAATGCCGATGGCCAATTTCCCGGGAACCACCACCACCGGCCACGACACGGATCCGAAGACACTGTTCGACGGTACTCCGCCGTATGGTGCCGAGCTGCCTGCCGGGCAGACGGCGCTGCAGGACCTGACGGCGGCGGTGCATGCGGTATTCATGCATCCCAATACTCCGGCGTTCATCAGCAGGCAGTTGATCCAGAAGCTGGTCACCGGCAATCCGAGTACCGCCTATGTGCAGCGGATCGCCAATGTGTTCAAGAACGACGGCACTGGTGTACGCGGCAATCTCAAGGCGGTGGTGCGGGCGTTGCTGCTGGACAGCGAGGCCCGCGGCAGCGCGGACAAGGGCGACAGCTTCGGCTCGCTGCGCGAGCCGGTGTTCGTCGTTACTTCGCTCGTCCGCTCGCTTTCGGGCGTGACGGATGGCAACACGCTGTCAGACCTCACGAATTCGCTGGGCCAGCGTGTCTACTATTCGCCGACGGTGTTCAATTACTTCCAGCCCGATACTACGGTGCAGGCGGTCGGCAAGACTCTCAACGAGCCCGAGTTCGGCATCCACGACAGCAATACGGCGGTGGGGCGCGCAAACCTGGTGTACAGGCTGGTCTACCAAGGCGTGACCGAGGATGCCAATCTCGACGGCGCCGTGGGCACCAAGCTCGACACGCAGCAATTCGAGCCGTTTGCCGACGACCCCACGACGCTGGTCAATCAGGTCAACGCGGTGCTGATGGGGGGGGCGCTGCCAACCGCGGCGCGCGACACGATCGCCACTGCCGTCGCCGCCATCGCGTCGAATACCGATCCCACGAAGCCCCAATGGCGAACCGATCGCGCGCAGATGGCGGTCTACCTCGTCGCATCATCCTATTACTTCCAGGTGCAGCACTGACATGAATACCGATCGGCGCAGATTTCTCAGGGGTTCCGGCGCGCTCACCGCGGCCGGCCTGATGGGTAGCCTCGGCACTTGGGGTATCGAAAGCGCGCGCGCCGCGGGAGGCGACTTCAAGGCCCTGGTCGGCGTATTCCTGTTCGGCGGCAACGACAGCAACAACATGGTCATACCCACGGACGCCGCGCGCTGGAACGACTACGCGACCGTGCGCAGCGCAGCGTCCGGCATCGGCCACGTGCAGTCGATGCTGCAACCCGTCACCGATAGCGCCACCGGCAATCCCTATGGGTTGCACCCGAATCTGCCGGACCTCAAGACGGTCTACGATCAAGGCAGGATGGCGATCGTCGCCAATGCCGGCACGCTGCTGGCGCCGATTCCCGATATCACGACCTACAAGTCGGGTGCAGGGCGCCCGCCGAACCTGTTCTCGCATTCGGACCAGCAGGTGGCGTGGATGGGCCAGATGCCGAACGTCGTCGCGCGCACGGGTTGGGGCGGACGTGCGGCGGACAGGCTTGCGTCGATCAACGCGTCCGCGCTGATCCCGTCGACGGTGTCGGTATCGGGCAATCAGATCTTTGCCGTGGGCAACGATGCGGTGCCGTTCGTCATTCCCGGCAATGGCGGAGTCAGCCTGTCCGGGCAGGGCGCGACCGGCGTACCCCTGGCGCGATACAACGCGCTGCGCAGCCTGCTCGGTGCCGGCTCCGGCAACAAGGTTCAGGACGAGGCGGCAGGCATCCTGGCGGACGCGCTCACCGCCAACGAGGTCGCGAATCCGATCCTCACCGCATCGCTGCCGCCGGCGATCGCCAGCGCGTTCAACGGGATTCCCAACTCGGGTCTGGCGCAGCAATTGAAGCAGGTAGCGCGCCTGATCGACGCACGCGGTGCACTCAGCCTCACCCGACAGTTCTTCTTCGTGTCGATCGGAGGCTTCGACACCCACAGCAACCTGCTCACGACGCAGGTCAACCTGATGACGCAGCTCAACGACGCGCTGTCGGCCTTCTACGACTACACGGTGGCCGCGGGCGTCGCCAGCAACGTCACCACGTTCACGATGTCGGACTTCAACCGCACGTTCATCGGCAATGCCAACGTCGGCACGGATCACGCCTATGGCGGCCATCATTTCGTGTTGGGCGGCGCAGTCAAGGGTGGTCGCGTCTACGGCACGTTTCCGACGTTGGCGGTCAAGGGCCCGAGCGACGTCAGCAGCAATGGCGCATGGCTGCCGACGACATCGGTCGACCAGGTAGGGGCGACGCTCGCGAGCTGGTTCGGTGTGTCGTCGGCCGACTTGGGCTACGTCTTCCCGAATCTCGCCAACTTCACAACCAAGAATCTCGGCTTCGTCTGATCTGGCGTCGTGCGGATGAACCGCGCGCGCCACCCGATTCTCCTCTGCCCGCGGCGCGTGCATCGTGCCGCGGGTTTTTGTGGGCGCCGCAAGCCGGGTGCGCGGGATCGCTCCGTTTGGCGTCGACGCGGTCGTTCTAGGGGGCGGCGAATGGCGATTGCGCGACAAACGTCGTCGCGGCGATGCGCAACGCCGTGGCGTCAACGGGCTTGCGCAGCAGCGACAGGCCCGCCTCGCGCACGTCGCGTGCAGCCCGCGGGCTCACGTCTCCGGAGACGATCATTGCCGGCAGCTGCGCGCCGAGCTCGTCGCGCACCTGTGCAATCGCTTCGATGCCAGTGCCGCTGGCGAGGCGCAGGTCCGCGACGATAAGATCGGGATAGCTTTCGAGCACCCCCAGTGCGTCGAGCAATCCCGCCGCGTCGCTGCCGGCCGCGACGCGCGCGCCCCAGGCACCGAAAAGGGCACGCATGCCTTCGATCGCACTGCTGTCATCGTCGATCACTCCCACCAGCGCGCCTTCCAGGCCACGAACCGGGCCGGCGGCGACGGCGACCGCCCGTGGCGCCGGGCGGGTGGCGCTTTCTGCCCGCTTGCACACCACGCGAAAGCGCGCACCGCGGCCAACGCGCGAGGCGACGCTCACCTCGTGGCCCAAGAGCTCGGCGAAACGCTTGACGATGGCGAGGCCCAGGCCGCTGCCGCGTCCCACCTGCGGCGCGCCCGCGAGCGCGTCGATCTGGAAGAACTCGTCGAAGATTCGCTCGCGATTCGCGGGCGGGATGCCCGGCCCGGTGTCGAACACGTCGATGGCCAAGCGCGCGCCCACGCGGCGCGCTCCGATCAGCACGCCGCCCGATTCGGTATAGCGCAAGGCGTTGCCGATCAGGTTGCGCAGGATGCGCGGCAGCAGCGTCGGATCGGTTTCCACCGAGGCGCGCGTTGGCGCGAAGCGAAGCTCGAGACCCCGCGCCGCAGCGTGCGGCGCGAACTCACCTTCCAGGCGCGCGAACAGCGGGGCGAGCGCGACGCGTCTGCGCTCCGGCGTGAACGCGTTGGCTTCCAGCCTGGACAGGTCGAGGAGCTGGTCGAACTGCGCGTCGAGACTCCGCGCCGAGCGCTCGACGCTGGCGACCAGCGGGGCGAGCGCGGTATCCCGGGTGCGTGCAGCCAGCGCCGCGGCAAAGAGTGCCAGCGCATGCAGCGGCTGGCGCAGGTCGTGGCTGGCCGCCGCCAGCAGCTGGCTCTTGGCGCGATTGGCGGATTCCGCCGCGCTGCGCGCCGCATGTGCTGCGCGCGTCTGATCCTTGAGCTCCACAACGAGATCGGCATTCTCGTAGCGTGTCGCGAGCGCGTGCGTCATGAGGTCGTTGAGCCGGTGGCCGAAGGCGAGGATAAACGCGAGCACCACGCTCATCACAAGCGCAATATGCGCGTGTACTGCGTCGCCTTCCGCGGCCACGCGCGCGATCAGCGGCACGAGTGCCGGCAGCGCGAAGCCGTAGAACGCCGGCTTGTAGACGGCAGTGAGGTAAAGGCCTCCGAGCACGACGCCGAACAGGCAGACGATGACGAGCGCCTGGCGTGGTGCGGCGTCCGGAAACATGGCCACCGATGCCGCACCCCACAAGGCGCCGGCGGTCGCGGATCCGATCGCCCAGTAGCGACCCCAGCGACGTGTCGCGGCGGCGCCTGGCTGCGCCCGGTGCCACGCGCGCGCCAGGGCGCCCCGCCAACCCTGGTTGAGGACAACGAGGCCGATCCAGCCTGCCAGCATCGATGGCGCCACGGTATCGCGCAGCGCCGCGCAAAGGATCAGCGCGCCGAGCAGCATCGACAGCGTCGTGCGATTGAAGCTCGCATACAGCATCGCGACCTCCTCGACACGCGCACGCTCGACGAGCGCCGCCGCCACGGGTTTCAGGGCCGGCATCGATGGGCCTCTCGCGCGACCCGCCCGGCGCGGCGCCAGTCAGGGGCCCGGGGTGGAATCCGTGCTGACGCCGCGCTTCGCGAGCTCGACGACCGCCTGCGTTCGCGAGTGGACATTGAGCGCTTTGAGGATCGCCGAAACGTGCACTTTCACCGTGCCCTCCGAGAGCGCGAGGTCGCGGCAGATCATCTTGTTCGGCTTGCCCTGGATGAGATGCTCCAGGACATCGGTCTGGCGACCGGTGAGGCCGAAGATGCCGGGGGCCAGTCGCGCCGCCGCGGCGGCGACACGCGGCGCGACGTCCCGCGTGACCGGGCGCTTGCCGGCAAGTGCCGCACCGATGGCAGTGACGATTTCGCGGACATCGGCGGTCTTCGCGATGTAGCCGCGCGCGCCGGCAGCCATCGCCGCGTCGATCGTCGCGCGATCGTGCGTCGCCGACAGCACGACCACCGGACGCTGGGGATGGTCGCGCACGAGCGCCGCAAGCAATTCCATGCCACGCGTGCCCGGCAGTGCGAGATCGAGCAGCACCAGCGCGCATTCGGGATGCAGGGCGAGCATGCGCTCGGTTTCGTCGCGGTTCGCCGCGACGCAGACGGTGAGCGTGGGATCGAAGTCCCGCAGCGCCTGGCTGATCGCCTGCGGGATCAACGGGTGATCATCGACGACCAGCAGCTTCATCACGCCTCCCCTTGGCGACGGGCGCTTCACGGCCCGATTCGCAGCCATGCTCGGCGGTGCGGCGCGTGATGCCAGCTGTAGGAAAATACAGGGGTGGTCAGTCTCAGCCCTGGTTCTTCAGCGTCTCCTTCGGCTGGTCCTTGAGCTCCTTCTTCAGGTCCTGCAGCCGCGTGTCGACGACCGATGCATCGTAGAAATTGGTGTCCTTGGCCTTGCTGGCGAGCTCGAACTGCACGACCGCGGCCTTGAGGTTGCCCTGCCACGCGTAGTACTCGCCCTGATGCTGGTACTGCTTCATTTCCTTGTTCTGCGCGGCATAGGCACGCGCCGCGATGAGATGCAGCTGGCCATCGCCGGGCATGCGCGCGAGCTCGGTCTCGGCGAAGTCCGATGCCTCGCGATTGCGACCGGCGCGCATCAGCGCATTCGGATAGTCGTAGATCAGCTGATGCTTGTTGGGATAGAGCGCGAGGGCTGCCTTGAAGCGCTTGATCGCGCCATCGAGGTCGCCTGATTCCATCAGCACGTGACCGGCGATCGCGTCGATCATCGGATGCGCGATGCCCGCGTCGTCGAGCTCGGCGATCACCTTCTTCGCCCGCGTGTAGTCCTGCGCCCGCAGCAGCGCAGCGACGAGCCCGTAACGCGTCGCCGTGAGGCTGTTGTAGCGATGATCGGCGAGCGCGCGGTCGAAGAAGGCCACCGCCGCGCGCGCGTCGCCTTCGTAGCTGCGCAGCAGCGCGCGCACCATCTGGAAATCCAGCGAATCGGCCACCTGGCGATACGGCAGGTTCTGCGCGCGCGCCTGCGCCTCGGCGATGCGCTCCGACGTCACCGGGTGCGAGCGCAGGTACGACGGCGCACCCGAATCCGAGAATCGCGACGCGTCCTGCAGCCGCTTCATGAACGTCGCCATCGCCGTCGGATCGAAGCCGGCAGCGACCATGCGCTGGAAGCCGATGCGGTCGGCCTCGTACTCGTGTGCGCGCGTGAAATTGAGCTGCTGCTGGATCGCCAGCGCCTGTGCCGATGCCAAGGCTGCCTGCGCCGCCTGGCCGCCGGATGAGCCGCCCGCCTTGGCGGCGAGGATCGCCACCGCCAGCGCGCCCAGCTGCATCAGCATCGTGTCCTTCTGCGAGGCGATCATGCGCGCGATGTGGTGCTGGGTGACGTGCGATATCTCGTGGCCCAGCACGCTCGCGAGCTCGGATTCCGTCTGCGTCAGCAGGATCAGTCCGGTGTTGACGCCGACGAAACCGCCGGGCAGCGCGAACGCGTTGATCTCCTTGTCCGCCACGGCAAAGAACTGGAAGTCGATCCGCGCGTCGGGCACCGCGGCGACCAGACGCTGACCGAGGTCGTTCAGGTAATCATTGACCTCGGGATCGTCCATGATGGCGCCGGTCATCCTGGCGCGATGGATCACTTCCTCGCCGAGCTTGCGCTCCTGCACCGGTGAAAGGTCGACCTGCGACGCGTCGCCGAGGTCGGGCAGCGCGGTGCTGGCCGGCGGCAGGGAAACCGACGGTTCCGGTGGCAGCGTACCGGACCACACCGATTGCGCGACGGCGCCGGGTGCGGCCGGCGTGATCGCCAGCACGCATGCCAGTGCGCAGGCGAGGCACTGCGCGGACGTGCGCGGCAGGCGCGTAGTGCGTAGGCGTGTCATTGGCGCGCAGCGAGAATGTCGAATCACCTCGGGAACGGACGCGACGGCGCTGCACGCGTCGCGCGACGCGCAGATGCTAAGATGCCGCAACGCCGCGGCGAGTTCAATGCGCGGCGCGGTTTCGCCGCCCACCCATCAACCGCCCGCCATGGCTCGAAAGTCCAAGCCCGGCGACGCCGGCCACGCGCCGGTGTCGGCGCATTTTACGCATTTCGACGAGCGGGGGCTCGCACGGATGGTGGATGTCGGCGACAAGGCAGTCACCCATCGCATTGCCCGCGCCGGGGGCCGTATCGCGATGCAGCCGGCCACGCTCGCCGCGATTGCCGCGGGCACCGCGAAAAAGGGCGACGTGCTGGGTGTTGCGCGGATCGCCGCGATCATGGCTTCGAAGCGCACTTCCGATCTCATCCCGCTCTGCCATCCGCTCGCGCTCACCAATGTCAGCGTCGATTTCACGCTCGACGCAGCTGGCGGCATCGTCACGATCGAGGTGACCTGCGAGACGCGTGATCGAACGGGCGTCGAAATGGAAGCGCTGACTGCGGCCGCCGCCGGGCTCCTCACGATCTACGACATGTGCAAGTCAGTCGACCGCGGCATGCGCATCGGCGACATCGCACTGCTCGAGAAATCGGGCGGCAAGAGTGGCCGCTACGTGGCGGGCGGGTAACGCCGCGCGCGCGGTGCCGCTGCCGCAGCCGGTGCGCTGGCGGCGCAGGGGCGCCGCCGGTCGTGTCGTCAGCGGGCAGACCGCGATGCGTCCCCGCCATTGCTGCGGTGGCTCAGTCCGGTGTCACCAATTCCACATCGAGCCGTCTTCAAGCCGATTGACCGGCAGTGCCGCCGCGCGATACGGGTAGCGGGCGGCGAGCGCCTCGTCGAGTTCCACGCCGTGGCCCGGCGCGTCGCCCGGATAGAGGAAGCCGCGCTCGAACGTATACGCGTGCGGAAACACGGCATCGGTCTCATCGGTGTGGCGCATGTATTCCTGCACGCCGAAATTGGCGACGGAAATGTCGAAGTGCAGCGCGGCGCCCATGCACACCGGC
The DNA here is from genome assembly GCA_036003195.1 of Casimicrobiaceae bacterium. Classification (GTDB taxonomy): domain Bacteria; phylum Pseudomonadota; class Gammaproteobacteria; order Burkholderiales; family Casimicrobiaceae; genus VBCG01. The sequence goes on from DASYSP010000083.1 coordinate 38,357, forward strand.
GACAGGTCCGTGGCACCGTGGCACCCGGTGCGTACGTGATGGAGCTCCGCGAGGTTGGCGATGCGGCGCAGGTGCGTGATGCCCCCGGCATGCACGACGGTCGCGCGGATGTAGTCGATCAGTTCCTCGGTGATCAGCACGCGTGCGTCATGGATCGAGTTGAACACCTCGCCGATGGCAATCGGCGTCACTGTGTGCTGGCGGATCAGGCGAAAGCTCTCCTGGTTCTCCGCCGGCGTGGGGTCTTCCATCCAGAACAGGCGATAGGGCTCGAGCGCGCGGCCGAGGCGCGCGGCCTCGATCGGCGTCAGGCGATGGTGGACGTCGTGCAGGAGGTGCGGCTCGAAACCGAACCGGGCGCGCAGAGCCTCGAAAAGCTGCGGCGCGAAGTCGAGATAGCGCGTCGTCGACCAGATATTCTCGGTGGCGATTGCGGCGTCGGCGGGCTCGTAGAACAGGCGATCCTTGGCGACGCCGTAGGTCGAGGCGAGGCCGGGAATGCCGCTTTGCGCGCGAATGGCGCGATACCCCATTTCGATGTACCGACCGACCTCGTCGACGGTCTCGGCGAGATCGCGGCCGTTGGCATGACCATAAACCATCACCGATTCGCGGCTCTTGCCGCCCAGCAGCTCGTAAAGGGGCAGTCCCGCGGCCTTGGCCTTGATGTCCCACAGCGCCGTGTCGACGGCGGCAATCGCCGCCATCGTCACCGGGCCTCGCCGCCAATAGGCCCCGCGGTAGAAATATTGCCAGGTGTCCTCGATGCGCATCGGGTCGCGGCCGATCAGCGCCGGCACGACGTGATCCTCGAGATAGGCGCGTACCGCGAGCTCGCGCCCGTTGAGGGTTGCGTCACCAATACCGGTGAGCCCGGCGTCGGTCTCGACCTTGAGCGTCACGAAGTTGCGCCCCGGGCAGCAGACGATGACGCGTGCGGCGGTGATTTTCACGGGGTTCCCGTCCTAGACATTGGGGTCAGGCTATCCGGTGGACAGACCACCAGACCACTTGACCTGATTATAGCCGCCAATTAGGATGCGCCAAAAGCGGCTCCGAGGCCGCACCATTCCCGCCCACGGGCGGTTCCGGAGGAGTTCCAGGCCGTGCCCCTCACCGCCGTCGGCAACACGAGGCTCTATCGCCAGATCGCCGAGCAGCTGTCGACGCTGATCGCGAATGGCGAGTACGCACCGGGCGCGCGCCTGCCGGCCGAGCGCGACCTGGCCGCGGCAATGGGCGTGAGCCGGGCGTCGGTGCGCGAGGCGATCATCTCGCTCGAAGTGGCCGGCCTGATCGAGGTGCGCGTCGGCACCGGCATCTTCGTCGTGCGCGCGTCGGCCAAGTCTGCGCATGTCGGCGACGACGACGGACCGGGACCCTTCGAGCTCCTCGCCGCGCGCAGCCTCGTCGAGGGCGAGATCGCCGCGCTGGCGGCGCGCGAGGCCAAGCGCGCCGACGTCGACGCACTGCACGCGGCCATCGAAAAGATGGAATCCAACGTCGATGATTTCGCGGTGCGCGAGGAGACCGACAAGGCATTCCACCTGGCACTCGCGTCGGCGACGCGCAACGGCGCCCTCGAATTGGTCGTCGACGGCCTGTGGGGCCAGCGCGCCGAGCTGTGGGGCCGGATGCAGCATCACTATCACACGCCGGCGTTGGCGCTGCAGACGATTCGCGACCATCGCGCGATCGCCAAGGCCGTGGCCGCGCACGATGCGGCGGGCGCGCGCGGGGCGATGCATCGCCACCTTGCGCGTGTCGCCCGTGAGTTCCAGCGTGAAAAGGTCGACGTCGGGGCACCGGTGAATCCGCGCGCGACGCCGAATGGCAAGCGTCGCGCCGCGTCGGCGGCCCACACGCGGACGGCCAAATGAGGGACACAGCAGCACCGTGGCGCCGCGACGGCGCCATGCCGCAGGACAGCGTAGCGAAGAGTCGAGCAACAGACGACGGACAACACCGGCAGACGACAACGTGTCGCGCGCCGGACCAACGGAGGAGCATTGCGATGAAACGCATGACATTGAAACTCGCGGGTGCATTCGCGGCGGCCGCGGCGATGATGGCGGCGACTCCGTCGCTGTCGGCCCCGGTCACCCTCAACATCGTCGACGTGGCCGGCCAGCTGGCGCTGACGCAGAGCGCCATCGAGGCCTATCGGGACAAGCACCCGGACCTGATCGCCAAGATCAACTTCACCAAGGCGACCGCACCTGAGCTGCCCGGCAAGCTGAAGGCGATGCAGGGCGCCGGGCGCAGCGACATCGACCTCGTGCTGACCGGCACCGATGCGCTGGCCGCCGGCATCGACCAGGGACTGTGGACGCCGATCCTGCCGCAATACGCCGCCAAGTTCCCGGGCTTCCCGGGCACGCTGATCCCGGCGGCGTCGAAGATGCAGGACCTGGCGTCGAACCAGGGCATCATCGTCGTGTTCTCGCCCGCGGGTCCGCTGATGGAATACAACCCCGACAAGGTGAAATCGCCGCCGACGACCGCGCAGGAGCTGCTCGCCTGGTGCAAGGCCAATCCGAATCGCCTGATCTACGCGCGGCCGGCGAATTCCGGGCCGGGCCGTACGTTCCTGATGGGTCTGCCGTACATCCTCGGCGACAAGAACCCCAAGGATCCGGCCACGTGGGACAAGACGTGGGCCTACCTGCAGGAACTCAACAGCTGCATCGAGTACTACCCCACGGGCACCGGTGCGGTGATGAAGGAGCTGGGTGAAGGTTCGCGTGACATGACCTTGACGATGACCGGCTGGGATCTCAACCCGCGCATCACCGGGATCGTGCCGAAGTCCTACAAGGTTCAGCCGTTCAAGGGCATGACCTGGGTGAACGACGCGCAATACATGGCGGTGCCCAAGGGCGTGGCGCCGGAAAAACTGGCGGTGGTGATCGACCTGATGGCGTACATGCTCACGCCGGCTGCGCAAGCCACGACCTACGACAAGGGATACTTCTATCCGGGTCCGGCGGTCGCCAACGTGCCGCTGTCGATGGCGCCGAAGGAAAGCCAGGATGCGATCAAGGAGTTCGGTCGCGCGGAATACGACGGCTGGCTGAAGGAATTCCCGCAGACGCAATCGCTGCCGCCGGACGCGCAGGTCAAGGCTTTCGCGATCTGGGACGAGAAGGTCGGCGCGAAAACCAAGAAGTAGTCCACTGCGCGGCACGTGCCGGCTCCGGCCGGCGCGTGCCGGGCCGGCCGCGAACGCGCAAACGGAACCTCGCACGCATGAAACACGACTTCAAGGAGCTCCGCCTCGATCGCGTCACGCGCCGCTTTGCGCATGCGGGCGGGCGCGCCGTGGCGGCGCTCGACGGCCTCACGCTGACCATCCCGCGGGGCGAGTTCGTGGCGTTGCTGGGGCCCTCGGGCTGCGGCAAGTCGACGGCGCTCAATTGCATCGCCGGGCTGCTGGCGCTGTCCGATGGCAGCATTCATCTCGACGACATCCGCATCGACGTGCTGCCGCCGGAGGCCCGCGGCTTCGGCATGGTGTTCCAGAACTACGCGCTGTTTCCGCACATGAACGTGCGCCGCAATATCGGCTTCGGTCTCAAGATGCGCAGGGTGGGCGCGAGCGAGGCTGCGGCGCGGATCGATGCCGCGCTGAAGCTCGTCCAGCTCGGAGGCCACGAGGACAAGCTGCCCGGTCAACTGTCGGGCGGCCAGCAGCAACGCGTGGCCATCGCCCGCGCCATCGTCGTCGAGCCGCCGCTGGTGCTGATGGACGAACCCCTGTCGAACCTCGACGCCAAGCTGCGCCTCGAGATGCGGTCGGAAATCCGTCGCATCCATCGCCAGCTCGGACGCTCGACGATCTACGTCACGCATGATCAGGACGAGGCGCTGTCGCTCGCCGATCGCATCGTGGTCATGAAGGACGGCACCGCGCGGCAGGTGGCGGCGCCGTCGGAGGTCTATGCGAATCCGGCGGATATCGACGTCGCGCGGTTCATGGGTTATCGCAACGAGATTGCGCTGACGGTCGAGCGCGCCGGTGCCGATGGCGTCGTCGCGTCCGGCTCGGGCCTCACGCTGACCGGCACCGCCAAGTCTCCTTTCGCCGCTGGATCGCGCGTGCGGGCCACCGTTCGGCCCGACGATGTGCAGTTGGTCGACGACACGGCAGGCCTGGCGAACCTGATCCATGGCACCGTGGACGTCATCGAATACGGTGGCCGCGAGTCGCTGGTCGACATCGTCACGTCGGGCGGCGTGCGCCTGCACGTGCGCACCGAGGCGTCGGTTCGCGTCGGCGAACCGGTGCATGCGAGCGTGCCGGTGGCGCGCGTCCTGATTTTCGGCGAGCCCGCGGCGTGAACGCGCCTGGTCTTGCGGGGGCGGACCGGACGCCATGGCTGGCGACGCCGGCGGCGCTGTTCCTGTTGACCCTTTTCATCTATCCGTGCCTGTACGGCTTGTGGCTGTCCTTTCGCCCCACCACCGGCGGCATGCTGGCCAACTACGCGAAATTCTTCGGTTCCGACCGATTGTGGCCGACGATTTTCACGACGTTCAAGCTCGCGTTGCCGGCGACGTTCATCAATCTCGGCCTCGCCCTGCCGATCGCCTACCGGATGCGCGTGAAGACGCCACGCCAGAAATGGGTCACGACGGCGCTGGTCGTGCCCATCACGCTGGGCACGGTGCTGATTGCCGAGGGCATGCTCACGTATTTCGGGCCGCGCGGGTGGCTGGCGCAGCTGTTGAGCGCATTGCATCTCTACGACGGCCCGATCCGGTTGACCCACAACTACATCGGCGTCCTCATTTCGCTCGTCATCTCCGGCTTTCCGTTCGCGTTCCTGCTGCTGTTGTCGTACGTCACGGGCATCGATCCGGTGCTCGGCCGCGCTGCCGCGAGCCTTGGCGCCAGCCCCTGGCATCAATTCCGCGACATCTACCTGCCGTTGCTGATGCCCGGACTGGCGATGTGCTTCTGCCTGGCGTTCGTGCAGGCCTATTCGGTGTTTCCGTCGGCCGTGCTCGTGGGATCGCCCGCCGGGCCGACGCGCGTCATCTCGATCGCCGCTTACGAAGCCGCCTTCGAGCAGTACGACTATCCGCTCGCATCGTCGATCGCGATGATGATGGGGCTCACGCAGCTGCTCGTCGTGGTCCTGGTGCTGGCGCTGCGGCGCCTCGTGTACCGCGGTCCGGTGACCGGAGGCAAGGGATGAGCGCGCCGACGCGCCGCCTGGGGCCCTCGGTGTGGAATGGCACGCTGTCCGTGCTGATGGCAGTGTTCCTCATCAATGTCGGCCTGATGATCGCCACGGTGGCGATCAACTCGACGGCCACGGTGTGGCGTGGCACGGTCCTGCCGGAAGGCTGGACACTCGGAGCGTATGCCGACGCATGGAAGGATTTCCAGCTCGCCGATATCCTCGTCGTCACCTTCGAGGTGATGTTCGCGGTCGTGGCACTGTCGATCTTGCTGGGCGTGCCGGCTGCCTACGCCTTGGCGCGGCGCGACTTTGCCGGCAAGCGCTGGCTGCTCTTCCTGTTCCTGCTGCCGCTGATCGTGCCGCCGATCACGTACGGCATTCCGCTGGCGACCGTGATGTACCAGTGGCACCTCGCCGGCTCGATCGGCGGCGTGATCCTCGCCAACCTGATTCCGGCGCTGCCGTTCGTGATCCTGGTCATGACGCCATTCATCGAGCAGATCGACCCCAATCTCGAGTCGGCCGCGCGCGTGTTCGGCGCGCGCACCGGCCATATTTTCCTCCATGTGCTGGCGCCCCTCATCGTGCCCGGCATGCTCGCGGCGGCGCTGCTGGTGCTCGTGCGCACGGTGGCGATGTTCGAGCTCACGTTCCTCACCGCGGGTTCCGATTCGCAGACCCTCGTCGTCGCGTTGTATTACGCGATGTTCGCGGCGGGCGTGCGCACGTCGCAGTCGGTCGACGCGATGGCCATGGTGTACATGGCCGTCACGCTGGTGTGGCTGCTCGTCGCGCTGCAGTTCGTCAACCCCACCCAGCTCGTGAGCCGCGTCAAGGAACATCCGCAGCCGGCGTGACGTCCGCGCCGTGTCGCCGCCGATTGCCATGTCCTCGCTGAACCTCGCGGCGCTCGCCGCCCTGCCGGCTGCGGTCGTCGCACCGGCCTACGACCCTTCGAACGTGCGCGTCGGCATCGTCCACCTCGGACTGGGTGCCTTCCATCGCGCCCACCAGGCGGTGTACACCGATGCGCTGCTGGCCGCCGATCCGCGCTGGGGAATCTGCGGCGTGTCGCTGAAGACGCCGCGCGCGACGCAAGGGCTCGCCGGTCAGGACGGTCTCTACAGCGTGTTGTGGAAGGGCGAAGGCGCGGCGCGCGCGCAGGTGATCGGCGCACTGCGCGAGGTGCGCTTCGCCGGCGCCGACCGCGCCGGGACGATCGCGCGGATGGCCGATCCGCGCATCAGCGTGGTGTCGCTGACCGTGACCGAAAAAGGCTATTGCCACGATCCCGCCAGCGGTGCGCTCGATTTTGCGCATCCGGACATCGTTGCCGATCTCGCGCATCCCGGGGCGCCCGTCTCGGCGGTGGGCACGCTGGTCGCCGCGATTGCCGCGCGGCGGGCCGGGCGCGCGGGCCCGCTGACCATCGTCTGCTGCGACAACCTGCCGCACAACGGCCACACGCTGCGGGGTCTCGTGCATGCGTTCGCCGGCGCGCGCGACGGTACGCTGCCGGCCTGGATCGACGACCATGTCGCGTTTCCCGACACGATGGTCGACCGCATCGTGCCGGCGACCACGGCCGACGACGTGGCCGAGGCGGCGCGCCTGCTCGGCGTCGACGACGCGGCGGCGGTGGCGGCGGAGCCCTTCGGCCAGTGGGTGATCGAGAACCACTTCGCCGGTCCCCACCCCGCGTGGAGCGATGCCGGCGCGCAGTACGCGAACGACGTCGGCGTCTACGAGACGATGAAGCTGCGCCTCCTCAATGGCAGCCATTCGGCGATTGCCTACCTGGGATTTCTGATGGGCCACATGACCGTCTGGCAGGCGGCGGACGATCCGCTTCTCGCGCGCTACATCGAGCGCATGATGCACGACGAGATCGTGCCGACGCTGGCCGCGCCGCCGGGTGTCGACCTCGCTGCCTACTGCAGCACGCTGCTCACGCGGTTTCGCAATCGCGCGCTGCCCCATCGCACGCAACAGATCGCGATGGACGGCTCGCAGAAACTGCCGCAACGGCTGCTCGGCACCATCCGCGATCGCCGCAAGGCGGGCGCACCGTATCCGCGGCTGGCGCTGGGCGTCGCGGCATGGATCCGTTACGCCAGCGGCCGCGACGAGACCGGCCGGACGATCGCCGTCGCCGATCCGATGGCGCCGGCGTTCGCGCGACTCGCCGCGGCCCATGGCACCGATCCTGCCGCGGTGGCTGCGGCGTTCCTCGACATCGCGCCGGTGTTCGGCGACCTCGCGGCCGACCGTGAATTCCGCCGCCAGGTTGGCGAAGCTGTCGACGCGCTATTCCGCGACGGCGCGCGCGCAGTACTTGCACGCATCGCCTGAAACCCGAACAATCGCCGACCATGGCCGCCCTCAAGCTCAATCCCGACCGCCTGTTCCCCGCCGGTACCGGCACGCGCAACGTCGCGCGACGCCTGTATTCGACGATCGAGCGCCTGCCGATCGTGAGTCCGCACGGACACACCGATCCGCGCTGGTTCGCCGACGACGAGCCCTTCACCGACGCCAGCGCGCTGTTCATCACGCCGGATCACTACGTGTTCCGCATGCTGTACAGCCAGGGCATCGCGCTGGAGGACCTCGGCATTCCGCGGGTCGATGGTGGGCCGATCGAGACCGACGCACGCAAGATCTGGCGCACGTTCGCCGCGCACTATCACCTGTTCCGCGGCACGCCGTCCCGGCTGTGGCTCGACCACGCGTTCGCCACGCTGTTCGACATCGACCGCAAGCTCGACGCCACCACCGCCGACTGGTATTTCGACCACATCAACGATCGCCTGCGGCGGCCCGAGTTTCGCCCGCGCGCACTGTTCGAGCGCTTCAACATCGAGGTGATCGCGACCACCGAGTCGCCGCTCGACCAGCTCACCCATCATCGCAAGATCCGCGACAGCGGCTGGGGCGGGCGGGTGATCACCGCCTACCGGCCCGACCCCGTGGTCGACCCGGATTTCCCGGGATTCCGCGACAACGTGGTGCGCCTGGGCGGCCTCACGGGCGAGAACACGCTGCGCTGGAGCGGCTATCTCGCCGCGCACCGCATCCGCCGTGACTATTTCAGGTCGATGGGCGCGACGTCTACCGATCATGGCCACCCCACCGCGCGCACGTTCAACTTCGACGCCGCGCAATGCCAGCGCCTGCTCGACCGCGCGATGGACGGATCGATCGGCAGCGACGAGGCCGAGGCCTTCCGCGGCCAGATGCTGACCGAGATGGCGCGGATGAGCATCGATGACGGGCTGGTCATGCAGATCCATCCGGGCAGCATGCGCAACCACAATGCCAAGGTGCTGCGCGAGTTCGGCCGCGACAAGGGCGCCGACATGCCCACGCGCACCGACTACGTGCGCGCGCTGGGGCCGTTGCTGGAGCAATTCGGCGACGACCGCCGATTGTCGGTGATCCTGTTCACGCTCGACGAGACCAGTTACTCGCGTGAGCTGGCGCCGCTGGCCGGCCACTATCCGGCGCTGAAGCTGGGCCCGCCGTGGTGGTTCCACGACAGCGTCGAGGGCATGCAACGATTCCTGTCTTCGGTGGTCGAAACGGCCGGCTTCTACAACACCGTCGGCTTCAACGATGACACGCGGGCCTTCATGTCGATCCCGGCGCGCCATGATGTATGGCGTCGCATCGCGTGCCGCTTTCTCGCCAGTGCCGTGCTGGAGCACCGGCTCGACGAGGACGAGGCTTTCGAGCTCGCGCCCGAGCTCGCCTACGGGCTTGCCAAACGCGCCTATCGCCTCTGATCGCGCCATCGGCGCGGCGGCGCGCCGGCCCGCACTGGCGGCCCCGCTGCCTCGATGGCACGGCGCGTTTCGCAGCACCCTGCGCACGCAGCCGAACTTTTCCATGGCGCACGGAGTAACGACATCCGCGTCGCTTGCAACCCTCGCAGGAGACTGAATCGATGTCCAAGGACTGGCTATTGCTTTGCGGGCGCGTGCTGATCGCCGTGCTGTTCGTACCCGGCGGCTTCTCCAAGATGGGCCACTTCCAGAATACGGTTGCCACCATCGCGCATTCCCCGCTGCCGCTGCCGTCGCTGATGGCCGTCGGCGCGATCGTCGTCGAGTTCGGCGTCGGGCTGGCGTTCCTCGTCGGCTGGAAGGCGCGGTGGGCGGCGCTGATCCTCGCGGTATTCACACTCGTGGCCGGGGTGATCTTCCACAACTTCTGGGCGGCGGGGGACGCGCAGGTGGCGATGCAAAAGATCAATTTCATGAAGAATCTCGCGATCGCCGGCGGCCTGTTCTTCGCCTACGTCTTCGGGCCGGGGCGCCTGTCGCTCGACCGGGGCTGAGGCTCAGGCCGGCAGCGCCGCGGCCATCGGCGCGTGCGGCGTCGCATCATTCGCGCGCGCGGGAATCGAGAACGAGGGTCACCGGACCGTCGTTGACGAGCGCGATCGCCATGTCCGCGCCGAAGCGGCCGGTCGCCACCGGCTTGCCAAGCGCCGCCGTGAGCGCCACGACGAGGCTCCCGAACAACGGCGCCGCGATTGCGGGGGGCGCTGCGCGCGACCACGACGGCCGGTTGCCTTGTCGCGTCGACGCGTAGAGCGTGAATTGCGATACCACCAGCAGCTCGCCGCCCATGTCGAGAATCGAGCGGTTCATCGTGCCCGTGTCGTCGGCGAACACGCGCATCAGCACGATCTTGCGTGCGAGCCACTCGACATCGTCGCGGCTGTCGTCGGCGAGCACCCCGGCGAGCACCAGCAGGCCAGGCCCGATCGAGGCGATGGCGGCATCGTCGACGGCAACGCTCGCATGGCGCACGCGCTGCAGCACCGCCCTCATCGCGAGGGCTTGCGGTCGACCTGTGTCAATTGCCCGGACTGGATATGCAGCGTGGTGATCATTCCCGGGTCGCCGTCGGTCGGCAGGTAGGACCAGCGCGCACCGCTCCGGCTGTCGGCATTGCCGCTCTTGATGTCGGGCGCACCGATACGTGCGAGCACCTCGGCGTCGCTCATGCCGGTATGCAGGAAGCGCCGCTCGGCGGCATTGCCGGGGGGGATGCCGGGCTTGATGTGCGCGCGGGTGGTGGTCGTCGTCGGCGTGTCGGAGGCCTTGCCGCCGTGCTTCGAGGCCTTCGGCGTGGATGGCGCCGGCGCGGCGGCGGGCGGCGGCGCGAACGGCACGACGGACACGTTGGCAGGATCGGCCTGGAAATCCCGCATCTCGCGTCCCTTGGGGCAGGGGCTGTCCTGGTAGACCGGCTGGCTGTTGTCGCCCAGGCATTTGTAGATGTCGGCGCGGGCGCCAGGTGCGACGCCGATGCCGGCAAGAAGGCCAATCGCGAGCACCAGCGCGTGGGCCTGTGGGAGTGCGTGCCGCATGGGATTACGATAGCGCCTTTCGCAGGATGGTTCCGCTAGGCCGTTCGATGGACGACGTACCGCCGCTCGCAGGCAGGATCGACGCGATCGCCCCGTTCCATGTCATGGAGGTGCAAACGGCGGCGCGCGCACTCGAAGCCCGCGGCGTCGACGTCGTGCACATGGAGATCGGCGAACCCGACTTTCCGACCCCCCAGCCCGTCGCGGCGGCAGCGAAACAGGCACTCGACGACGGCGCCATCTACTACACGTCGGCACTCGGCCTGCCGGCCTTGCGCGAGGCGATCGCCGGGCACTATCGCAGTCATTACGGCGCCGAAGTCGATGCTGCACGCGTGATCGTCACCGCCGGCTCGTCGGCGGCCCTGCTGCTGGTGCTGGGGCTGATCGTCGATCGCGACAGCGCCATCATGATGGCGGACCCCAACTATCCGTGCAACCGGCATTTCGTGCGCACCCTCGAAGGCGTGCCGCAGCCGGTGGCCGTCGATGCCGCCACGCGCTATCAGCTCACCGCGGAACTGGTGGCGCGCCACTGGACCGAAGCCACGCGCGGCGTGCTCGTCGCCACGCCGTCCAATCCCACCGGCACGACCGTCGCCGGCGACGAGCTCGCGCGCATCGCCGCCGTGGCGGCGGCGCGCCGCGGCCATCTTGTCGTCGACGAGATCTACCTCGGGCTCACGTACGGCGCCGCGCCACGCTCGGCTGTCGCGGTGAGCGACGAAGCCTTCGTCATTTCGAGCTTCTCCAAGTACTTCAACATGACCGGCTGGCGGCTGGGATGGATCGTCGCGCCACGCCGCCACGTGCGCGATCTCGAGAAGCTCGCACAGAACCTGTACATCTCGCCGCCGACGCTGTCGCAGCGCGCGGCGCTGGCCTGCTTCACGCCCGCCTCGATGGCGATCGTCGAGACCCGGCGGCGGGCGTTCGAGGCCCGCCGCGACTATCTGGTCGGCGCGCTGCGCGAGCTCGGATTCGGCGTGCCGGTGATGCCCACGGGCGGTTTCTTCGTCTACGCCGATTGCTCGCGTTTTTCGCAGGACTCGGCCGCGTTCTGCCGGGACATGCTCGCCGCCACCGGCGTGGCGGTCACGCCCGGCGTCGATTTCGGCACGCATCGGGCGGCGATGCACGTGCGCTTCGCCTACACCATCGACCAGGCCAAGATCGAGAAGGGCATCGCGCGGCTGCGCACATGGCTGGTCGATCGCCGGGCGGTCGTGAATGCGTAGTCGGGGGCGCGCGCTGCTGGCGGCGCTCGTCGGCGCCACGCTCGCCGGCTGCAGCGCGATCGATTTCTATTGGCAGGGGCTGCATGGCCAATACGAGATCCTCGCCGGGGCACGGCCCATCGCCGAGGCCATCGGCGACGCTTCCGATCCGCGCGTCAAGGCTCGCCTCGAGCTCGCCGAAAGGATCCGCGACTTCGCCACGCACGCGCTCGCGCTGCCGGCGAACGACAGCTATCGCCGCTACACCGATCTCGGCCGGCCGTACGTCCTGTACAACGTCTTCGCCACGCCCGCGCTGTCGCTCGCGCCGCGCGCGTGGTGCTACCCGATCGCGGGCTGCGTCAACTACCGCGGCTATTTCGACGAGGCCGATGCGCGCGCCGAGGCGGCCAGGCTCAAGGCTGCCGGCGACGACATCTACATCGGCGGCGTGCCGGCGTACTCGACGCTGGGCTGGTTCGACGATCCGATCCTGTCGACATTCGTGCGCTATCCGGAAACAGAGTTCGCCAGGCTCATCTTCCACGAGCTCGCGCATCAGCTCATTTACGTCAAAGGCGACACGCTGTTCAACGAGTCGTACGCAACGGCCGTTTCGGACGAGGGGCTGGAGCGCTGGATCGCCGCGCAGCCGGCCGACATGCGCGCGCGCCTCGACGCCGATCGCCTGCGCAGCGAAAGGCTCAGGGGTGAATTCCGCCGCATCATCGGCGACGCGCGCATGAAGCTCGAGACACTCTATGCGTCAGGCGAGCCGGCGATGGAGAAGGCGTCGGCCAAACGCGCGATCTTCGCGGCGATGCGCGCCGACTACGATCGCGTCAGGGCCGGTGAGCCCGGACTTGCCGGTTTCGATCGATGGTTCGCCGGCGATGACGGCAAGGGGCCGAATAATGCGAGCCTCGCGGCTATCGCGCTGTATACGACGTGGGTGCCGGCGTTTCGCAGGATGATCGCCGACGCGCATGGCGACCTGCCACGCTTCTACGACCATGTGCGGGCGCTGGCGATGTTGCCGAAGCCGCAACGCGACGCCGCGCTCGACGCGCTTGCAGGCGCGACACCGACACGCGACGGCGGCGCCGACTGACACGACGCTGCCGCAGCATGCATTGCGGCGTGGCGTCGCGGATGCCAAACTCGGCATGTCGATTTTACCGAAAGAGCCCTCCGATGCGCCTATTGCGATTCCTCGCCTTGGCCGGCTTCGTCGCGGTGCCACTTGGCGCCGCCGCCCAGAGTGCGTATACGACCACGGCGGTCAACATGCGCGCCGGACCCGATCCCACGTATCCGCTGGTGACCCGCCTGGCGCCCGGCACGCCCCTCACTGTGGGCGGCTGCCTGCAAAGCTATACCTGGTGCGATGTCTACACCGGGAACGTGCGCGGGTGGGTGTACGCGAGCTATCTGACCTACCCTTATCAGTCCGGTGCGGTACCGATCTATTCCTACGGTCCGGCGCTTGGCCTGCCGATCATCACGTTCTCGATCGGCTCCTACTGGGACAACTACTACCGCGGGCGGCCCTTCTACGGCAACCGCAACTACTGGTACAACCACCCCTACCACGCACCGGGACCACGATTCGCCCACGACTGGCATGCGCCGCCACCGCCACGCGGGCCGTCGCACTACTATCCGCAGCAGGCGCACGACAACCACGGCCACGATGGCGGCAACTATCGCCCGCCGTCCAACGCCGGCAATCATCCGCCGCCCTACGCGGGGAACCGGCCCCCGCCACAGGGCCATCCCGAAGGGTCGCGCCCGGACGGCACGTATCGATCGACCCCGGGCACGCGCAACAACGCCGCCGGCGGCGAAGCGGGCGGCTGACCCCGCCGGGGTCTGACCCTGAGCCTGAATGCAACGGCGCGCCGAGGAAGGCGCGCCGTTTTGCTGCCCGATCGAATGGCAGGCCTGAGGCAGTCGCCGCTACAGCACGCGCTGGTACCACCACATCGACAGACCGACGGCGCACAGCACCAGCAGCGCGCCCAGCGCCGCAAAGAAGGCGGTGACCTCGGTGTCCTTCTTCTCGAACACGAGCTTCGAATTGAGGTCCTGGTAGACCTTCTTGAGGTCGACCGCAGTCCCTGCGTAGAAATAATCGCCATGCGTGGTTTCGGCGATGGCCTTCAATGCGTCTTCGTCGAGCCGCACGCGCATCGACCAGCCTTCGCTGCCGATGATCTCGCCGTTGACCGTGCCGACGCCGACCGTGAACACGCGCACGCCGCGCTCCGCCGCCATCTTCGCCGCCTCGCGCGGGTCCGGACCGGTGGTGGTCTGGCCATCGGTGAGCAGGATGATCGCCGCGGAGCTGTACGAGCCGGGCGCCACCGGCTTTGGCGGCACGGCGTCCGGCCGGGACTCGCCGAGCGCGGCGCCACGGCGCGGATCGCCGCGCGGATTGTAGGTATTGAGGTTGTACTCGATCTCGGGGAACAGCATCTTCAGCGCGACGAGCAGTCCGCTCCCCACGGCAGTCCCGCGCTGCAGCTCGAAGCGGTCGATCGCGGCGTCGAGATCGTCGCGCGACTGCGTGGTCGGCTGCACGACGGTCGCGGTGGCAGCGAAGGCGACGATGCCGATGCGCATGTTCGCGGGCGTGTCGTGGATGAACGCCTTGGCGGCAGCCTGCGCGGCCTCGAGGCGGCTCGGCAGCACGTCCGCGGCGCGCATGCTGCCCGAGACGTCCATCGCCAGGATGATGGTCTCGTGCTGCGATGGCAGCGTCACCGTCGCGGTCGGGCGTGCCGTGGCGATGATCAGCGCGGCGAGCGCGAGCAGCATCAGCGCGGGCGGGATGTGGCGCCGCAGCTTGTTGCCCTTGCCCAGCGCCTCGTTGACGATCGCGAGGCTGGCGTAGCGCAGCGCGCGTTTTTGCCGCCGGCGCAGCATCATGACGTAGAGGAAGACGAGCACGGGCAGGATCGCCGCAAGCCACAGCCATTCGGGCCAGATGAATTTCACGACGCGGCCCTGAGATGCGCCGCCAGCGGGCGGCCCGCGGCGGCCTGCGCGCGGCGGCCGCGCAGATCGGCGAAGCGCAGCAGCGACTCGGTGAGATCGTCGACGGTGGACAATTCGAGCGCATCGACGCCGGCGGTCGTGAGGCCCTCGCGCAATTCCCGCTCGCGGCGGTCGGCGATGGTGGCGAAGCGCTTGCGGAAGCCGCGGTCGTGCGTGTCGACGAACACCTGCTCGCCGGTTTCGGCGTCCTCGATCACCATGAGGCCGATGTCGGGCAGCGCCATCTCCAGCGGGTCGTACAGGCGCACCGCGACCACGTCGTGGCGGTGCGCCAACGCCGCCAGCGGCTTCTGCCAGCCGGGAGCGCTGACGAAGTCGGAGACCACGAACACCAGGCTGCGGCGCTTGAGAGCGCCTTGCGCAGCCGACAGCAGGTCACCGAGCCGCGTACCTTCGCGCGATGTGCGCGGCGCGGACGCCGTGCGCTCGATCGCGCGCATCAATGCAAGCACGTGGCGGCGACCGCTGCGCGGCACCAGCACGGTGTCGACGCGGTCGGTGTACAGCATGGCGCCGACGCGGTTGCCGTGGCGGGTCAGCACGCGCGCGAGCACGGCGACGAGGTCGCGTGCGACGCCGGATTTCAGCATGGCCTGCGAGCCGAAGTCCACCGAGGCCGACAAGTCGAGCAGGAACCACGCGGTGAGGTCGCGCTCCTCGTTGAACTCGCGGACATAGGGCGTGGCGAGGCGCGCGGTGACGTTCCAGTCGATATGCCGGACGTCATCGTGGAACTGGTATTCGCGCAAGTCGGCGAGGTCGAGTCCGCTGCCGCGGAAGAAAGTCCGGTAGTCGCCGTGCAGCAGGCCGTCGAGGCGGCGCAACACCGTCCACTCGAGGCGACGCAGGACGGTGTCAGGCGGAATGGGTGACGTCGACATGGCTTGCGAGCGGCTTGTCCGGCGCGCGCACGCTTTGCAGCACGCGCACCACGATGCGGTCCGGCGTGATGCCCTCGGCCAGCGCTTCGTACGACAGCGACAGGCGGTGGCGAATGACGTCGGGCGCGAGGTCGGCGATGTCCTCCGGCAGCGCATAGCTGCGACCCCGCAGGTAGGCGAGCGCGCGCGCGCCTTCGACGAGATTGATCGTGGCTCGCGGGCTCGCGCCGAACGTGATGTACGGCGCGAGTTCGGCCAGCCCGAAGCGCGCGGGCTGGCGCGTGGCGGCGACCAGGCGCACCGCGTACTGCATCAGCGACGGATCGACGTAACCCTTGCGGCACGCCCGCTGTGCGTCGCGCAGCTCCTCCGGCGTGCACACCGCCACGACGTCGGTTGGCGTGCCCGTCACGCGCTCGACGATCACGAATTCCTCCTCCTCGGTCGGATAGCCGACTTCGACCTTCATCATGAAGCGGTCGACCTGCGCCTCCGGCAGCGGGTAGGTGCCTTCGCTCTCGATCGGGTTCTGCGTCGCCATCACCAGAAACGGTTCGGGCACGCGGAAGGATTCACCGGCGATCGTCACCTGATATTCCTGCATCACTTCCAGCAGCGCACTCTGCACCTTGGCCGGCGCGCGGTTGATCTCGTCGGCCAGCAGCAGGTTGGCGAACACGGGTCCGAGCGCGGTGGTGAACTCGCTGGTGCGCTGGTTGAACACGCGAGTGCCCACGAGGTCGGCGGGCACGAGATCGGGCGTGAACTGGATGCGCCGGAACGCGCCGCGCATCGTCCGCGCCAGCGTCTTCACCGTGAGCGTCTTGGCGAGGCCCGGCACGCCCTCGACCAGCAGGTGTCCCTGCGCCAGCATCGCCACCAGCACGCGCTCGAGGAAATGATCCTGGCCGACGACGACCTTCTTCACCTCGTAGAGGATGCGCTGCATCAGCTCCGCGTGGGCGGCGGGTCCGGGGGATTTCGCGGGCTGGTCGGTCATGGCGTCTCGCGGAGGGTGGCAAGGGTGCGACGGTGCGGCGACGGTCGATGCGCATGCGGCCCGGATGTCACGCTGCCTCCCGGCCCCGGTTCAGAACGGCGACAAACCGACGGCCGCGGCCGCGTTCTCGATGGGCACCGCGAAACCGATGCCGATGAAAACGCGCTGGTCGGTCGGATTGAAGATGCCCGTGACGATGCCGACGACCTCGCCGTCCGCCGTGACCAGCGGGCCGCCGGAATTGCCGGGATTGGCGGCGGCGTCGAACTGGATCAGGTTGGTCAACATCTTGTTGCCTTCCGGCGAATGATATTCGCGGCGCAGTCCCGACACGATGCCGGCCGACGCCGATGGCCCGATGCCGAACGGGTAGCCGATCGCCACCACCTGGTCGCCGACGCTCAGGTCGGCGGTCGACCGCAGCGTCGCCGCCGGCAGGTCGTCGGGAACGATGCGCGACTTGAGCACGGCGAGATCGTTCTCGGGCTGGGTGTTGACGACGTCGGCGGGCGACTCCGTGCCGTCGGCGAACGTCACCACGATGGCTTCCGCGCCGTCGATCACATGCAGGTTGGTGAGGATCAGGCCCGAGGCGACGATGACCACGCCGGTGCCGACGCCGATCCGGTAGAGCTCGTCGGGGTCGTCGGCCTCGGCGCGCGGATGCTCGCCGTCCTTCGGCTTCGTGACCGTGGCGCGGGGCCGGGTCGCAGTCTTGGCGCCCGGCTTGGCCTCCGCCGCGACATGGCGAAGTCCACGCACATGCACCACGGAGGGACGCACCGCCGCATATGCCTTCTGCGCCATGGAAGGCAGCGGCGTGTTGTCCAGCGTGTGCAGCACCGCGGCGTCGATGTCCTTCTGCGTCAGCGGCCGCGGTTGCGTGCGCGTGACGGCATATACGGCAACGGCCAGCGCGAGCAGCGCGCAGCTGAATAGCGCGAGCGGCATGCGCACCCGGCGCCAGCGCACGCGCCAGGGCGTGCGTGCCACGGGCGCCACAGTGGCGCTGTTGCCGGGTTGCAACTCCACGCGCGCAACGTCGGATGCGCGGTGGGAGCGGCTGTAAAGCGGCGGCTTTCGCATGGCGATCTTGCGCGGGCGCAAGCTTCGATGCCATTGTGCGCATAACGTTCCCGCGCGTGCAAACCCTTTTGTACAAACGGCCGCGCCGGTGGGGCAGCCGCCCGCGGCGGTGCGCCGGCAGCATCGTCAACCGGCAACCCGGACTTCGCGCGAACGCGGCGGCGCGGCGCCGATGCGCGTGTTGCGCCGCACGCGCGAGCTTGCGAAGTGGCGCGCGAACGACGCGCGGTGGCCGCTCAGGCGGCCACGAGGCGCGCCAGCAGGAACCCGTCGTAGCCCTTGGCGCCGACGGTCTGGATGGCGGTGGCCTCGACCCCCGGCGTGGCCGCGATCAGCGCCAGCAGGCGCCGCACGCCGCGCACGGCGGCGTCGTGACTGGCGGCATCGATCACCGCGCCGTCGCGCACGACGTTGTCGACGACGATGATCGCGCCCTCCCGCGACAGCTTGCGGGCCCACGCGAAGTATTCCGCATTGTTCGCCTTGTCGGCGTCGATGAACGCCATGTCGAACGGCGGCCGGCCCTCGGCGGCGAGCTTCGGCAGCGAGTCCAGCGCGGCACCGACGCGCACGTCGACGACATCCTCGAGGCCCGCGCGGGCGAGATTGGCTTGCGCGACTTCCGCGTGTTTGGGCAGCGCCTCGAGCGTGATCAGCGAGCCGCCCGGCGGCAGCGCGCGCGCCAGCCAGATCGCGCTGTAGCCGCCCAGCGTGCCGACTTCGAGGATGTTGCGCGCCGCCTGCATGCGCGCCAGCAGGTGCAGCAGCTTGCCCTGGCACGGCGAGACGCTGATGGCGGGCAGGCCGGCGGCGTCGCTCGCCGCCAGCGTGGCCGCCAGCACCTCGTCATCGGCGCCGAGCGTGCCGGCGAAATAGCGGTCGACGGCGGCGAACGTGTCGCGGTTCATGTCGCGGTTCTCCAGAGAGTGGTTCGGGCTTCCGGTGCGATCGCGCCGGCATGTCACATGCGCATCCAGTCACGCAGCGCCGCCGTGACTTCCGCTGGTCGTTCGAGCGTCGTCATGTGGCCGCTGCGCGGCACGACGACCAGTTTCGATCCGGCGATGCCGGCCGCGATCTCCTGCGCGCGCTCGGGCGGCGTCGGCTGGTCGGCGTCCCCGACGAGCACGAGCGTGGGACAGGTGATCGTCGCGAGCGTGGGACGCGAATCGACGCGTCCGATGATCGCGTTCTGCTGGCGCACGAACGCATCCGCGCCGTTGTCCTCGGCCATCGCCCGGATCAACGCGCGCAACGCGGTATCCGCATGACGGTCGGGGTGCACGTAGTTCGGATATTGCAGGTCCGGCAACTCGGCGAAGCGTCCCGCCTGCGCAATCGCGATCTGCCGCCGCCGGTTTTCGGTCTGCTCCGGCGAGTCGGCGCGGGCCGACGTGTCGAGCAGGGCGAGGCGGGTGACGCGGTGGCGTGCCTGGCGGATGATCTCGAACGCGATGTAGCCGCCCATCGAGTGCCCGAGCAACGCGAAGCGCGGCGGTGCGGCAGCGAGGATGTCGCGCGCGAGCGCCGCCATGCTGTCGTGCGCGGTGTGGTTGGCGACGTTGACGGGCCCGAATTGCCACAGCATGGGTATCTGTGCGGCGAAATAGCGGGGCGAGGCGATGAGGCCGGGCACGAGGACGACAGATTCCATGCGGGCTCGCGGTCGTTGGGGATGGAGGGATGGGCCCGCAGCCACTGCGCACAGGGGCGTCGTGCCGCGGACGAATGCCATGCTAGCCGGTTCGGCGCTCCTCGGAGGGCCTCGCTTCCTCCTTGATTCTTATTCATTTTTGCACTAGAATCACCGGTTCCCTTGCCACACCCGGAAGGTACGGGGTGGCCATCGGCCCGCCATGGGCCGCAATCGAACGAAAGGATGATGCTGATGCGTCACTATGAGATCGTATTCATCGTGCACCCCGACCAGAGCGAGCAAGTCGCCGGCATGGTCGAGCGGTACCGCACGATGGTGACCGGCCACGGCGGCCGGATTCACCGCATCGAGGACTGGGGCAGGCGCCAGATGGCCTATCCGATCCAGAAGATGCACAAGGCGCACTACGTGCTGATGAACATCGAAGTCGACGCCGCTACGCTCTCCGAGCTCGAGCACGCGTTCAAGTTCAACGATGCCGTGCTGCGCCACCTGATCGTGGCCATGCGCGACGCGGTGGTCACGCCGTCGCCGATGATGAAGGAAGACAAGGCGAAGTCGCTGACCGAGAAGCCGGCCGAGCGGCCTGCCGAGCGTGGCGCGGAAAGCGCGGCGCCTCCGGTGGCTGCCGCGGCAACCGCGGCGGCGTAAGGCGGCGGCGCGCGCGGCGTGGCGGCGACCAATCGCCTCACGCTCGACGCCACGCTCAAGTCGCGCGATCCGTTGCGCTACACGCCCGCCGGCATCGCCGTGCTCGAACTGACGCTCACGCACGCATCGACGCAGCCGGAAGCCGGCGGCGAGCGCAAGGTGGAATGCGAGATTGCGGCGATCGCCTTCGCGCAGACGGCGCAGAGACTGGCGAGCGTCGCGGCAGGCAGCGGGTTGCGCTGCGAAGGCTTCATCGCGCGGCGCTATCGCACCGGCACCAGCGTCGCGCTGCACATATCACGATTCGAATCGACGGAATTGACGGAAAGGTAAGGACACCATGCCCCGCCCGATGGGAAAAGGCAAGCTCAAAGGCAAGAAGGATTTCAAGAAACGCGATCGCGGCAATGCGCTGTTCAAGCGCAAGAAGTTCTGCCGCTTCACCGCCGAGGGCGTGAAGCAGATCGACTACAAGGACATCGACGTGCTGAAGGACTTCGTGCAGGAGAACGGCAAGATCATGCCGGCGCGCGTCACCGGCACGCGCGCGCGCTTCCAGCGCCAGCTCGGCACGGCGATCAAGCGCGCGCAGTTCCTCGCGCTGCTGCCGTTCACCGACCGCCACTAGGAGCACACGATGCAGATCATCCTGATGGAGAAGGTGGCGAACGTCGGCAATCTCGGCGACGTGGTGAAGGTCAAGGACGGCTATGCCCGGAACTTCCTGATCCCGCAAGGCAAGGCCCGGCGCGCCACGCCGGACAATCTCAAGCTGCTCGAATCCAAGCGCACCGAGCTGGAGAAGGCTGCTGCCGACAAGCTCGCGCTCGCGCAGGCCCAGTCGGAGAAGCTCGCCGGCACCGCGCTGCGCATCACGCAGAAGGCCGGCGTCGACGGCCGCCTGTTCGGATCGGTGACCAACGTCGACATCGTCGAGGCGCTCAAGAGCCAGGGGCTGAACGTCGAGAAGTCGGCGATTCGCATGCCGGGCGGACCGCTGAAGCACGTGGGCGAGCACCACGTCGGCGTCGCGCTGCATACCGACGTCGTGACCGAGATCGTCGTCAACGTGATCGGCGAAACCGTCCAGGGCTGATCGCTGCGGCGGCACCGCGAAGGGCGCCGCCGCGGCGCCCTTTTTTTGCGGCTGCGTCCGTGCGCGGGGGACGGCCGGACGCGCGGCAGGCGTTACAATCGAAGGCATTCACGACGGCGCGCGACACCATGCCGGACGACGCCCAACTCGATTCCCTCAAGCTGCCACCGCACTCGCTCGAAGCCGAGCAGTCGCTGCTGGGCGGGCTCCTGCTCGACAACGAGGTGGAGAGCCGCATCGGCGACGTCGTCACCGAGGGCGACTTCTACAGCGATGCGCATCGCGTGATCTTCGCGCACGCGATGCGGCTCATCGCCGAGGGCAAGCCCGCCGACGCGGTCACGGTCGCCGAGTTGCTGGCATCGACGCAGCGCCTCGACTACGTCGGGGGGCTCGCATACCTCGGCGCGCTGGTGCAGAACGTGCCGACCACGGCCAACATCCGGCACTACGCACAGATCGTGCGCGAGCGCTCGATCCTGCGCCAGCTCGCCGGCGCCGCCGGGGAGATCGCCGAATCGGCGTTCCGCCCGATGGGCCGCAGCGCGCGCGAGGTCCTCGACGAGGCCGAGACCAAGGTGATGCACATCGCCGAGCAGGGGGCGCGCGGGCAGAACCAGTACTCGACGCTGAGCTCGCTGCTGGTGGGCGTCGTCGAGCGCATCGAGGAGCTCTACAGCCGCGACAATCCGTCGGAAGTCACCGGCATCGAGACCGGATTCGCCGATCTCGATCGCGAGACGGCCGGCCTGCAGCCCGGCGACCTCGTGATCGTCGCCGGGCGGCCGTCGATGGGCAAGTCGGCGCTCGCCGTCAACATGGGCGAGCACGTGGCGATGCATCTCAAGCTGCCGGTGGCGATCTTCTCGATGGAAATGGGCGCGCACCAGCTCGCGTTGCGGATGATCGCATCCACGGGGCGCCTCAACAGCCAGAACCTGCGCACCGGACGCCTGCAGCCCGACGACTGGAATAGGCTGTCGAGCGCCATCGGCCGCCTCAACGACGCGCCCATCCTGATCGACGAGACGCCGGCGCTGACCGCGATGGAGGTGCGCTCGCGCGCGCGCCGCATCGCCAAGCAGTTCCAGGGCAAGCTCGGCCTGATCATCGTCGATTACCTGCAGCTGATGCAGGCCACGGCCGTCGGCGAGAACCGCGCCACCGAGATCTCCGAGATCTCGCGCTCGCTGAAGGCGCTCGCCAAGGAGCTCAAGGTGCCGGTGGTCGCGCTGTCGCAATTGAACCGCGGGCTCGAGCAGCGGCCCAACAAGCGCCCGGTGATGTCCGACCTGCGCGAATCGGGTGCGATCGAACAGGACGCGGACGTGATCCTGTTCATCTATCGCGACGAGGTCTACAACCCCGAGACTCAGGACAAGGGTGTCGCCGAGATCATCATCGGCAAACAGCGCAACGGGCCGATCGGCACCGTGCGCATGACCTTCCTCGGCGAGTTCACGCGCTTCGAGAACTACGCGACCCAGGGCAGTTACTGACCGCTCAGCGGCTGTGGGCTGTGGAACCGGCGGACGCGCGCGCGAAGCGCCGCCGGTTGCGCGTTGGACGCCGAACGCACGCCGGCAGCCGCGCATTCGCGCGCTACATCAGCACGGCATTGCGATACGCATCCACCAGCGCGTGCACCAGCGCAGGCAGCAGCAGCGTGCCGCCGCTGCGCCAGGCGAACGCGAGAAAGACGCCGATGGGGATGTGGACGGCGAGCAGCTGCAAGACGACGTGCAGGTGCAGCGCATCGGGAATGACGGGCAGATGCCACAGGCCCCAGAGCGACGCGACGCCGACGGCGCCGACAAAATTGCGCCAGCCGGCGACGCCATCGCCGCCGGCGTAGCTGTCGAGCGCGCCACGGAAGACGACTTCTTCGAGGACGAATGCGACCGGCAGGTAGAGCAGCAGGTCCAGTGCAAACGGCGCGTAGCGCGTCACGCCGATCCACGGCGAGCGCGTGGTGACGATCGCCGCACCGGCCATGGTGAAAATGCCGCAGAACAGCGCGAGTGCGGCAAACGCAAGTCCCGCACGCAGGGCGCCGCGAGACTGATGCTGCCAGGCGTAGGCGACGCCGAGGCTGCCGACCAGCGCACAGGCATCCCATGCGACGATGTCGGCGCCGAGACCGGCGGCAATGGCCGAACCCAGCTGCCAGAGCGGCACCAGCGCGACGACGACGAGGATCGCCCAACCGCCAGCACCCGGCACCAGGGGCGGTGCGGCACGCACCCACAGCGCACGCAGGGGCTGGCGCGCCACGAATCGCTGGAACGCCAGCACGAGCGGCACGCCGAGCAGCAAATAGGCGTTGGGCGACAGATGGGCGGCAAAGCCGCACACCATCCACACCAGCACGAAGGCGGCTGCGCTCAGCGCGCGGCGCGCGCTCGCGCCCGGCACCGGCACTGGCGCGTCACGCGCCACGCTGCAACAGGAACAGTCCGGCGACGATCAGCAGGATGCCGCCGATCTGCGCCGGAGCGAGCCGCTCGCCGAACAACAACACGCCCGTGCAGGCGACGAGGATGAGCGTGAGCCCGGTGTACAGCGGGAAGAGCTCGGCCATCTCGAAGCGCCGAAGCGCATGCAGGTACCACAGGAACACGCCGCCGTACAGCGCCAGCGCGAGTGCCACCACGGCGCCCTGCGACGTTAGCAGCTCGACGAACGTCGCGTGCGGCTTCTGCGATGCCCACTTGAGCAATGCGTGCGCAGCGGTCAATACCACCGCGAGAGCGGCGGCGTTGGCGATCATCCATGCGGACGATGTGTTCATCGACGAGCCGCGGGATGGCAAGCGACAATCATCGCATGCGAGGTGCGAACGTGACGATTTCGAGTGCGTGCGGATCGGCCGCGGTGGTGGCGATCGTCCAGCGGTGGACCGGCTGTGCCCTTTCGCATCTGTAGACCTGCGTCACGAGATCCTGCGTGGCCGCGACGAGCCCCGCGCCATCGCACGTCACCTGCACCCACCAGTCCGGCATCCATGTGACGAGCGGGTTGGCCACCACGACGAGGTCGGCGCCCGGCGCATCGAACGCGTACTCCACCTTCTGCGGCTTTCCCGTCACGTAGGGATGCGGCGGATACAGGGTGGATAGCGGCAGGTCGCGGTGCGCGGGCGCCGCGACCACGCGATCCACGGGACTCATGCCGAGGCCACCCACCACCGTCGCGGGCTCGATCCCGAGCTCGCGGTAGCGCTGCCGCGCAAGCCCGAGGCGACCCCGCGCCGAGCCACCCGCTGCCTCGTCGGTGAATCGCGCGATCGCGGTTGCGCAGTGCATGCGCAGCGGCATTGCATAGAAGACGTCGAGCGCGTAAGGCAAGGCCGCGTAGACCGGCGCAGGGTCGGTGCACAACGTGCGGCCCAGCCGGTCGACGCTGTACGCAGGCAGCCAGATGTCCGTGGCGACGGGAAGCGTCGAGGGCGAGTGCACGATGTCGGCGATCAACGGTGTATCGATGCGGCCGCCGCCGTGCTGCATCGAGCGCACGACACCCGCACCCGCCACCGCTGCGGCCGCCAGCGCGGGCAATACGAAAAGCGCGCCGTGCCGGCGCGCAAGGGCGTTCCATCCCGCCGCCACGAGCAATGCGTACGGCGGGAGGATCGAATAGGCCATGTACAGCGGTGTCACCGGCCGGATCAGCGCGACGAACGTCAACGCCAGCGCGGTCAGCGCGAGTCCCCAGCGCGCGGGGATATCGTTGTCGAACGCGGCGAACATGCCGCGCAGCGCGCCGACGATCGCCAGCGCCGCGCTGAGAGTGGCGATGATGCGCGGCCATGCGGCATCGTAGGCAAACACCGCGGACATGATCGCGTGGGGTCCTGTCCACACGATGCTCCGCAGCAGTTGCGGCAGGCGGGCCAGGTTGGCGAGCGCGATGTTGCTCTCGGCGACCGCGCGCGTCGCGCCGATCATCGACGTTACCGCGAACAGCGCGGGCGTGAACAGCAACGCGAACCCGATGCCGGCGGCAAGCCATGCCGCGATCCGGTCATCGAGGTGCGCGACGAGGCGCCCGGGCGCGCGCCATGCGGCGAAGAGTACGCAGAAGAAGACCCACGCGCATGACGGATGGGCGTGGGTCGCCGCGGCGGCCGCCAGGCCTGCCGCGATCCACCAGCCGAGATGCGGCGTGTCGCGCGTGCGCAACACGCAATACAGCGTGGCGATCACGCCGGTACGCATCGCGTTGGTGCTGGTAAAGCCGACGGTTTCGAAGCTCGCCCAGCCGGGCATCGCCAGCGCGGCGACCCACAACAGGCCGAGCCGCGGTCCGGCCAGGCGCTTGCCCGCCGCATACGCGAGAGGGAACTGCAGTGCGCCGATGAACACCGCGGTCATGGCCGCCGTCAACCAGGTCGGGAAAACGAACATCGGCAAGGCCATCAGCCAGAACCACAGGGGCCCGAAACGCACGTGCCCGGCGAACACCGGACCCAGCAGCGGGCGTGCGCCGTCGCGGGCGATGGCAAATGCTTCGGCGACGTCGCGTCCGGGATCGTAGCCGCCGCCGACGAACAGTCCGAAGCCGCAATAGCCAAGCGCGATCACCGCAACCACCGCGGCGTGCCACGAGATGCGGCCGCTCATGGCGAGCGGTCGGTGCCGTGCCGCGCACGTACGACGTACAGCGGACGCGCCTTAACTTCGTCGTAGATGCGCGCCACGTATTCGCCGAGGACGCCGAGCGAAAGGAGTTGCAGCCCGCCGAGAAACAGCACCAGCGCGATCGTCGACGCATAGCCGGGAAGATCGATGCCGAGGACCAGCGTCTTGCCGACGAGCCATGCGCCGTACAGCAGCGCTGCGACCGCGATCGCGAAGCCGGCGACACTGGCGATCTTGAGCGGCGTGGCGGAAAACGAAACGATCGCATCGCTGCCGAGGCGCCACAGGCGCCCGACGCCGAAAGACGAGCGCCCCTCGGCGCGCGGCTGCACGTCGTAGGGCACCGTCACATAGGGGAAGCCGACCCAGGCGTACAGGCCTTTCATGAACCGGGTACGCTCGGGCAGGCTGCGCAGGGCCGCCACCACCGGTGCCGACAGCAGGCGAAAGTCGCCGCTGCCGGGCGGCAGCTCCATCGCCGTGACGCGGCGGAACAATGCATAGAACATGCGTGACAGCGTGCCTCGCAGCGCGCCGTCGTGCGCGTCATTGCGGCGCACGGCGACGACCATGTCGGCGCCCGCCCGCCAGCGTGCGACCAGTTCGGCGATGAGCTCCGGCGGATGCTGGAGGTCGGCGTCGATCGGCACGATCGCCTCGCCGCGCGCATGGTCGAGTCCCGCCGTCAGCGCCACCTCCTTGCCGAAATTGCGGGTGAGCTCGACGACGACGATCCGCGGATCGCGCTGGCGCG
This sequence comes from Casimicrobiaceae bacterium, assembly GCA_036003195.1. GTDB lineage: Bacteria > Pseudomonadota > Gammaproteobacteria > Burkholderiales > Casimicrobiaceae > VBCG01. Next base: position 64,968 of record DASYSP010000083.1, read on the forward strand.
CGGCGAGCATCGCCGGCAGCGACGCATCCCGGCTGCCGTCGTCGACGAATACGATTTCCCAGGCGAGCGCGAGGGCATCCAGCGCCGCGCTGGCGCGCGCGAGGAACGGCGCGATGTTGGCGGCTTCGTCGCGCACGGGCACGACCAGCGACAGCACGGGCCGCACGCCGGCCGTGCCATACGCCGGCGCGTCCTCGCTCATCGCCGGCGCGGCGCGGTCCGCCGTCGCCGCCACCGCGCCGCGGTGGCCGGGCTGCGCGGACTCGTCATGCGGCCCCAGTCAGAGGATCTCGGCCGCGTGATCGGCGAGCCGCGAGCGCTCGCCGCGCATCAGCGTGATGTGCCCCGAATGCGACCAGCCCTTGAAACGGTCCACCACGTAGGTGAGGCCCGAGCTGCCTTCGGTCAGGTACGGCGTGTCGATCTGCGAGATGTTGCCGAGGCACACGACCTTGGTGCCCGGACCCGCGCGCGTGATCAGCGTCTTCATCTGCTTCGGCGTCAGGTTCTGCGCCTCGTCGATGATCAGGTACTTGTTGATGAACGTGCGGCCGCGCATGAAGTTGAGGCTCTTCACCTTGATCCGTGAGCGGATCAGGTCGCGCGTCGCCGCGCGGCCCCATTCTCCCGCCTCGTCGTCGGTCTTGTTGAGCACGTCGAGATTGTCCTCCAGCGCGCCCATCCAGGGGTTCATCTTCTCCTCCTCCGTGCCGGGCAGGAAGCCGATGTCCTCGCCGACCGGCACGGTGACGCGCGTCATGATGATCTCGGTGTAGACCTTGAACTCGAGCGTGAGCATCAGCCCGGCGGCGAGCGTCAGCAGCGTCTTGCCGGTGCCGGCCTGACCGAGCAGCGTGACGAAGTCGAGGTCGGGGTTCATCAGCAGGTTCAGTGCGAAGTTCTGCTCGCGGTTGCGCGCGGTGATGCCCCACACGTTGTTCTTCTGGTGCGTGTAGTCCTTCAGCGTCGAGAGCAGCGCGGTGCGGCCGGTGATCTCCTTGGCCACCGCGTAGAACGGCTGCTCGCCGGGCTTTTCCTGGTAGAGGAACTCGTTGGTGAGCAGCGACGGCACCAGCGGACCGGTGACCCGGTACATCGTGTGGCCGCCCGATTGCCACGATTCCATGCCCTTGCCGTGGCGGTCCCAGAAGTCGTCCGGCAGCGCCTGCATGCCGGGATAGAGGAGCTCGGTGTCCTCGAGCACCTTGTCGTTGAAATAGTCCTCGGCGGCGATCCCCAGGGCGCGCGCCTTGATGCGCATGTTGATGTCCTTCGACACCAGGATCACGCTGCGCGCCGGGTCGCGATCCGCCAGTTCCTTCACCACCGCGAGGATCTGGTTGTCGGCCTTGCCATTGGCGAGCGATGGCGGCAGCACCGTCGAAATCGTCTCGGTCTGCAGGTACAGGCGGCCGCTGGCGGCGCCGTGCGACTTTGCGTCCAGCGGGATGCCGCTGGCGATCGCGTCCGCCGATGTACCGGGTTGCGCCGTGACGAGCTCGTCGAGAAAGCGCGAGGCCTGCCGTGCGTTGCGCGCCACCTCGGTGACGCCTTTCTTGTTGTTGTCGAGCTCCTCGAGCGTGAGGATCGGCAGGTAGATGTCGTGTTCCTCGAAGCGGAACAGGCTCGTGGGATCGTGCATCAGCACGTTGGTGTCGAGCACGAACAGCTTGGTGACCGGGGAGGCGCCGGGACGGGCCGGCTTGCGGGACGAGGCGGACGGGTGCAGCGGGGAGGGTGCGGGGCGCAGCTTGCGTTCTACCATGGGCCTCCAGAATCGACGATTGCGCGGCCGCACGGCCGGCCGCTTCGAGGCAACTCTAGGCGTTAACTTCTGAAGGCACAAGGACTTGTATGCGACCCCCCGTCGCGGCGCCACATTTTGTGGTGCAAACGGCACAGAAGCGGCGGCGTGCCGGCGCTGGCCCGCCGTCAGCGTGGCGCCGCAAACGCGCGCCTGCGCACGACGACAGCGTCCTAGCGTATCGCCTCGACCGCCGTCAGCACTTCGTCGGCATGGCCGGGGACCTTGACCCCGCGCCACTCGCGCACGAGGTTGCGCGCGCCGTCGATGAGGAACGTGCTGCGCTCGATGCCGCGCACCTTCTTGCCGTACATGTTCTTCATCTTGATCACGCCGAACTGCTTGCACAGCACTTCGTCGGGATCCGCGATCAGCTCGAACGGGAATTCCATCTTCGCCCGCCATTTCTCATGCGAGGCGAGGGTGTCGCGCGACACGCCGACGATGATCGCGCCGGCCTTGCGGAATTTCGCGTGGCGGTCGCGGAAATCGGCGCCCTCCGTCGTGCAGCCGGGCGTGTTGTCGCGGGGATAGAAATACAGCACGACCGTCTCGCCCTTGTGGGCGGAAAGCTTGAACGTGCCGGCGGTGGAGACTGCGCTGAAGTCGTCGATTTTCATCGGATGTCCACGGTTTCGTCCGCGCGCGGCGCGGGCGCCGCGTCGCGGTCGCAATCGGCGAGGAATTCCTCGCCCTGGAGGAGCAGCGTGCCGCTGCGCCCGGCAACCGCGCCCGGCGCGACGCTGCAGCGGGGGAGCGCCATCGGCTCGAGCGCATCGTACAGCGCGCGTACCGGCACGAGGTCGTAACCCTGTGCGCGCCAGCCGGTGAGCAGCGTCGCCAGCACCGGCGCGAACTTCATGCCCTCGAGCTCAGCGTGCAGCGTGAACACCTGATCCGACGTGGCGGCGGACGTGCGCGCGAGCACACGCACGGCGACGTTGTCGGCGGTGGCGCCGTCGAGCCCGATCAGCTCGTCGAGCGTGGGCAGCGTCGTCGGCAACTGCGGGCAGCGGATCAGCTCGGCGTTCCACACCGGGAGGTGCGGCGCGCGCCCGCGGCCGTCGGAGCAATAGTCGAAGCCGAGCGACTGGGTGAGGCGCAGCGCGTGCACGTTCATCTGCCAGCCCGCGGCGCCATGGGTTCGCGGCGGCTCGCCGAACACTTCGCGGAAGCGCGCCACCGCCTTGTCCATTTCGCGCGCGGTCCAGCGCGCGTCGTGATGCATCACGCCATCCTGCCAGCGCACGTGATCGAAGCAATGGATGCCGCATTCGAAGCCCTGGTCGCGCACGCCGCGCATGATGCGCGCGCCGCGCGCGCCGATGTCGGGACCCGGCAGCAGCGTGCCGTTGAGCAGCGTGCGCATCCCGTAGTGCGACACCACGCTGGTGCGCTTGACCTTGCCGAAGAAGCCGGGTCGAAATGCGCGCTTGATCGCACGCCCCGTGTGGTCGGGCCCCAGGCTCCACAGGAACGTCGCGCCGGCGCCGTGGCGGCGGAACAGGTCGACGAGCCGCGGCACGCCGTCGCGGGTGCCGCGCCAGGTGTCGACGTCGACCTTGAGGGCGAGCAGCGGCATTCGGGTATCGGTCTGTGATGGCGCGCCGCGGCAGCGCGTCAGTCGACGAGCGCGCGCGCGCTCGCCACGTGGCCGCGGTAGGCGTCGAAGATGCGGCGCAGCGCGACATCCATCGCCACCTCGGGTGCCCAGTCGAGGTCGCGCATCGTGTTGTCGATCTTCGGCACACGCGTCTGCACGTCCTGGTAGCCCTCGCCGTAGTACGCGGCGGCGGTGGTCTCGTCCAGCGTAACGGCGCGCGCGTTGTCGCGGTACTCGGGGTACTCGCGCGCCAGTTCCAGCATCATCGTCGCCAGTTCGCGCACCGAAAAGTCGTTCGCGGGGTTGCCGACGTTGTAGATCTTGCCGCTGGCGACACCGCCGCGGTTGGCGATGATGGCCATCAGCGCCGACACGCCGTCGTCGATATACGTGAACGCCCGCCGCTGCGTGCCGCCGTCGACCAGCTTGATCGGCTCGCCGCGCACGATGTGGCCGAGGAACTGGGTGATGACGCGCGAGCTGCCTTCCTTCGCGGTATTGATCGAGTCGAGGCCCGAGCCGATCCAGTTGAACGGCCGGAACAGCGTGTAGTCGAGGCCCTGCTCGAAACCGTAGGCATGGATGACGCGGTCCAGCAGCTGCTTGGCGCACGCGTAGATCCAGCGCGGCTTGTTGATCGGGCCCATCACGAGGTTGGAGCCTTCCGAGTCGAACTCGGCGTCGGCGCACATGCCGTACACCTCGGACGTCGACGGGAAAACCAGGTGCTTGTGGTAGCGCACCGCGGCACGCACGATCGGCAGGTTGGCCTCGAAGTCGAGCTCGAACACGCGCAGCGGCTCGCGCACGTAGGTCGCCGGCGTGGCGATGGCCACCAGCGGCAGCACGACGTCGCATTTCTTGACGTGGTACTCGATCCATTCGCGGTTGATCGTGATGTCGCCCTCGAAGAAGTGAAAGCGCGGCTCGCCCATCAGGTCGTCGAGGCGGTCGACCTGCATGTCCATGCCGAAGATCTCCCAGTCGGTCTGGTCGATGATCGCGCGCGACAGGTGATGGCCGATGAAGCCGTTAACGCCGAGGATGAGGACGCGTTTCATGAGGGTGGAACCCCGCTGCGGATGGCCGCCATTCTACCGGTGCGGCGGCGACGCCGATCAGCCGCGGCGTCGGCGGCGAACAGGTCCGCGTCAGTCGGCCGTCGCGAGGAGGGCAGCGACGCCGCGGGCGTCGACGCGCCGGCCGCCGTGCTCCGCCTCGAGCACGGCGACGCCGGCACCGTCGCCGCAACGCGCGTACACGCAATCGCCGGCGACATACAGACCGGTCGTGTCGGGTGCATCGGGAGGGTCGCGTGCGAGCCGTCGCGTGCGCAATATGCGTAGCCGTCCGCCCGGCAGATCGACGAACGCGCCCGGGTAAGGCGGCGCCACCGCGCGCACGAGGTCGTGCACGCGCCGCGCCGGCCACCTGAAGTCGATGCGCCCGTCCTCGGCCGTGCGCCCGCCGAAATAGGAGCCGGCCGCAATGTCGTTGGCGACGCGCGGCGCGCGTCCGTCCACCAGCGCCGGCAGCACTTCGTCGAGCAGCCCGGCGGCCGCGACCGTCACTTTGTCCATCACTTCGCGCGCCGTGTCGTCCGGTCCGATCGGTACCGCGCGCCGGGCGACGATATCGCCGGCATCGGGTTTCGCCGCCATGTAGTGCAGCGTGGCGCCGGTCTCGGTCTCGCCGTTGAGCACTGCCCAGTTGACCGGTGCGCGGCCGCGGTAGCGCGGCAGCAGCGAGCCGTGCATGTTGAGGGCGCCGCGCCGCGCGGTGGCGAGCAACGCCGGCGCCAGCATCCGGCGGTAATAGAAGCTGAAGATGAAGTCCGGCGCGAGCGTCGCGATGCGCGCGACGAATGCCGGAGTGTTGGGGTCATCCGGGGCCGCCGTGTCGAGACCGAGGCCCGCGGCGACGTCGGCGACGCGCGCGAACCATAGCGTTTCACTAGGATCGTCGTGGTGGGTGACGACCAGCGGAATGTCGATACCGTGGCGTACGAGCACGCGCAGGCACGCGGCGCCGACGTCGTGATAGGCGAAGACGACCGCGCGCGCAGGCACCGTCACGCCGTCAGCGCGGATCGGTGTCGCGCTCGATCACGCTCTTCACGCGGTAGCGCGGGCGCTCGCGCACCTGCTGGTAGATGCGGCCCACGTATTCGCCGACGATGCCGAGGCCGAACAGCACGATGCCGATGAGGAAGAACGCCAGGATGTCGCGGTCCCACAGTCCGGCGACGCCGCCGTCGAGGTCGCCCTTGGCCGCGCGCTCGGCGATGTAGACGACGTAGAGCACCACCGAGCCGATCGACACCAGCATGCCCAGCAGCGAGAACAGCTGCAGGGGCACCACCGAGAACCCGGTGACGAGGTCGAAGTTGAGGCGCACCAGCCGGTACAGCGAGTACTTCGATTCGCCGGCGGCGCGCTCGGCATGCGCGACCTCGACTTCGGCCGGGTGCAGCGCGAACGTGTACGCGAGCGCCGGGATGAACGTGTTCACCTCCGGGCTCGCCACCACGGCATCGGCGATTTCGCGGCTGTACGCGCGCAGCATGCAGCCCTGGTCGGTCATCTTGATGTGGGTGATGCGCTCGCGCAGCCGGTTCATCGCGCGCGATGCCACGCGCCGCCACCAGGCATCGTGGCGCGACGTGCGCACGCCGCCCACGTAGTCGGCGCCGGCATCCATCGCCGCGAGCAGCCGCGCGATCTCCTCGGGCGGATTCTGCAGGTCGGCATCGAGCGTGACCACGCGCTCGCCGCGCACGCGCTCGAAGCCGGCAACGATGGCCATGTGCTGGCCGTAATTGGCGGAGAAGTTGACCACGCGCGTGACGTCCGGCCGGGCGTCGAACTGGGCCCTCAGCAGCGCCGCCGAGCGGTCACGGCTGCCGTCGTTGACGAAGATGACCTCGTAGCGGATGCCGAGCGCATCGAGCGCCGGATAGAGGCGCGCGAACAGCACGCCCAGCCCGGCCTCCTCGTTGAAGACGGGAATGACGACGGACAGTTGCGGCGTGGCGCTCATGGGCGGCTGGCGCGGAGGATCTCGGCGCACGCGTCGCAGACGCGGTCGACGTCGGCCGCGCTCATCCGCGTGTGCAGCGGTAATGTAACGGTTTCGCGGGCGATCCGTTCACTGACGGGAAACTGACCGTCGCGCCCGCCGAGCGCGCGTCCCAGCGTGGTCAGGTGCGACGCTTCGTAGGACACGCCGCTGCCGATGCCGCGCGCCTCCAGCGCGTCGCGGAACCCGCGACGGTCGAGACCGGGACGGGCGAGCGGCAGCAGGATGTTCCACATGTTCCAGGTCTGGCCGTCGGCGGCGGCAGGCTCGGGCGGCAGCACGCACCCGAGGTCGCGCGGAAAGCGGGCGAAGTAGCGCTCGGCAAGCGCGCGGCGGGTCGCCAGGAAGCGCGGCAGCTGCGCGAGCTGCGCCACCCCGATCCTTGCGCTGACGTCGGCCATGTTGAACTTGCCGCTCGCCTGCGCAACGTCGCGCGTGCGGTCGGCGAGCACGCGGATGCCATGGAAGCGCAGGGCCTCCGCATGCGCCGCTTCCGCGGCATCGTTCACCACCAGCGCGCCACCCTCGATCGACGTCATGTTCTTGTTGGGGTGGAAGCTGAACACTGCCAGGTCGCCGAACGCGCCGACGTTGCGGCCGCGCCACTGCGAGCCCTGCACCAGCGCCGCATCCTCGATCACGCGCAGGTTGCGCCGCCGGGCCAACGCATGGAGCGCGTCGAGGTCGGGCAGCGAGCCGGGCCAATAGGTCGGCAGGATCGCCCGGGTGCGCGGCGTGATCGCCGCCTCGATCGCGGCGAGGTCGACGTTGCGCGTGACGAGGTCGCAGTCGACGAACACCGGCACCGCCCCGGCGCGCACGATCATGTTCATCGACGTGAAGAACGTCTGCGTCGGCGTGATCACCTCGTCGCCGGGCTTGATGCCGGCCACCGCGAGCGCGATTTCGATCGCCGCGGTGGCGGAGGTGACGACGCGCACCGGACGGCCGCCGAAGCAGTCGGAAAGTGCGGCTTCGAACGATTTCACCCAGGGACCGCTCGCCAGCTGGCCCGAGGCGAGCACGTCGGCCACGCCCGCGATGGTCGCCGCGTCGAGGTCCGGCCCGGCGAACTTGAGATACGGCAGGCTCATCGCCGTCGCGCGCTGCGCCCGCGAGCGCCCGTGCGCGCAACACCGGCGCGCGTGCTCATGCCGGCCGCGCGATCAGAAAAACGCCGGCGACCACGAGGCCGATGCCGAGCCAGCGCATCATCGTGACGGCCTCGCCGAAGAGGTAGTGCGCCGCGATCGCGTTGACGATGTAGCCGAGCGACAGCAGTGGATAGGCGATCGATACCGGCACGCGCGACAATCCCATGATCCATACGATGAGACTTACGCCGTAGCACGCCACACCGATGATGAACGGCCCGGTATGGGCCATGCGCCACAGCATGGTCCACCAGTTGTCGCGCGTCAGCGTGATGACGCCGAGCGCGTTGGTGCCTGCCTTGAGCAGCAGCTGGGCACCGGCGTTGAGCAGCACGCCGGTGAACAGGAACGCGAAGGCGGATGCACTCAGGGCTTGCATCAGCGCCTCGCCACGAATATGCGCCGCGGGTCGCGCGCCAGCACGTGCATCGGCACGCCCTGCGCCAGCAGAAAGTCATACGTGTCGTGCTTCATCAGTGCGTAGCCTTGAGGCAGCGCTTTCCAGTCGCGGATCCAGCGCGGGTACTTGGGGTACGCCTTCTTCGGCTCGGCGTCGAGGCCGAGCGCCAGCTCGTCGCGGAAATCGACGATCGTCGTCGTGCGCCCGAGATAGTACGGGAAAGTCTGGTCGTACGTGCCGACCTGGAACACCGGGGCGGCCGGGTCGATGCGCTCGCCAGGAGGCAGGTTGCCCAGTGCGCGCAGCATGCCTGCGGTCGACCGGGTCGGCGCGAACACCTCGTGGCCGATGAACGCGAACTGGAAGCCGACGAGGCTGAAGCAGGCCGCCATGGCGATGCCGAACACCTTGGCGCGCTCGGTGCCGAAGCGCATCGCGACGTTGGTGATCAGCGCCCCCAGCGTGAACACGACGCCGGCCTTGACCAGCCAGGGATGGTAGGCGACGAACAGCTCGGCGGGCGTTTCGGCGGACGCCAGGCGCGCCACGACGGTGTGGTAACCGAACAGGACGAGCAACAGGAACGCCGCCGACAGCACGAGCTGCGGCAGCGACAGCCACCACAGCGTGCGCGGGCGCATGCGCTCGAGCTCGCGCCCCAGCAGCATCGCGATGGCCGGGAACTCCGGCAGGATGTACGACGGCAGCTTCGACCCCGACAAGCTGAAGAACACGAACACGACCAGCGCCCAGACCATGCAGAATCGTCCCCAGTCGAAGCCGTTGGCGTCGCGCGTGCTGTCGCGCCAGCTCGGCACGAACGTCGCCGCCCAGACGAACAACCACGGCATCACGCCGAAGCCGAATATCGGCACGAAGTACCAGATCGGACCTGACCGGTGGTGCTCGGTGGTGAGGAAGCGCTCGACGTGCTCGTGGATGAAGAAGAACTCGGCGAACTCGGGGTTGGCGCGCGACACCAGCACGAACCACGGCGCGGTCAGCGCGAAGTAGAGGGCCAGCCCGGGCAACAGGTGCAGGCGCCGCCAAGGGCCGAAATCGCGCGCCGCGAGCGAGTAGCCGATCAGGGCGCCCCCGGCGATGACCAGCGCGACCGGCCCCTTGGTCAGCGTCGCCGCGGCGAGTGCGGCGTACGTCAGCAACATGAAGTTGCGCGACGATGACAGCCGCAGCGAGGCCTGCTGCGCGCGCAGGAATGCGCACATCGCGAGCGTCAGCCAACCGGTGAAGAACGCGTCCAGCGAGGCGAAGTGCGACATGCCGATCGACATGACGAAGCTCGCCATCACCAGCGACGCCAGCGCGCCCGCGAGCGGCGTCGCCAATGCGCCGAGCGTCACGCCGACGGCGATGATCGACATGAAGCCGCCGGCCGCCGGCGCGAGCCGCGTCGTCCATTCGTCGGTCTCGAGCAGGCGGTACGCTGCCGCGGTGAACCAGTACTGCAGCGGCGGCTTCTCGAAGTACTTGAGGCCATTGAGGCGCGGCGTCAGCCAGTCGCCGGTGACGGCCATCTCGCGCGCGATTTCCGCGTAGCGACCCTCGTCAGGATGCTCGAGGACGCGCGTGTCCAGCGCGGCGAACCACGCGAATGAAAGGAAGGCCGCGATGACGAGCCACGCGGTCCGCGACAGGGCAGGGGGAAATTGCAACGTGATCCAGGCGGAGCGTGCCAGATTCTAGCGCGACGCACCGTCCGGACGCGCGCCTTGTTATCCATTGCGTCGTGGTGCATCCGTGGCTCGGCTTGCCGCGCGTCCCGCCCGGCAAGTACCATGGCGCACTTGCCACGCTTCGCCGCCGCGCCCGACGCCGGCGCCCTGGTCGATGCCCGCGCCGCTTCGCTTCTACGACAATTACACCCGCACGCTGCGTCCGTTCACCCCGCTCGCGCCCGGCCCGGTCGGCCTCTACACCTGCGGCCCGACGGTCTACGACTTCCAGCACATCGGCAATTTCCGCACGTTCCTGTTCGAGGACGTGCTGAAGCGCGTGCTGCGCTTCAACGGCCACGACGTGCGTCATGTGATGAACATCACCGACGTCGGCCACCTCGTTGCGGACGGCGATGACGGCGAGGACAAGATGGCGGTCGGCGCACGCCGCACCGGCAAGACGGCGTGGCAGATCGCCGAGATCTATACCGAGGCCTTCCTCACCGACATGCGCGCGCTCAACATCGAGGATCCGACGGTCCTCTGCCGCGCCACCGACCATATCGCCGAGCAGGTCGCGTTCATCGCCGACCTCGAGCAGAAGGGCTATACGTACCGCACCGGCGACGGCATCTACTTCGACACGGCGAAGCAGCCCGACTACGGCTTCCTCGCGCGCCTCGACCGCGAGGGACTCGAGGCGGGCAGGCGGGTCGACATCGGCGAGAAACGCACGCCGACCGACTTCGCGCTGTGGAAATTCTCGCCGCCGGACGAGCGACGGCAGATGGAATGGCCGAGCCCGTGGGGCGTGGGCTTTCCCGGCTGGCACATCGAGTGCTCGGCGATGGCGCAGAAGTACCTGGGCGACTACTTCGACATCCATTGCGGTGGCGAGGATCACATCCCGATCCATCACACCAACGAGATCGCGCAGACCGAGGCACGCGTCGGCACGCGCCTGGCCAACTTCTGGATGCACGGTTACTTCCTGCTGCAGAACGATGCCAAGATGGCGAAGTCGGCCGGCGAGTTCCTGCGCGTCAAGGCGCTCACCGACCGCGGATACGACGCACTGGCTTTTCGCTATCTCTGCCTGACCGCGCATTACCGCACGCAACTCAATTTCACGTGGGATGCGCTGGACGCGGCGGCGACGGGGCTGGCGCGCCTGCGCGCGGGCTTCCACGCCCTGCGCGAGGACGGCTCCGCAGTGGATGCCGCGAGCGTCGACCGATTCGCGAGCCATGCCAACGACGATCTCAACATGCCGCGTGCGATGGCGGTGTTGTGGGACGTCCTGCGGGGGAGCCTCGCCGCCGGCACCAAGCGCGCGACGCTGGCCGCGCTCGACGGCGTGCTGGGACTCGGCCTCGAGCAGTGGCGGCCGCGCGAGGACGCGATCCCCGACGAGGTGCGCGCGCTGGCCGAGGCGCGGCTCGCCGCGCGCAACGCCCGCGACTGGCCGGAGTCGGACCGCCTGCGCGACGCGCTCAAGGCCGCAGGATGGGACGTCGAGGATCGCAAGGGGGCATACACGCTGAAGCGTGTCGCGCGGGGTGAAGGCGTCGCGTCGTGAAGCTGGCGACGCTTGACGACGGCTCGCGCGACGGCCGCCTCGTCGTGGTCTCGCGCGACCTCGCGCGCGCCGTGGCGGTGCCCGCCATCGCGCGCACGCTGCAGGCGGCGCTCGACGACTGGGACGCGGCCGCGCCGAAGCTTGGCGCAGTGAGTGCGACGCTGGACGCGAATGGCCACGCCGGCAGCGAGACTTTCGACACGCGCCACGCACGGGCGCCGCTGCCGCGTGCCTACCAGTGGGTGGACGGTTCGGCCTACGTCAATCATGTCGAGCTCGTGCGCCGTGCACGCGGCGCGACGATGCCGCCGGAGTTCTGGACCGATCCGCTGATGTACCAGGGAGCCTCCGACGAAATGCTCGGCGCCGGCGCGGACATCGTGCATCGCGACGCGTCCTGGGGCATCGACTTCGAAGCCGAAGTCGCGGTGATCACCGGCGACGTGCCGATGGGTTCCGGCGCAGTCGCCGCGCTGGCGCAGGTACGCCTGGTGATGCTGGTCAACGACGTCAGCCTGCGCAACCTCGTGCCCGCCGAGCTCGCCAAGGGCTTCGGCTTCCTGCAGTCGAAACCGGCGACGGCGTGCTCGCCCGTGGCGGTGACGCCCGACGAGCTCGGCACGGCATGGCACGACGGCAAGCTGCACCGGCCGCTCGTCACCACGCTCAACGGTTCGCCCTTCGGCCATCCGGATGCCGGCGTCGACATGACGTTCGATTTCGGCACGCTCGTCGCCCACGCTGCGCGCACGCGCAACCTTTGTGCCGGCACGATCGTCGGCTCGGGAACGGTCTCCAACCGCGAGAATGGCGGCCCGGGACGGCCCGCGGCCGATGGCGGCGCCGGCTATTCCTGCATCGCCGAGCAACGCACCGTCGAGACCCTCGTGCAAGGCGCGCCACGCACGCCATTCCTCAAAGACGGCGATCGCGTGCGCATCGAGATGCGCGATGCCGATGGGCGTACGCTGTTCGGCGCGATCGAGCAGCGTGTGCGGATCGCGCCGGCCTGACACGAGGCCGCCCGTCGTCGTTCGTCGCGCGCCGGAACCTTTGCATGCGGGGTTTTCGGCGCTTCGTCGCGTGCGCGTTGCGCGCCGCAGCCCCGGCGGCCAGGATCGCGACGTGCCGGCGACGCGCCGGCCCGGCGTGAAGCGCGCTTGCCGCGCCTTGCGCTGCGGCGCAACACCTCCTGCGCCGCGATGGTTCGCGTCACGCTCTCTCCCCCAGGGGAAGCGACCTCGCGGCCGGGCCTCTCGCGAAGCCCGGCCGTTTTTTCTAGATGACGGCGATCGCGCCGGAGTACAGGATGGGGCCCGTGGGCAGTCCGCTCGGCGAGCCCCCCGCCGGCTCGAGGCTCACCGCCAGCCCCTTGGCGCCGGCGAAGACGCTGTCACTGGGCGCCGGCAGCACGAGGGAGGCGCCCACATTCGCGTCCACCAGGCCCACCGATCGCGGATTGCCGCTCGCCGGCAGCACCCAGAGCTCGAGGGCGCGGCCCGGCGGCACCGCGATGGGGTTGAGCGGCCGGATGCGCAATGTGCGATCCCCGCGCGACGCGGTGGCGACGAGCACGGTCTTGCCGTCGGCGGCACCGAGCGCGGCCACGAAGCTGCCCTGCGGGGGTTGCACGCTGGTCAACAGCGCGATTCCCAGCACGACCGCGGTGGCGAAGCTCGCGATGGCGGCGACGCGCCAGATGGCGAGACGGTTCCACCATCTGCCGGAAGTGGCGACCGCGCCGGTGAAGCCCAGTCGCGCGGCAATCGCCGCATACACGCTGGGTGGCGGCGCCACCGGCGGAATGGCCTCGGCAAGTCCCGCCAAGCGCCGGTCCCAGTCGGCGATCGCCGCGGCAATGGCGGGCTCGGTCGCAGCCATGCGCTGGAGGCGCAGCCGCGCGCCGGACGACAGCGTGCCGAGCACGTACTGCGCCGCCAGGAACTCCAGGCGAGGGCGGCGATCGGGGCGGGCGATGTCCATCGTTGTCAGGCGCCGAAGCCCATCGCGTCGAGGCAACCCTTGAGGCGCTCGAGGCCGCGGCGCACCCACGACTTGACGGTCCCGAGCGGCTGGCCGAGATGGGCGGCGAGCTCGGCGTGCGACAGGCCATGGAAGAACGCCAGCGCGATCGCCTGCCGCGTGCCGCCCTGCAGTTGCTCGACGCAGTCGCGAACGCCCTGGGCCTCGGCGCCGGCGACGAGGAGTTCCGCCGCCGAGGCGCCCGGCGCCGGCACGTCGAACGCCGGCGCGTCGTCGTCGGCGCCGCTCAGCGTCACCGTGTCGATGTCGCGCCGGCGCACGTGGTCGAGGCAGCGATTGCGCACGATCGCGGTCAGCCAGGTCAGCGGCTGGCTGCGGGCAGCGGCGTAGCTCCGGGCGTGGTGCCAGACGTTGACGAACGCTTCCTGCAAGATCTCCTCGGCAATGGGTCGCTCACGGACAATACGCAGGGCGACCGCGTATAGATGCGGCGAGGTGCGCCGATAGAGCTCGGCGAAGGCGTCGCGATCGGCCAGCGCGGTGCGCGCCAGCAGCTCGGCCAGGCCGGCGTTGCGCGCCGTGGCCGCGGACGAGGCGTCAGCCACGCCGCGTGCGCGCCGGGCGCGGCGCAGGCGCCGCCGCGGCGGATTCGCGGGCTGCGGCGCGCTTGATGCGCTGGGACTGCCACAGGACATCGGCGCGTCCGGCGCGGCGGTTCTGCGCGCGCGCCAGCACGAACAGCAGGTCCGACAGCCGGTTGACGTAGCGCCGCGCCACGTCCGAGACTTCGGCGCTCGCGGCGAGTGCGACCAGCGCGCGTTCCGCGCGGCGGCACACGGTGCGTGCCACGTGCATCATGGCGGCGCTGCGCGTGCCGCCGGGCAGGATGAACTCCTTCAATGGCGGCAAGTCGGCGTTGGTGGCCTCGACCGCCGCTTCGAGCGCGGCAACGCGGGCATCCGCGAGGGCGTGATGCCCGGGGACCGCGAGCTCGCCGCCGAGATCGAAAAGGTCGTGCTGGATGTCGGTGAGGAGCTCCGCCACCGCCGCGGGCATTCGGTCGGCGAGCACGAGGCCGAGCGTGGAATTGAGCTCGTCGATCGCGCCGATCGCGTCGATGCGCGGCGAGTCCTTCGCCACGCGCGAGCCGTCGCCGAGGCCGGTGGTGCCGGCGTCGCCGGTGCGCGTGACGATCCTCGACAGTCGATTGCCCATCGCATTCCCTTGCATGCGGCGTGCCGCGTGATGCCGGCGGAAGTCGCGGATTGGCGCGTGCCGGGACCCGGATTTCGGGTCGCGCATCGGCGCAGGCGCACATTGCGGCATGCCGAGCGTAGCGGCATCGCGAGCCGACGGCAAGCTGCGAAGAGCGATGCTACGATAAGGCATGTCCGCGGCCATCGACGATCTCCCGCGCAATGCCGCCAATTACGCGCCGCTGTCGCCGCTGTCCTTCATCGCGCGCACCGCCGCGGTGTGGCCGGAGCGCACGTCGATCGTGCATGGCGCGCGCCACGACCGCTGGGGGGAGACCTATGCGCGCTGCCGGCGCCTTGCGAGCGCGCTGCGTGCATTGGGCGTCGGCCGCGGCGACACCGTGGCCGCGATGCTGCCCAACACGCCGGCGATGGTGGAGATGCACTTCGGCGTGCCGATGGCGGGCGCCGTGCTCAACACGCTCAACACGCGGCTCGACGCCGAGACGCTCGGCTTCATGCTGCAGCACGGCGGCGCCAAGGTGCTGGTCACGGACACGGAGTTCGCGCCGCTGATGCGTGCGGCGCTGGCGCCCCTCGCGGCGCCGCCGATCGTCATCGACGTTGCCGACCCGATGGCGGGGGCTGCCGGCGTCGAACGCCTCGGCCAGGACTACGAAGCGCTGCTCAGCCATGGCGATCCGGAGTTCGCGTGGTCGTTGCCCGACGACGAGTGGGAGGCGATCTCGCTGAACTACACGTCGGGCACCACCGGCGACCCGAAAGGTGTCGTCTACCATCATCGCGGCGCGTACCTCAACGCCGTGTCGAACATCGTCGACTGGGGCATGCCGCGCCACGCGGTCTACCTGTGGACGCTGCCGATGTTCCACTGCAACGGCTGGTGCTTCCCGTGGACGATGGCGGCGATCGCCGGCACCAACGTCTGCCTGCGCAAGGTCGACGCGCGCGCGATCTTCGACGCGATTCGCACGCACGGCGTCACGCACTACTGCGGCGCCCCGATCGTGCACTCGACGCTGATCAACGCCGCCGACGACATGAAGGCCGGCATCACGCACAAGGTGAGCGGGCTGGTCGCGGCGGCAGCACCGCCGGCGGCGATGATCGAGGGCATGGAAAAGCTGGGCTTCGACATCACGCACGTCTACGGCCTCACCGAAACCTACGGTCCGGCGGCGGTGTGCGCCAAGCAGGCGTCGTGGGCGGCGATGGACGTCGGCGCGCGCACCGAGCGCAACGGGCGCCAGGGCGTCGCCTACACGATGCAGGAGTCGATGAGCGTGCGCGAGCCGGCGACGATGTCGGCGGTGCCCGCGGACGGCGAGACGATCGGCGAGATCATGTTCCGCGGCAACATCACGATGAAGGGATACCTGCGCAATCCGCAGGCCACCGCCGCGGCATTCGCCGGCGGGTGGTTTCACACCGGCGATCTCGCGGTGATGCAGCCCGACGGCTACGTCAAGATCCGCGACCGCAGCAAGGACGTGATCATCTCCGGCGGCGAGAACATCAGCTCGCTCGAGGTCGAGGAGGTGCTGTACCGGCATCCGGCGGTGCTCGCCGCGGCGGTGGTGGCGCAGCCCGACGCGCGCTGGGGGGAGTCGCCGCGCGCGTACGTCGAGCTCAAGCCGGGGGCGACGCTGACCGCGGAGGCGCTCGCCGCGCACTGCCGCGCGCACCTCGCGGGCTTCAAGATGCCCAAGGCATTCGAGTTTTGCGAGCTGCCGAAGACGTCCACCGGCAAGATCCAGAAGTTCGTGCTGCGCGAACGCGCGCGTTCCGCGGCTGCCATCGAGTGAGGCTGCGATGAATGCACCGGTCGACGCGGGGATCGCCCCGTACGTGACGCAGACGATCGAGCGCGAAGTCTGCACGCTGACGCTCAACCGCGGCGCGCGCTACAACCCGCTGTCGCTGGCGATGATCGACGCGCTCGACGCCGCGCTGGATGCCGTGGCCGCCGACGGCGCGGTGCGCGTGGTGGTGATCGCCGCCGACGGCAAGGGCTTTTGCGCGGGCCACGACCTCAAGGAGCTGCGCGCGCATCGCGACATCGGCTGGCAGCGCACGCTGTTCGCGCGCTGCAATGCGATGATGCAGAAGCTGACGCAGCTGCCGCAGCCGACGATCGCGCGCGTGCACGGCATCGCCACGGCCGCGGGCTGCCAGCTCGTGTCGATGTGCGACCTCGCGGTCGCCGCCGACAATGCCACGTTCGCGCTGCCGGGGCTCAACACTGCCGTGTTCTGCACCACGCCGGCCGTGGGCGTCGGCCGCAATGTCGCACGCAAGCGCACGATGGAGATGCTGCTGACCGCGGCGCCGATCGATGCCGCGACCGCGCTCGACTGGGGACTCGTCAACCGCGTCGTGCCGGCGGCCGGACTCGACGCCGCCATCGACGCGTTCGTGACGACGATCGTCGCGCGCAGCGCGCCGGTCGTGGCGCTCGGCAAGCGCGCGTTCTACGCGCAGATCGACCGCGATCTCGCGGGCGCGTACGCGCTTGCCGGCGAGACGATGGCCCGCAACCTGCTCGCCGACGATGCCGCCGAGGGCATCGACGCGTTCGTCGCCAAGCGCGCGCCGCAGTGGCCGTCGACGGGCGGCGGCGCGCGCTGACGGCGCCGGGCCGCCCATCGCCGATGCCGCCAGGCGGATGCGCCGCGTCGCGACGCCATCGGCGCCGCCGTGCGCGCCCGGATGGCCCCGCTGTTCGCCAAGTCACCGCGCGTTGCCAAGCGGGGTCGGCGCCACCATAATGGCGCGCAATCCAAAGACCCCGACGTGACGACCGACACGATCCTCGAAACCCGCGCGCTGACCAAGGAGTTCAAGGGTTTCGTCGCCGTCAAGGACGTCAACCTCAAGGTCCGCCGCGGCACGATCCATGCGCTGATCGGTCCCAATGGCGCGGGCAAGACCACCTGCTTCAACCTGCTCACGCATTTCCTCACGCCGACGCACGGGCAGATCTACTACAACGGCGAGGAGATCACGGGCTCGCGCCCGGCATCGATTGCGCGCAAGGGACTCGTGCGCTCGTTCCAGATCTCCGCGGTATTCCCGCACCTGACGGTGCTCGAGAACGTGCGCATCGCGCTGCAGGTCAAGCGCGGCAATTCGTTCGATTTCTGGCGTGCGCAGAAGGCGCTCGCGGCCTACGATGCCCGCGCGAGCGAGCTGATCGACGCCGTCGGCCTCGCCGGTTACGAATCGACGCTCGCGGTGGAGCTGCCGTATGGGCGCAAGCGCGCGCTGGAGATCGCCACCACTCTCGCGCTCGACCCGCAGCTGCTGCTGCTCGACGAGCCGACCGCGGGCATGACGCACGACGACGTCGAGCGCATCGCCGCGCTGATCAAGCGCGTCGCCGCCGACCGCACGGTGCTGATGGTCGAGCACAACCTGTCCGTGGTGTCGACGTTGTCGCATCACATCACGGTGCTGGCGCGCGGCGAGGTCCTCGCCGAGGGCGACTATGCCCATGTGTCGCGCCATCCGGCGGTCATCGAGGCCTACCTCGGCAGCGATCATGGCTGAGCCGGCGCGCGCGGCCGGGACCGACGCATTGCTCGCGGTGCGCGGACTCAACGCGTGGTACGGCGAGTCGCACATCCTGCACGGCGTCGATTTCGACGTCGGCGAGGGCGAGGTCGTGACGCTGCTGGGGCGCAACGGCGCCGGCAAGACGACCACGCTGAAGTCGATCATGGGGGTGGTTCCGCGGCGCGAAGGCAGCGTGACGTTCGAGGGCGCCGAGACGATCGCCATGGCCTCCGACCGCATCGCCAGGCGCGGCATCGCGTGGTGCCCCGAGGAGCGCGGGATCTTCGCCAGCCTGAACGTCGTCGAGAACCTGATGCTGCCGCCGCAGGTACGCGCCGGAGGGCTCGCGCTGGCGGAGATCTACGACCTCTTCCCGAACCTGCGGGAGCGCGGCGCGAGCCAGGGCACGAAGTTGTCCGGCGGCGAGCAGCAGATGCTGGCGATCGCGCGGATCCTGCGCACCGGCGCGCGGTTCCTGATGCTCGACGAGCCCACCGAGGGGCTGGCGCCGGTGATCGTGCAGCAGATCGGGCACACGCTCAACGCCCTGAAGGCCCGCCGCTTCACCATCCTGCTGGTGGAGCAGAATTTCCGTTTCGCCGCGTCGGTGGCCGATCGGCACTACGTCATGGAGCACGGACGCATTGCCGATATGATCGCCAACGCGGAGCTCGCCGCGAACGCCGACAAGCTTCACCGCTATCTCGGCGTATGACGCGCGGGCGAAACCAGCAGCCCATTTTCCCGAGGAGACGCTTCATGAAAGCAGCCACCAGAAACTTGCTCGCGATTGCCATGGCGAGCCTGTTCACCGCCGGTGCGGCGAACGCGCAGTACACCAACAACGAGATCAAGCTCGGCGTGCTGTCCGACATGTCGAGCCTGTACACCGACCTCGCCGGCGCCGGCTCGGTCGTCGCCACCAAGATGGCGATCGAGGATTCCGGGATCGAGAAACGCGGCATCAAGGTCACCGTGGTCGAGGCCGATCATCAGAACAAGGCGGACGTGGGCTCGGCGATCGCCCGTCGCTGGTACGACGCCGAGGGGGTGGATGCCATCGTCGACGTGCCGAATTCCGGCGTCGCGCTGGCGGTGTCGGCCATCACCAAGGAAAAGAACAAGGTATTCCTGGCCTCGGGACCGGGCACGTCCGACCTGACGGGCAAGGCGTGCACCCCGAACACCGTGCATTTCACCTACGACACCTGGATGCTGGCCAACGGCACCGGCACCGCCATCACCAAGCATGGCGGCAGCTCGTGGTTCTTCATCACCGCCGACTATGCGTTCGGCCAGGCGCTCGAGCGCGACACGACGGCCGCCGTCGAGAAGGCGGGCGGCAAGGTGCTGGGCGGCGTCAAGGTGCCGATCAACAACCAGGACTTCTCGTCGTTCCTGCTGCAGGCGCAGGCGTCGAAAGCCAAGGTCATCGGCCTCGCCAATGCCGGCGGCGACACGATCAATTCGATCAAGCAGGCATCCGAGTTCGGCATCGTCAAGGGCGGCCAGAGCCTCGCCGGACTGCTGGTGTTCATCACCGACGTGAATTCGCTCGGCCTCGCGACCGCGCAGGGCCTGACGTTCACGACGACGTTCTACTGGGACATGAACGACCAGACGCGCGCGTTCAGCAAGCGCTTTGCGCCGCAGGACAAGGGCATCCATCCGACGATGGTGCAGGCGGGCGTGTACGCGTCGGTGCTGCATTACCTGAAGGCGGTCGAGGCGCTGAAGAGCGATGCCGACGGCGCGAAGGTCGTCGCCAAGATGAAGGAAATGCCTACCGACGACCCGCTGTTCGGCAAGGGTTCGATCCGCGCCGACGGCCGCGGCATCCACCCGGCGTACCTCGTCCAGGTCAAGACGCCGGCGGAGTCGAAGGCGGCCTGGGATTACTACAAGGTGCTGGCGACGATTCCGGCCGACGAGGCATTCCGTCCGCTCAAGGATGGCGGCTGCTCGATGGTGAAGTAACGCGTTCGTCCAACAGCGGCCCGCCTGCAGGCGGGTCGCGATTGGCGACAAACGCGTCATCCCCGCGCGGGCGGGGATCCCCAAGCTGGCGCAACCGACGGGACTGAACTCGCGATGCAGGCGCTCTTCGGACAACTGCTGATCGGCCTCATCAACGGCGCGTTCTACGCGATGCTCTCGCTCGGGCTCGCAGTGATCTTCGGCCTGCTCAACATCATCAACTTCACGCACGGCGCGCAATACATGCTCGGCGCGTTCGCCGCGTACCTGCTGCTCGAGAAGCTGGGCATCGGCTACTGGTGGGCGCTGCTGCTGGCGCCGCTGATCGTCGGTGTCACCGGCATCGTCATCGAGCGCACGATGCTGGCGCGGCTCTACAAGCTCGACCACCTTTACGGCCTGCTGCTGACGTTCGGCATCGCGCTGATCCTGCAGGGCGTGTTCACCAACGTCTACGGCAGCTCCGGACAGCCGTACCGGCTGCCTGCCGAGTTCGCGGGCGGCTACAACCTTGGCTTCATGTACCTGCCGAAGTACCGCGGCTGGGTCGTGCTCGCGTCGCTGATGATCTGCGCGTCGACGTGGTACGTGATCGAGCGCACCAAGCTCGGTGCGTACCTGCGCGCCGCCACCGAGAACGCGGCGCTGGTGCAGGCATTCGGCGTCAACGTGCCGCGCATGGTGACGCTGACGTACGGCTTCGGCGTGGCGCTGGCAGCGCTCGCCGGGGTGATGGCGGCGCCCATCTACCAGGTGGCGCCGCAGATGGGCGCGAACATCATCATCGTGGTGTTCGCCGTGGTGGTGATCGGCGGCATGGGCTCGATCGCCGGCGCCATCGTCACCGGTTTCGCGCTGGGCATCATCGAGGGCCTCACCAAGTATTTCTATCCGGAGGCGTCGAGCACGGTGATTTTCGTGGTCATGGTGATCGTGCTGGTGTTCCGCCCGGCCGGCCTCTTCGGCCGCGAACGCTGAGCATGGCGACGGCGCTCCCCGTGCACAGCGCGGCCGGCGGTTCGCTGGCGTCGCTGGTCGCGCTCGTCGCCTTGACGGCGGCGCTGGTGGTGGCGCCGTACGTCGGCGTGTACCCGGTATTCCTGATGAAGGCGCTGTGCTTCGCGCTGTTCGCCTGCGCATTCAACCTGCTGCTCGGCTACGGCGGCCTGCTGTCGTTCGGCCACGCCATGTTCCTCGGCAGCGCCGGCTACGTCTGCGCGCATGCGGCCAAGGAATGGGGATGGCCGCCGGAGGCGGCGATCCTCGCCGCCACCGCGGTGGCGACGGTGCTGGGCGTGGTGGTCGGCGTGCTGGCGATCCGCAGGCAGGGCATCTACTTCGCGATGATCACGCTGGCGATCGCGCAGATGGTGTTCTTCTTCGCCGTGCAGGCGCCGTTCACGCACGGCGAAGACGGCATCCAGGCAGTGCCGCGCGGCGTGCTGTTCGGCTTCATCGACCTCAACCGCGGCCTCGCGATGTACTACACGGTGCTCGTGGTCTTCGTCGCCGGCTTTCTCGCCATCTACCGCATCGTCTATTCGCCGTTCGGCCAGGTGCTGAAGGCGATCAAGGAAAACGAGCCGCGCGCGATATCGCTGGGCTACGACGCCGACCGCTACAAGCTCGTCGCCTTCATCCTCTCCGCGGCGCTGGCGGGGCTCGCCGGGGCGACCAAGGCGATCGTGTTCCAGCTGGCGTCGTTGACCGACGTCGACTGGCCGATGTCGGGCGAAGTCGTGCTGATGGTGCTGCTGGGCGGCATGGGCACGACGTTCGGGCCGGTGGTCGGCGCGTTCATCCTGGTGGGCCTCGAAAGCTTTCTCACGTCGGGCATCACGATCGCCGGGCGCACGTTCGGGCCCGAGTGGGTGCCGGTGATCACCGGCGTGATCTTCGTCGTCTGCGTGCTCGCGTTCCGCCGCGGCGTGGTCGGCGAAATCGCCGCCTGGCATTCGCGACGCCGGCACTAGGCGCCTGCCGCACGTCGCGCCCCTGCGGGCGCGCCCGGTGAGCGCCTGTATGCGCGCCCTTGCGGTGCGCCCTTGTGAGGCGCGGTCGTTTCGCGCTAGATTGCGGGCGTCGCGCCGCTCCCGTCCGGGGCGACGCGCCTTCTCCATCCTTCGAAACGAGGCACCCATGTTGCTATCGAGCCTTCGCCGCCTGGCGGCGGTGATCGTTGCCGGCGCGGCCATCGCGCTCGCCGCCACGGCATCGGCGCAGGACCTGCGCATCGCGGTGGCCGCCGACGTGACGTCGATCGATCCCCACTTCTTCAATCTCTTCCCGAACAACAACGTCGCCGAGCACATCTTCGACAAGCTGGTGCGGATGGATCCG
Organism: Casimicrobiaceae bacterium; assembly: GCA_036003195.1. Taxonomy (GTDB): domain Bacteria; phylum Pseudomonadota; class Gammaproteobacteria; order Burkholderiales; family Casimicrobiaceae; genus VBCG01. Next base: position 87,334 of record DASYSP010000083.1, read on the forward strand.
GACTCGCAGATGATTCCCGGGCTCGCGACTTCCTGGAAGACGATCGACCCGACGACGTGGGAGTTCAAGCTGCGCAAGGGGGTCAAGTTCCACGACGGCAGCGAACTCACGGCCGACGACGTCGTGTTCTCGATCAACCGGGTGCCGAACGTGCCCAACAGCCCGGGACGCTTCACCGCGTACACGAAGGCGATCACCAAGATCGACGTCGTCGACCCGTACACGCTGCACATCCACTACGCCACGCCGTACCCGCTGGCGCCGAACGACCTGTCGACCATCTACATCGTGTCGCACAAGGTCGCGGCGAATGCCACGACGGAGGACTTCAACTCGGGCAAGGCAGCGATCGGCAGCGGGCCGTACAAATTCGTCCGCTACGTCAACGGCGACCGCATCGAGCTGGAGCGCAACGACAGCTACTGGGGCGACAAGCCGGCCTACAGGAAAGTGACGTTCAAGATCATCAAGAACGAGGCGGCGCGCACCGCGGCGCTGCTGTCGGGTGACGTCGACGCCATCGAGCAGCCGCCGACGGCCGATCTGGCGAAGATCAAGGCCGACCCGCACTTCACGGTGACCTCGAAGATCTCGCACCGCGTCATCTACTTCAATTTCGACTTCCTCGACCGCTCGAGCCCGTTCGTCACCGGCAAGGACGGCAAGCCGCTCGCCAAGAACCCGTTCCTCGACCTGCGCGTGCGCCGCGCGATGTCGAAGGCGATCAACCGCAAGGCGATCGCCGACCGCGTGATGGAAGGCCAGGCGGTGCCGTCGGGTCAGCTCGTGTCTGATCACCTGTTCGGGTTCGTGCCGACGCTGAAGGCCGATGCCTATGACCCGGAGGGCGCGAAGCAGCTGCTGGCCGCGGCCGGTTACCCGGATGGCTTCAACCTGACGATCCACGGCCCCGCGGGGCGCTACGTCAACGACGAGAAGATCGTGCAGGCGGTGGCGCAGATGCTGACGCGCGTCGGCATCGTCTGCAAGGTCGAGACGGCGCCGATGGGGCCGTATTCGTCGCGCGCGTCGAAGCAGGAGTTCAGCTTCCACATGGTGGGATGGGGCGCGTCGACGGGCGAGGCGAGCTCGCCGCTGCGCTCGCTGCTGGCGACCTATGATGCGTCGAAGGGTCTCGGCGCCGTCAACTGGGGGCGCTACAGCAATCCCAAGGTCGACTACCTGATCGAGCAGGCGATCCAGCAGGTCGACGACGACAACCGCAGGGTGATGCTGCAGCGCGCGACCCAGCTCGCCATGGACGACCTCGGCCTGATGCCGATCCACTTCCAGTTCACCATCTGGGCGACGAAGAAGGGCGTGCAGTACATTCCGCGCACCGACGAGTACACGCTCGCCTACCAGTTCCACGCGGCGAAATAGCCCCTCGCAGGAACTCGCGGGCGGCCGCCGCACCTCGCGTCCGCCCGCGCGCCTGACCGCCCGTGCTCGTCTATCTCATCCGCCGCTGCCTGCAGAGTGTCGTCGTGCTGCTGGTGATGTCGCTGATCGTGTTCGCCGGCGTATACGCGGTCGGCAATCCGATCGACATCCTGATCAATCCCCAGGCCGACCAGGCCGAGCGCGCCCAGGCGATCCACGCGCTCGGGCTCGACCAGCCGCTGTGGATGCAATACGTGGTGTTCCTGCGCGACGCGCTGCACGGCGACCTCGGGCATTCGTTCGTGCACAGCACGTCGGCGCTCGGCCTCATTTTCGAGCGCATGCCGGCGACGCTCGAGCTCGCCAGCGTGGCGATGCTGTTCGCGATCGTGCTCGGCATTCCGCTCGGGCTGTGGGCCGGGCTCAAGCCCGACTCGGCGAGCGGCCGCACGATCATGGCGGGCTCGATCCTGGGATTTTCGCTGCCGACATTCTGGGTCGGCCTGATGCTGATCATGGTGTTCTCGGTGATGCTCGGCTGGCTGCCTTCCAATGGCCGTGGCGAAACCGTGCCGCTGTTCGGCGTGCCGGTGTCGTTCCTCACGCTCGACGGCTGGCGCCACCTGGTGCTGCCGGCGACCAACCTCGCGCTGTTCAACGTCGCGCTGATGATCCGCCTGACGCGCGCGGGGACGCGCGAGGCGCTGCTGCAGGACTACGTCAAGTTCGCGCGCGCCAAGGGCCTTTCCAACGCGCGCGTGATCGGCGTGCACGTGCTGCGCAACATCCTGATCCCGATCGTCACGGTCATCGGCCTGCAGTTCGGTGCGCTGATCGCGTTCGCCATCGTCACCGAATCGGTGTTCGCGTGGCCCGGCATGGGCAAGCTGCTGGTCGACTCGATCAATTTCCTCGACCGCCCGGTGATCGTCGCCTACCTGCTCGTCATCGTCACCCTGTTCATCGTCATCAACCTCGCGGTCGACCTCGTGTATTCGGCGCTCGACCCGCGCGTACGACTGACCGATGCCAAGGGCTAGCGCGATGGCGCGTGCACGCCGCACTCAGCGCATCGTCATCCGATGAGCGCCGACGCCGCACCGGTCGCCGCGCGCGTCGCCGAATCGCCATGGCGGCGGGTGGTCGGCGACTTCTTCGCCAATCCGGTGGCGACGTTCGGTTTCGCGCTGTTGTGCGTGCTCGTGCTGGCGGCGATCTTCGCGCCGCTCATATCCCCGCAGGATCCCTACGACCTCGCGCAGATCGACGTGATGGACGGCAAGCTGCCGCCCGGATCGGCATCCGCCGGCGCGTCCGGCACCTTCTGGCTCGGCACCGACGACCAGGGGCGCGACATGCTGTCGGCGATCTTCTACGGGCTGCGCATCTCGATCTTCGTCGGCGTGTCGAGCACGGTGCTGGCGCTCGTGATCGGTCTCGCCGCCGGCCTCGTCGCCGCCTATCTCGGCGGCCGCGTCGAGACGTTCACGATGCGCGTCGTCGACATCCAGCTGTCGTTCCCGTCGATCCTGATCGCGCTGATCCTGATCGCGGTGCTGGGGCAGGGGATCGGCAAGGTGATCGCGGCGCTGGTCACCGTGCAGTGGGCCTACTACGCGCGCACCGTGCGCAGCGCCGCGCTGGTCGAGCGGCGCAAGGAATACATCGAGGCGGCGCGCTGCCTCGCGCTGTCGCCGATGCGCATCGTGTTCCGCCATCTGCTGCCGAACTGCCTGCCGCCGCTGATCGTCGTGGCCACCGTGCAGGTGGCCGCGGCGATCGCGCTGGAGGCCACGCTGTCGTTCCTCGGTCTGGGCCTGCCGATCACCGAGCCTTCGCTCGGCCTGTTGATCGCCAACGGCTACCAGTACCTGCTGTCCGGCAAGTACTGGATCAGCTTCTTTCCCGGCATCGCGCTGCTGCTGACGATCGTCAGCATCAACCTCGTCGCCGACCAGCTGCGCGATGTGCTGAACCCGCGCCTTTCGCGATGAGTGCAGTGGCCACGGACGCGGCACCGCTGCTCGAGGTGCGTGGACTGCGCACGCACTTCTTCACGCGCGCCGGCGTGGCCAAGGCGGTCGACGACGTGTCGTTCACGCTCGCGCGCGGCGAGGTGCTGGGGCTGGTCGGCGAATCGGGCTCGGGCAAGTCGATGACCGGCTATTCGCTGATGGGACTCATCGATCCCCCGGGGTGCATCGTCGACGGCAGCATCCGCCTCGGCGGCACGGAGTTGACGACGCTGCCCGCCGAGGCCATGCGCGCGATGCGCGGCAATCGGCTGGCGATGATCTTCCAGGACCCGATGATGACGCTCAATCCGGTGCTGCGCGTCGATCACCAGATGACCGAGGCGATCCACGCGCACGCGCGCGTGTCGCAAGCCGAGGCGCTGGCGCGCGCACGGGCGGCGCTGGTGCGGGTCGGCATTGCCGCGCCCGACTCGCGACTCAAGGCCTATCCGCACCAGTTTTCCGGCGGCATGCGCCAGCGCGTGGCGATCGCGATCGCGCTGCTCAACGATCCCGACGTCATCATCGCCGACGAGCCCACCACGGCGCTCGACGTGACCATCCAGGGCCAGATCCTCTACGAGGTGCAGAAGCTCGCGCGCGAGACCGGCACGGCGCTGATCTGGATCACCCACGACCTGTCGGTGATCGCCGGCCTCGCCGACCGGATCTGCGTGATGTACGCCGGCAAGATCGTGGAGGAGGGATCGACCGCCGACGTGCTCGACCATCCGGCACATCCCTACACACAGGGGCTCCTCGACAGCGTGCCGTCGCGCAACGCGCACGGCGAGCGCCTGCGGCAGATTCCCGGGATGACGCCGTCGCTGCTGACGCTGCCGCCCGGTTGCGCATTCCGCGACCGCTGCGCCCGGGCCGACGCGATGTGCGAGGCGATGCCGCCGGTGACGCCGGCGCCGCGCGGCAGCGCCGTGCACACGATGCGCTGCTTTCATCCGCTGACCTCATGAGCAACGTCGCGGCCCCCCCGGGCGCCACCCCGCTGATCGCGCTGGACTCGGTTTCGAAGCGTTTCGTCAAGCCGCTCGACATCGCCACGCGCATCGCCAATGTGCTCGGCGCAAACGCGCGGCCGGAAGTCGTGCACGCGGTGGATGACGTCGATCTCGCCATCGCCGCCGGCGAGGTCGTGGGCCTCGTCGGCGAATCCGGCTGCGGCAAGTCGACTCTCGGCCGGCTGGCGATCGGATTGCTGGCGCCGTCGGCCGGCAGCCGCCGCTGGAAAGGTGTTGCGGTCGATGCTCTGCCGCCCGCGAAGGCGCGCGAGCTGCAGCTGCGGATGCAGATGATCTTCCAGGATCCGTACGCGTCGCTGAACCCCCGCATGCGCGTCATCGACATCGTCGGCGAGGCGCCGGTTGCGCATGGCCTCATCCAGCCGCAGCAGCGCACCGAGTTCGTCGGCCTGCAACTGAACCGGGTCGGCCTCGATCCGACGCTGATGCGGCGCTTTCCGCATCAGTTCTCGGGCGGGCAGCGCGCGCGCATCGGCATCGCCCGTGCACTGGCCGTGAAGCCGGAATTCCTGGTGTGTGACGAGTCGGTCGCGGCGCTCGACGTGTCGATCCAGGCGCAGGTGCTGAACCTGTTCGCCGACCTGCGCGCAGCGCTTGGCCTCACCTATCTGTTCATCAGCCACGACCTCGGCGTGGTCCAGCACATCAGCGACCGCGTGGTGATCATGTACCTGGGACGCGTCGTCGAGAGCGGGCCGACGGCCGAGATCTTTCGCGCGCCGAATCACCCCTACACGCAGGCGTTGCTGGCCGAAGTCGGCAAGGTCGAAGCGCGCAAACGCACGTTCGTGCCGATCAAGGGCGAGATCCCGTCGCCCATCGCGCCGCCGCCGGGTTGCCATTTCCACCCGCGCTGCCCGTACGCGATGCCGCGTTGCCGGGTGGAGTCGCCCCCGCTCGTCGACATCGCCCCGGGGCGCGCGAGCGCCTGCTGGCTGAACGAGGCGACGGCATGACCGCGCCGGTCATCGTGCACCGGCCACCGGTCGCCGCGGCGCTGGTGCTCGACTCGCCGCATTCCGGCGAATGGTATCCGCCGGATTTCGACCACGCGCCGCCGCGCGCCGAAGTACGGCAGGCGGAGGACACGCATGTCGCGCGGCTCTGGCGCGGTGCGCTGGCGCACGGCGCGACCCTGGTCGAGGCGGTGTTTCCGCGCGCGTACATCGATCCCAACCGCAGCCTCGCCGACATCGATCCCGCGCTGTTCGCCGAGAACGAGCGCTGGCCGCATCCGCTGTCGCCATCGCGCAAGACCGCACAGGGCATCGGTCTGGTCTGGCGCCTTGCGCGCCACGGCGTGCCGCTGTATGCGCGCAAGCTCGGCGTCGCCGAAGTCGCGCATCGCATCGATGCCTACTGGCATCCCTACCATGCGGCGCTGCAGGCGGCGATCGACGAATGCCATCGCACGTTCGGCGCGGCGTGGCACCTCAACTGCCATTCGATGCCCGCGGTGGGCGATGCGCTGGCCGACGACGCCGGCCGCGCGCGCGCCGACATCGTGCTCGGCGACCGCGACGGCACCACCTGCGATCCTGCGTTCACCGCGCGCGTGCGCGACCTGTTCGCCGTGCGCGGATACAGCGTCGCCATCAACGATCCGTACAAAGGGGTCGAGATCGTGCGCCGCCACGGCCAACCGCACGCGGACCGTCACAGCCTGCAGGTCGAGATCAACCGCCGCCTCTACATGGACGAGGCGACGCTGCTGACGAACGCCGGGCACGATGCGCTGGCGCGCGATCTCGCCGCGATCGCGGCGGACGTCGTGGCCTGGATCGGTCCGCGCGTGCGGACTTCGCCAATCGCGTCGCGCGGGCGGGCGACGCGATCATAGGCGGCGCCGACTCGGCCGTCAGCCGTCGCCGGTGGCGCCGGTTGCGGCGACCACCGCCGCGACGTCCTGCTGGTTCTCGGCGCGCAGCAGCGGCATCAGCCGCTTGCGGCCCGCGAGCCACGACACGACGCGGTGCGTGTCGCATGGATGGCGGTGGATCGTCACGCCCGGCAGCCCCTCCAGCCGCATGGCGCGCTTCATTTCGCGCGGCGAGTTCGCACACGCATGAATGTTGTAGCGCGTGCGACCGTTCCATTCGCGCAGGACGTGGGAGAGGTTGAAGTAGCGATGCGCCTGCGGCGGCAGGGCCGCGAGCCGCTCGATCGTGGCGGCGTGCCGCACGTTATCGTGCGGGTCGCCATGCACCGCCAGCCATTGCGGGTCGAGATTGGTGAAAGGCGCGAACGCGTGGACGTCGTCGGCGCCGAGGAGGTGCCCGTACAGGATCGCCGCGAAGCTGCCGCCCGACGGGCCGATCATCATCGTCCGCGCCGGCGCGAGCTCGGCGAGGTGACCGCGGATCACGCCAGCCAGCGATTCGCAACTGCCCGCCAGACCCGGGATGCCGGCGAGATAACACGTGAACGAGTCGTCACGCAGCAAGATCCGGCTGTGGCGCAGCAAACCGGTGATGGAGAGGAAATCGAAGCGCGACCGGTTGAGCATGCCGCCGAAGCCCTTGAATGCCACGACCGCGGTGCTTGGATCCTCGCCGCGCTCGACGAGGAGCGGCGGCTCCGCCGCCGGTCCGGGCTGTGACCACGCGTCGGCCTGCAGCGAGAAATGGTGTTCCAGCGCAACGCCTGCCGGTGCGCCTTTGGCGTCGTTCATCGAAGCTCCCTGTCGCGCACGGCATTGCAATCGCGCCATGCGTCGTACGTCCATGGTATCGGGTGGTCAACCGCCTCGCAATCGGCGCCTCGATGCCGCTTGCCGGGTGGAACTGGCGCGGCGGCCCGGTGCGCGAGCGGCGGATGCCGGTTCCGATGCCCGCGGCGACGCGGTATAATCGAGAGGTTTTTGCGCATCGGACGATCTACGGGCTTGGAGCACGCGCCAGCAACCGCGCAGGGCAGAAGTCGCGCGCCGCGCGAGCGGGCGGCGCGCCTCGTTGTTGGCAACTGGAAAGAGAACGGCAGCCTCGCCTCGAACGCGCGCCTGCTGGCATCGCTGGCGGCGGCGGAAGTCGATTGCGCGCTGGCAGTGTGCGTGCCGTTCCCGTACCTCGTGCAGGCGCAGGCGGCGCTGCAGGCAAGCGATGTCGCGTGGGGCGCGCAGGACGTGAGCGCGAACGCGTCGGGCGCCTATACGGGCGAGGTCGCGGCGGCCATGCTCGCGGAGTTTGGCTGCACCTACGCGCTGGCCGGGCATTCGGAGCGGCGGCAATGGCACGGCGAGCGCGATGACGTCGTCGCGGCGAAGGCGGCGGCGGCGCTGGCGGCGCGGGTGACGCCGATCGTCTGCATCGGCGAGACGCTGGCCGAGCGCGAACGCGGGGACACGCACGCCGTGGTATTGCGACAGCTGGACGCCGTGCTGACGAGGCTCGGAGCGGCGAGCGCGGACATCGTCCTCGCCTACGAGCCGGTGTGGGCCATCGGCACGGGGCGCAGCGCCACGCCGGGCGAGGCGCAGGAAGTGCATGCGCTGCTGCGGCGGCGCCTCGCGGCGGCCGGTGCGGCGAAGGTGTCGGTGCTGTACGGCGGCAGCGTCAAGGCCGCCAACGCCGGTGCGTTGTTCGCCGAGCGTGACATCGACGGTGCGCTGGTGGGTGGTGCATCGCTCGACGCGGATGAATTTTTGACGATTGCGCAAGCTGCGCGATCGCAAGGAAACGGGTCATGAACATCTGGGAATCGGTTTTGCTGGTGCTGCATCTGATGGTGGCCGCGGGCATCTGCGGCTTCGTGCTGCTGCAGCACGGCAAGGGCGCGGACATGGGCGCCGCATTCGGCAGCGGGTCGGCGGGCAGCGTCTTCGGCGCCGCAGGCTCGGCGAACTTCCTGTCGCGCACCACTGCCTGGCTCGCCGCGGTGTTCTTCCTGACCAGCGTCGGGCTCACCTATCTCGGCACCCAGCACTATCGCGCGCGCGGCGGCGGCCTGATGGACCAGGTGCCGGTCACCGCGCCCGCGACCAAGGACGCGGCACCGGCCAAGGCCGGCGACGCCACGCCTCCCGCGAATCCGGCACCGGGGGCGGGCGGCGCCGCCCCGTCGAAGGCAGGCGAGGTGCCGAAGTAGGACGAGAATTGCAGCATCGCGATGACGGCCCGCCCCCGCGGATGGCGGACCGGATGAAGCGGGCGAACGAACAAGCCGACGTGGTGAAATTGGTAGACACGCTGTCTTGAGGGGGCAGTGGCGAAAGCCGTGGGAGTTCGAGTCTCCCCGTCGGCACCACCGAACGTGCGGTACGCGATGCGGTCGAATCCTCGACGACCGGTGACAATCTGGAGGCGACGAAGGGACGTGCCGCGCGATTCGCGCCGATCCGCAAGCGACGACGATGCTCGAACAATACTTTCCGATCCTGCTCTTCATCGCGGTAGGCCTCGGCCTCGGGGCGCTGATGCTGGCGGTCGGCAGCCTCGTGGCGCCGTCGAAGCCCGATCCTTCCAAGCTCTCGCCGTACGAATGCGGGTTCGAGGCGTTCGAGGACGCGCGGATGAAGTTCGACGTGCGCTACTACCTCGTGGCGATCCTGTTCATCCTGTTCGACCTCGAGATCGCGTTCCTGTTTCCGTGGGCCGTCGTGCTGCCCGACATCGGCTTCGCCGGTTTCGCGGCGATGATGGTCTTCCTCGCCGTGCTGGTGGTCGGCTTCGTCTACGAATGGAAGAAAGGCGCGCTGGACTGGGAATGACCCGCTAGCGGAACCACATGGCACTCGAGGGCGTATTCGAACAGGGCTTCGTCACCACGAAGCTCGACACCGTGATCAACTGGGCGCGCAACGGCTCGATGTGGCCGATGACGTTCGGCCTCGCCTGCTGCGCGGTGGAGATGATGCACGCCGGCGCGGCGCGCTACGACCTCGATCGCTTCGGCGTGGTGTTCCGCCCCAGCCCGCGCCAGTCCGACGTGATGATCGTCGCCGGCACGCTGTGCAACAAGATGGCGCCCGCGCTGCGCAAGGTCTACGAGCAGATGCCCGAGCCGCGCTGGGTGATCTCGATGGGCTCGTGCGCCAACGGCGGCGGCTACTACCACTATTCGTACTCGGTGGTCCGCGGCTGCGACCGCATCGTGCCGGTGGATATCTACGTGCCGGGCTGCCCGCCCACCGCGGAGGCATTGCTGTACGGGATCCTGCAGCTGCAGAACAAGGTCTGGCGCACCAACACGATCGCCCGCTGATGAGTGCCCGACTCGACTCCCTCGTGAAGTCCGTCGCCGACACGCTGGGCGCAGCGCTCGTGGCGACGACGATCGATCGCGGCGAGGTCACGGCCCAGGTCCGCCCCGAGGGCTTCAAGGCGACGATGCTCGCGGTGCGCGATACGCCCGCGCTGCGCTTCGAGCAGCTGATCGACATCTGCGGCGTCGATTACTCCGCCTACACCGGCGCGCCCGGGGATCGGCCGCGCTACGCGGCGGTCTACCATCTGCTGTCGCTCGCCCACAACCACCGCCTGCGGGTGCGCGCGTTCGTCGCCGACGACGCGTTTCCGGTGATCGACAGCGTGGTCGGCGTGTGGCCGGCCGCCAACTGGTTCGAGCGCGAGGCGTTCGACCTCTACGGCATCATGTTCAGCGGGCACCCCGACCTGCGCCGCATCCTGACCGACTACGGCTTCGTCGGCCACCCTTTCCGCAAGGACTTCCCGATCTACGGGCAGGTGGAGATGCGCTTCGATCCGCAGCAGGGTCGCGTCATCTACCAGCCGGTGACGATCGAGCCGCGCGAAATCGTGCCACGCATCGTGCGCGAAGAGGCTTACGCCGACGAACCGGGCTTCGCCAAGGGCTGACGTGGCTGAAATCCGCAATTACACGATCAACTTCGGGCCGCAGCATCCCGCCGCGCACGGCGTGCTGCGCCTCGTGCTCGAGCTCGACGGCGAGGTGATCGAGCGCGCCGATCCGCACATCGGCCTGCTGCACCGCGCGACGGAGAAGCTGGCCGAGACGCGCACGTGGATCCAGTCGCTGCCGTACATGGATCGCCTCGACTACGTGTCGATGATGTGCAACGAGCATGCGTACTGCCTCGCCATCGAGCGCCTGCTCGGCATCGAGGTGCCGATCCGCGCCCAGTACATCCGCGTGATGTTCGACGAGATCACGCGGCTGATGAACCACCTGATGTGGCTTGGTGCGCACTCGCTCGACGTCGGCGCGATGACGACGTTCCTGTACTGCTTTCGCGAGCGCGAGGACCTGTTCGACATGTACGAGGCGGTATCGGGCGCGCGCATGCATGCCGCCTACTACCGTCCCGGCGGCGTCTACCGCGACCTGCCCGAGCGCATGCCGCAATACAAGGCGCAGGCGACGCGCAACGCGCGCGCGCTCGCCGACATGAACGAGAACCGGCAGGGCTCGCTGCTCGACTTCATCGAGGATTTCACTCGCCGCTTCCCGGGCTACGTCGACGACTACGAGACGCTGCTCACCGAGAACCGCATCTGGAAGCAGCGCACGGTCGGCATCGGCGTGGTCACCGCGGAGCGCGCGCTGGCGCTGGGCTTCACCGGGCCGATGCTGCGCGGCTCGGGCGTGCCCTGGGACCTGCGCAAGAAGCAGCCGTACGAGGTGTACGACCGGATGGACTTCGACATCCCGGTGGGTGCCAGCGGCGACTGCTACGACCGCTACCTCGTGCGCGTCGAGGAGATGCGCCAGTCGAACCGCATCATCCGCCAGTGCATCGAGTGGCTGCGCGCCAATCCCGGGCCGGTGATCGTCGACAACCACAAGGTGGCGCCGCCCTCGCGCGAGTCGATGAAGACCAACATGGAAGAGCTGATCCATCACTTCAAGCTGTTCACCGAGGGCATGCACGTGCCCGCGGGCGAGGTCTATGCGGCGATCGAGCATCCGAAAGGCGAGTTCGGCGTGTATGCCATCTCGGACGGCGCCAACAAGCCCTACCGGATCAAGCTGCGCGCGCCCGACTTCGTGCACCTGTCGGCGCTCGACGAGATGTCGCGCGGCCACATGATCGCCGACGTCGTCGCCATCATCGGCACGCAAGACATCGTGTTCGGATCCGTCGACCGATGAGCGCGCCGCAATCGAACCTGCGCGACGCCGCGGACGCCGAAGGTCCGCTGTCGGCCGAGGCGCGCACGCGGATCGACCGCGCGGTCGCCAAATATCCGCCCGACCAGCGCCAGTCCGCGGTCATGGCGGCACTGACCATCGCCCAGGACGAGCATGGCTGGCTGTCGACGGCGACGATGGACGCGGTCGCGCACTACCTCGGCATGCCGCCGGTCGCCGTCTACGAGGTCGCCACGTTCTACACGATGTACGACGTGGCACCGGTCGGCCGCTTCAAGCTCACGGTCTGCACCAACCTGCCCTGCGCGCTGTCGGGCGGCGAGGCCGCGGCATTGCACCTCAAGGCGAAGCTCGGCATCGGGTACAACCAGACGACGCCCGATGGGCTGTTCACGCTGAAGGAAGGCGAGTGCATGGGTGCCTGCGGCGATGCGCCGGTGATGCTGGTCAACAACAAGCGCATGTGCAGTTTCATGTCCGACGCGCGGTTGGACGAGCTCGTCGCGGAACTCGCGGCCAAGCCCGCCGCGGGCGGCAACGCACCATGAACGCACCTTCCGAATTCCTCGACTACGGCCCGGACGCCGTGCTGATGGCGGGACTCACCGGCCGCAACTGGCGATTGGCCGACTATGTCGCCCGCGGCGGCTACGAGGCGCTGAAAAAGATTCTCGCGGCGAAGACGCCGCCCGCCGAGATCATCGCCGAAGTGAAGAAATCGGCGCTGCGCGGACGCGGCGGGGCGGGATTCCCCACCGGGCTCAAGTGGAGCTTCATGCCGCAGCAGTTTCCCGGCGCCAAGTACCTCGTGTGCAACTCGGACGAGGGCGAGCCCGGCACGTTCAAGGACCGCGACCTCCTGCGTTACAACCCGCACAGCGTCATCGAGGGCATGGCGATCGCCGCCTACGCGATGGGCTGCGCGCGGGGCTACAACTACATCCACGGCGAGATCTGGGACACCTACGAACGCTGTGAGGAGGCGCTGGCCGAGGCGTACACCGCGGGCCTGCTCGGCGACGACATCCTCGGCAGCGGCTTCAGCTTCAACCTGCAGAACCACCACGGCTACGGCGCGTACATCTGCGGTGAGGAAACGGCGCTGCTCGAGTCGCTGGAAGGCAAGAAGGGCAATCCGCGCTTCAAGCCGCCGTTTCCGGCGAGCTTCGGGCTCTACGGCAAGCCGACGACGATCAACAACACCGAGACGTTCGCCGCGGTACCGTGGATCATCCGCAACGGCGGACAGTGGTTTCTCGAGCTCGGGCGGCCGAACAACGGCGGCACCAAGCTGTTTTCCGTCACCGGCGACGTCGTCCGTCCCGGCAACTACGAGGTGAAGCTCGGCACGCCGTTCGCCACGCTGCTCGAGATGGCAGGCGGCATGCGCGGCGGCCGCGCGCTGAAGGCGTGCATTCCCGGCGGCTCGTCGATGCCGGTGCTGCCGGGCGACGTCATGCTCGCCACCGACATGGACTACGACTCGATCGCCAAGGCGGGCTCGATGCTCGGCTCGGGCGCGGTGATCTGCATGGACGAGTCGCGCTGCATGGTGAAGAGCCTGCTGCGCCTGTCCTATTTCTATTTCGAGGAATCGTGCGGCCAGTGCACGCCGTGCCGCGAAGGCACGGGATGGCTGTGGCGGATGGTGAATCGCATCGAGCACGGCGAGGGCCGCCAGGAGGACCTCGACCTGCTGGTGTCCGTCGCGGACAACATCGCCGGGCGCACCATCTGCGCGCTCGGGGATGCTGCGGCGCTGCCGGTGAAGAGCTTCATCAAGCATTTCCGCAGCGAGTTCCAGCATCACATCGACCACAAGCGCTGCCTCGTGGCGCCCTACCATTGATCGCGCGACGCACGCAGCCATGCTGACCATCGAGATCGACGGCAAGCCGGTCGAGCTGCCGAACGGCAGCACCGTCATGGACGGCGCCAACAAGCTCGGCATCTACGTGCCGCACTTCTGCTGGCACCAGAAGCTGTCGATCGCCGCCAATTGCCGGATGTGCCTGGTGCAGGTGGAAAAGGCGCCGAAGCCGCTGCCGGCCTGCGCGACGCCCGCGACCGACGGCATGAAGGTGTACACGCAATCGGAGCAGGCGAAGAAGGCGCAGCAGGGGGTCATGGAGTTCCTGCTGATCAACCATCCGCTCGATTGCCCGATCTGCGACCAGGGTGGCGAATGCCAGCTGCAGGACCTCGCCGTTGGCTACGGCAACTCGTCGTCGCGCTACCAGGAAGAGAAGCGCGTGGTGTTCCACAAGAACCTCGGGCCGCTGGTCGCGGCCGAGGAGATGACACGCTGCATCCAGTGCACGCGCTGCATTCGTTTCGGCCAGGAGATCGCCGGCGTGATGGAGCTCGGCATGGCCGGCCGCGGCGAGCGCGAGGAGATCGTGACGTTCGTCGGCAAGACCGTCGATTCCGAGCTCTCCGGCAACATGATCGACCTATGCCCGGTGGGCGCATTGACGTCGAAGCCGTTCCGCTATTCGGCACGCACCTGGGAGCTCGCCCGCCGCAAGAGCGTGTCGCCGCACGACGCACTCGGCAGCAACCTCGTGGTGCAGGTCAAGGGCGACACTGTGAAGCGCGTGCTGCCGCTGGAGAACGAGGCGATCAACGAGTGCTGGCTGTCGGACCGCGACCGCTTCTCGTACGAAGCGCTCAACTCGGAAGAGCGTCTCACCGAGCCGATGATCCGCCGCGCCGGCAACGACGGCTCGAGCACGTGGCAGGCGGTCGACTGGCAGACGGCGCTCGAGCACGTGGCCAAGGGGCTCGGAGACGTCGCGCACAAGCACGGCGGCGGGGCGCTCGGCGCACTGTGCGCACCGCACGCCACCACCGAGGAGCTCGCGCTGACGGCGCGGCTGATGCGCGGCCTCGGCAGCGACAATATCGATCACCGGCTGCGGCAGTCGGACTTCCGTGGCGATGGCCACGGTGCAGGCATCGCCTGGCTCGGCATGCCGATCGCCGACCTGTCGAAGCTCGACCGCGCACTGGTGGTCGGCAGCTTCCTGCGCAAGGACCACCCGCTCGTCGCGCAAAGGTTGCGGCTCGCCGCGCGCAAGGGGACGCTCGTGTCCGTGGTCAATCCGGTCGACGACGACTGGCTGATGCCGATCGCACAGAAGGCCATCGCGCCGCCGTCGCGAATGCCGCGCCTGCTGGCCGAGATCGTCGTCGCCGCGGCCGCGCGCAAGGGCGTGCCGGCACCGGCGGCGCTGGCGGGCATCGAGGCGGATGACACGGCGCGCGCGATCGCCGAAAGCCTCGCCGACGGCCAGCGCGCGGCGATCCTGCTCGGCAACCTCGCCGAACAGCATCGCGACGCGTCGCAGCTGCTCGCGCTGGCGCAGGCGCTGGCCGAGATCTCGGGGGCGACGCTGGGCTGCCTCACCGAATCGGCGAACAGCCTCGGTGCCGAGATCGCCGGCGCGCGTCCGGCCGCCGGGGGCCTCGATGCCCAGGCGATGCTTGCCGATCCGCGCAAGGCCTATCTCATCCTGCACGCCGAGCCCGAGTTCGACTGCGCCAACCCCGTGGCCGCGCGCGCCGCGCTGGAAAAAGCCGACTTCGTCGTGGTCATGAGCCCGTTCCGCCATGCCGCGAGTTACGCCGACGTGCTGCTGCCCATCGCGCCGTTCACCGAGACCGCCGGCACGTTCGTCAACTGCGAAGGCCGCGCCCAGAAGTTCAACGGCGTGGTGAAGCCGCTGCGCGACACGCGTCCCGCTTGGAAGGTGCTGCGCGTGCTCGGCACGCTGCTCGGCCTGCCGGGCTTCGCCTTCGAGTCGATCGACGACGTGCGCGCCGAATGCCTGCCGGCGCAAGCGGCGATCGACGCGCGCCTCGCCAACCGCACGTCCGTCGCAATCGTCGCACCCTCGGCGGTGGCCAACGGCGTCGAGCGCGTCGCCGACGTCCCCATCTACTTCAGCGACGCCATCGTGCGCCGCGCGGCGTCGCTGCAGCAGACGGCCGATGCGCGTGCGCCGCGCGCGCGGATGCACCGCAGCCTCTACGACAGCCTCAAGCTGGGTGACGGCGCGCAGGTCAAGGTGAAGCAGGGGCGCGGCGAGGCGGTGCTGTCAGCGGTCGTCGATCCTGCGGTGCCCCCGGGAGTGGTCGCGGTTTCGGCGGCGCATCCGTCGACCTGCCATCTCGAAGGCATGACCGGCGCGGTGAGCGTGGAGCGCGCGTGATGGACGAAGTGATCAGCACCGGGCAGAGCCTCTTCGGCGTGGCGTGGCTGCCGTTGTGGACGCTGTTCAAGATCATCTGCCTCGTGGTGCCGCTCATCCTCGCCGTGGCCTACCTGACGCTCGCCGAGCGCAAGGTCATCGGCTACATGCAGGTGCGCATCGGTCCCAACCGCGTGGGACCGCTCGGCCTGCTGCAGCCGTTCGCCGACGTGCTGAAGCTCGTGCTCAAGGAAATCGTCGTCCCGACCGGGTCGAGCAAGGCGCTGTTCTACATCGCGCCGGTGCTGTCGATCGCGCCGGCGATCGCCGCGTGGGCGGTGATCCCGCTGACCGGCACGCTGGTGTTCGCGAACATCAACGCCGGGCTCCTCTACCTGCTGGCGATGACGTCGATCGGCGTGTACGGCGTCATCCTTGCCGGCTGGGCGTCGAACTCCAAGTACGCGTTCCTCGGCGCGCTGCGCTCCGCGGCGCAGATCGTCAGCTACGAGATCGCGATGGGGTTCGCGCTCGTCGGCGTGCTGATGGCGGCCAACAGCCTCAACCTGTCGGACATCGTAGACGGGCAGGCGGGCGGTGCCGCGTACTGGTACGTGTGGCCGCTCCTGCCGCTGTTCGTCGTCTACCTCGTGTCGGGCATCGCCGAGACCAACCGCCATCCGTTCGACGTCGCCGAGGGCGAGTCGGAGATCGTCGCCGGATTCCACGTCGAGTACTCGGGCGTGACGTTCGCGATCTTCTTCCTCGCCGAGTACATGAACATGATCCTCATCTCGGCGCTGGCGTCGGTCATGTTCCTCGGCGGCTGGCTCGCGCCCTATCCGATGTTCAACGAAGGGCCGCTGGCGTGGCTGCTGGGCGACGGCCTGCTGTGGCTCGGCCTCAAGGTCGCGGCGATTCTGTTCGTCTTCCTGTGGATTCGCGCGACGTTTCCGCGCTATCGCTACGACCAGATCATGCGTCTCGGCTGGAAGGTGTTCATTCCCGTGACGCTGGTGTGGATCGTGTTCATCGGCGCGATGATGCAGACGCGCTTCGCCGGCATGTTCCATTGAGGCGACGATGAGCCAGCGCATCCGCGACTTCTTCAACACCTGGTTTCTGCTCGAGCTGTTCCGCGGGCTCAGGCTCACCGGGCGGCATTTCTTCGCGCGCAAGGTGACCGTGCAGTTCCCCGAGGAGAAGACGCCGCAGAGCCCGCGTTTCCGCGGCCTGCACGCGCTGCGGCGCTATCCCAACGGCGAGGAGCGGTGCATCGCCTGCAAGCTGTGCGAGGCGGTGTGCCCGGCGCTGGCGATCACCATCGAATCCGACCAGCGCGACGACGGCACGCGGCGCACGACGCGTTACGACATCGACCTCACGAAGTGCATCTTCTGCGGCTTTTGCGAGGAATCGTGCCCGGTCGACTCGATCGTCGAGACGCGCATCCTCGAGTACCATGGCGAGCGCCGCGGCGACCTCTACTACACGAAGGAGATGCTGCTGGCCGTGGGCGACCGCTACGAGTCGCAGATCGCCGCCGACCGCGCGGAGGACGCGCGCTACCGCTGAGTCCGCGTCGCGACTGCCACCGATGATGTTCACCACCGCGCTCTTCTACTTCTTCGCCGCGATCCTGATCTTCGCGGCGCTGTGCGTCGTCACCTCGCGCAATCCGGTGCATTCGGCGCTGTGGCTCGTGCTCGCGTTCTTCACCGCTGCCGCGATCTGGATGCTGCTGCGCGCGGAATTCCTGGCGATCGTGCTGGTGCTGGTGTACGTCGGCGCCGTGATGGTGCTGTTCCTGTTCGTGGTGATGATGCTCGACGTCAACTTCGAGCATCTGCGCCGCGGCTTCCGCAGCTACATCCCGGTGGGCGCGACGGTGGGCCTGCTGGTGCTGCTGGAAATGACACTGGTGCTGGTCGGCGGCGGCACGGCGCGCGCGCCGTCGGTGGGCCTCGCGCAGGTGTCCAACACCAAGGCGCTCGGCGCGCTGATCTACGTCGACTACGTGTACCCGTTCGAGATCGCCGCCGTCATCCTGCTGGTGGCGATCGTCGCCGCCATCGCGCTGACGTGGCGGCGGCGCAAGGAGACGCGCTACCAGGATCCCGCCGCGCAGGTGAAGGTGCACCGCGGCGACCGGTTGCGGATCGTGAGGATGGCCGCGGAGAAGCGCGAAGACTGACAGCCGCGAGAGCGACATGCGATGGCCGAGCGGCGGGAGGCATTGCGCGCGCGGCAACGACGACAACAACGGACCGACATGGCCTTCCTGACCGCGCCCACGCTGGCGCACTACCTGATACTGGGCGCGATCCTGTTCGCGATCAGCATGGCGGGGATCTTCCTCAACCGCAAGAACGTCATCATCCTGCTGATGGCGATCGAGCTGATGCTGCTCGCGGTCAACCTCAACTTCATCACCTTCTCCTACCACCTCGGCGACATGGCGGGGCAGGTGTTCGTGTTCTTCATCCTGACGGTCGCCGCCGCCGAGTCGGCGATCGGCCTCGCGATCCTCGTGCTGCTGTTCCGCAACGTCGGCTCGATCGACGTCGACGACCTCGACGAGCTCAAGGGCTGACGCCGTGCAGACGCTCTATCTCGTCGTGCCGCTGGCGCCGCTGTTCGCGGCGATCGTCGTCGGTCTGTGGGGATCGCGGCTCGGCCGGCGCGTATCGCACTCGCTGTGCATCGCCGGCGTCGGCCTGGCGATGGTCGCGTCCATCGCGATCGCACGCGACGTCGCCGCCGGTCACGTGTTCAACGGCGACGTCTATACCTGGCTGCAATCGGGCAGCCTCAAGCTCGCGATCGGCTTGCTGATCGACCCGTTGACGGTGACGATGATGGTGGTCGTCACGTTCGTGTCGCTGATGGTGCACGTGTACACGATCGGCTACATGGCCGACGATCCGGGCTACACGCGCTTCTTCTCGTACATCTCGCTCTTCACCTTCTCGATGCTGATGCTGGTGATGAGCAACAACTTCCTGCAGCTCTTCTTCGGCTGGGAGGCGGTCGGCCTCGTGTCCTACCTGCTGATCGGCTTCTGGTACACGCGGCCGACGGCGATCTACGCCAACCTGAAGGCATTCCTCGCCAACCGCGTCGGCGACTTCGGCTTCGTGCTCGGCATCGGCCTGGTGCTGTCAGCGTTCGGCACGCTCGACTATGCGGCGGTGTTCGCCAGGGCGCCGTCGATCGCGGCGCTGGCGCTCGACCTGGGCGGCGGCCACTCGCCGCTGCTCATCACGGCGATCTGCATCGGCCTCTTCGTCGGCGCCATGGGCAAGAGCGCGCAGGTGCCGCTGCACGTGTGGCTGCCCGACTCGATGGAGGGGCCGACGCCGATCTCGGCGCTGATCCATGCCGCGACGATGGTGACCGCCGGCATCTTCATGGTGGCGCGGATGAGCCCGCTGTTCGAGCTGTCCGACGCCGCGCTGTCGTTCGTCACGGTGATCGGCGCCACCACCGCGCTGTTCATGGCCTTCCTCGGCATCGTGCAGAACGACATCAAGCGCGTGGTCGCGTACTCGACGCTGTCGCAGCTCGGCTACATGACGGTGGCGCTGGGGGTCTCCGCCTATTCGGCGGCGATCTTCCACCTGATGACCCACGCGTTCTTCAAGGCACTCTTGTTCCTCGCCGCGGGCTCGGTGATCGTGGCGATGCACCACGAGCAGGACCTGCGCAGGATGGGCGGATTGCGCAAGTACATGCCGATCACCTGGATCACGACGATCATCGGCTCGCTGGCGCTGGCCGGGATTCCGCCATTCGCGGGGTTCTTCTCCAAGGACGCCATCATCGAGGCGGTTGCGGCGTCGCGCATCGCCGGCCACTCGTACGCGTACTTCGCGGTGGTATGCGGCGTGTTCGTCACCGCGTTCTACTCGTTCCGCATGCTCTTCCTGGCGTTTCACGGCGCGCCACGCTTCGACAGCGCCGCGCATGACGCTGCGCAGGCGCACGCCGCGCCGACGCATGCGCAGGCCGACCATGACGCCTCGCACGAGGCGGGTAGCGAGCCGGGCGATTCTCATGACACGCATGGCGGCACCCCGCACGAGTCGCCCTGGGTGATCACGGTGCCGCTGATCCTGCTCGCCATTCCGTCGGTGTACGCCGGCTGGCACTACGTCGAGCCGATGCTGTTCGGCGACTGGTTCGGCAACTCCATCGTCGTGTCGCCGGCGCATCCGGCGATGGCCGAGCTCAGGGAGGAGTGGCATGGCGTCGGCGCGTTCATCATGCACGGCTTCGTGAGCCTGCCGTTCTGGCTGGCGATCGCCGGCATCGCGGCCGCCTTCTACTGCTACATCGTCAATCCGGCGCTACCGGCGCGGCTGCGCCAGCTGGCCGGTCCGCTGTACACGCTGCTCGACAACAAGTACTACTTCGACCGATTCAACGACTGGTTCTTCGCAGGCGGCACGCGCGAGCTCGGTGAGATCGCGTCGAACGTCGGCGATCGCCGGATCATCGACGGCTTCTTCGTCAACGGCTCGGCGCGCGCGGTGGGTGTGGCGGCGTCGATCCTGCGCAAGCTGCAGTCCGGGTACGTCTACCAGTACGCGTTCACCATGATCATCGGCGTGTTCGCGCTGCTGACGTGGTGGGTCGTGCGCTAGGCGGGCGACGACGATGGCCTACCTTTCCCTCGCGATTTTCGTGCCCATCGCGGCCGGCATCGCCACGCTGGTGATCCGCGACGACCGCGATGCCGCGCAGGCGCGCTTCATCGCGCTCATCGGTGCCATCGCCGGCTTTGCCGTGACCATTCCGCTGTGGCTCGGCTTCGATACGTCGACGGCGGCGATGCAGTTCGTCGAGCAGGCGGAGTGGGTGCCGCGCTTCGACATCAACTACCACCTCGGCGTCGACGGTTTGTCGATGCTGTTCATCCTGCTCAACAGCTTCGTCACGGTGCTGGTGGTGTGGGCCGGCTGGGTGGTCATCGACAAGCGCGTCGCGCAGTACATGGCGGCCTTCCTGATCATGTCGGGGCTCGTCAACGGCACGTTCGCGGCGCTCGACGGTGCGCTGTTCTACGTGTTCTTCGAGGCGATGCTGATCCCGATGTACCTGATCATCGGCATCTGGGGCGGCCCCAATCGCGTCTACGCGGCGCTCAAGTTCTTCCTGTACACGCTGCTGGGCTCGTTCCTGATGCTGGTGGCGCTGATCTACCTGTACAACGCCTCGCAGAGCTTCGAGATCCTGGAATGGCAGCGCCTGCCGCTGTCGATGGGCGTGCAGGTGCTGCTGTTCGTGGCGTTCTTCATGGCGTTCGCGGTCAAGGTGCCGATGTGGCCGCTGCACACCTGGCTGCCCGACGCCCACGTCGAGGCGCCCACCGGCGGCTCGGTGGTGCTGGCGGCGATCACCCTGAAGCTCGGTGCCTACGGCTTCGTGCGCTTCATCCTGCCGATCGTGCCGGACGCGAGCCACCAGCTGTCAGGCTTCGTGATCACGATCTCGCTGATCGCGATCATCTACATCGGCTTCGTCGCGCTGGTGCAGGCCGACATGAAGAAGCTGATCGCCTATTCGTCGATCTCGCACATGGGCTTCGTCACGCTGGGATTCTTCCTGTTCAGCGCGCTCGGCACCGAAGGCGCGCTGGTACAGATGATCTCCCACGGCTTCGTGTCGGCGGCGATGTTCCTGTGCGTCGGGGTGCTGTACGACCGCATGCACAGCAGGTTGATCGCCGACTACGGCGGGGTGGTCAACACGATGCCGCGCTTCGCGGCGTTCGCCATGCTGTTCGCGATGGCCAATGCCGGCTTGCCCGCGACGTCGGGCTTCGTCGGCGAATTCATGGTGATCATCGCCGCCGTGCGCGCCAATTTCTGGCTCGGCTTCGGCGCGGCGATCACGCTGATCCTCGGCGCCGCCTATACGCTGTGGATGTACAAGCGCGTCTATTTCGGTGCGGTGGCCAACGACCATGTCGCCAGGCTCGTCGACCTTTCGCGCCGCGAATTCTGGCTGCTCGCGGTGCTCGCGGCCGCGGTGCTGGCGATGGGCGTCTATCCGAAGCCGTTCATCGACGTCATGCACGTGTCGGTCGTCAACCTGCTGGCGCACGTCGCCCAATCCAAGCTCTAGACCGATGAAAGCCGATCTCGCCACCGCGCTGCCCGAAATCACGCTGCTGTGCTGCGCGTGCCTGGTGCTCGTCGTCGACGTGTTCCTGCCGGCGTCGCGCCGCCATGTCAGCTACTGGCTCACGCAGGGGGCGCTGCTGCTCACCGCGTGGATCGTGCTGACGTCGGTGCGTGCCAATCCGGTGCGTGGCTTCCACGGCATGGTGGTCAACGACAACATGGCCGACCTCCTCAAGCTCGCCGCCATCGTCGCCGTGTCGCTGATGCTGTTCTACGGCCGCCGCTACTTCACCGTGCGCGGGCTTTTCACAGGTGAAAACTTCGTGCTCGTGCTGTTCTCGCTGCTCGGCATGCTGATCATGATTGCGGCGGGCAGCTTCATCACGCTGTATCTGGGCCTCGAGCTGCAGTCGCTGGCGCTGTATGCGCTGGTGGCGTCGCAACGCGACCGGCCCGGACCGGCGGAGGCGGCGATGAAGTATTTCGTGCTGGGCGCGCTCGCCTCGGGCATGCTGCTCTACGGCATGTCGATGCTGTATGGCGCCACCGGCTCGCTGGACCTCGACCGCGTGGCGCAGGCGACGCTGACGTCCAGCGGCGACAACCACCTGCTGCAGCTGTTCGGCCTCGTGTTCGTGGTCTCGGGGATCGCGTTCAAGCTCGGCGCCGTGCCGTACCACATGTGGGTGCCCGATGTGTACGAGGGTGCGCCGACGCCGATCACGCTGCTCGTCGGCACCGCGCCCAAGCTCGCGGCCTTCGCATTCGCGCTGCGCATGCTGGGCGGCGCGCTGAAGGGGCTCGAGTATGACTGGCAGGGCATGCTGATCGTGCTGTCGCTGCTGTCGATGGTGCTCGGCAACGTCATCGCCATCGCGCAAACCGACATCAAGCGCATGCTGGCGTACTCGACGATCGCCAACATGGGCTACATGCTGATGGGCTTCCTCGCCGCCGACCGCAACGGCTTCTCGGCGGCGATGTTCTACTCCGTGTCCTACGTGCTGACCAGCGTGGCGTCGTTCGGTGTCGTGCTGATGCTGTCGCGGGCCGGGTTCGAATCGAGCAAGATCGACGATTTCAAGGGGCTCAACCAGCGCTCGCCATGGTGGGCGTTCATGATGCTGCTGGTGATGTTCTCGCTCGCGGGCGTACCGCCGACGATCGGCTTCTATGCCAAGTTCTCGGTCATCGAGGCGGCGATCAACCAGGGCTTCGTCTGGCTCGCGGTGGTGGCGGTGATGGCGTCGCTGGTCGGCGCGTTCTACTACCTGCGGGTGGTCAAGGCGATGTACTTCGACGATCCGGTCGAGACCGCGCCGATCGACTCGCGCGCCGATGCCCGGGTGCTGCTGTCGGTCAACGGCCTCGCGCTGCTCGTGCTCGGCATCCTGCCGCAACCGCTGATGGGACTTTGCGCGATCGCGCTGACGCAGTCGCATTTCTGACGGCGGCGCGCCGGCGCGGGCTCGCCACGCCCGCCGCCCGCCGGTAAACTTGCGGCATCGGGCGGCCGCAGCGTCGCCCGTCCACGGAAATCGCGCATGCGCGTCGGATTCTTCGTCACCTGCCTCGTCGACCTGATGCGCCCGAGCGTGGCCTTCGCGGCGATCGAACTGCTCGAGGGGGCGGGCGTCGAGGTGGTCGTGCCACCGGCGCAGACGTGCTGCGGCCAGCCTGCCTACAACGCGGGGGATCGTGCCGATGCGCTTGCCCTCGCGCGGAAGGTGGTCGCCGAATTCGAGGACTGCGACTACCTCGTGGCCCCCTCCGGCTCCTGCAGCGGCATGATCCGCACGCACTATGCCGACCTGTTCGCCGACGACCCGCAGTGGCGCGCCCGCGCGGCATCCCTTTCGGCGAAAACCCACGAGCTCACCGCATTCCTCGTCGACGTCATGCGGGTGTCGCGCGTACCGGGCCGCTACGACGGTACCGCGACGTATCACGATTGCTGCGCAGGACTGCGCGAGATGGACGTCAAGTCGCAGCCGCGCAAGCTTCTCGCCGGGGTTGCCGGCCTCGAGCTCAGGGAAATGGCGGAATGCGAGACCTGCTGCGGCTTCGGCGGCACGTTCGCGGTCAAGTTCGGCGAGATCTCGACGCGGCTCGCCGACAACAAGTGCCAGCACATCATCGCCAGCGGCGCCGATACCGTGGTGCTGGGGGACGTCGGCTGCATGCTCAGCATCGAGGGCCGCCTGCGCCGTCGCGGCGACAGCGCGACGCGGGTGATGCACGTCGCCGAAATACTGGCGGGCAAAGCTTAGGAGATCCGATGCAGGTCGCTTCGATGCATTTCAAGGCGCGCGCGCACGACCGGCTCAACGATGCGCAGCTGCAGCGCAACCTCGCCAAGATCCAGGGCAAGTTCGTGCAGAAGCGGCGCGAGGCGCTGACCGAGCTCGACGACGTCGATGCCACGCGCGACGCCGGTCGCGACATCCGCCAGCGCGCGCTCGACGACCTCGACGTCTGGCTGGAGATGTTCGAGCGCAACGCCCGCGCGCGCGGCGCGACCGTGCTGTGGGCCGAGACGCCGGCCGACATCAACAAGCTGGTGCTGGAGATCGCGTTCCGGCACGGCGTGCGCACCATCATCAAGTCGAAGTCCATGGTGTCGGAGGAGTCGGCGCTGGATCACGCGATCGAGGCGGCGGGGCTCAAGGTCGTGGAGACCGACCTCGGCGAATACATCCTGCAGATCAACGGCTACGAGCCGCCGTCGCACATCATCGGGCCGGCGCTGCACAAGTCGAAGGAGGAGGTCTCCGAGCTCTTCGCGCGCGAGCACGGCACGCCGCGCAAGGACGACATCGCGGCGCTGTGCCTCGAAGCGCGCGGTGTGCTGCGCCAGCACTATCTCGCCGCCGACATGGGCATTTCCGGAGGCAACTTCTTCGTCGCCGAGTCGGGCTCGGTGGTGCTCGTCACCAACGAGGGCAATGCCACGCTGGCGACGACGCTGCCCAAGGTCCACGTCGCGATCTCCGGCATCGAGAAGGTGGTGCCCACGCTCGAGGACGTGGCGACGCTGATGCGTCTGCTGCCCCGCTCGGCGACCGGGCAGTCGATCTCCAATTACGTCGACGTGCTCAGCGGCGCCAAGGGCCCCGGCGAGTTCCACGGCGCCGAGCACATGTACTTCATCATCGTCGACGCGGGGCGTACCGGTGTGCTCGCAAGCGACGTGCGCGAGGCGCTGCGCTGCATCCGCTGCGGCGCGTGCATGAACCACTGCCCCGTGTACCAGAACGTCGGCGGGCATTCCTACGGCTGGGTGTACCCGGGACCGATCGGCGCGATCCTCACGCCGATGTACGCCGGTCTCGACAACGCCCCCGACCTGCCGTCGGCGTCGACGCTTTGCAACCAGTGCGGCGTCGTCTGCCCGGTGCGCATTCCGCTGCCCGACCTGCAGCGCAAGCTGCGCGAGAAGACCTACGAGCGCGGACTGCGCTCATGGCAGGAGCGCACGGGACTCAAGGTGTGGTCGTGGCTCGCGCGGCGGCCGGCGATGTACGGGCTCGCCGCGCGTGTCGGTGTGCGCGTGCTGCGCATGATGGGGGGCCGGCGCCGGATGATCCGGCGGCTGCCGCTCGGCCGCGAATGGACCGAGGGCCGCGACATGCCGGCACCTGCAGGCCGCACGTTTCGCGAGCTCTATGCGCGCCGCGCCAGCCGCGCGCAATCGGCCGAGGCCCGTCGATGAACGCGCCTGACACCTCGCACATCCCGGCGCTGTCGCGCCGCGCCGAATCGCTCGGCACCGAGAATGCATTCGTCGTGCTGGCCGAGGTCAACGCGCTCGTGCGCACCGGCAAGGACATCGTGTCGTTCTGCATCGGCCAGCCCGATTTCCCGACGCCGCCCAACGTCCAGGACGCGGCGATCAAGGCCATCCGCGATGGCCGTCACGGCTACACGCCGTCGGCCGGGATCGACGAGTTGCGCGCCGCCGCCGCGCACGACATGGGCGCGCGACGCGGCATGACGTTCGCGCCCGATGAAGTGGTCGTCGGCGCCGGCGCCAAGCCGTTCATCGCCTACGCGATCGCCTCGGTGACCGATCATGGCGCGGGTGACGAGGTGATCTACCCGGTGCCGGGATTTCCCATCTACGAGTCGCAGATCGTCGCCAACGGCGCGGTCCCGGTACCGATCTACCTGCGCGAGTCGTGCGACTTCGCGTTCGACCCGGCCGAGCTCGAGGCCGCGATCACTCCGCGCACGCGCCTGCTGATCCTCAACACGCCGCACAATCCGACGGGCGGCATCCTCAGGGCCGCCGACCTCGACGCGATCGCCGAGGTGCTCGCCGCGCATCCGCAAGTGTGGGTGTATGCCGACGAAATCTACTCGCGTCTCGCCTACGACGGCGCGTTCGAGTCGATCGCCACGCGTCCCGGCATGCGCGCCCGCACGATCGTCAGCGACGGCGCGTCGAAAACATGGGCGATGACCGGATGGCGCATCGGCTATGTCGCCAACGCGGCGCTGGCGCCGGTGTTCACGCGCTGGATCACCAACACCGACTCCTGCGCGTCGCAGATCTCGCAGTGGGCGGCGGTGGAGGCGATCACCGGCACGCAGGCGCCGGCCGACACGATGCGGGCGATCTTCGTCGAGCGTCGCGAGCTGATCGTGCGCCTGCTGAATGCCGTGCCCGGGTTCGCGTGCCGCACGCCGGGCGGTGCGTTCTACGCCTGGCCGAACGTCACCGAGGCGTGCAGGATGACCGGATGCGCCGATTCCGAGGCATTCCGCAAGCGCCTCCTCAACGAGGCCGGTGTCGCGGTGCTCGCCGACACGCATTTCGGCCGGCGCGTGCCGGGCGACGGCCAGCACATCCGCTTTTCGTATGCGACGTCGAACGCGGCGATCGAGCAGGGCGTTGCGCGCATCGCGCAGTTCATGCGCAACGCGAGCCGCGGATGAAGAAGGGCGCCGGGAGCGCCGACGGGCCGCCCCGAGGCGCGCGCCCCCCAGTGGGGGGAGGCGAGCGAAGCTCGCTTCGGGGGGCGGCCCGATGAGCCTGGATGCGAACGCCGACGCGCGACGCGCGATCCTCGGCCGCGTGCGGCATGCGCTCGGCGTCGCCGAAAACGACGCGGCGCGCGTCAAGGCGGCGGATGACTACGTGGCGGCGCACGCGCAGGGGCCGCGCCCGGCGATGCCGGGCGACCTCGTCGCGCGTTTCGCGCACCGCGCGCACGACATGGCGAGCACTCTCGAGCGCATCGCCTCGCGCGACGAGATCCCGCATGCCGTGGCGCGTTACATCGACAGCCTCGAACTGCCGGATGCGCTCGCCGCGCAGAAGTCGCGCCTCGGCGTCTGCTGGCCCGACTTCGCCGACCTCGACTGGGACGGCGCGGGGCTGTCGATCGAGTCGCGGCCGACACTGGGCCACGACCGGCTCGGCATCACCGGCGTGTTCTGCGCGATCGCCGAGACCGGCACGCTGGTGTTCACCACCGGGCCTGGAACGCCCACCGCAACCGTGCTATTGCCCGACACGCACGTCGCCGTCGTGCGCGAGTCGCAGATCGTGTCCGGCATGGAGGAGGCGTTCGCGCGGGTGCGCGCCCGGCACGGCGCGCTGCCGCGCGCGATCAACCTCGTCTCGGGGCCGTCGCGCACCGGCGACATCGAGCAGACCATCGTGCTCGGTGCCCACGGTCCGTTCCGCGTGCACATCCTGCTGCTGCCGGGTTGAGCGCGAAGGCGCGCGCCAGCCGTGAGCGCTGCCGACCCGGTCGATCTCGCGCGCTTCGTCGACGCGCAGGCCGCGAACTTCGATGATGCGCTCGCCGAGCTCGTCGAGGGCCGCAAGCGCACGCACTGGATGTGGTATGTGTTTCCGCAGATCGCGGGACTCGGCACGAGTGCCATGGCGCAGCGCTTCGCGATCGCCGGCCCGGACGAAGCGCGCGCCTATCTCGCACATCCGGTGCTGGGACCGAGGCTCGCCACGTGCGCGCAGGCCGTGCTCGCGCATGCCGGCACGCCGGCGCGCGCGATCATGGGCACGCCGGACGACCTGAAGCTGCGCAGCTCGGCCACGCTGTTCGCCGGCGTGTCGCCGCCCGGCTCGGTGTTCCACCGGCTGCTCGACGCGTTCTTCGGCGGCGAGGCCGATCCGTTGACCGAGCGTCTCGTCGACGCCGCCGTGCGGCGCTAGCCCGACCCACCTGTCGACGCCCTGTTCGGCGTCGCGCCTGTCCGTCGATGAACGCGCGCGTGTGCGATCCGCGGCGGTTTCAGCGCGCCGCCGACGCACCCGGCGCCGGCTCGAAGAACACTTCGTCGACATAGCACCAGCCCCAGTCCTCGTCGGGCTGGAAGCTCTTCATGATGGCGTGCTGCGTCTGGTGGAAGTGCTTCGTCGCGTGCTTGTGCACCGACTGGTCGCAGCAGCCGACGTGGCCGCAGGAGAGGCACAGCCGCAGGTGCACCCAGCCGCTGCCGATGCGCAGGCATTCCTCGCAGCCCTGGGGCGTGCGCGGCTGCACATCGTGAACCTGGTCGAGGTGCCTGCAGTTCGCCGGCAAAGCGTCGTGCCGCCCGAACGCGCCGGCGTCAGTCGCCGAATTCGTCGAGGATCGCCTCGACCTTGCTGCCGTCGGCGAGGAACGCATCGACGCAGCGCGGATCGAAGTGGCGGCCGCGCTGGCTCTTCAGGTAGTCGATGCCTTCGTTGATCGGCCACGCTTCCTTGTACGGGCGCTTGCTGACCAGCGCATCGAACACGTCGGCTACGGCGACGATGCGCGCGACCAGCGGAATGTCGTCGCCATGCAGGCCGTTGGGGTAGCCCGAGCCGTCGAACTTCTCGTGATGGCCGAGTGCGATGATCGCGCCCATCGACAGGTACTTGGACGGGCTGCCCTTGAGGATGTCGTAGCCGATGCGCGGATGCCCCTTCATCGTGTCGGTCTCGACCGTCGTCAGGGGACCTTCCTTCATCAGCACCGAGTCCGGAATGCCGATCTTGCCGATGTCGTGCATCGGCGCGGCGACCTCCAGCACGTGCACGGTCTCGCCGCCGAGCCCGAGGTGCTGGCCGATCAGCGCCGAGTACTTGGCCATCCGCAGCAGGTGGTTGCCGGTGACCTTGTCGCGGAACTCGCCGGCCTTGGCGAGCTTGGCCAGCGTCTCGAGCTCGCGCTCGTGGATCTCCGACACCGACTTGTCGACCTGATATTGCAGGACGCGCGCCTGGTCGGAGAGCACGATCTTGTGACGGCGCAGCTCGAGCAGGTTGGCGCAGCGCGCGCGCGTCTCGTGCTCGTCGAGCGGCTTGATCAGGAAATCCGTGGCGCCGGCCTCGAGCGCGTCGTAACGGATCTTGCGGTCGTCGACCACGGTGATGACGACGATCGGCACGTCGACGCAATGCGGGAGCGCGCGCAGCTGCTTGACCAGCTCGATGCCGTCGAACTCGGGCAGCTTGTAATCGGTGAGAACGATGTCGACGCGGTTGAGGCGCGCGAACTCGAGGGCGCGCGTGGGCGTGTCGAAGAGCTCGAGGTTGAGGCGCCCATCGATCTGGCGCACGATCTCCGCGAGCAGCAGGCGGCTCGAGAACAGATCGTCGATGATGAGAACGGTATTGCGCTGCGCCCGCGCGAAGGCCAGCTCGGAAATCGTGCCCCGGCTGGCGGCGTTGCCGCCGGATATCGTGCGTGAGGGTGCGACGCTCACTCTACTGTCCTCGGGATAGCCCATGGGCGGGTGTGTGGACTCCAGGCATACGCAAGAATCGCGCCGGGGAGGCCGAGCCCGCTAGTGTACGCCACAGAACCGGACGGTATCCATCGCGAGAGGATTCGAACGTCCGACTCCCCAAGCACTCCGGTCCGAAGTGCTGAATATACAACCCCTTGTAGCGAATAGTAAAGCTTTGGGCTCAAGTCGGGGTAAATGCGATGGATCAAGACAGCAGCGCAAGCTGTGCCGCGTCGTCTTCCGTGAGTTTCGCGCCTTCGGCGCGTCGCTGGGCAAGCAGCGCCGGCGACATCGCTTCGCCGAGAACCTGCAGGACCGAAGCGTGAGCGCGCGCCTCGTTCGCCTGTCGGTGGGCCTTGAACCGTGCATGCTCGCCATCGCTGTAGCCCAGCAGGCGCGCGGCGGCATCATGATGCCCAACCTTGGCAAGCCGGAGCGCGAAATGGTCGCTGATACGGTAGAACGTGCCCGTCTCGACGATGAGCGAAATCGCCTCGCGGGTTGCCACGAGCGCGTCGTCGAGGTCGCCGCGCTCGGTCAGCGCGCCAGCGAGGTTGCCGAGCCCTTGGCCCAATGGTCCTTTGCCGGCCACCGCCGACTTGCGATTCAGCGCGATCGCGTCCTGCATGCTCGCGATGGCGGCGTCGAGATCCCCCGTCGTCCATGTGAAGTCCGCGAGGTTGGCTACAGTGCCGACTACTGATCGCTCGGCGCCCGCACTCCGGTAATGGCGCAGCGACGACTCGAACTGGTCGCGTGCCAGAACCGGATCGAGATGGACGGCGCGAAAGCCGTGCGCGCGGAAATAATTGGCGAGCAGACGCGACTTTCCCGCTTGCTCAGCGAGCACCCGGCCCTCCGCGAGCGCCGCCTGCGCTTCTTCCTCCGACTCCGGCGGCAGCTGCTGCGCATATTTCACCAGCGCGTCGCCGAGTTCATCCGGGAGGTTCGCCGCTCGGAACAATGCCACCGCCCGCGCGTGCGCGTCGGTGCTGCGGACTGGCGCGATATCGGCCCAGAATCGGCCGAGCGCGGTCCAGAAGCGGGCTGCCACCTTGGGAGGCAGCGTGTCGTCGACGCGGGAGGCCATCGCCTCCATGCGCTGGCGCGCTTCTGCCATTAGCGAAAGCTGGTCCCACATCTCGGGCGAGGTTCCCGCGATCTCGATGCCCACCACCGGGTCGCCGTTCGGGCCGAACGCCCAGTCGAGCGCATTGCGCAGGTTATCGCGCTCGGGGAGATAGGTATTGCGCCATTCGACGTCGGGTGTCGTCGGCCACTCGGCATACGCGCGCTCGAAGAGGTCGCGGATGAACGTCGCGTGCCGTCGTTCGATGTCGGCCGACTCGCCGGCCTCGGCCAGCTTCTCCAGCGCATATGCGCGGGTCGTCTCGAGCAGCCGATAACGCGTGCCGGCGTTCTCGTCGGTATCCGCGACGACGAGCGAACGCGCCACGAGATGCGACAGCAGATCGATCACCTCGAACTCGTCGATCGCCTCGTCGCCGCCCACGCGGCCCGCGCCGTCGAGCGTGAAGCCACCCGCGAAAATCGAAAGCCGCCTCAGCACCTTGCGCTCGGACTCGGAGAGCAGCCCGTAGCTCCAGTCGAGCGTGGCGCGCAGCGTCTGCTGGCGTGGCAGCGCCGTGCGCCGGCCGCCGGTGAGCACGCGGAAGCGCTCGTCGAGCTTTTGCGCAAGGCGATCGACGCCGAGCATCGGCGCACGTGCCGCGGCCATTTCGATCGCAAGTGGAATGCCGTCCAGACGCCGGCAGATCGCAGCGACCGTCGACGCGTTGCGGTCGTCGAGCTTGAAGCGCGGATCGGCGGCCTTCGCGCGCTCGATGAAGAGCTGGATCGCACCGGATTGCAGCGCCATCTCGGAACCTACCTGCGCCTCGGCAGGCACGCCGAGCGACGGCAGGCGGAAGATCTGCTCCCCTGCGATGCCGAGCGGCTCCTGCGAGCTGATCAGCACGCGCACCTTCGGCGCGGCGGCGATCAACGCCTCGACCATCGCGGCAACCGAGTCGATCACGTGCTCGCAATTGTCGAGCAGCAGCAAGAGGTCCTGGCTCTTGAGCCGCGACACCATCGCCTCGAGCGGCGTCTTGGCCGACGACGTGTCGATGTGAAGGGCGGTGGTCACGGCGCCGGGAACGAGCGTCGCGTCGGAGATCGCGGCGAGCTCGACGAGCCATACACCGTCGGGAAAGCGGTCGAGGAGACGCATTCCCACTTCGAGCGTGATCCGCGTCTTGCCGACGCCGCCGGTGCCTGTCACCGTGACCAGCGGATTCTGCGAAAGCAGGGTGCGCAGGCGCTCGAGCTCGGCGTCGCGCCCGATCAGCGCGGTCGGCTGCCGCGGCAGGTTGGTCGGGCGATTCTCGGTCGTGCGCAGCGGCGGAAAATCGTGGGGCAAGTCGGGGACGTCGACCTGATACACGCCGACGGGTTGCAACGGGTCGTCGAGCGGATGTGCGCCGAGATGGCGCAGCGTGTGCCGGTTCTCGCGTTCCGCGGCGACGAGCTCGGCGGCCGACGACGTGACGAGCACCTGTCCGCCATGACCGAGCGTGAGGAGCCGGGCGACCCGATTCACCGCCGGGCCGAAAAAGTCGCCTTCGCGCTTCTCCGCCGTCCCGACATGGACGGCCATGCGGACCACAAGCCCGCCGACGGCCGACCAGTCGTGGCGCGCGAGCGCCTGCTGCGCCTCGATCGCGGCGCCGACCGCATCCGATGGGCGCCGGAAAGCCGCGTTGAACGCGTCCCCCCCCCCCTGTCTTGAACACCTCGCCGGCGTGAGACGCGATCGCGGTGCGCAGGATGTCGTCGTGTGTGCGCAGCGCTTCCTGCATTGCCACGCGGTGGTTGAGCCACTTGAGGCTCGAGCCTTCAATGTCGCTGAACAGGAATGCGACGAGATCCGGGTGCGCGTCGGCAGCCGGCGCGCGAAACGGGAGCACGGCGGCAGATTGTGCGTCGCTCATCGTGGGCAATGTCGGCGAGGGCATCGCCAGTCTAGCAAGCGGCGGCGGTTGCGCAATTGCACCGGCGCTGGCGACCGGCGCACTCGACGTGTTAGTCAGATGGCCGTGGATGCGGCCATTCGTTTTTTATGGTGGTCGGGGCGAGAAGATTCGAACTTCCGACCCCCTGCACCCCATGCAGGTGCGCTACCAGGCTGCGCTACGCCCCGACCGAAACCGCGGATTATAGCGGGTGACATGGTCGCGGCGCGAGGGCCTGTTCAGTCTGACGAGTCCAGGAGCTTGCGGATGCGCAGCAGCTCCTGCCGCAACGCGGCAGCATTGACGGCGACCGGGGCGGGTGCGGGCACGCTGGTGGTCGACGGTGTGGGACGCGCGGCGGCACGGGGCTCGGCCGTCTCGAACTCGAGGCGGTGGCGCGCGCCGTTGATCGTGAATCCCTGCTCGTAGAGCAGATCGCGGATGCGCCGGATCAGCAGCACCTCATGGTGCTGGTAATAGCGCCGGTTGCCGCGGCGCTTGACCGGCTTCAGCTGCGAGAATTCCTGCTCCCAGTAACGCAACACGTGCGGCTTGACTGCGCACAGGTCGCTCACCTCGCCAATCGTGAAGTAACGCTTGGCGGGGATCGGGGGCAGCTCGGCCTTAGAGGGTCGCGGATCCGGCATGGTTCGCGGCTTCGACCATGGCCTTCAACTTCTGGCTGGCGTGGAAGGTGACCACGCGGCGCGCGGTGATCGGAATCTCCTCACCGGTCTTGGGGTTGCGCCCGGGGCGCTGCGGCTTTTCGCGCAGCTGGAAATTGCCGAAACCCGACAGCTTGACGCTGTGGCCTTGCGCGAGCGCAAGGCGGATTTCCTCGAAGAAGCGCTCGACCATGTCCTTGGCTTCGCGCTTGTTGAGGCCGAGCTGCTCGAACAGCAGGTCCGCCAGTTCCGCCTTCGTCAACGTCATGTTCATCCTGAAGTTGCGCCCTTGGGTTCTGTGCCGTCCGGATGCCTAACGCAGCGTGCCGCCGCAGCGATCGACCAGCGCGCGCGTGATGTCGCGCATCGCGGCGTCGATCTCCGCGTCCGTCAAAGTACGTGCAGTATCCTGCATAAGCACCAGAATCGCAAGACTTTTTCGGCCGTCGCCGATACTCGGGCCGCGGTAGACATCAAACAGCGAGATTGCGCCGACGAACGGTGCCGCGGCGCTTCGCGCGGCCCCCAGGACGTCGGCGGCGGGGACGCTTTCGTCCACCACAACTGCGAGATCGCGGCGCACGACCGGCGTGCGCGCCGCTGCCGCGGCCACCGGCATCGCCGCGGCTTCCGCCGCGGCGGCGTCGATCTCGAAAACCACCGCCGGCGCCGGCAAGTCGAAGTGGCGAACGAGGCGCGGATGCAGCTCGCCGATGAATCCGATCGCCCGGTCGTCGACGACCACGTGCGCCGAGCGCCCCGGATGCAGGGCCGGATGCGCGGCGCGCGGCGTGGCGACGCTCGCGCGCGGGAACAGCGCGGCGACGGCGCCCTTGACGTCGAAGTAGTCGACGCCGCGGGTCGGGGTGCCCCATTGCTCGGGCATTGCCGGACCGAATGCGAGGCCGCCGATGCGCATCGGCTGCGCGTAGCCTGCGGAGTCGCGGCGAAACGTGCGTCCGTATTCGAAGATGCGCGCGCGGCGCGCACCCTGGCCGACGTTGCTCGCGAGCGTGCGCAGCAGGCCGGGCAGCAGCGTCGTGCGCATGACGTCGAGATGGCTGGCGATGGGGTTCTCCACCGCGACGGGCCGCGCCGCGGCGTCGAGCGCGCGCTCGTCGTCGCCGGCGACGAAGCTGAACGTGACGATTTCCTGCCAGCCGCGCGCGACGAGCACGTCCTTGACCGCGGCCGGCGCGCGCCGAGTCTCGCTGGCGGCGAGGATCGTCTGCGAGTGGTGGCCGATCGTCGCCGGTATCGCATCGTAGCCGTGGATGCGCGCGATCTCCTCGACGAAATCCTCCTCGATCGCGAGATCGAAGCGGTACGACGGCGGGGTGACGACGAAGTCGCTGCCGTCGCGGCGAAACGCGAAGCCGAGGCGCTCGAAGATCCGCGCGATCGTCGCCGCGTCGGGGGCGATGCCGAGCAGGCGCGCGACACGGGCCGGTCGCACCCGCACGGGGGCGCGCGCCGGCAGCGTCCCCTTGACGTCCGACAACGGACCTGCGCGGCCACCGCAGAGATCGACGATGAGCTGCGTCGCGCGCTCCACGGCCACCGGCCCCAGCTCGAAATCGACGCCGCGCTCGAAACGGTAGCCGGCGTCGCTGGTGAAGCCCAGGCGCCGCATCCGGCCCTGGATCGCATCCGGTAGCCAGAACGCGCCTTCGAGCAGCACGTCGCGCGTGTCGTCGCCGATGCCCGAGTGCTCGCCGCCCATGATTCCGGCGAGCCCGAGCGGCTTTTGCGAGTCCGCCACGAGCAGCAGGTCCGGCGCGAGCGCGAGCACTTCGCCGTTGAGCAGCGTCAGCGTCTCGCCCGGCCGCGCGAAGCGCACGACGATATCGCCGTCGACATGGCGGCGGTCGTACGCATGCAGCGGCTGGCCGAGCTCCAGCATCACGTAGTTGGTGACGTCGACGATCGCCGAGATCGGGCGGATGCCGCTGCGTTCGAGACGCGCCTGCATCCAGCGCGGCGACGGGACCCTGGCGTCGACGCCTTCGATCACGCGCGACGCGAAGCGCGGGCACGCCGCGGCGTCCTCCACCAGGACGCGCTGGGTGGCCGTCGCCGTCACCTGCGCCGGCTGCCACGCGGGCGCAACCAGCGGCGCGCCGGTGAGCGCGGCGGTGTCGCGGGCGATGCCGAGGATCGACAGGCAATCGGCACGGTTGGGCGTGATCTTGAGCGTGATGAGCGCGTCGTCGAGATCGAGCGCCTCGCGCAACGCGGTGCCGGGCACCGCGTCGGCCGGCAGCGCATGCAGTCCCGACGCGTCGTCCGCGAGTCCGAGCTCGCGCGCCGAGCACAGCATGCCCTCGGAGTCGACGCCGCGCATCGTCGCGCGGCGGATCGTCGTGCCGTCGGGCAGCGTCGCACCTTCGCGCGCCAGCGGCGCCAGCATCCCCGCCGCGGCGTTGGGCGCGCCGCAGACGATCGTCAGGTGCGCGCCGCCGCCGGCATCGACCGTGCATACGCGCAGGCGGTCGGCACCAGGATGCGGCGCCACCGCGACGATGCGCGCGACCACCACCCCCGCGAACGCGGGCGCCGCCGCCTCCACGCTCTCGACCTCGAGGCCGCCCATCGTCAGCGCGTCGGCCAGCGTCCGCGTGTCGATCGGCGGATCGCACAGCGCGCGCAGCCAGTGCTCGGAGAATTTCATCGCGCGCCGTCAGCGAAACTGCGCGAGGAAGCGCAGGTCGTTCTCGTAGAAGATGCGCAGGTCGTCGATGCCGTAGCGCAGCATCGCCAGCCGGTCCGGACCCATGCCGAACGCGAAGCCCTGCCACACCTCGGGATCGATGCCGGCCAATCGCAACACGTTGGGATGCACCTGCCCCGAACCCGCGATCTCGAGCCAGCCGTCGCCGAAGCTCATGTCGATCTCGGCGGAAGGTTCGGTGAACGGGAAGAACGACGGGCGGAAGCGCACCTTCAGGTCGTCGCGCTCGAAGAACTGCCGCAGGAATTGCGTGATCACGCCCTTGAGGTCGGCGAACGTCACGTCGCGGTCGATCCACAACCCCTCGACCTGGTGGAACATCGGCGAGTGCGTGGCGTCGCTGTCGACGCGGAACACGCGGCCGGGGGCGATGATGCGGAACGGCGGAGCGTGCGTTTCCATCCACCGCACCTGGACCGGGGACGTGTGCGTGCGCAGCAGCGCGCCGCCCTCGACGTAGAACGTGTCGTGCATCGAGCGCGCCGGATGGTTCTCCGGCGTGTTGAGCGCGGTGAAGTTGTGGAAATCGTCCTCGATCTCGGGTCCTTCGGCGACCACGAAACCCATCGAGTGGAAGAGGGTGGCGACGCGCTCGAGCGTGCGCGTCAGCGGATGCATGCCGCCGACGTCGATGCCGCGACCCGGCAACGTGACGTCGAGCGCGTCGGCGGCGAGCTCGCGCGCCAGCCGCGCATCGTCGATGGCGGCGCGGCGCGCGGCCAGCGCAGCTTCGATGGCGGATTTGACGGCGTTCACCGCAGCGCCCTGGGCGCGCCGTGCGTCCGGCGCCAGCGCCGCCAGCGCCTTCAGCTCGGCGGTGACGCGGCCGGACTTGCCGAGGTAGCGCGCCTTGGCGTTCTCGAGCGCCGCGGCATCGGCCGCGGCGTCGAATGCGCGCCGTGCTTCGTCGACGATTGCCTGCAACGCGTCCATCGGTGGTGCACGCCTTCCCTGGCGACTTCAATAAAAAAGGGAGGCGACGTAGAGCGCCTCCCTTTCCTGCAACCGCCCGCTCAGGCCAACGAGGCTTTGGCCTGCTCGGCGATCTTGGTAAATGCCGCCTTGTCGTGCACCGCGAGGTCGGCGAGGACCTTGCGGTCGATGTCGATCGACGCCTTGTTGAGGCCGGCGATGAACACGCTGTAGGTCATGCCGAGCTCGCGCACGGCGGCATTGATCCGCGCAATCCACAGCGCGCGGAACTCGCGCTTCTTCTGCCGCCGGTCACGGTACTGGTACTGGCCGGCCTTCATCACCGCTTCCTTGGCGATGCGGTAGACGTTGTTGCGGCGTCCGCGGAAGCCCTTCGCCTGGTCGATGACCTTCTTGTGCCGCGCGCGCGCGGTCACGCCACGTTTGACTCTTGGCATGTCGTGGCTCCTTTACGCGTACGGCAGCATCGCCCGCACCGAGTCCATGTTCGTGCTGTGCACGCCCGTCGGACCCCGCAGTTGACGCTTGCTCTTGGTGGTGCGCTTGGTGAGGATGTGGCGCTTGAACGCCTGGCCGCGCTTGACGCTGCCGCTGCCGCGCACACGCAGGCGCTTCTTGGCGCCCGACTTGGTCTTCATCTTCGGCATGATCGCCGTTCCTTTTATTTGCTGCCCACGGCGGTGCTCTCGCTGGGAGAGGCTTTCTTACCGTCCTCGGGCTTGGTCACGGGATGCTTTGCAGGCTGCTGCACCTGCGTCTTCTTCGGGGCCAACAGCATCACCATTTGCCGGCCCTCGAGCTTCGGAAACTGCTCGACCTGCGAATACGGCTCGAGGTCGCCCTTGATGCGTTCCAGCAGCCGGATGCCGAACTCCTGGTGCGCCATCTCGCGGCCGCGGAAGCGCAACGTGATCTTGGCCTTGTCGCCTTCGTTGAGGAACTGGATCAGGTTGCGCAGCTTGATCTTGTAGTCGCCGTCGTCGGTCCCGGGGCGGAACTTCACCTCCTTGACCTTGATCTGCTTCAGCTTGAGCTTGGCCTCGTGCGCGCGCTTGGATTCGCGGTACTTGAACTTGCCGAAATCCATGATGCGACACACCGGCGGCTGAGCCATCGGTGCGATCTCGACGAGATCGACTTCCGAAGCTTCCGCCTTCGCCAGCGCTTCCGCGACGGGCACGATGCCGAGTTGTTCGCCGTCCAAGCCGACCAGACGGACTTCGGGCGCAGTGATTTCCCGGTTGATCCTCTGCTGCTTTTCGAGTGCTATGTGCTGTACTCCTTCAGGTTTCGAACAAGGCCATACCGCGCCCGCCGCGGCTCCGGCAAGGGATGCCTATCGGCGCTGCGCAATTTCCGCTTGGAAACGCGCGAGCACGGCCTCGGGCGTCATCTGCCCCAGGTCCGCGCCGGCACGAGTACGTACGGCCACCGTTTGCGCCTCCATTTCCTTGTCGCCCACGATCAGCTGGTAAGGCAACTTTTGGAGGCTATGTTCCCGAATTTTATAGGTTATTTTCTCATTGCGCAAATCGGTCGCGACCCGCAGCGACGCCCCGCGCAACCTTTTCGCCACAGCCTCGGCATGCGGCGCCGCGCGGTCGGTGATGGACAGTACCACCGCCTGCACGGGAGCCAGCCAAAGCGGGAATGCGCCGGCGTGATGCTCGATCAGCATGCCGATAAAGCGCTCCAGCGATCCGACGATCGCCCGGTGCAGCATAACGGGCGCCTTGCGGGTGTTGTCCTCGTCGACGAACTCCGCGCCCAGCCGGCCGGGCATCTGGAAATCGACCTGCATCGTTCCACATTGCCACGAGCGGCCGATCGAATCCTTGAGGTGATATTCGATCTTCGGCCCGTAAAATGCGCCTTCTCCGGGCAACTCCGTCCATTCCGCGCCGCAGGCGCGCAAGCCGTCCCGAAGTGCCGCTTCGGCGCGGTCCCACTCGTCGTCCGTGCCGAGCCGCGGGGCGGGACGCAGCGCGATCTTGACCGCGACGTCGGTAAAGCCGAAGTCGCGGTAGACGTCCATCGCTTGCGTGTGGAACGCCACGACCTCGTCCTGGATCTGCGCGGCCTTGCAGAAGATATGGCCGTCATCCTGGGTGAATCCGCGCACGCGCAGGAGCCCGTGCAACGCACCGGACGGCTCGTTGCGATGGCAGGCGCCGAATTCGCCGTACCGCAGCGGCAGGTCGCGATAGCTCCGCAGGTCCGAATTGAAGATCTGCACGTGGCCGGGGCAGTTCATGGGCTTGATTGCGAAGTCGTGCTTCTCCGACTCCGTGGTGAACATGTTGTCCTTGTAGTTCTGCCAATGGCCCGATTTCTCCCACAGCGAGCGGTCGAGAATCTGCGGGCAGCGCACTTCCTGGTACCCACTGCGCCGATAGACGCCTCGCATGTACTGCTCGACCTCCTGCCAGACCGACCACCCCTTCGGATGCCAGAACACCATTCCCGGCGCCTCGTCCTGCAGATGGAAAAGATCGAGCGCGCGCCCGAGCTTGCGGTGGTCACGCTTTTCGGCTTCCTCGATGCGGTGCAGGTAGGCGTCGAGGTCCTCCTTCTTCGCCCACGCCGTGCCGTAGATCCGCTGCAGCATCTCGTTCTTCGAGTCGCCGCGCCAGTACGCGCCGGCGAGCTTCATCAGCTTGAACACCTTGAGCTTGCCGGTCGACGGCACGTGCGGCCCGCGACAGAGGTCGGTGAAGCGGCCTTCGCTGTACAGCGAGATGGGCTCGGCCGACGGGATCGAGGCGATGATTTCGGCCTTGTAGTGCTCGCCCAGGCCCTGGAAGTACGCGACGGCCTCGTCGCGCGGCATCAGCTTGCGCGCCACCGGCTCGTCGAGCTTCGCCAGCTCGCGCATGCGCGCCTCGATCGCCGCCAGGTCCTCCGGCGTGAACGGACGCTTGTAGCTGAAGTCGTAATAGAAGCCGTCTTCGATCACCGGCCCGATCGTCACCTGCGCGTCGGGAAACAGGTCCTTCACCGCGTAGGCGAGGAGATGGGCCGTGGAGTGGCGGAGCACGTCGAGGCCGGCGGCGTCCTTGTCGGTGACGATCGCGACGCGGGCGTCGCGGTCGATCACGTACGCGGTGTCGACGACCTTGCCGTCGACGTCGCCGGCGAGCGCCGCCTTGGCAAGCCCCGGGCCGATCGACGCGGCGAGCTCGCCGACGCTGACCGGGTGCTCGAAGCTGCGGACCGAGCCGTCAGGCAATGTGATACTGGGCATGATGCGTGTCCTCGATGGGCGAAAAAAAGTGCGGTCGAGCCGCACTTCCTGCATCCTTCCGGACACGAGCGAACCCGACGCGGTGGCTATCCCGGCGTGAAACGCGTTCGCGGTGTCATAACCCGATCCTTCCTCGTACAAGGCCGGCGGCCGAAACGGACGAAGATTCCCATGGGGCGAACGCGATGCATCTGCACACCGCCCCCGTCGGGCGATTATACCTTGGCCCTGCGAGCGGATCAGCGGGTGCGTGGAGTCGCCAGGGGCCGCTTGGGGCCCTGTTGCATTCGTCGCCGGCACGTCGCCTGTCAGCGATGCCCGACAGCCGAATCCGTCATCCGCGATTGGCGCAAGCGCCGGCGATTGGCTAGGCTCATCGCGTTTCGGGCAGACCCCGCGAGGTACCGATGATCCACAAGCTCGGATCGGCGGCCAGGGCATGGTTCGCGGAGCGCTGCCTCGGCCACGCGGCCGGCATCGCCTTCTATACCGTGCTGTCCCTGTCCCCCTTCCTCGTGCTGGCGCTGGCCGCCGCGAGCTTCCTGGTCGACAGGGGCGTCGCCATCGCCGAGGTGCACACGCAGTTGCGGGGGCTCGTCGGCGCACAGGGCGCGGACCTCGTGGCCAACATGATCGAGAGCGCCAACGCCACGCACAACAGCGGCGTGGCGGCCGTCGTCGCGCTGGCGGCGACGCTGTTCGGTGCCACCGCGGCGATCGCCCAGCTCAAGTTCGCGCTCGACGAGCTGTTCTGCGCGCGCGATGCGCGCAACAGCGTGCGCCAGGCCGTCCGCGTGCGCCTGATTGCGGTGGTCACGGCGCTGGTCCTCGGGGTGCTCGTCGTCGCATCGCTGGTCGCGAGCACACTGGCGCGCATGGCCATCGGCGCGCTCGGCCTCGCCAGCGCGTTTCGTCACAACGCGCTCCTCACGGTGAACGAGGTCATTTCGCTCGCGGTGGTCATCGCGGCGTTCTATGGCCTGCTGCGCTTCCTGCCCAGCGAGCCGCTGCCACGCGGCGCCACGTGGCGCGGGGCGCTCACCGCCGGCGTGCTGTTCGAGGTCG
Source organism: Casimicrobiaceae bacterium (assembly GCA_036003195.1). GTDB lineage: Bacteria > Pseudomonadota > Gammaproteobacteria > Burkholderiales > Casimicrobiaceae > VBCG01. The sequence goes on from DASYSP010000083.1 coordinate 128,541, forward strand.
CCAAGTTCGGCATCGGCGTGTATTTGCGTCATGCCACGTCGATCAAGGCGTACGGTGCGGCCGGCGCGCTGGTCGTGCTGATGCTCTGGGTCTACTACGTGACCGCGATGCTCCTCTTCGGCGCGCTGGTCGGGCGCGCCTACGGCGGCGCGCATGCCGACCACGCGCGCGTTGGCGGCCCGAACTACCGAGGCGCCGCCTGACGCGCTAAGATCTTCATCGCGAGGCGGCCGCGCATGCGGCGGTGGAATTCGTCACGCGAATCGCCACACCGTCGCCGCGCACCTTCACATGCAGACCATGCAACGGCCGTCGACCTTTTCCGTCGAAGTCAATCCCGCGGTACCCGAACGCATCGCCCGCCTCGCGGAGCTGGCGGACAACCTCTGGTACGCATGGGACCCGAGCACGCGCAGCCTCTTCGCGCGCCTCGACCCGGAGCTCTGGCGCGCCGTCGGCCAGAGTCCGAAGGCGCTGCTGAAGCGCGTCGACGAGAGCCGCCTCGAGTCGGCCGCGCAGGACCCGGTCTTCCTGCATGCGTACAACCACGTGCTGACGACGTTCGACACCTACCTCGGCGAACGCGTCGCGCCGGAACCGGGCGGGGACGGCGATCCCGGCCTGGTCGCGTATTTCTGCGCCGAGTTCGGCATCCACGAGAGCCTGCCGATCTACTCGGGCGGCCTCGGCATCCTCGCCGGCGACCACTGCAAGGCGGCGAGCGACGCGCAACTGCCATTCGTTGCGGTCGGGCTGCTGTACCGCCAGGGATACTTCGTGCAGACGATCGATGCCGACGGCCAGCAGCTCGCGCATTACAACGATTCGGACTTCGACGACATGCCGGTGTCGCCGGTGGTGGACGCCACGGGCCAGGATGTCTACGTGCACCTCCGGCTCGGCGAGCGGGAGGTTGCCGCCAAGGTGTGGCGCTGCCGCGTCGGCCGCATCGACCTTTACCTGCTCGACAGCGACGTGCCCGCGAATTCGGCGGACGACCGGCTCATCACCTACCGGCTCTATGGCGGCGACGCGACGACGCGCCTCGAGCAGGAGATGCTGCTCGGGATCGGTGGCGCGCGCGCGCTCGGCATGCTCGGCATCAAGCCGGACGTGTGGCACGTCAACGAAGGCCACGCCGCGTTCCTCGTCGTCGAGCGCATCGGCGAGGCGGTGCGTGCAGGCATCGACCAGGATGCCGCGCTGGAGGCGGTAGCGGCCAGCACGGTGTTCACCACCCATACGCCGGTGCCCGCCGGACACGACGCGTTTCCTGCGGCCGCGGCCAGCGCGAGCCTCGCCGGCGAATGCACGCACTCGGGCATCGACCTCGCGCGCGTGCTGGCGCTCGGGCAGCCGCCCGGCGGCGACACGTTCAACATGACGACGCTCGCGCTGCGCGGGTCGCGCTTCCACAACGGCGTGTCGCGCATCCACGGCGGCGTGTCGGCGCAGCTGCTGGGCGACCTGTGGCCGCAGGTCGCGGTCGACGACAACCCGATCGGCTACATCACCAACGGCGTGCACGTGCCGACGTTCCTCGCCACCGAGTGGTCCGCGGTGTTCGATCGTTTTCTCGGCCACGGCTGGGCGCGCCGGCTCGACGACCCCGCCACACGGCGCGCGCTGCTCGCGATTCCCGACCAGGTGTTCTGGAGCACGCACCAGCAGCTCAAGACGCAACTCCTGAAGCTGCTGCAGCGGCGCGTGCGCGCGCAATACCTGCGCAACGGCGGCAGCGAATCGCACCTCGATCGCATGCTGCGCTGCGTGCGCGCCGACGATCCCAACGTGCTGACGATCGGCTTCGGCCGCCGCTTCGCCACCTACAAGCGCGCGACGCTGCTGTTCAACGACATCGACGTGCTGCGCCGCATCGTCGACGACGCCGCGCGGCCGGTGGTGTTCATCTTCGCCGGCAAGGCGCATCCTGCCGACGAGCCCGGGCAAGACCTGATCCGCGCGATCGCGCGCATGTCACGCGAGCCCGAGTTCGAAGGCCGCGTCGTGCTGGTCGAGGACTACGACATGCGCTTCGCGCGTCACCTGGTGGCGGGCGTCGACGTCTGGCTCAACACGCCCGTGTATCCGCTGGAAGCGAGCGGCACGTCGGGCATGAAGGCCGGCATGAACGGCGTCATCAACCTGTCGATCCTCGACGGCTGGTGGGGCGAAGGCTACGACGGCAGCAACGGCTGGGCGATCAAGCCCGACACGCAGACCGACGATCCGTTCCGCCGCGACCGCGAGGATGCGCGAACCCTCTACGAGGTGCTGCGCGAGCACGTGGTGCCGCTGTATTACTCGCGGCCGCACGGCGGCATGCCGGGCGACTGGATCGCGATGGCGAAGCGCTCGATGGCATCCATCCTGCCGCGTTTCAACGCGGACCGCATGCTGCGGGAATATGTGCAGACGAGCTACGCGCCGGGCGCGAGCCAGGGACGCATCTATCGCCAGCACAATGCGGCCGCGGCGGCCGAGATCGCCGGGTGGAAGTCGCGCGTGCGGGCGGCGTGGCCGGGCGTGACGATCCGGCGCGTCGATGCGCCGCCGCGGCGCATCAGCTTCGGCGATGCGGTGACGCTCGAAGTCGCGGTCAACCTGAACGGCCTCGCCCCGCGCGATGTCGCCGTCGAGCTGCTGCTGCGGCGCGGGCAGGCGGCGCCCTCGCTGCGCGAGCAGCGGCACGCGTTCGCCGCCGATCCGGGCGCGCACCAGGACGGCCAGCATTATGTGCTGCGCCTGCGTCCCGACCTGTGCGGGCGCCTCGACTACCAGATACGCATGCATCCGTCGCACACGCTGCTCACGCATCCGTTCGAGATGGGCCTGATGCAGTGGGTATGACGCTCGCGCGCGGCGCGCGCTGCAGCAGCGCCACGGGGGCGTGCGCGAAGATGTCGGCGAGGCGCGCCCGCGAGGCCTCCGGCGTCGCCACCGGAGCGATCTCGGCGCCGGTGAGCACATCGCGCCACGGCGCGCCGTCGTTGCCGGGCAGCATGAGCTCGGTCTCGCCCCAGGCGCGTTCGCCCAGCGGCAGCGCACCGGGTTCTCCGGCCAACCGGTGTACGAGGCGGGGCACGATCGCCACCACGGCTGCGTCGGCGAGCACGCGCGCGAACGCGCACGCGTGGGCGGCGCGGGCGCCGGCGATGCGCAGCGCTTCGTAGCGGCCTGACGCGAACAGCGCCGGTGCGCGCGCGCGCAACTGCAGTGCGCGCCAGATCAGGTATTGCTTGGCGCGGCCGTCCGCAGGGTCCGCGAACAACGCGGCCACGCGCGTGGCGTCGGGCTTCCCGCCAGGACAGGCCGCGGCGAGATCATCCAGTGCCGCGCCGCGCCATGCAAAATCGACGGGCCGGCGGTTGTCAGGATCGACGAGGCTGAGATCCCACATGTCGGCGCCCTGGTAGATGTCCGGGACGCCGGGGGAGGCGAGCTTCAGCAGCGTCTGTGCGAGGCTGTTGCAAAAACCGGTGCGCGCGACCGGCTGCTGCAGGCGCAGGAAGTCCGCGACGAAAGCGTTGTCGGCACCGGGTGCCAGCAGCGCGTCGATGAAGTCGTCCAGCGCCGCCTCGTAGGCGAGATCCGGGTCGAGCCAGCTGGTGTGCAGCTTTGCCTCGCGCACGGCCTTCTGCATGTAGGCGCGGATGCGCCCGGCGAATGCGCGCTGCGCATCGGCATCGGGCGGTTGCGCGGGCCATGCGCCGAGCACCGTCTGATAGAGGAGATACTCGTCGTTGGCGGACGGCGCGTCGACGCCGTCGACCCGGCGCTTGTGCCGCAGATTCATCCGATGCCAGCGACGGATCGCGAGACGCCACAGCGCCGGTATCTCCGACAGCACGTCGAGGCGTGCGCGCACGTCCTCGGCGCGCTTGCTGTCGTGAGTCGTGGTCGCCGACAGCGCATGCGGCCAGTGGCGCGCGCGTTCGGCGTTGGCGGCGTGGAACGACCGCAGGCCGAGGCCGAACACGCGTGGATCGGTGCCGACGTCGTTGAGCGACGCCAGCCGGTCGTAGACGTAGCAGGCGGTGTCCTCGACGCCTTTCGCCATCACCGGCGCGGTGAACTGCTGGAAGCGCGTGATGAAGCGCCGCGCCATGCCCGCACGGGCATCGTCCCCGCGCGCCGACGTCAGCAGGGTGGCGGCGACGAACTCGCAGGCATCGCGATCGGCGACGCCCTCGCGGATCGCCGCGGCGGTCGCCGCCTCGATGGCGCGGCGATCGTCGGCCGTTGGCTCCCCGCCGGTCACGTAGGTGCGGTAGACCGGAAAATGGGCGGCCACGCCGACGATCGCCTGGCGCAGGCCGTTGAACGTGAAATCGCACGTGTGGCGATCGGCCTTGGCGAGGTCGGTGAGATGCGTCGCCAGCGCGTTCACGTCGCTGCCGAATGCGCGCTGCATCACCGCGCGCTTGGCGTCGCGCGCGACGTCGGCGAAGCCGCGCGTCATGCCGGTGAAGCCGCGATACAGACGGTCGAACTTGCGGCCGGCCGTGGCGTCGACGAACAGCGCGGTGACCCGCGCCGCGAAGTCGTACCCGGTGGTGCCATGCACCGGCCACGCACGCGGCAAGGCTTCGTCATGGGCGAGAATCTTCTCGACGACGACGTACAGCGGCAGCGGCCGCGCCTGCGCGATGTCGACCGCCGGGCCGGGTGCGGCCGCAGCGGAGGGCGGGCGCACCGCGCGCTGCAGGCGCGCGAAATAGGCCGCCGGATCGGCCAGCCCGTCCGGATGGTCGATGCGCAGCGCATCGACGTCGCCACTGGCCACCAGCTGCAGCGCCAGCACGTGCACGGCGTCGAAGACCTCGTCACGTTCCATGCGCAGACCGGCCAGCGCGTTGACGTCGAAGAACCGACGATAGTTGATGTCGTCGCCGGCCATGCGCCAATACGCGAGACGCCATGACTGGACCTTGATCAGCGCGTGCAACGCGTCGAAGCTCGACGCGTCGCCGGCGACGCCATTGAGTGCGGCCAGACGCCGCGCCACGAGCGCGTTCACGGCCGGCGCGCGGGCGCAGAGTGCCGCCAGTGACTGCTTGAGCACGCTCGCGCGCGCTGCACGCGCAAGTCGCACCTCGGGTTCACCGCTTCGCGGCGCGGGCAGCGTGGCGAAGGCGGCCATCACCGGCGCCAGCTCGGCGGCCGCCACGGCGTCGTCGACGGCGCATTGCGCGAGGTCGAGCACGCGCGGGTATTCGCGCGGATCGAGCGGCAAGCGCTGCGCACGGTAGCGCAGCTCGAAGGCACCCCCGGCGGCATCGAACCCGACGCCCAGTTCCCCGCGCTCCAGCACTGCGCCGTAGGGCGCCTCGAGCACCGGCAGCAGCACCTTGTCGTGCAGCTCGGCGCTGGCCGGCTCCCAGTCGATGTCGAAGTATTCCGCATAGCGCGATGCGCGTCCGTGTTCGAGCACATCGCGCCACCAGGCGTTGTCGGCGTCGAGCACCGCCATGTGGTTGGGCACGATGTCGAGCATCAGCCGCAGGCCGTGGGCGCGCAATACTGCGCAAAACGCGGCGAAACCCCGTGCGCCGCCGAGCTCCGGATTGATCGCATTCGGGTCGACGACGTCATAGCCGTGCGTGCTGCCCGGCCGCGCCGCAAAGCACGGCGAGGCGTACACGTGGCTGATGCCGAGCGCGGCGAGGTACGGCAGCACGGCGATCGCGTCGGCGAACGCGAAGTCGCGATGCAGCTGCAGGCGATAGGTGGCGCGCGGAATCGTCATCGGCACTCGCGCATCGCGGCAAACGTCGAGCGCACCCGCGCATCCCTGCTCCAATCCTCCAGCGCGACCGGCAGCTTGCGGCGCCAATTCGGTCGCACCGCGTCGGTGGTGCTCGGCAGGTTCACCTGGTCGACCTCGCCGAGGACGTCCTCCATCTGCAGCATGAGCACCTTCGCGGGCGTGGCGGCGAGAAAGCGGTGCACGGCGAGCGCCAACGCGGCCATCGCCGATGGCGCCGCCGACGGCGAAAGCTTGCTTTGCGGCCATAGCCCACTCGCGCGGAGCCGTGCCAGCAGGCGCTCGCGATCACGCTCGCGATCGGCGAGCTGGGCGTCGCGCGCCGCCGCCGATGGAAAGAGGTGCAGCGCATCGCGCGCGTCGAGATCGCGGCCCTGCCAGAACCCCGCCAGCGTGGCGAGATCGTGCGTGGCCACCGCCACCAGCGCATCGCGTGGATACGCCGTGGCATCGGCGAACGCGCCATCCGCTTCGCGCTCGAAGTAGAGCAGGCGGTAGGAGAGCACGCCGGCGGCACCCAGCGCGGCGCGCACGGCCTGCGGCACGGTGCCGAGGTCCTCGCCGATCACGAGGCACGCGTGGCGTCGGCTCTCGAGTGCGACGAGGCCGAGCAGGTCGCTGAACGGATAGCGCACGTAGGCGCCGGCGTCGGGCGGCGCGCCGGCGGCGATCCACCAGGTGCGCGAAAGTCCCATCACATGATCGATGCGCAGCGCGCCGGCATGGCGCATCGCGGCGCGCAGCATCGCGATGAAGGGCCGGTAGCCCGCGTCGCGCAAGCGCACGGGAGCCAGCGGTGACAATCCCCAGTCCTGGCCGAGAAGGTTGAACGCGTCGGGCGGTGCGCCGATCGTCACGTCCCGCGCCTGCAGCCCGCCTTCGCGCCAGGCCTCGGCGCCGGCGGGGTCGGCGCCGACCGCCATGTCGAGGTACAGGCCGATCGGCATTCCCAGCGTCCTCGCCCGCTCGCGAATCGCGTGCAGTTGCGTGGACGCACACCATTGCAGATACAGATGGAACTCGACGCGCGCCGCATTCCCGAGCGCGAATTGCGCCACCTCGGCGGCGGCCGGCGACTGGAAGGCGTGCGGCCATGTGCGCCAGTCGCTGCGCGCGTCGCTCCGCGTGAAATGCTCGCGCAACGCCTCGAAGCGCGCGAAGTCGCGCAGCTCGCTGCCGCCAGCGGCGATGAAATCACGAAACGCCGCCGCCCGCGGGGTGGCGTGCGGCAGGTGATGCGCGCGGAAGTGGCGATGCAGCTCCTCGAGCATGCGGCGCTTGGTCGCGGCCACGCCGGTGTAGTCGACGAGAGGGGCTGCCCGCAGCGCCGCCAGCCCACGCTGGAATGCCGGTGCGGCCACGTGCTGGCGCGCCGCGTCACATTCGCCGAACTCGGGCACGGCCTCGACATCGATGTAGAGCGTGTTGAGCGCGGTCCGGTCGGAGGGACTGTAAGGGCTCGCGCGCTCGGGATGATCGGCGAAGAGCGCGTGCAACGGATTGACGCCGACGAGCGCGGCCCCCGCGCGCGCCGCCAGTTCCACCAGCGCGCCGAGGTCGCCGAAATCGCCGATGCCCCAGTTGCGCGCCGAGCGCAGCGCGTAGAGCTGCACGGCGATGCCCCAGACGCGTGCCGCGCCCGCCAGCGCATCGGGTTGATGGCATCGCGCCGGACACGCGGCGATATCGAACAGCGCGCGCTCGCCCGTGGCCGCGTCGGCACACGCGAGCCGGTGATAGCCGGGCGGCAGCGGACCGCGCAAGGCGAGCGTCGCCGCTCCCGCCGGAGCATCGCCGTGGCGGCGCTCGCCATCCTCGAGCGCGAGCTGCCAGCGCCATGCCCGGCCGGCCGCGTCGTGCGGCAGCGCGATCGACACGTCGCGGGACGCCGCCGCAACGACGATCAGGGGCGTCGCGCCCGGCGTGCACGCGTCGGCGTCCGTCGCCTCGAGCGCGGCGAGCAACCCCTCGAGCGTTGTGCGGGACGCGTGTTGCGTGACGCCGTGCACGTCGACGTACGACGGCTCGATGCCGTGGTCACGGGCACGCGCGAGGAGCGGGTCGTCGACGCCGTTCATGGCCGACGCCCGGCGTCCACGCCGAACACGACGGACCACGCGGCGAGCGTGCCGGCTGGCGCCTCCGGTCCCACGCGGCAGACGAGCTCGCCGTGTGGCTGCAGGGCGGCGACCGCGTCGTCGCCGAGGTTGGCGAGCATCCACAACGTCGCGTCCCCGGCCGGCCAGTCGACGCGAAGCGCGCGCGGCCCGAGACGCTGCCATGGCGGGCGCGCACGGTCCATCGCACCGATCAGCGGCACGATGCATCGTGCGCGCAAGCCGAGCAAGTGCCGCGTCCATGCCAGCGCCGCGGCGTGCGGCGGGCGTGCGAGGCACTCCCAGTCGAGCTTGCTGCGCGAGAACGTCGCCTCGGCATCGGGGGTCGGAATGTCTGCACGCTGCGCATCCGACAGTTGCGGGAACTCGCGGCGGCGGCCGGCGTCGACCTCGCGCGCCAGCTCCGGCCCGAAATCGCAGAAGTAGAGGAACGGCGTCGTCGCCGCGAATTCATCGCCCATGAACAGCATCGGGATCGACGGCGCGAGCAGCACGATCGCCAGCGCCACGTCGACGCGTTGCGCAGGAGCGAGGGTGAAGATCCGGTCGCCGAATGCGCGGTTGCCGACTTGGTCGTGGTCCTGCAGGAACGCGACGAAGGCGGAGGGCGGCAGATGCGCGCTGGGCTCGCCGCGCAGCCGGCCCTGGCGATACGGCGAAGCCTCGCCCTGGTCGGCGAAGCCTTCGGCCAGGCAGCGACCCAGGCGTGCAAGCGGATCGCGTGCGAAATCGCTGTAGTACCCGCTGGTCTCGCCGGTGACCAGCACGTGCAGCGCATGATGCAGGTCGTCGTTCCACTGGGCGTCGTAGCGCAGCGCGCCCGTGACCGGTTCGCGACCGAGGCGACGTGCCGCATTGGCGTCGTTCTCGAGCACGAGGTGCACGTGGCGCTCCGGCAACGCGCGGCGCACGGTGGTGGCCAGCACATCGACGAAATCCGGCGTGCTCGTGTCGAAGATCGCATGCACGGCGTCGAGGCGCAGGCCATCGACGCCGAACTCCTCGAGCCAGTACAGCGCGTTGTGGATGAAGAACGCGCGTACCGTGGCGCTATCGGGGCCGTCGAAATTCATCGCGTCACCCCACGGCGTCGACCGTCCCGGCGCGAAAAAGGCGGGTGCGGTCGACCGCAGGTAGTTGCCCTCGGGGCCGAAATGATTGTAGACGGCGTCGACGATGACCATCAGCCCTCGCAGGTGCGCCGCCTGCACCAGCCGCTTGAGGTCTTCCGGCGTACCGTAGCTTGACTCCGGCGCGAACGGCAGCACGCCGTCGTAGCCCCAGCCGCGCCGGCCCGGAAATTCGGCGACGGGCATCAGCTCGATCGCCGTCACGCCGAGCGCCGCCAGGTGATCGAGGCGCGCCGCGACCCCGGCATACGTGCCTTCCGGCGAGAACGTGCCGACGTGAAGCTCGTAGATCACCGCCTCGGCCCACGGCCGCCCGGGCCAGCCGCCGTCGCTCCAGTCGAAGGCCAGCGGATCGACGACCGCGCTGCTGCCGTGCACGTCGTCGGGATTGCACCGCGACGCGGGATCGGGGACTACGCTCTGACCGTCGATACGGAAGCGGTAGCGCGTGCCCGCGGGCGCCGGCACGCTCGCTTCGAACCAGCCGGCGTCGTGTGCCGGCATTGCCACTGCGGATTCCGCATCACCCGTTCGGGACAGCAGCAGGCCGACTTCGCGCGCGGCGGGCGCCCACAGGCGAAAGCGCGTGACGCCGCCGGCTTCCACTTGCGCGCCGAACGGCATCGCATGCCGCCGTCGCATCAGCGCCCCCGGCAGAGCAGCGCCAGCGAGCGTCCCTGCAACGGATATTCGGCGCCCGGCGCCAGTTCATGCAGATCCGGCGTGCCCTCGTCGAAGCTCGTGTCGATCTGCGCTCGCCACACGGCGCCTTCGCCCGCCGGTGCACGGAAGGGAACGGGCTCGTGATGGGCGTTGAGCAGCAGCAGGAGATCGTCGTCGTCGACCGGTTGGCCGTGCGCATCGCGTTCGGTCACCCCGCGCCCCGAAAGCTGCGCACCGAAGCAGCGCGCGAACGACTGGTTCCATTGCTCGTCGGTCATCTCGAGACCGTCGGGATTCAGCCAGACGATGTCCTGCGGACCCGCGGCCTGCACGCCGCGGCCGAGAAAGTAGGTTCGCCGCTGGAACAGCGGATGGGCCTTGCGCAATGCGATGACGCGCTCGGTGAACGCGAGGAACACGCGGGCGTCGTCGGTCATCGTCCAGTCGAGCCAGCTGACCTCGTTGTCCTGGCAATAGGCGTTGTTGTTGCCGCCCTGGCTGCGCCCGAGCTCGTCGCCGGCGAGCAGCATCGGCACGCCTTGCGAGAACAACAGCGTGGCGAGCAGGTTGCGCTTCTGGCGCGCGCGCAGCGCGAGGATCGCCGTGTCGTCGGTGGGACCCTCGACACCGCAGTTCCAGCTGCGGTTGTTCGACTCGCCGTCGTGGTTGTCCTCGCCGTTGGCGTCGTTGTGCTTGTCGTTGTAGCTGACGAGGTCCTGCAGCGTGAAGCCGTCGTGCGCCGTGATGAAGTTGATGCTGGAGGTCGGGCCGCGGCCGCTCGGCGCGAAGATGTCGCTCGACCCCGACAACCGTGACGCCGTCTCGCCCACCAGCCCGCCATCGCCCTTCCAGTAAGAGCGGATGTCGTCGCGATAGCGGCCGTTCCATTCCGCCCACCCCGGTGGAAAGCCGCCGACCTGGTAGCCGTTCTCGCCGAGGTCCCAGGGCTCGGCGATGAGCTTGACCGGCGACAGCACCGGATCCTGGCGCAGGATGTCGAGAAACGCGCCGGCGCGGTCGACGTCGTGCGCCTCGCGGGTGAGGGCGGTGGCGAGGTCGAAGCGGAAGCCGTCGACGTGCATCTCGGTCACCCAGTAGCGCAGGCTGTCCATGATGAGGCGCAGCGTGATCGGGTGCATCGTAGTCAGCGTGTTGCCGGTGCCGGTGTAGTCGGTGTAGAAGCGCGGATCCTCGCCGAGGCGGTAATACACCCCGTTGTCGATGCCGCGGAACGCGAGCGTCGGCCCGAGATGGTTGCCTTCGGCCGTATGGTTGAAGACGACGTCGAGGATGACTTCGATGTGCGCGGCATGCAGCGCCTTCACCATCGTCTTGAATTCGCCGAGCGCGCCGGTGGACGAGTACCGCATGTCCGGTGCGAAGAAGCCGATGGAGTTGTAGCCCCAGTAATTGCGCAGTCCGCGCTCCACCAGCCGCTTGTCGTCGACGAACGCGTGCACCGGCATCAACTCGACGGCGGTCACGCCGAGGCGCCTCAGGTGCGCGATCGACGGCGCCGTGGCAAGTCCCGCGTACGTGCCGCGCAGCTGCGGCGGTATCGCGGGATTGCGGTGGCTGAAGCCCTTGACGTGCAGCTCGTAGATCACGGTGTCCTTCCACGGCGTCTGCGGCGGCCGGTCGTTGCCCCAGGTGAAGGCCGGATCGATGACCTGGCACTTGGGCATTGCGCTCGCGCTGTCGCGCACGTCGATCGCCAGGTCCTCGCGGCGGCTGCCGACGCGATAGCCGAAGAGCGCATCGTTCCAGCGCAAGCTGCCGACGATCATCTTCGCGTACGGGTCGAGCAGCAGCTTGTGGTGATTGAAGCGCAAGCCGCGTGCCGGATCGTAGCGCCCGTGCACGCGGTAGCCGTAGAGCTGCCCGGGGCGCGCATCCGGCAGGTAGCCATGCCAGATGAAGTCGGTGCGCTCGCGCAGCGCCACGCGCTCGAGCTCGCGGCGGCCCTTGGGATCGAACAGGCAGAGCTCGACGCCGTCGGCGTTCTCCGAATAGATTGCGAAGTTGACGCCCGCCCCGTCCCAGGTTGCGCCCAGCGGATAAGGATGCCCGCGCCACGGCGTGCGCGAATGGCGCGCGACGGGCGCCGCGGCCGATGCGGGACGACCGTCGTCGGCGGTCATCGGCGTTCGATGTCGAGCAGCTGCTGAGTGAGCCCGGCCAGGGGAATGCGTACCCAGTCGACGCGGTTGTCGAGCTCGTAGCGCAGCTCGTAGAGCGTCTTCTCGAGGACGAACAAGCGCAGCAGCGCCTGCATCGTCGCGGCGTTGCCCGGGTGCGCGACGCAGCCCTGCATGCGCTCGGCATAGGCCGCGAGGAACGCGCTGACGGTGGCCTGGCGCCACGCCGCGAGCGGCGGCACGACGCGCACCTGGTCGTGCGGCCGCTGCGCGGTCGCCTTGTCGAACGCGAACGCCGCCGCGTAGCTGAACGAGCGCACCATGCCCGCGACGTCGCGCAGCGGCGAATGCTTGTGGCGACGCTCGCCGATGCTGCGGCCCGGCTCGCCCTCGAAGTCGACGATCACGTAGTCCTGGCCGGTGACGAGCACCTGCCCGAGGTGATAGTCGCCGTGCACGCGGATGCGCGCGCCCAGATCGCCGCTCGCGGTGAAGTTCGCCAGATGCGCGAGCAACGTCTCGCGGGCGCCCAGCGCGGCGTCGATCTGGTCCGCCATCGCCGCCGGCAGCATCGGGCGCTGCCGCGCGAGATGGTCCAGCGTGGTGACGACGTCGCGGCGCACGACGCCGATCCATGCCTCGACGTCGTCCGCGGTCGCCGCCTCGGGGTCGAAGGCGGGGTCGCCGGTACGCACGGCGAGCGCACGGTGCAGTTCGGCGGTCCGCGTGCCGAGCGTGGCGATCCGCGCGAGGAATGCGGCGTGCGTGTCGGTCGCCCGCGCCAGGGGCGCGGACGCCGGCTCGCTGCCCGGCAGTGGCGCGACATCCGCGGGCAAGGCGAGCACGTCGTCGAGGTGCCGCCCGAGGTAGTCGGTGACGTGCGTCCAGCCGCTGCCCTCGTTGTCGACGAACGTCTGCAGCACGGCGAGCGCGACGGCCTCGCCGGCCGGATTGTGGTGCTCGAGCGCGCCGAGCACCGGCGCGATGTGCGGGAACGGCGATACTTCGGTGAGGAAGCGCCCCATCTCGATTTCGGCGTTGATGCCGCGCCGCAGGCGCCGATAGCCCTTGAGCACCAGCTTCTGCCCGAGCACGACCAGCGAGTTGCTCTGCTCGAACGCGGGGTGGGCGACCGCCAGCGTGCCGGCGGCCACGGCAGCCTCGTCGACGGCCGTGGCGAACGCGGAGGTGCGCGAGAAGACCAGCGTGCCGGTCTTCAGCGACACCGACTCCGCGCGACGCATGCCCTCGACGATCCGCCGGCAGTAGGCGTCGTCCCAGAAGGCGTCGTAGAGGATGCCCATCTTGGCGCGCTGCCGCACCCGCGACACGGTGGCGTGGCGCAGCGACTGCACGCGGTCGAAATCCGTGTCCTCCCACGCCAGCGCGAGCGGCAGCGCGTAGACATGGCGCATGCCATTGTCGAACGTCGTGTCCAGCGTCGCCAGCAGCCAGCGTGCGCCGTCGTCGCCGAGCTCGTCGTCGGCGACGAGCTTGATCGCGCAGAGGGGGCTGCTCTTGCCGGCGAACCAGCGTTGTGCGGAAAGGAACGCGGGCAGCGCTTCCTGCTCGAGCTGCTGGCGCCCGCGCCGCAGCATCAGCGCGCGAATCTCGTTGCCCGCCTTGTCGGCATTGAGAATCTCGAGGATGCCGTTCGGAATCACCAGCACCGGCGGTTCGGGCGGCACTGGGCGCTCGTCGTGCCAGTCCGGGTGCGGCGCGCTCGTCGACAGCACGAACCAGTAGAATCCCCAGCCCGGCAGCGTCAGCAGGTATGGCAGGTCGCCGATCGGCGGAAACGACGTGTCGCCGAGCAGCTCGACCGGCGTGCGACCCTTGAATTCCCGGAGGTCGAGCTCGACGGGCTGGCTCGAGCGCGCCAGGTTGGCGACGCACAGCAGCACTTCGCCGTCGTGTTCGCGGAGGTAGGCGAGGATCTTGCGGTTGCCCGGGCGCACGAACCGCAACGTGCCGCGGCTGAGCGCGGCATGCGACTTGCGCACCGCGATCAGTCGCTTCATCCATGCCAGCAGCGACGACGTGCTGCGCGCCTGGGCCTCGACGTTGACCGACTGGTAACCGTACACCGGATCCATGACCGGCGACGCGTACAGCGTCTGCGGATCGGCGCGCGAGAAGCCGCCGTTGCGATCGGGACTCCATTGCATCGGCGTGCGCACGCCATTGCGGTCGCCGAGATAGACGTTGTCGCCCATGCCGATCTCGTCGCCGTAGTAGATCACCGGCGAGCCGAGGATCGACATCAGCAGGCTGTTGAGCAGCTCGATGCGCCGGCGGTCGTTGTCCATCAGTGGCGCCAGCCGGCGGCGGATGCCGACGTTGATGCGCATGCGCCGGTCGCGGGCGTAGGTGTCGTACATGTAGGTGCGCTCGCGCTCGGTGACCATCTCCAGCGTCAGCTCGTCGTGGTTGCGCAGGAACACCGCCCACTGGCAATTGTCGGGAATCTCCGGCGTCTGCGCCATGATGTCGATGATCGGCTGGCGGTCCTCGGAGGCCACCGCCATGTACATCCGCGGCATCAGCGGGAAGTGGTACGCCATGTGGCATTCGTCGCCGTTGCCGAAATACTCGCGCACGTCTTCCGGCCACTGGTTGACCTCGGCCAGGAAGAAGCGGTCGGGATAGCGGCGGTCGAGCGCCGCGCGCATGTACTTGAGAACCGCGTGCGTTTCCGGCAGGTTCTCGTTGTTGGTGCCGTCACGCTCGCACAGATACGGGATGGCGTCGAGCCGCATGCCGTCCACACCCATCTCGAACCAGTAGTGCATCACCCGTACCACTGCCTGGATGACGTGCGGATTGGCGAAGTTGAGGTCCGGCTGGTGGGCGAAGAAGCGATGCCAATAGAACGCCTTCGCCGTGTCGTCCCAGGCCCAGTTCGACGTCTCGGTGTCGGTGAAGATGATGCGCGTGTCGCTCCACTTCGAGGCATCGTCGCTCCACACGTAGTAGTCGCGCTTCACCGATCCGGGGGGCGCGCGGCGCGCAGCCTGGAACCACGGATGCTGGTCCGAGGTGTGGTTGATGACAAGCTCGGTGATGACCCGCAGGCCAAGGTGGTGCGCTTCGCGGATGAAGCGGCGGAAGTCGGCCTTGGTGCCGTGGCTGGCATGCACGTTGTGGTAATCGGCGATGTCGTATCCATCATCGCGCTGCGGCGACGGGTAGAACGGCAGCAGCCACAGCGTGTTGACGCCGAGATCCTTGATGTAGCCGAGCGATTCGGTGAGCCCCTTGAAATCGCCGATGCCGTCGCCGTTGCTGTCGCGGAACGCCTTGACGTGCAGCTGATAGATCACGGCGTCCTTGAACCACAGCGGCTCGCGCAGCAGCGTCTGCGCCTGCGCGGAAGCGCGCTGCAGCAGGGCTTCCTGGTCGACCTTCATCGCGCGCCTCCAGCTGCCGCGGCGGGCTGCGCCGCACGCACGTGAAACACGTGCGCCGGCACGCCGGCGGGATCGAGCTTGACGAAGTTGCGCGCACCGCGCCAGCGATAGGTGGCCGTGCCCATCAGGTCGCGCACGTCGAAGGCGGCATCGGCTGCGAGGCCGAGCGCCGCGAGGTCCAGCGTCACGAATCCGGACTGCACGTTGCGCGGATCGAGGTTCACCACGGTGACGATCGCATCGCCGCCCGGTGCCGTCTTGGCGTAGCACAGCAGGAATTCGTTGTCGGTGGCGCAGAAGCGCAGCGTCCAGTCCTGCTGCAGCGCCGGATGCTCGTGGCGCGCGGCGTTGATCCGCGCGATCAGCGGCCGCAGGCTGTCGCGCCGATCACGCGCCCACGCGCGGATCTCGTATTTTTCGGAATGCGCGTATTCCTCGCCGACACCGCTGGCCGCGTGCTCCATCAGCTCGTACGCCGGGCCGTAGATGCCGTAGTTCGCGGACAACGTTGCGGCGAGCACCAGGCGCACGATGAACGTGGCGCGCTCGCCCGTGGCCAGCGTCGCGGTGAGGATGTCCGGCGTGTTGGGCCAGACGTTGGGCCGGAAATATTCGCGGGACCGGTCGTGCGCGAGCTCGTCGAAATATTCGATCAGCTCGGTGCGCGAGTTGCGCCAGGCGAAATACGTATACGACTGGCTGAAACCGAGCTTGGCCAGCGCATGCATGATCTTCGGCCGCGTGAACGCCTCGGCGAGGAACACCGCGTCGGGGTGCGCGCGCCGTACTTCCGCGATCAGCCATTCCCAGAAGCGCAGTGGCTTGGTGTGCGGGTTGTCGACGCGGAACGTGCGCACGCCCTGGTCGACCCAGTGCATCACGACGTCGAGCAGCTCGCGCCACAAGCCCGCGGCATCCGTGCTCTCGAAATCGAATGGATAAATGTCCTGGTATTTCTTCGGCGGATTCTCGGCGAACTGCACGCTGCCGTCGGGACGATGGCGGAACCATGCGGGATGTTCCGCGACGTACGGATGGTCGGGCGAGCTCTGGAACGCGATGTCGAGCGCGACGTCGATGTCGAGCGCGCGCGCCGCCGCCAGCAGGCGCTTGAAGTCGTCGAGCGTGCCGAGCTCGGCATGGATCGCACGGTGGCCGCCGTCCGCCGCGCCGATGGCCCATGGGCTGCCGGGGTCGCCGGGTGCCGCCGTCAGCGTGTTGTTGCGACCCTTGCGCCGCGTGCGTCCGATGGGGTGGATCGGCGGCAGGTACAGCACGTCGAAACCCATCGCCTTGATCGCCGGCAGCTCGCCGATGCAGTCGTCGAACGTGCCGTGGCGAGCGCCGCCACCGGCCGAGCGCGGGAACATTTCGTACCAGGTGCTGAAGCGCGCGCGCACGGGCTCGACCACGACGCGCAGCGTCGGCGCGTACTGCGTGGCATGCGTGCGGTCGGCGTACTTTCCGGCCAGCGCCTGCAGGTCGGGCTGCAGCGCCTGGGCGCGGCGCGAGGGCGGATCCACCCCGGCGGCGCGCAGGTCGGTTGCCCACGCCGCCAGCCGGCGCGCATCGTCGCCGCGCGCCCGCCGCGACAGGCCGGCGACGATCGCGGCGCCGAGCGCGAGGGACAGCGCGATGTCTTCGGGATTCTCCCAGCGCACAAGGTCGCCGAGCCACGTCTGCAGCGCGTCGGTCCAGCCCACGATCGTGTATTCGTAGGCACCCAGCGCCGAGACGGTGAACGACCCGTGCCAGCGGTCGTTGCCGAGCGCCTGCATTTCCACCTGCTGCCAGTGGCGGGCGCCGGCCGGTCGCCAGAGCAGACGGCAGCGCAGGCGGTCATGGCCGTCGGCGAACGCATCCGCCTCGACGTCGAGCACGTCGCCCACGCATCGCTTGGCCGCGAAGCGGCCGCCGTCGACGCAGGGCGCGACGTTCTCGATGACGACGCGGCGGTGGGTGCCGATGCGAAGATGCGGATCGATCGGCATGGTGTCAGCCGCCGCTTTCCAGATACGTGACGCCGAGCGGCGGCAGCGCCAGCGTCAGTGAATGCGCCCGACCATGTGCCGGGATATCCGTGGCGACGGCCGCGCCCAGGTTGCCCATGCCGCTGCCGCCGTACGGCGCGGCGTCGCTGTTGAGCACCTCGCGCCAGCGTCCGCCGCGCGGCACGCCGAGGCGGTAATCGAGCCGCGGCACCGGCGTCAGGTTGCAGGCCACCAGCACGACAGGCGCACGCGGGTCCGCGGCCTTCCGCAGGAACGCGAGCACGCTGTTGGCGGCGTCGCCGAAGTCGATCCACTCGAAGCCCGCGGCGTCGAAATCCAGCTGGTGGAGCGCGGGCGTGCGCCGATAGTAGGCGTTGAGGTCGCGCACCCAGGCGGCGAGCCCGCGATGGGGCGGATGCTGCGCCAGCTCCCACTCGAGAAAGCCGCCGTGCTGCCATTCCCGGCGCTGGCCGAATTCGCCACCCATGAACAGCAGCTTCTTGCCAGGATGCGCCCACATGAAGCCGAACAGCGCGCGCAGGTTGGCAAATTGTTGCCAGCTGTCGCCGGGCATCTTGTGCAGCAACGAGCGCTTGCCGTAGACGACCTCGTCGTGCGACAGCGGCAGCACGAAGTTCTCGTTGAACGCGTAGACCAGGCCGAACGTCAGCTCGTTCTGGTGATACTTGCGATGCACCGGATCGTGCGAAAAGTAATCGAGCGTGTCGTGCATCCAGCCCATGTTCCACTTGAGTCCGAAGCCGAGGCCGCCGGCGTAGATCGGACGCGAGACCTTGGGCCACGCCGTCGATTCCTCGGCGATCGTCTGCACGTCGGGATACTCGCGGTAGACGGCGGTATTGAGGTGGCGCAGGAAGGCCACGGCCTCGAGGTTTTCGTTGCCGCCATGCTCGTTGGGCAGCCATTCGCCCGCCCTGCGCGCATAGTCGAGGTACAGCATCGATGCCACGCCGTCCACGCGCAGTCCGTCGACGTGATACCGGTCGAGCCAGAACAGCGCGCTGCTGGCGAGGAATGCACGCACCTCGTGGCGGCCATAGTTGAAGATGTGGCTGCGCCATTCGGGATGGAATCCCTTGCGCGGGTCGCTGTGCTCGTAGAGCTGCGTGCCGTCGAAGCTGGCGAGGCCGTGCACGTCGTTCGGGAAATGGCTGGGCACCCAGTCGAGGATGACGCCGATGCCGCGCTGATGCAGGTGGTCGACGAGATACATCAGGTCCTGCGGCGTGCCGTAGCGCGCGGTGGGCGCGAAGTAGCCGGTGGTCTGGTAGCCCCAGGATCCGTAGAACGGATGCTCGGTGAGCGGCATCAGCTCGACGTGCGTGAATCCCATCGACACCACGTGATCGCCGATCGCGTGGGCCAGCGCGCGGTAGCCGTCCTGCGCCACGTCGCCCCACTGCCGCCAGGAGCCGAGGTGGACTTCGTAAATCGACATCGGCGAGTCCAGCGCGTTCGCAGCGGCACGCGTGGCCATCCACGCGGCATCCGACCACGCATGATCGAGCGACCAGAGGCGAGAGGCGGTGCGCGGCGGACATTCCGCGAACACCGCGAAGGGGTCGGCCTTGTCGGTCGCGCCGTCGCGTGTCTCAACGCGGTATTTGTAGCGCATGCCGTGTCCGGCGTCTCGCGCAAAGCCCTCCCAGACGCCGGAGCCGTCATCGCGCCGCTGCAAGCGGTCGCGGCCGGCGATCCAGTCGTTGAAATCGCCGATGACGTCGACGTGGGTGGCATTGGGCGCCCAGACACGAAACGTGGCGCCCTCGTCGCCCAGGTGGGCTCCCATCCAGCGATACAGGCGGACGTGGTCCCCAGACGCGAACGCCGCGACGTCCGCGGCCGACGGCTCCGCGAGGCGCTCGCACGGCGGCCGCCGGGCGTCGCGCGCCGTGCGTGGAAGGGGATGGGAGCTCATTGCACGAGGTGCGCTGGGCCGGCCGGTCGCGCCTGGTGGCATGGAGCCCCATTAGACAGGCGCGCATGCACGGCGCGGCATCGGCGAAAGTCCGACGTTGGCGTCACCCATGCGCTGACACGGAACGGCCTGCCGCCGCCCGGTGCACGGCCAGCCCGCGCCGGCGTCGCCATGACGTCTGTCAGCGGTGTCTGGCAGCCGTTTCAGTGGCGCGACGGCATCGGCGCTCGTTGCGATCCGTCATGCTGCATCCGGTCGCCGTAGCGCGTTCGCCGAACGCAGTTTGCGGCGCTTTCCCGAAGGAACACCGTATGCAAGCCCCGGCCGAAGATCCGTTTGCGTGGAGCAAGCTCGTCAAGGAGTGGCTGGCGTGGGGCGCCGCCGCGGTTGTGCTCGCGGTCGCATTTCATGAGGCGTATCGGCTTCTCGGCCTTTATGCCTGACGGGTAGCGCCCCTCGAGCCGCATCGGGATTGCGGACCGGTCCTCG
Organism: Casimicrobiaceae bacterium; assembly: GCA_036003195.1. Taxonomy (GTDB): domain Bacteria; phylum Pseudomonadota; class Gammaproteobacteria; order Burkholderiales; family Casimicrobiaceae; genus VBCG01. The sequence continues at coordinate 148,185 of DASYSP010000083.1, forward strand.
AAATCCCCGTACAAAAGCCGCCAGGCGCGCGGACGCCGCGCATCCATGCCTGGGCGTGCGCAGCCATTTCCATGTCATCGCGGCAGTGTGAGCGACGCGTAAACCGGGGGACCCGTTCGCCGCCGTGGAGGGGAACGTGGCCGGCCTCCGTTGCGTCCGGAAGCCGGCCGCGAAGACCGGCTCTAGAGCCGCCCGGTCAGCAGCATGATGATCACCACCAGCACCACGATGCCGACGATGCCGGTCGGATAGTAGCCCCAGCTGCGGCTGTACGGCCAGCTCGGAAATGCGCCGATGAGTACGAGGATGAGGATGATGAGCAGGATGGTGCCGATTGACATCGCGAGTCTCCTTCTGGCGGGTGGACGAATGGCAGCCATCGTGCCCGCGCCGCGCGCTCATGCAAGTCGGTGCATCACTGCTTCGCGTGTAGGCCTGAGCAGCATGCGGCATCGGTGTTCGCCTGCCGCCCGGCGTGCGCCCGCATGATGCCGCGCGCCGCGCTTCCCATGTGTGTTCCTCGGTGACGACGGCGTTACGGCAGCGTCCTACAGCGATCCGCGAGGCGGGCCGATGGCAGGCCCGTGGCAGCCATGGCAGGCTCGTCGATGCGCAATGGGCGCACATCGATGTGGAGGCAAGTGATGAATTCGAGGATTCTCGCCGGTACGGCAATGTGCTGCGTCGCGGCGCTGGGCTGGGCGGTCGCCGGCGCGCAAACTCCGCCCGCGGCGGGCGCCGCCGCCAAGGGCACCGCGATCGCACATTCGGATCGCACGTTCGTGCAGACCGCGGCGGAAGCAGGTGCCGCCGAAGTCGCGATGGCCCAGGTGGCGCAGCAGCGGGGCGCGAGCGCGGACGTGAAATCGTTCGCCGACCGCATGGTGACGGATCACCAGAAGGCCGGCGCGCAGTTGGCGTCGATCGCCGCGGGCAAGAGCCTCGCCGTCAACGACAAGCTGTCGTCGAAGGATTCGCGCGAGCTCGCCAAACTGCAGAAGCTCGACGGCAGCAGCTTCGACCGCGAGTACGTCAAGGTCCAGCTGGGTGCGCACAAGGACGCGGTCAAGCTTTTCAAGAAGGAAGCGGACGGTGGCAAGGATGCCGATCTCAAGGACTTCGCCACGACGACGCTGCCGACGCTGCAGGACCACCTGGCGATGGTGACGACGATTTCGAAGAGCCTGCAGTAACGGCGCGGCACGCGACGTCTGGCCGAGGCACCGGGGGGGCGGATTGGCGGGAGCGGACCGGGCGCCGCCGGTGTACGGCGCAGCGGCTGGGACTCGCGCGAAGCGCACGGCGAGCCAGCCCTCAAATTCGTTGGTAGGCGCGATTGGACTCGAACCAACGACCCCCACCATGTCAAGGTGGTGCTCTAACCAGCTGAGCTACGCGCCTGCAAGCGCGGCATTATAGCCGAGGCCGCGCATGCGCCGCCAGCGCGAGCGACCGCGCCGGTCAGACGCACCGGCGCCGTCTGCGCTTCATACAAAACTCCACGCCCTCAGCACCAGCCAGAGTGCGCCGATCAGCAACGGCTGATGCAGCATGTAGACGGCGAGGCTGTGGCGACCGAGGAACGCTAGCACGCGTGGCGCGTGGGCGAGCGCAGCGATGGGTGCGAACGCGTGCCGGCGCAGGGCATGGCCGGCGCCGATGCCGATGAGCGTCACACCTGCCCACGGGAACAGCGGCACGTAGTCCTCGGTTCGCGGCTTGTGCGTCATGAACCCGATCCACGACAGCGCACGCGCGTCGAACGCGGGGTGCGAGAGCGCGAGTCCCGCCGCCACGACGGCGATGCCAAGTATGGTCGCCGTCGCGGGCTTGCCCCGCAGCGGCCATGCCACGACGCTGGTCACCGCGATTGCGTGCAGCACGCCGAAATAGATGAACGATTGCGGAAACATCGCGACGCTCGCGAGCGTGACGAGCAGCGCGCAGCCGGCGATGCGCGCGATGCGCGCGAGATGTCGCGGCAATCCGGCATGCGCTGCGTCCGCCAGCGCGAGCGACACGCCGACTGTCGTCATGAACGTGGAGAGTATCGTCGCCCGCGCGGTCAGCCAGAAACGCGCGTGCTCGAAGTCGCTGTGGGTGATGCCGAAGTAGCGCAGGTCGAACGCGAAGTGGTAGGCGACCATCGCCACGATCGCAAGTCCGCGCAGCGTGTCGACGGCGACCACGCGACCCGGCGCGCGATCGGCCGCCGCGACCGCCACCGGGCCTTGCCGAGCGCGTGCGGCGGGCATCAACGGGCGTTTGCCGCGAGCGTGCCGTGATAGGCGAAACGCGTACCGCCGGCGGGTGCGGGCGCGCCGAAGCTGCTGATCGCGCGCAGCAGCGGCGCGGGCGTCGCATCGCGCGGGGTCAGCGTGAGATCGGCGTCGACGCGCGCGCCGGATACGCCAACGGTGCCGGCGATCGTCGTAGTGCCACCCGCGCTGGCGAGCGCGGCCACGGTCGCATCGCCGCGCGTGGCGATGGACGCGGTGACGGCACCGAAGTCCAGCGTCTGGCCGCGTGCGTCCGCCACCCGCGCTGGCGTCCAGTACGCGCGCGCATCGCCGCGAGGATCGGCGCCGATGCGCCACGCCCCCGCCGTCAAGTGAAGGTCGCCGCCGATGTCGATCGCCACTACGGGCGGCCACCACGCGCTGGCGAACGCAGCGGGCAGCGTGATGTCGGTCGCATCGAACGCGATCGCGTCGCGCGTCACGCGCACCACGCCGCGCACGCGATCCTCGGGCCCGCTGCCCAGATGCACGACCAGCGCGCCCGCAAGGAGGGCGCCGGTGTCGAGCGTCCACGCCACGGGCACCGACACGTGATGTCCGCTGTCGACCAGCCGCGCCTGGCCCGCGACCAGCCTGCCGCGGGCATCCGCCAGCGTCAGCGCACCGCCACTCGCCTCGAGCACCCCGCGCGCGGCGAGCGTGGCCGGCGCCCACGCGAGCGTGATGATGATCAGCAGCAGCGCGACGCCGAGCGCCGCAAGCACTCGCAGCGCCGCCGCCATCTCAGGGACTCGTGCGCGTGAATGCGAGCTCGGCGCGCAAGTCCGCGGAATCGGCGCGTGCGGACAGGCTGATGGCGCTGGCGCGCAGCCCGTCGCGGGCGAGGGACGCAACCACCGCGGCGACATCCGCCAGGCGCACCGCCGGCAGCGTGACGCCGATTCGGTCGGCTGCCGTGTCGATCGTCGCCGCGCTGCGCGCCACGCCCTGGCGATCGAGCGCGCGCTCGATCGCGGCGCGCGGCGCAAGCGGCGGCGCCGCCGCCGTCGCCGGCGCGCGAATCGCGTCGACGCGCGACGCGGCTTGCGCCAGCAGCGCCTTGCGCTCGGCGCGCGCCTGCGGGGCGCGTGACAGCGCGCCGGCCACGGGCGCCACGACGAGCGTCGCGACGAGCGCGACGACGACGACACCCGCGCCGATCGCGAGGAGGATTCGCTCGCGCGCACTCGTGCGCTGCCACCATTCGAAACGCTCGAGCCACGCGGTCATCGCGCGTTTGGCTGCGCCGTCGTGCGATGCGGGCGTGCTCATGCCTGGATGCGCACGCGCACGCCGCCCGGGTTGGTGGCGGCCAGCGCGGTGACACCGGCGGCAGCCAGCCGCGCGAGCAACGCATCGCGCACGACATCGTCGAGCGCGGTGAATTCGAATGTCCACGCGCCGCCCGCATAGGTGGCACGCTTCCATCTGCCCGGCGGCAGCGCGGCCAGCGCCGGTGCGGCGCGCGCGAGCAACGGCAGCGCATCGTCCGGCGCGGCAAGGCCCGCCACATGACGCATCTCGGCGTAGCGTGACGCGATCGCGGTGATCGCGCCCGCGAAATCCTGAGCCCGCACGCCGACGTCGCGGGCGAGCGCGATCGCCGCGCGCTCGTCGCGCCAGGCGTCGATCCCGTCATAGGCCCAGGAGCCGGCGCCAGCCAATGCGCCGAATGCGAGCGCGCCCAGCGTCAGCGCCAGCGCGGGTCGCCAGCGACGGAGCGAGTCTGCGGAGGCGGGCTCGCCGCCGACGGTGAATGCCCCCTGGCGCAAATCCGGGGCGGCGGCGACATCCGCGGCAAGCGCGCCGGAGCCGTCCCAGGCCCAGCTGGGACCGCTTTCCACGCGCACGCCCTCGATCTGCGGCGACGGCGGCGCCGACTTCGCGTCGGGGCCGTGGGCGACGATGCGCGCGGGTGCGCGGCCCGCGCGCCGCGCCTGGCTGATGGCAAGCGCGATCTCCGGCGGCGCCGCGGCCGCCGCGGCGACGCCGACGGCAAAGGCAGTGGCATCCGGGCGCTTGAGAAAGCCGCGCCCGTCGCGGTCGTACGCCCACTGCCAGTCGGCGCTGGCGGGCAGCAGGGACGGCAGTGCGACGATCCGCGCGAATTCCGGCATCCGCTCGTCGATCGCCTGCATCAGGTCGCGCGCGAGCGCGATCGCCTGCACGCGACCGTCCTTGGCCTGCGCACCATGCGCGATGTGCATCGAATCGGTGGCCGCTGCCAGCTGGTCGTCGAGTGCGAAGCGCACGGCGTCGGCGAGCCGCGCCGGCTGGATCGGCGGCAGCTTCAATGCGGCGACATGCACCAGCGGCGCGTCGACGATCGCCACCCGCACATCGGCGCGCGGCCACTGTGCGGCCGCGCCGCGTCCGCGGGCGGCGACGCGCCCCGAAGCGTCGACCAGCGCATAGTCGAATGCGTTGCGGGACGTCGGCACTGCATCGACGAGCACGCGCAGCGTCGTCATCGGCGGGCGGCCAGCGGTGCGTTGCGAAGTGCGGGAAGGGTCGTCATGGAACACGTTCTGCGGGCACGCGTCGGCGCGCCGGCTTGGCGAGAGTGTAGACCAGCCGCCACGGTGCGCGCGACGTCACTCGATCACCTGCCAGACGATCGCCGGCGTGCCCGGCCGCTCGCGGCGCACCAGCGCGCGCGCCCTCACGCGTGTCTCGCCCTGGCGCGCGTCGACGCTGACCAAAAAGAAGCGGCTGCCGACGTCGAGCGTGCGCTCGTCGACCACGCGCGCCGCCTGCGGCAGGCGCGCGCGGAACTCGGCGACCGTGGTGAACGGCTTGCGCGCCCGGCCGGCCACCAGCGCGGTCGTGGCATCGGCGTCGAGGCCCGGCAGTGCCGCCATCAGCACTTCGGGCGGGGCGGTGTTGACGTTGAGCGTCGTCGGCGGCGGCAACGTGGTGACAAAGGGCGCCATCCGCGTCATGGCGGCCGGGGTCACGCCGCGCACCGCCGCGAGTTCGGCAGCGCGCAGCAGCGGCGCCTGCGGCGCGAGCCGCGGGGGCGTCGCCCGCGCATACGCGGCGTCCTCGGCTCCGCCGTCGGAGGTCGCGCCCGTGGCGTGCACGGCGGCAGCGATGGCGTCGAGCGGCGACGGCGCGACGCCTTCGGCGGCAAACAGCGCCGCGAGGCGCAGCCGCTCGACGTCGGCGGTGTTGCCGGCCACCGCGAGGTTGTCGACGTTGAGCAGCCCCTGTGCATCGACGATGCGTCCCTCGATGCTGCCGTTGCCGAGCGGCGTCGGCGGCAACGCAATCGCCCACGGCTCCGACAGCGAGTCGATCGACGACATCCGCGCGTCCTCATCGAGCACGGCGAGCGACCACTGCACGCCCGCCTGCGCGAGGGCCTCGGCCTGCACCTGGTCGCGACGATGCTCGACAGTCGCGCGCCAGCGCTCCTGGCCTGCGGCCAACGCGACGGTGACCGCCGCCACCAATGCCGCGAGCAGCATTGCGATCACCAGCGCGGCGCCGCGCACGTGCCGCGCCACGCCACCCGGAAGCGCGCGCACGTGGCTCATTGCAGTGCGAACCAGCGCTCGACGTGCACGCCGTCGGCGAGCAAGAGCTCGATGCGCACCGCGCGCGGCACGTCGGGCTCGCCCAGCACGGGCCACTGCGCGATGAAGCGCCCATCGGATGTCTCGTAGCCGACGTGGAATTGCGCGACGTCGCCGAGCAGGGGATACGTCGTCGGCGTGGCGCCGGCAACGTTGTCGAGCGCCGGCCAGTAGGCGATCGTCAACGTGCCGTCGCGCGCCGCGTAGCTGACGCGCTGGCCGGCGCGGCCCGGCTCGTCGTCGAATTCGCTGCCGGCGCGGGTCAGCGTGAAGAGCGCATTGCCGGCACCATCGACGTCGGCGACGAACGCCGGCTCGCGCGCCGTGCCGTGGCGCACCGCGCGCGGCACCGCGGCGCGCAGGTCCGATTCGAGCCGCACGAACACGGCGTCGAGCGTGGTCCAGCGCGACGTCTCCACGGCGAGCCGCGCCTCACCGTCGGCGAGCGCCGCCATTGCGCGGTACGCCAGCACGCCGATCACGGCGAGGATCGCCAGCGCGATCAGCACCTCGACCAGCGTGAAGCCGCGCCGCGGCGCAAGTGCCGAGTGCGTCACGGCGCCGTGCGCACACCCAGATAGCCGGTCAACTCGGCGAGCGCGTAATCCGGTGTCTCCGGCGCCGCGACGACGATGTCGATGCGCCTGAATCCGGGATTGGGCGTGGGCGCCACGCTCGCGCGCCACACGAAGCGCGCCGCTGCCTCGGTTTCGTCGCCCGCGGACGACCCGGTCGGCGGCGTCGGATTGGCGAGCTGGGCGCGCGCCAGCACGTTCTGCGCGACCCACAGCGCGAGCGTGCGCGACTTGAGGGCGGTCGCGCCGTCGGCCGCCTGCGTCAGCGCACGCATGCCGGCGGCGAGCGCCACCGCGACGATGGCCAGCGCCACCAGGATTTCCACCAGCGTGAAGCCGCGAGGCCTCACGGCGCGGCGGCGACCGAGACGCGATTGAGCGGATCGGCGGCGACGACGACCGGCGCCGGGCCGCCGCCGACGACGAACGCGAAGGGCTCGTTGCGCCCCGAGGCATGCAGCGGGATGCGCGTGCCGGCGGCGACGGGCTGCCCCGCGTACGACGCCGCCCACACCGACAACGGTGACGGCAGCGCGTGCGCGGCGAGCACGTCGTCGTCGGCGACCGGTTCCCAGTGCGCGGCGTCGGTACGCCGCAGGAATCGCCACGTGCCGCCGTCGGTTGCCACCACGAGCGTCTCGCGCCGCCATTGCGCACGCGCCGCCGCATACTCGAGCGCGCCGGCGAAGCGGCGCGCCTCGCGTCCGGCGTCGGCGCGCGGATCGCCGCGCCATGCCACGACGGCGACGGATGCGGCGATCGCGATCACCGTGATCGCGACGAGGATTTCCACCAGCGTGAAACCGGGCGCGACGCGCGAGATTGTGCGGCGTGGAGCCTCGCCGGTGCAGGCGATGCGCGAGGTCAGAGGTCCCACGAGCCGATGTCGGCATCGACGCCCGACCCGCCGGGCTGGCGGTCCGCGCCCAGGCTGTAGATGTCGATTTCGCCCTTGAGCCCCGGATTGAGGTACTGATACGGCGAGCCCCACGGGTCCTTCGGCAGCTTCTCGAGGTAGCCGCCGGGCTTCCAGTTCGGCGGCACCGGCGGCGCTTCCGGCTTGGCCACGAGCGCGTTGAGTCCCTGCTCGCTCGTGGGGTAGCGCTGGTTGTCGAGGCGATAGAGTTTCAGCGCAGCGACGATGGCCGCGATGTCGGATTTTGCGGCCACCGCGCGCGCTTCGTCCGGACGCTCGAGTACGCGCGGCACCACCAGCGCGGCGAGCACGCCGAGGATCACGATGACCACCATGATCTCGATCAGCGTGAAGCCGCGCGCATCGAGGCGCGCCCGCGGGATCTGCGACATCCGGCGATTATAATCGGCCCCTCCACATGCGACGATCCTCGTTCCGCCGCCGCTTGCTCGCGCTCGCCGTCGTCGCGCTCGCGGCGATGGCCGGTGCATGGGCCTGGCACGCCGCGTCACGGCCGCTGCCGTTGCCGCGCACGCCCTATGACTTCGACGTCCGCAGCGGCGCCTCGCTGGCGTCGGTCGCCCGCGAGCTCACCGCAGACGGCGTGCTGCCGCATCCGGCATGGCTCACGCTGTACGCGCGGCTGGCGCGGGTCGACCGCGCCATCAAGGCGGGCAGCTACGAGATCGCCGCGGGCATCACGCTGCGCGGCCTTCTCGCCAAGCTCACGCAGGGCGACGTTCAGCAGTCGGCGATCACGATCGTCGAGGGCGCCACGTTTGCGCAGCTCAAGGATGCGATGCGCACCGATCCCAGCATCGACAAGACGCTGCTGGAATTGCCGGAAGCCGAAGTCCTGGCGCGCATCGGCGCCACGGGCGACCACGCCGAGGGCCTGTTCTTTCCCGACACGTACTTCTTCGCGCGTCACACGTCCGACGCGGCGATCCTCAAGCGCGCATGGCGAATGCTCGCAGCGCGGCTCGATGCAGGCTGGGCGTCGCGCACGCCGAACCTGCCGCTCGCGACGCCGTACGACGCGCTGATCCTGGCGTCGATCGTGGAGAAGGAGACCGGGCACCCCGACGACCGGCCGCTGGTGGCGTCGGTGTTCGTCAATCGCCTGCGGCTCGGCATGCCGCTGCAGTCCGATCCGACGGTGATCTACGGCCTGGGCACGGCGTTCGACGGCAACCTGCGCAAGCGCGATCTCGCCGCCGACACGCCCTACAACACGTACACGCGCAATGGCCTGCCGCCGACGCCCATCGCGCTCGTTTCGCAGGCGTCGCTCGACGCCGTGTTGCATCCGCCGGCGACCAATTACCTGTATTTCGTCGCCCGCGGCGACGGCCGCTCGCAGTTCTCCGCCACGCTCAGCGACCACAATGGCGCCGTGGCAAAATTCCAGAAGGGCGGCGCGCGCTGATGCGCGCCGCGGCGCCGACGAGAGACGATCACTGATGGCCACGCGCGGGCGTTTCATCACGCTGGAAGGCATCGACGGCGCGGGCAAGAGCACGCACGTCGCGTTCATCGCCGAGGCGATCCGTGCGCGCGGCGCCACGGTCGTCGCCACGCGCGAGCCCGGCGGCACGCCGCTCGCCGAGAAGCTGCGCGAGCTGGTGCTGGCAACGCCAATGCTTCACGACAGCGAGGTGCTGCTGATGTTCGCCGCCCGCGCCGAGCACGTCGCACAGGTGATCCGGCCGGCGCTCGGCCGCGGCGACTGGGTGCTGTGCGACCGCTTCACCGACGCCACGTTCGCCTATCAGGGCGGCGGGCACGGCGTGGATCCCGCGCACATCGAGGCGCTGGCGCAATGGACGCACGCCGATTGCATGCCGGACGTGACGATCCTGTTCGACGTGCCGCCCGAAGTGTCGCGCGCGCGTCTCGCGCGCGCCGTCGACCACGGCCGCACGCTCGACAGGTTCGAGCGCGAGGACGCGGCGTTCACCGCACGCGTGCGTGCCGTGTACCAGGCGCGGGCGCGCGCCGAGCCCGGGCGCTTTCGCATCGTCGATTCGACGCGCCCGCTCGACGAGGTACGCCGGGCGCTGGCTGCGGTCGTCGAGGCGCTGTGAGCGACACGCGCGCGACGCTCGCCGCGGCGGCGCCCGACCCGTCGATGCTGCTGCCGTGGCTCGCCGCCCAGCTGCGGTCGATCCTGGCGGGACGCGCGAGCCTCCCGCACGCGATGCTGTTCGTCGGCGGCGCGGGCATCGGCAAACGCAATCTCGCGATGAACCTCGCGCAGGCGCTGCTGTGCGAGACGCCGCGCGGCGACGGCACCGCCTGCGGCACGTGTGCCAGTTGCCAGTACTTCGCGGCGGGCCAGCATCCCGACTTCCGCCTGCTCGAGCGCGCGATCACCGATCCCGACGGCGAGGTGAAGCTGCGCGAGCATATTCTGGTGGAAGACGTGCGCGAATTGCGCGACCTGGTCGAGCTCAGCACGCACCGCCTCGGCAACAAGGTCGCGCTGATCGAACCCGCGGAGGCGATGAACCACGCCGCGGCGAATGCCTTGCTGAAGACGCTGGAGGAGCCGCCGCCCGGAACGTTCCTGCTGCTCGTGTCGCACCAGCCGGGTCGCGTGCCGGCGACGATCGCCAGCCGTTGCCGGCGCATCGTGGTGCCGCCGCCTTCGCGCGAGGCGGCGATCGCGTGGCTCGCGCAGAACGGCGTCGACGCGCCCGCTGGCGTGCTGGCGCAGGCGAACGGCGCGCCGCTGACCGCGCTTGCGCTCGCCGATCGCGACACGCAGGCCGAGCGTGAACAGTGGCTCGCGGCGCTGGCGCGACCACGCGCGCTGTCGCCGACCGCGCTCTCGGCGCGCATCGACGCCCTGCCGAAGGATGCGCGCAAGGCGCATCTGGCCGCGGTCGTCGATTGGCTGATTGCATGGACGACCGACCTCGCGCGTGTGGCGGCGAATGCGCCGCCGGGCGCCAACGTCGACCATGCCGCCGCGCTTGCCGCACTCGCGCCGCAGGTGGCCCGGATCGCGCTTTCCCGCTATCATCGGACCCTGCTGGGCCAGCGCGCGCGTCTCGCGCATCCGCTGGCGCCGCGGCTCACCCTCGAGGCGTTGTTGATCGAATACCGGGCATTGTTCGACCATGGCAGCCGATAAGAATCCCGCCTCGGCGGTCGCGCGGCCGGGGGTGCTGTCGCTCAACATCCGCGAGAAGGCGGCGCTGTTCGCCGCCTACATGCCATTCCTCAAGGGCGGCGGCATCTTCATCCCGACCACGCGCGCGTACACGCTCGGCGAGGAAGTGTTCATGCTGCTGTCGCTGATGGACGATCCCAATCGCATCGCCGTGCAGGGCAAGGTCGTCTGGATCACGCCGGAGGGCGTGCAGGGCAACCGCACGCAAGGCATCGGCGTGCAGTTCACGCTCGACGACACCGGCGCCGCGGCGCGCGCGACCATCGAGCGCCTGCTGGGCGAGACGCTGGCATCGTCGCGCACCACGCACACGATGTGACGTTCGTCGATTCGCACTGCCACCTCGACTTTCCCGACTTCGCGGACGAGTTGCCGAGGCTCCTCGCGTCGATGCAGGAGGCCGGCGTCAGCCACGCGCTGTGCATCAGCGTCGACCTGCCCGATTTCCCGCGGGTGCACGCGCTGGCTGCCGCGCACGCCAACCTCTACGCATCGGCCGGCACGCATCCCGACTATCCGGATACCGAGGAGCCGAGCGTCGAGCGCCTGGTGGCGCTGGCGGCGCTGCCGAAGGTCGTCGCCATCGGTGAGACCGGACTCGACTACTACCGCCAGCAGGGCGACCTCGAGTGGCAGCGCGCGCGCTTCCGCACGCATATCCGCGCCGCGCGCAGGGCTCGCAAGCCCCTCGTCATCCACACCCGCGCGGCGGCCGAGGACACCCTCGCGATCATGCGCGACGAAGGTGCCGCGGAAGTCGGCGGCGTCATGCATTGCTTCACCGAAACCCAGGACGTGGCCGATGCCGCGCTCGCGCTCGGATTTCACATCTCGTTTTCCGGCATCGTCACGTTCCGCAACGCTGCGGCGCTGAAGACGGTTGCATGCAGCGTGCCGCTCGAGCGCATGCTGATCGAGACCGACAGTCCCTACCTCGCGCCGGTGCCGTTTCGCGGCAAGCGCAACGAGCCTGCCTATGTGCCGCACGTCGCCGCGGAAATCGCGCGGCTGCGCGGCATTGCGCTGGCCGACGTGGCGGCGGCGACGTCGCGCAATTTCTTCAACCTCTTCGCCATCGAGCCCCATGCCCATTGATCGCATCGCCCGGCGCTGCGCCGGCTTGCTCGCAGGTTGTTTCCTCGCCGTCGCCGCGCATGCGGCGCTGCTCGACGACTTCGTCGCCGCCGCCGCCAACGATCGCGCCGCCGAGCTGCAGGCGATGCTCGCGCGCGGCGTCGATCCCGACTCCGTCGATGCCAACGGCGATCCCGTGCTGCTGATCGCGGCGCGCGCCGGGGCCTTGTCCGCGGTCGACGCGCTGATCGCGGCGCGGGCCAAGGTCGATGCGCGCAATCGCTTCGGCGACACCGCGCTGATGATCGCCGCGCTGAACGGAAGGCTCGATGTCGCGAAGGCGCTGCGCGCCGCCGGCGCGGACGTCAATCCGCGCGGCTGGACGCCGCTCGCGTACGCGGCGACCGGCGGCCACGATGACGTCGTGGCGTGGCTGCTCGCGCAGGGCGCCGCCATCGATGCCCGCTCGGCGAACGGCACCACGCCGCTGATGATGGCCGCACGCGAAGGACGCTACGCCACCGCGCTGCTGCTGATCGACAAGGGCGCCAACGTCAACGTGCGCAACGAGAACAACATGTCGGCGCTCGATTTTGCGCGGCGCAACAGCGACGACCGGCTGGTCGAGCGGCTGCAACGCGCCGGCGCGCGCTGAAGCTCGGGACGGCGCGCTAGAGCGGCGGCTCGGTTCCCGTCGGCATGTCGGGACCGACCAGCGCCGGCTCGATCGCGCGTCGGCGCGAATCGTCGATGCCTGCGATATCGCCTGTGCCGGCCGACGGCTGGTCGACCGCGATGGCCGGCTCGTCATCCTGCTCGCCGAGGAAGCCGCCGCTCTGGTGCGCCCAGAGTCTTGCGTAGAGACCGTCGCGCGCGAGCAGGCTGCGGTGATCGCCTTCCTCGACGATGCGTCCGCGGTCGAGCACGATCAGCCGGTCCATCGCGGCGATCGTCGACAGGCGATGCGCGATCGCGACCACCGTCTTGCCCTCCATCAGGCGGTAGAGGCTCTGCTGGATCGCCGCCTCGACCTCGGAGTCGAGCGCGCTGGTCGCCTCGTCGAGCAGCAGGATCGGCGCGTCCTTCAGCATCACGCGGGCGATGGCCACGCGCTGGCGCTGGCCACCCGACAGCTTGACGCCGCGCTCGCCGACGTGCGCATCGTAGCCGCGGCGTCCCTTGGGATCGGTGAGATGGGCGATGAACTCGTCGGCCTCGGCGCGGCGGGCGGCCGCGATCATGTCGGCATCGGTCGCATCCGGCCGGCCGTAGACGATGTTCTCGCGCACCGACCTGTGCAGCAGCGACGTGTCCTGCGTCACCATGCCGATCTGCGCGCGCAGCGAGTTCTGCGTCACCGTGGCGATGTCCTGGCCGTCGATCGTCACGCGGCCGCCGGCGACGTCGTAGAAGCGCAGCAGCAGGTTGACGATCGTCGACTTGCCGGCGCCCGAGCGCCCGACGAGGCCGATCTTCTCGCCCGGGCGGATGCGCAGCGTGAGGCCGTCGATCACGTGGCGCTCGCCGCCGTAGCCGAAGCGCACATCGTCGAAACGGATGTCGCCGCGGGTGACGACGAGGGGCACCGCGTCGCCGGCGTCGACGACGTTGTGCGGACGCGCAATCGTGTTGATGCCGTCCTGCACGGTGCCGATGTGCTCGAACAGCGTCGCCATCTCCCACATCACCCAGTGCGAGATGCCGTTGAGGCGCAGCGCCATCGCGGTGGCCGCGGCGACTGCGCCGACGCCGACCTCGCCTTGCGTCCACAGCCACAGCGTGGCGCCGGCGGCCGCCGCCACCAGCGCCATGCTGAGCGCGTGGTTGACGATCTCGAAGCCGGTGACGAGACGCATCTGCGTATGCACGGTGCCGAGGAATTCCTGCATCGCCGAGCGCGCGAAGAACGCCTCGCGCTTGGCATGCGAGAACAGCTTGACCGTGGCGATGTTGGTGTAGGCGTCGGTGATGCGCCCGGTCATCAGCGAGCGGGCATCGGCCTGCGCGCGCGCGACGCGGCCGAGGCGCGGCACGAAATAGCGCAGCGCCGCGACGTACAGCAGCACCCACGCCACGAACGGCACCAGCAGCCGCGCGTCGAAGCCGCCCAGCACCGCGAGCATCGTCGCGAAGTAGATGACGACGAACACCAGGAGCTCGGTGACGATGAGCCAGGTGTCGCGCGCGGCGAGCGCCGTCTGCATCACCTTGGTGGCGATGCGCCCGGCGAACTCGTCCTGGAAGAATCCCATGCTCTGCGCGAGCATCAGCCGGTGGAAGTTCCAGCGCAGCAGCATGGGAAAGTTGCCGAACAGCGTCTGCTGCTTGATCGTCGACTGCAGCGCCACCAGCGCCAGGCTGGCCGCCAGCACGCCGGCGAGCAGCAGCAGGCGGTCGCCGTGCTCCGACCACAGCCGCGCCGGCTCGACCTTGGCCAGCCAGTCGACGATGCCGCCCATCATGCTGAAGAGCAGCGCCTCGAATGCGCCGATGCCGGCGGTCAGCAGCGTCGTCGCCAGCAGGTACTTGCGCAGCCCCTTCGAGCACCACCAGAGGAAGGCGAAGAACGCGCGCGGGGGCGCCGACGGGGTCGCGTCGGGATAGGGGTCGACGAGTCGTTCGAAATGGGCAAACACGCGCAATCTCCGGCGTTCGTGGCGCCGCTCGAGCAGGCGTTGGGTAATCGCCGAGCTTAGCGCAGCACCGCTGCCGCGCGGCGGGCGATGCGACGGCTGGCGACCGGCGGCGACGAACGCCGGCGACGTCCGGCCGCTACGGCGTGAGGTCCATTCTGGACAGCGAGACCGCCAGCGCCGAGGCGGGCGGCATCGGCGCCGCAACGGTGGTGGAGGGGGGCGCGTCGCCGCCCTGCATCACCCCGATCAGCCGGCGCGCGCCGGTGAACCGCTGTTTCCAGTAGGCGTCGTCGAGCGAGGCGATGGCCACTTCGCTGCCGCGCGAAGGTGCATGCACGAAGCGGTTGTCGCCAAGATAGATGCCGACGTGCGAATTGACGAAATGGCGGGTGTTGAAGAACACGAGGTCGCCGGGCACGAGATCGATGCGCGCCACGCGCGCGCCGACCCGGCCCATTTCCGCCGACGTGCGGGGCAACGCGATGCCCGTGGTCTGCGAGAACACGTAACGCACGAGGCCGCTGCAGTCGACGCCGCTCGCCGGCGTCTCACCGCCGAACCGGTAATCGACGCCGACGAGGCCCAGCGCGGCGATCGCCACGTCCTGGGCGCGCTGCAACAGGGTGGCTGACAGTGCCGGCGCGGTCGCGGTGGCAGGCGGGTGCGCCTTGGTTGCGGCCATCGCGACCGGCGCGCAAAGGCCGGCCGCGAGCAAAACGGCGGCGAATCGGGCAGGGCGGGACCAAGGCATCCGGCATTGTCGCCGATCGCGCCACACAATCAATGGTTTGCCTTTGCCGGCACGCAGACCGCCCGTCGCGGTGTGGCATTTGCATGCGGCGCGAGCCGCGCCGGCGACCGCAGCCTCAACCGTGCCGGCGTTTCACCTGGGCGCGTACGCGCCGCGCCGCCTTGGCATCGGCGAGCAGCGGGCGCGTCAGTTCCACCCGGTCGCCGTCGGCCAGCGGGGTGGCCGGATCGGCGCGCTGGCCGAAGATCGCGGGCTCGAGCGCCTCGGCGTCGAGGCCGCAGCGCCCGGCAATATTTGCGCGCGCCAACGCGTCGGCCACCGTGGCGCCATCGGGCAGCACGAGCGTCACGACGTCTTCGACGCCCGGCGCCGCGTAGGCGACGACGACGTGCAGCGTCATCGCGTTCCGTAGACGGTGGCGGCGCGCTGCACGAACGCGTCGATGAACGTGTGCGCGATGTGGTTGAACACCGGCCCGATGACGCCGTCCAGCATCGCCGTGGCGAATTCGTACGCAAGCTCGAGCTCGACCTTCGATGCGCTCTCGGCGAGCGCGCGAAACTGCCATTCGCCATGCAGGTGGCGAAACGGGCCGTCCTTCAGCGTCACCACGATCGACTGCGGCGGACGATGGGTGTTCTCGGTGGTGAAGTGGGTGCGCACGCCGTGGTAGTCGATGTCGATGCGCGCCGTCATCGCCTCCGCGTCCTGCGCCAGCACCGTGGTGCCGGCGCACCAGGGCAGGAACCGCGGGTACGCGCCGACATCGGCGACCAGCGCGAACATCTCGGCGGCCGCGTAAGGCACCAGCACGGAGCGCGCTACGCGCCGCATCCGCCGCCCGCCGGCAGGAGTCGCCGCGGCGTGCGGCGGCATCGGCCGCGCGCGCGGCGCGGGCGGATTGCTAGAATCGGCGGCATCATGAGCATCGTCGAGAATCGCAAGGCCTTCCACGACTATTTTATCGAGGAACGCTTCGAGGCCGGACTGGTGCTCGAAGGCTGGGAGGTCAAGTCGATCCGCGCCGGGCGTGCGCAGCTCAAGGAGGCCTATGTCGTGGTCAAGGGCGGCGAGCTGATCCTCATCGGCGCCCACATCTCGCCGCTGTCGACGGCGTCGACCCATGTGCATGCCGATCCGACGCGCACGCGCAAGCTGCTGATGCACCGCGAGGAAATCAACCGCCTCGTGGGCAAGGTCGAACGCGCGGGCTACACGCTGACGCCGATCGACCTGCATTTCAAGACGGGGCGCATCAAGCTCGAGATCGGCCTCGCCAAGGGCAAGAAGCAGCACGACAAGCGCGCGACGATCCGCGAGCGCGAATGGGACCGCGAGCGCGCACGCGCGCTGCGCCAGAACAACCGGTGACGACGTCGCCCGCCACGCTGCGCGCGGCGACTGCGGACGACGCGCCCGCGATCGCTGCGATCTACCGCGAGCACGTGCTGCACGGCACCGCGACGTTCGAGATCGAACCGCCGGATGCCGCGGAGATGGCGGCGCGGATGCAGGCGATCGCCGCCGCCGCGCAGCCATGGCTGGTCGCCGTGCGCGGCCCGCGGATCGTCGGCTACGCGTATGCCGGACCCTACCGGGCGCGGCCGGCGTACCGTTTCACCACGGAAGACTCGATCTATCTCGCGCCTGATGCAATCGGCGGGGGCCTCGGCCGGCGCCTGCTCGAGGCGCTGATCGACGCCTGCACGGCACGCGGCGACCGGCAGATGATCGCCGTCATCGGCGACACCGGCAATGCCGCCTCCATCGGCGTGCATGCCCGGGCCGGCTTCACGCATGTCGGCGTGCTGCACGGCGTGGGCCGCAAGTTCGGCCGCTGGATCGACGTCGTGCTGATGCAGCGCGCGCTCGGTGCGGGTTCCGGCGCGCAGCCGCAGGATGCGCCATGAATGGCGAACGGCCGCTGCCGCCCGCGCATCCCTTCGTCCGCGGGCTCGATCGCAATGCCGCGAACCACGTGCCGCTGTCGCCGGTGTCGTTCCTCGTGCGCACGGCGGCGACGTGGCCTGCACGCATCGCCGTGCGCCACGGCCGCACGACGTTGACGTGGCGCGAGTTCGAGACGCGCTGCCGGCGCCTCGCGTCGGCGCTGGCGCGCCGTGGCGTGCGCCGCGGCGACACCGTCGCGGTGATGGCACCGAACGTGCCGGCCATGCTGGAGGCGCACTACGCAGTTCCCGCGCTCGGCGCCATTCTCAATGCGCTCAACTACCGGCTCGATGCGCGCGGCATCGCGTTCTGTCTCGCGCACGGCGAAGCCAAGGCGATCCTCGTCGATGCGGAGTTCGCGCCGACGGTACGCGCAGCGCTGGCGACGCTCGACCGCGACATCCTCGTCGTCGACCTCGCCGACCCCGAAGGCCCGGCGGGCGATGCCATCGGCGCGCTCACTTACGATGCGCTGCTCGCCGAGGGCGATCCCGCGTTCGCCTGGCCGGGGCCGCTGGACGAGTGGGATTCGCTCGCGCTGCTGTACACGTCCGGCACCACCGGCGACCCCAAGGGCGTCGTGTATCACCATCGAGGCGCCTATCTGAATGCGCTCGGCAATGCGTTGACGATGCGCCTCGGTCAGGACAGCGTGTACCTGTGGACGCTGCCGATGTTCCACTGCAACGGATGGACGTTCACTTGGGCGGTCACCGCCGCCGGCGGCACGCACGTATGCATGCGCAAGGTGGAGCCGGGTGCGGTGTTCCGCGCGATCCGCGAGCATCGCGTCACGCACCTGTGCGGCGCGCCGATCGTGCTCAACATGCTGGTGCACGCCCCGGCCGAAGCGAAGGTGCGCTTCGACCATGTGGTGGACGTGGCGACCGGTGGCGCCGCACCGCCGACGCCGGTGATCGTGGCGATGGAGGCGATGGGCTTTCGCGTCACCCACCTCTACGGGCTGACCGAATCCTATGGCCCGGCGACGATCTGCGAATGGCAGGACGCATGGTCGGCACAGGACCTCGCGACGCGCGCGCAGGCGATGGCGCGCCAGGGCGTGCCGATGCCGACGCTCGAGGCGGTTCGCATCGGCGACGTCGACAGCGGCGCGCCGCTGCCCGACGACGGCGTGTCGATGGGCGAAGTGCTGCTGCGCGGCAACACGATCATGAAGGGCTATCTCAAGAACGAGGACGCGACGGCGGCGGCATTCCGCCAGGGCTGGTATCACTCGGGCGACCTCGGCGTGCGCCACGCCGACGGCTACATCGAGGTCAAGGACCGCGCCAAGGACATCATCATCAGCGGCGGCGAAAACGTGAGCTCGCTCGAGGTCGAGGAGTGCCTGTATCGCCACCCGGCGGTGGTCGAGGCCGCCGTGGTCGCGCGCCCGGATCCGCGCTGGGGCGAGACGCCATGCGCGTTCGTCGCGCTGAAGCCGGCAACGACCGATGTCGACGCCGCGGCGATCATCGCCTGGTGCCGCGACAATCTCGCGCACTTCAAGGCGCCGAAGACCGTGGTGTTCGGACCGCTGCCCAAGACGTCGACGGGCAAGATCCAGAAATTCCTGCTGCGCGAACGCGCGCGCAAGCTCGACGGGCCGTGAGGCGGCGCTGATGCGCGACGACGGCGCGGCACGCTGGACCGGCGAAGCGTTCGCCGCGCGACTCGCGGCACTCACCGGCGCGCGTGGCGCGCGCGTGCTCGGCTGCGAGCGCCTCGCCGGCGGCGCGATCCAGCAGAACTTCCGCTTGCGCGTCGCGCTCGACGGCGGTCCGTGGTCGGCGGCGAGCGATCTGGTGCTGCGCACGGATGCGCCGTCGGCGGTGGCCGCGAGCCGCCCGCGCGGCGACGAATTCGCGCTGCTGGAGGCGGCCGCGGCGGCCGGCGTCATCGTGCCACCGCCAGTCGGCTTCGATCCGGGTGATGCGACGTGTCCGCCGTTCATGCTGGTGGGCTTCGTCGCGGGCGAGGCCTCCGGCCGCCGCTTGACGCGCGAGGCGGGCAACGGGCGTCCCGATCTGCTCGCGGCGATCGGTGCCAACCTCGCACGCCTGCATGCGATCCGTCCCCCGCAAGCGCGGCTGGCCTGCCTCGGCGCGTCGCCCGCGCATCCCACACGCGATCTCGTCGCCGCATATCGTGCCAGCATCGAGGGCTGGCGCACGCTGACGCACGATGCGCGGCCGGTGCTCGAGTGGACGCTGCGCTGGCTGGAGCTGCACGCACCCGCGACGCAATCCGTGGTGCTCGTGCATCGCGACTATCGGGTGGGCAATCTGCTCGTCGACGACGACCGCCTGGCGGCGACGCTCGACTGGGAGTTCGCCGGGTGGGGCGATCCGCGCGAGGATCTCGGCTGGTTCTGCGCGCCCTGCTGGCGCTTCGCCCGCTCCGATCGCGAGGCGGGGGGCCTCGGCGACATCGCCGACTTGCTGCGTGGCTACAACACGACCGCCGGCACGGCCTATACGCGCGAGGATCTCGCGTACTGGCAGGTGCTGGCGCAATTGCGCTGGGCGGTGATCGCGCTGCAGCAGACGCAGCGCTTCCTCGACGCCGGCGAGCGATCGCTCGAGCTCGCGCTGACCGGACGCATGCTGCCCGAGCTCGAATGGCAGATGCTTGCCCTTACCGGAGACAGCCTTGCCTGAACGCCCGAATGCCATCGAGCTGCTCGATGTCGCACGCGAGACGCTGCTTGCGCTCGACGACGAGGTCGAGCCGCGCCACCGCTACGAACTGCGCATGGCAGCCAGCGCGATGGCGATCGCCGCGCGCGAAATCGCCGCGTCCGCGCCCGCGGGCGACGACGCCGACCTGTTGCGGCGGGCGGTCGGCTGCGACCGCGGCGACCGCGACGGCCAGCGCGCGCTGCACGCTGCGCTGGTGGCCGCGACGCGCGCCAAGCTCGTCATCAGCAACCCGCGGCTCCTGCACAACGACTAGACTTGCGCGTCCAGGCGCCGCTCATGTCCACATCCAAACCGCTCGCGGGCCGTGTCGCCCGTGTCGCCCGTGTCCGCGGCGCCGCGCCGACGGTCGACGGCCACGCGCTTGCGAGGCGCCGACGATGAGCTTCGCGATCGATCCGGCCACCGACGCGCTGCGCGCGCGCATCGACGCGTTCGTGCGCGAGCGCATCGTGCCGCTCGAAGCCGGTCATGCGCACGACGACGAGCACGACAACCTGCGCCTCGACGTGCTCGAGGGCCTGCGCGCCGAGGTCAAGGCCGCCGGACTGTGGACGCCGCAGATGCCGCGCGCGCTGGGCGGCCTCGGCCTGTCGATGCGCGCGCTGGTGCCGCTGTACGAGGCGATGAACTTCTCGATCTTCGGGCCGCCGGCGTTCAACTGCGCGGCGCCCGACGACGGCAACATGCGCGTGCTGGCGCAAGTGGCGAGCGCCGCGCAGCAGGCGCGCTGGCTGGCGCCGATCGTCGATGGCCGCGTGCGCTCGGCGTTCGCGATGACCGAGCCGCATCCCGGCGGCGGTTCCGATCCGACGATGATCCGCACGCGCGCGGTGCGCCGCGGCGCCGGGTGGGTCATCGATGGCCGCAAGTGGTTCATCACCGGTGCCGGCATCGCCCGCCATTTCATCGTCGTCGCCCGCACGTCCGACGATCCGCGCCGCGGCCTGACCGCATTCGTCTGCGACCGCGACACGCCGGGCCTCACCATCGCGCGCCGCATCCCGGTGATGGGTCCCGAGGAGCATGGCGGGCACTGCGAGGTCGTGTTCGAGTCGATGACGATCGGCGACGACCAGCGCCTGATGCAGGAAGGCGATGGCCTCAAGCTGACGCAGATCCGCCTCGGTCCGGCGCGGCTCACGCATTGCATGCGCTGGCTCGGGCTCGCGCGCCGCTCGCTGGCGGTCGCCGCGCCGTACGTCGCCGAGCGGCAGAGCGGCGGGCGCGCGCTGGCCGCGATCGACAGCGTGCGCGCGATGCTCGCCGATGCGGCGATGGCGATCGACGTCGCGCGCCTGCTCACGCTGCGTGCGGCGGAAGCGCTCGATCGCGGCGAATTCGCGCGGCGCGAGATCTCGATGGCGAAGGTCAGCGCGGCCGACGCGCTGCAGCGCGCCGCCGACACCGGCATCCAGCTCCTCGGCGCGCGCGGCTATTCGACCGACACGCCGCTGGAGTGGATCTACCGCTACGCGCGGCAGGCACGCCTCGTCGACGGCGCCTCGGAAGTGCACCGCGGCGTCATCGCCGGCGCGCTGCTCGACGACCCCGACACCTTCTGGCGGTGGCCGGTGGCCGCACCGCAATGACGCCGCGGACCGGTTAGCGGTCGGCTTCGTGGAGCGTGCGCGCCAGCGCCGCCGCGGCGCGACGGCCGCTGCGCACCGCGGCTTCGAGCGTCGCCGGGAAGCGGTCGTCGGTGTAGTCGCCGGCGAGCGCGATGCCGGGCATCAGCACGCCGGCGCGCGGCCGCGTCGCCTGCGGCGTGCACGCATACGTCGCGCGCTTCTCCTCGATGACCTGCGACCATGCCATCGCCGGCCACTGCGGGGCGAGGCGGCGCAATTGGGCGTCGACCGCGGCTGCGAGCGCATCGTGGGCCAGCGCGTCGTGCGCGCCGTGCGCCGAGATCGCCACGGCGACGACGCTCGCGAGGCGCGGCGCGGGGGGCGTGGCGGTGGCGACGATGTC
>DASYSP010000084.1:0-64688 GCA_036003195.1 Casimicrobiaceae bacterium
GCAACGCCAGGGCTGAACCGCGATGCGCCGCGCCCGCAAGTCGATCAACCAGATCAACGTCGTGCCGTACATCGACGTGATGCTGGTGCTGCTGGTGATCTTCATGATCACGGCGCCGCTGGTGAACCCGGGCCAGATCGAGCTGCCGAGCGTCGGCAGCAAGCTGACCGCGCCGCCCCTGCCGATCCAGGTGACGATCGACAAGGAGGGACGCTACACGTTTCGCGATGCCGCGAGCAAGACGCCGGCGCCGGTGCCCGTCAGCGAGGCGGAGCTCATCGCCGAGCTCAAGGCGCGGCAGGTCGGCGGCGACCGCCCCGTTGTCATCGCCGCACCGGGGTCCGCGCGTTACCAGGAAGTGATCCGGCTGATCGACATCCTGCAACGCAACGGCATCCGCAAGGTGGGCCTGCTCGCCGAATCGAAGCCGGGGTGACATGGCTGCGACGATGAACGCCGACCCGCGCAGCGCCATCCGCTCGCGCTTGCGCACGCCGGGGCGCGGACTCGCGCTGGCGTTGGCCGTCGCCGTCCATCTCGCGTTCCTGGCCGTGCTGATCTTTTCGATCCACTGGCAGAACGTCGCGCCGGAACCGGTGACCGCGGAGCTCTATGCGCCCACGCCGGTGCCACAGAAGTCGGCGCCGCCGCCGAAGGTCGAACCGCCCCCCGCCCCGCCGCCGCCGGCGCCGACGCCCAAGGTCGAGCCGGCGCCGCCGCCGCCGCCGGTGGCGCAACCCGACACGCAGGACGCCGACATCGCGCTCAAGGCCGCCGCCGAGCGGCGCCGGCGCGTCGAGGCCGAGCAGCGCGCGCAGGCCGACGAGCAGAAGCGCATTGCCGACCTGATGCGCCAGCGCGAGCTGCGCGCGCAACAGGAAGCACAGAAGCGCGCCGACGAGAAGAAGGCCGCCGACGCGCGCGATCGCCAGCAGCGGATGATGGCGCAGATGCGCGAGCAGGCGGAGCAGGAGAGCCAGACGCGGGCGACCGCGGAAGCGAACGCCCAGAAGGCGCAGGAGGCGCGCAGGAGCGCGCAGACCGACTGGGTGCGCCGCATCCAGGCCAAGGTGCGCGGCAACGTGATATTGCCGCCCGACCTCACCGGCAACCCCGAGGCGATCTTCGATGTCGTGCAGCTGCCGAGCGGCGAGATCATCGACACCCGCCTCCTCAAGTCCAGCGGCGTCAAGAGCTATGACGACGCGGTGCAGCGCGCGATCCTCAAGTCGTCGCCGCTGCCGAAGCCCGATCGCACGGAGATGTTCCAGCGCGAACTCAAGCTTCAGTTCCGCCCCAACGACTGACGCGTGCATGTGGCCGTGCCGCGCGGGCGCGACGCACGGCGACGCCACCGGATCGACGCCTTCAGATCAATGCCGGATAGGCGACAGTGCCGTCGCTGGCGGGCAGCGCGCCCGGCGTCAGCGTCGCCGGCTCGACCTTGCCGCGGCCGAGAATGTGCACGACGTCTTCGCCGGCGACGATCAGGTAGTCGGCGACGATGCGCCGATGGCAGCGCCACCACACCGCCTCCGAGCACATCACCGTGCAGCGCCGGGCATGGCCGAGCGCGCGCAGGCGCGCGAACCCCTCGCCGAACGCCGGCGACAGCGCGTAGTCGGCGTAGTTGTGGAAGCTGGCGTTCTGCCAGTAACCGTTGCGATCCGGGGCGACGTCGCGCGCGCGCGGCCGCAGCCCGCCGAGCGCGGGCTCGTGCACGTAGCCGATGCCGGACGCGTCGAGCGTCGCGGGCAATGCGTCGCGGTCGTACTGCGGGTTGGTGCGCGAGCGCGGCACGGTGCGCACGTCGACCACGAGCTCGATCGCTGATTCGCGCAGGCAGTCGACGAATTCGGCGATGGGCCGGGTCGAATGTCCGATGGTGAAGAACGGCCGCGGCGACGCCGCGGCCGCGAGCACGCCCACTATTCCCGCGGCTTCTTCTCGATGATCTGGATCGCCGCCCACGACCACTCGGCGCGTTGCTCGACCAGGTGGCGCAGCGCCACCGTGTAGATCGACCGGCCGGTGCCGAGGATGATGTGGCGGCCTTCCGAGTATTCCTGCGTCGGCACGATCAGCGTCTTCACCGCGAGCGGCTTGTCGGGCCGCGACGGCGGCGGCAGGTAGAGGCCGTCGAAGCGCGCGCCCATCGTCGACACGTCGATGCCGTTGACCATGAAGCCCATGTCGTCCTTCGGGTCGCGGCGCGAATGCAATGCGACCGCCACGACGCGGTCGGCGATGATCGACACGCCGGCCTCGACGTCCTCGGTCGACACCTTGTTGAGCCGGCGCACGACGCCCAGCACCCACTCCGTCACGTCGGTTTGGCGCACGGCGACCAGCGCGCCGAGAGTCAGCGTCTGGCCGATGCCGCCGGACGCGGCGATGCGCAGGCCCGCGACGCTGCGATCCTTGACCTGCCATTGCGGATTCGAGAACGACGACAGGCTCGCCGCCAGCGAGTCGTGCTCGTCCGGCACGCGCTTGCGTGGACGCGGCGAGTCGGCCACCGCATACACCTCGATCTGCTCGTGGCCGTGCCCCGACTCCGGCGTTTCCGGGTAATCCTTGGCGGCGAGGTCGCGTGCGATGCGCGACAGGCCGACACGGACCCGCGCCGGCACGGCGCAGGCAATGCGTGGATCGCGGCGGAAGTCGGTATTGACGTTGGGGGCGATCGCCGGGCGGATCTTCTCCAGGATCGCGATGCGCAGCGGATTGATCGACGTCGCCGGTCCCTGGTCGGTATCCTCGGCCTGCCGCAGCGCCGCGATGGCGCGGTCGAGCTGCTCGGCCATCGGCGTGGTGTCGAGGTAGCGCAGCATCGATCCCGAATCGTTGCCGGTGCGCCGCGTGAGGCCGGTCTTGCCGGCGACGTCGACGAAATAGCCTTCCGGCGAGCTCGGCACCGACTCGAGCACGACGCGGCGGCTCCAGGCGCGAAGCTGCGCCGAACCCCAGTCGAGCTCCACCGGCGACAGGTTGCCGGTGTTGAGCTGGTGGATCAGCAGCGCGAACAGGTATTCCTGCTCGACCGTCCATTGTGCAGTGTTGGCGTTGGCCACGCCGAGCGCCACCGGGATGCGCTCGATGCCGAGCTCGCTGGCGCGCAGGAACGTGCGGTGCAGCTCCATCCATTTCGCCGGGATCCAGCGCTCGTAGCGCGCGACGCGCAGCTTGGCGTCGGTGCCGTAATAGTGGACGAGGCGCGCGAACAACAGCGGCAGCATCGGCTTCCAGCGCGTATTGGATTGCTGCTTGATCGCCTCGTCGAGCACGACCTGGTAGGCGAAGATGAAGCCCTGCGTCAGGTCGAACAGCGCCTGCCAGATGCGCATCGAGAGCTTCGGGCCGGCATCGACGTTCTCGACGTACTGCTTGGTGAGCTGGCGGCGGTCGGTGCCGAGCGCGGAATCGAGGAACTGGATCGCGCTCGCGCGCCCGAGATCCACCGGCGTGCGCGACTGGCGCATCGACTCGAACGCGCGCATGACGTGCTGCTGGCGCCCGATCACGTCGAGCGCAGGCAGCTGGCGCAGCCAGGCCGACGCGGTTTTCGTCGAGACCAGCGGGTCGGCGACTTCCTTGCTCGAGGATGTGAGGAAACCGAACATTCAGAACCTGTTGCGAGCGCGCTGCGGGCAGCAAGAGGGATGCGCGTGCGTGCGTGCGCGGCTACCCGTCGGCGCGGAAACTGGCACGATGTTTATAGCCCAATTCCCCTGGCGGCGCAAAACCCCGTCGCGTCCTTTACAATTGATGGGAATCTCCTTGTTTGTAGTGTCCAGTACCCATAGATGTCCTTTTCACGAATCTTTCCCGGCACACCATGTCGCATCCGTTGAATATTCTCGCAGCCACGCTGTTCGTCGCGATCGCAGCACTCGCGGCGCCCGTCATCGCACAAAATCCGCCATCGCCGGCAGGGAGTAGCAGCAAATTGGATGCCATGCCCGAGGAATTGCAGAAAATCGATATAAAAGAAGGCACTGGCGCCGAGGCGCAGACCGGCAAGGTGGTGGTCGTGCACTACACCGGGTGGTTGTACGACGCGTCTGCGCTTGAACACAAGGGCAAGAAATTCGACAGTTCGCTCGATCGCAAGGTGCCTTTCGGCTTTTTCCTCGGCGAAGGCAAGGTGATCAAGGGCTGGGACCAAGGGGTCGTGGGGATGAAAGTGGGCGGCACGCGACGTCTCGTGATACCGCCGGCGCTCGGGTACGGCGAGCGCGGCGCGGGTGGCGTCATACCGCCGAACGCGACGTTGATCTTCGACGTCCAGCTCCTCGAAGTGAAATAGGACGCGCGGCCGATGCTACCCCGTGACGGCCATGTGCCGACCAAGCGCCGGCTCGATTACCGGCCCCCGGCGTTTCTCATGCCCGAGCTCGCGCTCGAGTTCGATCTCGACCCGGACGCCACGCGCGTCACCGCGACGTTCGCCTTCCGCCGCAATCCGGCGGCGAGTGCCACCGAGGTGCGCTCGCCGCTGGTGCTGGACGGGGAGCATCAGACCGATGTCGAGGTGCTGCTCGATGGCGTCGCGCTGGCGGCGCCGAGGATCGTGTTCACGCGCTCGTCGCTGACGATCCACGAGCCGCCACGCGAAGGCACGCTGACGATCCGCTCGACGCACGCGCCGGCCGCGAACCTCGATCTGGAAGGCCTCTACGTGTCGTCGGGCGTGTTTTGCACGCAGTGCGAGCCCGAAGGATTTCGCCGCATCACCTATTTCGCCGACCGTCCCGACGTGCTCGCCACCTACACGGTGACGATCCGCGCCGACCGCGCGCGCCTGCCCACGCTGCTGTCCAACGGCAATCTCGTGGCGACCGGCGCGCTCGAGGATGGCCGCCACTTCGCACGCTGGCACGATCCGTTTCCCAAGCCGACCTACCTGTTCGCGCTGGTGGCTGGCGATCTCGCCGAGCTCACCGACTCGTTCACCACCGCCAGCGGACGCGAGGTGCGGCTGTCGATCCACTCGACGCCGCGCAACCTCGAATGCTGCGTGCACGCGATGGCGTCGATCAAGCGCGCGATGCGCTGGGACGAGCAGAACTTCGGCCGCGAGTACGACCTCGACCGCTTCATGATCTTCTGCGCCGACGACTTCAACATGGGCGCGATGGAGAACAAGGGACTCAACATCTTCAACAGCCGGCTGCTGCTGGCCGCGCCGGCCACGGCCACCGATGACGACTACGGCGCGATCGAAGGCGTGATCGGCCACGAGTATTTCCACAACTGGACCGGCAATCGCGTGACGTGCCGCGACTGGTTCCAGCTGTCGCTGAAGGAAGGCCTGACGGTCTATCGCGATCAGGAATTCTCGGCCGAGCAGGGCTCCGCCGCCGTCGAGCGCATCGCCGCGGTCGACTTCATGCGGCGGACCCAGTTCGCCGAGGACGCGGGCCCGGGCGCACATCCGGTACGCCCGGACGAATACCAGGAAGTCAACAACTTCTACACGCCGACCGTCTACGAAAAGGGCGCCGAGGTGATCCGCATGCAGCGCGTGCTGCTCGGCGCCGAAGGCTTCCGGCGCGGCATGGACCTCTACTTCGCGCGCAACGACGGCCACGCCGTCACCTGTGACGACTTCGTGCAGGCGATGAGCGACGCCAGCGGCGTCGACCTCGCGCAATTCCGCCGCTGGTATTCCCAGGCCGGCACGCCGGTGATCACCGTCGACGGCGATTACGACGAGGCGCGCCGCCGTTACACGCTCGACGTCGCCCAGCGGGTGCCGCCCACGCCGGGCCAGCCGGACAAGCAACCGCTGCACATCCCGCTGGCCGTCGGCCTCGTCGACGCCGCGGGCCACGACATGGCGCTGCGCCTCGAAGGCGACGCCGCGCCCGCCGCGACGACGCGCGTGCTGGAGCTGCGCGAGACGTCCCAGCGCTTCACGTTCGTCGACGTGCCGTCGCGCCCGGTGCCCTCGCTCGCTCGCGGGTTCTCGGCGCCGGTTCGCGTCGAGTATCCGTACAGCGATGCCGACATCACGCTGCTCGCCGCGCACGACAGCGATCCCGTCAATCGCTGGGACGCGGCGCAGCGCAGCTTCAGCGGCGCGATCCTCGCACTGGCAGCCGATCTCCGCGAGCACCGGCCGCTGGCGCTGCCGGCGGCGACGTCGACGCTGTTCGCGCACCTGCTCGACGGCGCGGCACGCGATCCATCGCTCGTCGCGATGGCGCTGACGCTTCCCGACGCCGCCTATGTCGGCAATCTGCAGCCCGTGATCGACGTCGACGGCGTGGTCGCCGCGCGCGCCTACCTGGCGCGCGCCCTCGCCGTCGCGCAACACGACGAACTCGCCGCGCTGTACGCCCGCCTCGCGCCGCAGGTGCCGTACGCGTCGACCCAGGCGCAGATCGGTCCCCGCCGCTTGCGCAGCGTCGTGCTGCGTTACCTGTGCACGGTCGACGATGCGGCGTCGCGCCGGCTTGCGCTGGCGCAGTTCGACGATGCCGACAACATGACCGACGTCATCGGCGCGCTCGTCGCACTCGCCGACAGCGAGACGCTCGACCGCGATCACCTGTTCACGCGCTTCGAGGCCAAGTGGCACGACGACCCGCTGGTGCTCGACAAATGGTTCGCGCTGCAGGCCATGAGCCGGCGCCCCGACACGCTCGCGCGCGTGAAGTCGCTGCTCGCTCACCCCCGCTTCAATGCCCACAACCCGAACCGCGTGCGCGCCCTGGTGGGTTCTTTCGCGCTGCGCAATTTCGCGCGATTCCACGCCGCGGATGGCGACGGCTACGCGTTCATCGCCGACCAGATCCTTGCCGTCGACGCCACCAACCCGATGGTGGCGTCGCGGATCGCGGCGGCGTTCGAGCTGTGGCAGCGCCATGCGCAGCCGCGGCGCGGCATGATGCAGGCGGCGCTCCAGCGTCTCGCCGCAGCACCTTCGCTGTCGAGCGACGTCAACGAGATCGTCACGCGCAGCCTGGCCGCCTGAGGCGACAAGCCGCGCTTTCGGCCGGGGAAACGCCTGGATTCCCACGTTCGCGGGAATGACGGCGGGGTGGTTGGCGAAAACCCGCGTCGCGCGGCCGACTTCCGGTCGCCGGACGCGCGACGCCCACCGGCCACACGACGCAATGACTACCAGTAGGTTTCCAGCGTCACCTGCCCCGGCTCCTTGCGCCGGTGCCGCTTCATGCCGCGCCGCAGCAGCACCGCCTGCACATCGTCGACCATCGCCGGATTGCCGCACAGCATCGCGTGCGAGTTCTCCGCGGTGAGGGCGACGCCGGCGCGCGCCTCCAGCGAGCCGTCGTCGATCAGCGCCGGAATGCGCCCGCGCAGGGCGTCGGCATGCGCTTCGCGGCTGACGACGGGTGCATAGGCGAACGCGCCCGCATGGCGCCGCGCGAGATCGGCCATGACATCGCGGTAGGCGAGATCGGATGCGACACGCACCGCGTGCACGAGCGTGATGCGCCCGAACTTCGCCCACGGCTCGTCGCTGCGCAGGATCGACAGGAACGGACCGATGCCCGTGCCGGTGGCGAGGCACCACAACGCTTCCGCCGCCGGTGTCTCGGCGACGGTGAAAAAGCCGTTGGCGCGCGGCCCGAGCCACAGCGCGTCGCCGGGCTCGAGGCCCGCGAGCCGCGGCGAGAACGGGCCCTCCGGCACGACGTTGAAGTAGAACTCGTGATGCGCGGTGCCTGGCGGGTTCACGAACGAATACGGGCGGCCGAGCATCGCCTCCTTCGATCCTTGCGGCGCCGGCAGCGCGAGGCGCGCGAACTGGCCGGCGACGAATGTCAGGTCGGGCGCGTCGACCTCGAGCGAAATCAGCCCCGGCGTGAAGCGGTGCTTGGCGGCGACGCGACCTTCGATCCATGCCGACATTGCGGTCTTTCGTGCAACATTCGAAAATACGATTATGCCTGCGGCTTCCCCGCGCACTTCCACCACCGTATCCATTCGCGCGCCAGGTCCTGGCGACGAGCGCGCATTCATCGCCCAGGCCCGCGCCAGCCGCGCGCTGCACGAGCGCTGGGTGCGCGCGCCATCGACGCCGGCGGCGTACCGCGCGTACCTGCGCCAGGCCGACGGCCGCGTCGCCACGTTTCGCGGCTACGTCGCCGTGCGCGATGCCGATGGCGTGCTGGCCGGCGTGTTCAACCTCTCGGAGATCGTGCACGGCATCTTCAAGAGCGCTTACCTCGGCTACTACGCGTTCGCGGGCTCGGTGTCCGGCGGCCACATGAGCGCGGCGCTGGGGCTCGTGCTCGACGCCGCGTTCCACGATCTCAAGCTGCATCGCGTCGAGGCCAATGTGCAGCCGGGCAACGTGCGCTCGCTCGAATTCCTGCTGCGCAACGGCTTCACGCGCGAAGGCTATTCGCGGCGTTATCTGAAGATCGGCGGCCGCTGGCGCGATCACGTGCGCTTCGCCATCCTCGCCGAGGACTGGCGCGGGCGTCGCCGGCGATGAGGATTCCGCTGCTGCGTCGGGGAGCGCTCGTCGCCGCGCTGGCAATCGGCGCGTGCACCGATGCGCCGGTCATGCCCGGCCAGCCGGTGAGCGTGGCGCACGCGCGGATCGCGCCGTGGGAAGTCCGCGAGGCCTGCGCCGATGTCGATGCCGGCGACCGCATCGACTTCCGCTTCGACGCCACCGAGGCGGTGGACCTCGATCTCTACTACCGGCAAGGCCAGGCGGTGATCATCCCGTTGTCGCGCAAGGGCACGGTGGCCGACGCCGGCGTACTCGAAGTGCGCATACCCGGGCGCTACTGCCTCGCTTTCAGGGCCGGCGCCGCGGGCGCGTTCGTCAGCTATCACGTCAGCGTGCGCGGCGACGACCGATGAGCGCCGCCGGCACGCTGCTGTTCGACCTCGACGGCACGCTGACCGACAGCCGGCCGGGCATCTTCGCGTGCATCCGTCATGCGCTCGCGCATCTGGACGTCGCGCCGCCCGGCGACGCCGAGCTCGCCGCATGCCTCGGACCGCCGCTGCGCATCGCTTTCGCCGGGCTGCTCGGCAGCCCCGAGCCGGCGCGGATCGAGTGCGCGCTCGTCCACTATCGCGAGCGTTTCGACGCCGTCGGCTGGCGCGAGAACGCCGTGTACGACGGCATCGACGACGCGCTGGCGGTGCTGGCCGCGAGCGGCCACCGCATGCTCGTCTGTACGTCGAAGCCCGCCGTCTACGCGCGGCGCATCGTCGAGCATTTCGGCCTCGACCGCCATCTCGCCGGCGTGTACGGACCCGGTCTCGACGGCCGCTTCGACGACAAGCGCGCGCTGCTCGCGCATCTGCTGGCGAGCGAAGGCTGCGCCGCGGGTGCCACGCAGATGATCGGTGATCGTCGTCACGACCTCGACGCGGCGCGCGCCAACGGCACGCGCGCGGTGGGCGTGCTGTGGGGCTATGGCTCGCGCGACGAGCTCGCGGGCTGCGACCGGCTCGTCGCCTCGCCCGCGGCATTGCCCGGCGCGCTGGCGGCCAGCTCCGCGTAGTTGTACGTACGTCCCGACTCGATGGCGCCGTCGACGAGATGCGCGATGGCCGTCGCGGCGACGCGCGCCGGCGGCACGAGCTCGCCGTCGGCGTGCCACCGGCCGAACATGGCGACGTCGGGCAGCTCGCTCGCCGGACGCGTGCGCATGTACGCCTGCATCGGCGTGTCGATGATGCCCGGCCGGTAGGTCACCGCCGCGAAGCTCGCCTCGGGATGGTCGACGGCGAGCGCGCGCGTCAGCATCTCCATGCCGCATTTGGCGATGCTGTACAGCGCGGCGCCGGTCATCGCGCGCCCGGCGAGGCCCGACGAGACGTTGACGATGCGCCGCTCGACCGTCACGTCGGCGAAGGCCGCGCAGAACGCATTCGCCAGCGCCGTCGGCGCCACCAGGTTCACCGCGAGCGACGCCGCGAGCTCCGCCGCGTCCATCGTCCCCAGCGATCCGACAGGTCCGGCCACCGCGGCGTTGTTGACGAGGAGCGCGCGTGACGGCGTGGCGGCGGCGGCGGCGCGCATCGCCGCCAGCGCTGCGGTGGTGGCCGCGTGCAGGTCGCCAAGATCGGCGCGCAGCCATTCGAAGCCCGCACCCGCGAGCGCCGGCGCGGCGCTGCGGCCGATGCCGGTCACGTGCCAGCCGGCGGCGACGAGCTGCATGGCGATCGCCTCGCCCAGGCCGCGCGACACGCCGGTGACGAACGCCACCCGCGCTTTGGACGGATGGTTCGTGCTTGCACGCTGCATCAGTGGTGGCCTCCGGACGACGCGACGACGATGACGACGACGATGACGGCGAGCACCAGCAGCGCGATCTTCCACGGGCTCTTCGGATACTCGCCGGCGATGGCGCCCGACACGCCGTTGATCACGCACTGGAATGCCCGCGTGCCGAACGTATACGACAGCAGCCACACCGGCGCGAGGATGTGCTTGAAGGTCTGCGCCGAATAGTGCGCGGTCACGTCGAGGTT
Source organism: Casimicrobiaceae bacterium (assembly GCA_036003195.1). Taxonomy (GTDB): domain Bacteria; phylum Pseudomonadota; class Gammaproteobacteria; order Burkholderiales; family Casimicrobiaceae; genus VBCG01. The sequence goes on from DASYSP010000084.1 coordinate 10,477, forward strand.
GCGATAGGTGTCGCCGCCGACCGCTGCGCCGGCCAGCGCACGCGTTTGCGCATCCATCGTCGCGCGGGCGCGGGCCGCGGCGTCGGCCAGGTCGACCTGGTATCGCTCCACCACCCAGCCGCTGACGTAGCCTGCATCGTAGGGCTTGATCGCCGTCATCGGGAAGGGCTCGACGCCGCGCATCAGCTGCGGATGCACGCCGACGGAGCCGCAGACGAGCTCGTTGCCGAAATCGTGCGCCAGGCACCCTGCCGCCGCTTCCCAGCGCACCTGCCGCACCTGGCGCGTGCGCGGCTGGCCGTTCTCGTAGTAGGTCTCGGTGGTCCAGTAGTAATGCCCGCGCTCGGCCGTCCACGTCGCGTCGACGTGCGCGTTGAACGTCCAGTAGGGGAGATAGACGCCCTTCACCGTGTCGGTGAGGGCGCGGCGCTTGAGTGCGCCGGGCGCGAGCCACAGCTTGCCATACCACGCGCGAATGCGATCGCGCGCGCCGTCCTCGGGCACGCTGAACGGAAGCACGCCTTCGGGACGGAGCATCGCCCGCGTCTCGGCATACGGCACGAGCTGCGCCGAGCCGCAGAATTCGCAGCGCTGCGCCTGGCGCGCGGGGTCCAGCACCGAGATCGCGTTGCAGCTCCGGCAGCGCACCTGGCGCGCGCCGCCAGCGGCTGCGGCAGGGCCCTGCGTCGACGCCTGCAGCATGTCGCGCAATGCCGCGGCGAGATCGTGCTCGGCAACGCTGCCGGTCGCCGGCAATGCGGCGGTCGATTCGGTGCCACAGAACGGGCACACGAGCTTCTGCTTGCGCGGATCCCAGGTCGCCTCGCCGCCGCAGGCGGGGCACAGAAACTTCTCGCGCGCGTCGACTTCCGGCGCGGGGGATGGTGGATCGTTCGCCAAGATGGCGCGTCGGGTCAGTGGGCGGCCGGCGTCGCGACGCGCAGCCGGGTTCAGCGGACGAAGTAGCCGATCACCTGCCAGCCATTGGCGGTCTTCTCGACCGTCACCTGCTCCTGCGCGAACTCCTTCTTGGCGAACGACGAGCGGAACAGCATCACCGCGTAGTCGCCCTTGCCGAAGCCCTTGATCCGGTCGAGGAACTGCGTGGTCACCACGGTGCGGCGCAGGTTCGCGCCAAACGGCGCACGCGTGTCGTTGAGCGCCTTCGCCCATTGCGCCTTGGGCACTTGCCGGTGGAACTTCTCGCCGGCGGCCTTGTACGCCGCCTCGGCGTCGTTGCGGTCGGCGAGCGCGAGCCATGCGCGCGCCGCATCCTGCGCCTCGGTCGAGCGCGCATCCTGCGCGCGCACGGGCAGCGCGGCGGCGATCGCCAGCGCCACCAGCGCCAACAGGAATCCGCGGCGCATCACGATGCCAGGAACGCGTTGACGGCGTCGCGGGTGACGCGCCACTGCGTGCCGATCTTCTTGCCCTTGAGATCGCCGGACTCGAGGCTCGACATCACGTCGGCCTCGGCGACGCCCAGCATCTGCGCCACCTGCGCAGGATTGAGCAGCTGTGGAGCGGCAGCGGGCGATGCCGGCGCCGCGATGCCGGGGGTGGCCTGCGCCATCAGCCCCCCGGACTGGTTCATCATCTGCTGCGCCATCGACATGCCGACCGCCATCTCGGCCGCCATGCCGCCCGGCCCGCCGTTGCCTTTTTCGAGTCCCTGCGCCATCTGGAATTTTACGTAGTCGTTGAGGTTGCCGACGGCCGCCATGCTCGAGCGCTTGTCGATCGCCTGTTCGACCTCGGGCGGCACGGAGACGTTCTCGACGATGAACGACGTCATCGCCAGCCCGTACTTGTCGCCGATCGCGGGGTTGATCACGGGCAGCAACGCCTCGCCGAGCTCGGTGTAGCGCGCAGCGACATCGAGTGCCGGGATCTTCGCCTGCGCCAGCGCGTCGGAAAACACGCTGACGATGCGCGAGCGCATCGCGTCGTTGAATTCGTCGAGCCGGAAATGGTCGTCCGTGCCCGCCACTTCCTTGAGGAATTTCTTCGGATCGACGACGCGGAAGTCGTAGGTGCCGTAGGCGCGCAGGCGCACGATGCCGAAGTCGGCGTCGCGCATCATCACCGGGTTGGCCGTGCCCCATTTGTTGCCGGTGAACAGCCGCGTGACGACGTAGTAGACGTCGGCCTTGAACGGGCTCTCGAACGCGTACTTCCAGCTCTTGAGGTTGGTGAGGACGGGGATGTTGTCGGTGGTCAGCGAGTGCTTGCCGGGCCCGAACGTGTCGCCGAACTCCCCGAGGTACACGAATTGCGCGACCTGCGACTCGCGCACGATGAGCTGCGCGCCGTTCTTGATCTCCTTGTCCTCGTCGGGAAAGCGGAACGACAGCGTGTCGCGCGAGTCATCGGTCCACTCGATGACATCGATGAACTGTTTCTTGAGGAAGTCGATGATCGCCATCGGGGCTCCATGCTCGGGGCCGCGCCGCGAGGGCGCGCAGAGGCATTGCGGGAATCGCCGCGGGCGCGCTGCCTTGCCGCGCCGCGTGGCGCAGATTCTACTTCGCCGGGGCCTTCGGCTCGCCGCCGGCCTTGGCGAGCATCTGCTCGAGCTGGGCGAGCGGCAGCGCGCCGGGCACTACCGTGCCGTCGGCGAACACGATCGTCGGCGTCGCCGAAATGCGCAGCTTCTCGCCCAGCGCCTGGTTCGCGGCGACGGGATTGGCGCAATCACCCTTGTTGTCGGGCAGCTTCTGGCTCTGGAACCAGTCGTCCCACGCCTTGCCGCGGTCGGCCGAGCACCAGATCTGGCGCGACTTCTGCGCCGCCGCCGGATGCAGCGAGTCGATGGGGAAGGGGAACGTGTAGATCGTCACGTTCGTCATGCCCGACAGTTCCTTCTCGATCCGCGCGCAGAACGGGCAGTCGGCGTCGGAGAACATCGCGATGCGGCGCGAACCGTCGCCGCGCACGCGCTTGAACGACTGCTCGAACGGCAGGCTGTCGAAGGCGACGCGATTGAGCTTGCGGTAGCGATCGTCGGTGAGGTTCTGCTTGGAGGCCAGGTCGTAGATCGATCCCATGAACAGGTAGCTGACGCTGGGGTCGACGTAGACGATGCGGTCGTCGGCGAGCACTTCATAGAGGCCGGCGATGTCGGTCTTGGTGATCTGGCGGATTTCCATGCCGGGGACGCGCTGCTCGACGAGCTTGCGGATCGCCGCGATCTCGGGGGACACCGGTGCCTTGGCCGCCGCCGCCGCCGGCTTGGCCGGGGCCTGGGCGAGCGCCGGCAGCGCCGCGCCGAGCATCAGCGCACACGTCGCAGCCACCGTCAAATACCTGATATTCATCAAAAACTCCGTGTTGCGGGGACTTTGGACAGTTTACCGGAGCGCAGGTTGCGCCAGCGCCCGCTTGACCATGCCAAACCGGTCGATCGTCGCCATGCCGCTGTTGCGCAACCGGGCCAGCCAGCGCTGGTCCATGCCGAACAGCCGCGCCAGTGCGTCGGTCACCGTCTGCATGGCGAGCACCGGCTCGGCGCGCCGCCGCGCGTAGCGCTCGAGGAGGATCGGCGCGCCGGGATCCCCGACCGGCCCGCGCTCGCGCAGCACGTCCGCCAGCACGGCGGCGTCGCCGAAGCCGAGGTTGACGCCCTGTCCGGCCAACGGGTGCACGCCGTGCGCGGCGTCGCCGACGAGCGCCAGGCGGTGCGCAACCACCGCCGGCGGCCGCAGGAATGACAGCGGGAAACTGGCCGGCCCCTCGGTGAGCGCAAGGGCTCCCTGCGCGTCGTGGCTCGCCGCGGCGACGCGCAGCGCGAGCTCGTGGGCAGGCAACGCCGCAAGCTCGGCGGCGAGTGGGAGCGGCGCCGACCACACCATCGACACCCGGCGTCCCGGCAGCGGCAGCAGCGCGAGCACGCCGCCGTCGGGCATGAACCACTGCCACGCGCGGCCATGATGCTCGTTGGAGCATGTGAAATTGGCCACCAGCGCCGTCTGCGCATAGGGCTTCGGCACGGCGACGATGCCGGCCGCCTCGCGTACCCACGAGCGCAAGCCGTCGGCGGCGACGACCAGCCTCGCATCGAGCGCATCGCCCGTGTCCAGCGTCAGCGTCGCGCGGTCGACGCCGAAGGCGAGCGACGCGAATGTCGCCGGTGCCAGCAGCGCGACCCCCGCGGCGTGCGCCCGGCGCACCAGCGCCCGGCGCAGCGCGCGCTCCTCGACGATCCACGCCAGCGCGCGCTCGTCGAGTTCGTGCGCGGAGAAATCGAGGACGCTGCCGAGATCGCCGGTCACGCGCATCGATTCGACCGGCGTCAGCCGCTCGCTCGCAAGCTCGGCCCACGCACCCAGGCGCGCGAGGAACGCAGCGCTGCCGGGGCTGACCGCGTAGATGCGCGTATCGAAACCGTCGTCGTCCGCGGGAGGGGCGGCGATCGCCTCGCGGTCGATCAGCAGCGTGGCGAGGCCGGCATCGGCGGCGGCCACGGCGAGCGCGAGGCCCGGCAGGCCGGCGCCGGCGATCGCCACGTCGAATGCGCGGCGGGCATCCGTCGCCGTCATGGTTTGCGCGGCCAGGCTCAAGTCGCCGCCAGGGTCTCGATGACGAGCTCCCGGTTGGTGTAGATGCAGATGTCGGCGGCGATCTCGAGCGACTTGCGCACGATGTCGGCGGCCGGCATCGCGCTGGTGTCGAGCAGCGCGCGTGCCGCCGCTTGCGCATACGCGCCGCCGGAGCCGATCGCGACGATGCCGAATTCGGGCTCGAGCACGTCGCCGTTGCCCGTGATGATCAGCGACGCCGTGGCGTCGGCGACCGCCAGCATCGCCTCCAGCCGGCGCAGCACGCGGTCGGTGCGCCAATCCTTGGCGAGCTCCACCGCCGAGCGCGCGAGATGTCCCTGGTGCTTGTCGAGCTTGGCCTCGAAGCGCTCGAACAGCGTGAACGCGTCGGCGGTGGCACCGGCGAAGCCGGCGAGCACGCGGTCGTGGTGGATCTTGCGCACCTTGCGCGCCGTGGCCTTGATGACGACGTTGCCGAGCGTCACCTGGCCGTCGCCGCCGAGCGCGACGTCGGTGCCGCGGCGCACCGACAGGATCGTCGTGCCGTGGAAGCCTTCCATGTCAGCGGACCCGCGCCGGCAACTGCCGGCGCCGCGCGACGGCGCGCGGGGTCATGCCGCCTTTTTGACGAAATGCCGCGGCGAGATGCCGATCAGCAGCAGCAACGCGCGCACGATCGGCGTGACACCCGCGAGCTGCACCGCGCGCCGCTGCGATTCGATGCGGTTGATCGCGTTCATCAGCGCGCCGGCGCACACGAAGTCGACGCGCTCCACCGCCGACAGGTCGATCGGCACCACGGCGCGGCCTTGTGCGAATTCGCCGAGTTGCGCGAGTTGCGGCGTGGTGGGACCGGCCATCACGCCGGTCCACGCCAGCATCTCGCCGTCCGCCGCGGTCTGTGTCGGTTCGGCCTCGTCGACCACAGGCTCGGGCTGCGCAACGGTCTGCGAGTGCGGCGGCGGCTCGTACGACGGCGGCGACGTCTCGAATGCGATCGCATACTCGATGGCGCGGTCGTCGAACGCCTCCTGCTCGTGGAACCACTGCATCAGCTCGAGCGACAGCAGCCAGACGCCTTCGCCGGCGTCACGCCCGCGCTTGACCATCGACTCGATCGCCGCGCGCAGCTTGTCGCCGCGCAGCAGCGTCAGCGCGAACTGGTGGCGGCGGGCCAGCGTGAGCGCGTCGGCAAGGAGCTTGGCGCCGGCATCGTCGAACCCGCTCACCGAGGCGAGGTCGATGCGCGCCTGCGGAACCTTGCGCTCGATCGCGCGCTTGAGCCCCTCGAGTTGCGACGCGCTCGCCGCCGTCAACTTGCCGGTGATCGCGAGATAGCCGCCGGCCGCGCCCTTGGCACCGGCCGAGGGCCGCGCCGCCTCGTCCCACGCCGGGGCCGAGCGCTCGAACTGCACGACGTATTGCAGCGCCAGCTGGTCGAAGGCGGCGTGATCGCCGGCGCGCTGCAGCAGGTCGAACAGTGCCAGCCAGGCGAGCGGCGACAGCTTCGTATCGTGGTCGTTGACGACGCCCTGCTCGAGCAGCTTGCGCGCCATTTCCGCCTGCCCGCTCGCATACAGCAACGCGGCGTTCTCCAGCACCGCGCACAGGCCGGGGTTCGTCTGCATCACCTCGATCGCCGACGTCGACGGCGGCGCGCCCATCAGGCTCGCGCCCGTGACGGTGATGTCGCGCGCCGTCGGCTCCGAACGCGGTCGCGGCGCACCCTTGCCGACGGCCTGCGCGGCCAGCTCTCGCGCCGATTGCGGGCGCGCGGGGTTGACGCCCGGCACGCGCTTCTGGGGCGCGGGCTCGGGACGCTTCGGCGGTTTCTGGAAAAGGGCCATCGTGCACTTGTCGTCGCGGAGTGGGTCGGAACGTCCGTGCGCTTGCTGCGCACACGGCCGCGGGTACCGGCCGCGGGCCGGCACCCCTTTGTTCCCCCGACGAAATTATGCCGGCGCGTGCCTTCGCCGGCAAATTGCGCCGGCGCAATGAGATTGCGCGAGCCGCGACAAGTCCGGCCGCCTTGGCCGCCGCGCCATGCCGCGCACCGCGGTTGCCGACGCGAACGCGGACGTCCGCACCGGCGCTGCTTCAAGCCTTGGCGAGGTTCTGCGCCGCGAATTCCCAGTTGAGCAGCTTGTCGATCACCGCGTTCACGTGATCGGGCCGCCGATTCTGGTAGTCGAGGTAGTAAGCATGCTCCCAGACGTCGATCGTCAGCAGCGCCGTCTGGCCCTTGGACATCGGGTTTTCCGCATTCGCCGTCTTCGCCAGCTTGAGCTTGCCGCCTTCAGCCACGAGCCATCCCCAGCCGGAGCCGAATTGCGTCACGCAGGTCTGCGCGAAGTCCGTCCTGAACTTGTCGTAGCCGCCGAGATCGCTGTCGATCATCTGCGCGATCTTGCCGGTGGGCTTGCCGCCACCGTTGGGCTTGAGGCAGTTCCAGTAGAACGTGTGGTTCCACACCTGCGCGGCGTTGTTGAAGATGCCGGCCTTGTCGGGCTTGCCGGCGGTGGCCTTGATGATCGCCTCGAGCGTCGCGCTCTCCAACTCCGTCCCCTTCACCAGGTTGTTGAGGTTGTCGACGTAGGCCTTGTGGTGCTTGCCGTAGTGGAAACCCAGCGTGTTGGCGGAAATGACGGGCGCCAGCGCGCCTTCGGCGAACGGAAGTGGCGGTAACGTGAACATGATTCGACGGCTCCTTGTTGTTGGGCTCGGCGCCGGCATCGAGCGCAGCGTTGGCGACGCGCCGCCCCTGCCGCGGCATTGGCTACTCGACGACGCCGCAGGCGATGCGCGCGCCGGAATTGCCGGCGGGCTGACTAGTGTAGTCGTCCGGATCGGCGTGCACGATCAGCGCCTTGCCGAGGATGCTGTGGGCGCCCTCCGACACGCTGACGCCGTGCAGCACGAACGTCATCTGCGCCACGCCATTGGCGTTGGCCTTGAGCGCCGGCATGTCGCCGGCATGGTGCGGACCGCCTTGCGGGCCATGCGGGTCGTGGTCGGGATCGAAATGGCCGCCGGCGCTCATGGCGTCGGCGCTGCTGCAATCACCGTTCTCGTGCAGGTGCATGCCATGCTCGGAGTCGGGCTTGAGATTGTGCACGTCCGTCATCACCACCACCTCGTCGCCGTTCTGGATGAACGTCACCGATCCGCTGGTGCGGTAACCCTTGGTGTGGACGAGCAACGCGGTGGCCCGTGTCTTGGGCCGCGCCGGCTTGGCGGCGGCCTTCTCCGGCGGCGCACCGGCGGCGCTTGCGCTGGCGACGAGCGCCGCGCATGCCGCGATGCACGCCGCGCGCGCCATGATGCGGGCTGCCCGGCGGGACGCGGCCGCTGGCAACGAATCAATCGCCGTAGAGCTTCTGCACGCGCTCGCGGCGCTCCTGCGCCTCGAGCGAGAGCGTCGCGGTCGGGCGCGCGAGCAGTCGCGCGACGCCGATCGGCTCGCCCGTCTCCTCGCAGAAGCCGTACGAGCCGTCGTCGATCATGCGGATCGACTTCTCGACCTTCTTCAGGAGCTTGCGCTCGCGATCGCGGGTGCGCAGCTCGAGCGTGTATTCCTCCTCGAGCGTCGCGCGGTCGGAAGGATCGGTGGTGATCTCGTTCTCGCGCAGGTGCTCGCCGGTGTCGTCGGCGTTCTGCAGGAGCTGGTCGCGCAGCTCGACCAGGCGCTGACGGAAGAACGCGAGCTGGGCCTCGTTCATGTAGTCCTTCTCCGGCGCCTTGAGGATCTCCTCTTCCGTCAGTTCGCGGACTTTTTTCAACGCCGTTGCCGTTTTGCCTGCCATGCTGACTCCGTGCCTTGGTCACCGGCCGTGCGAGGCGCCCCCAAGCGGGGTGCCGCGGCCGTGGTTAACTTCGGATTATAGCCCGTTCCGCGGCCGCCACGCCACCTTCGTCCGGACCGGAGTCCGGCACGATGGACGACCGTATAATTCCGCAAAAACAACACCTTCCAATGACCGACTCCGCTGCCGGCAGCGTCACCCTCACCCGTCCCGACGACTGGCACCTGCATCTGCGCGACGGCCGTGCGCTCGAGGCGGTGCTGGCGGCTACGGCGCGCGTCTTTGCGCGAGCAATCGTCATGCCCAACCTCAAGCCCCCGGTCACGACGGTGGCCGCGGCGGGGGCCTATCGCCAGCGGATCGTCGCCGCGCTGCCCGCGCAGGCGTCGTTCGAGCCGCTGATGACGCTCTACCTCACCGACGCCACGCCGGTCGAAGAGATTGCGCGCGCGCGCGCGTCGGGATTTGTCGCCGCCTGCAAGTACTACCCGGCCGGAGCGACGACGAATTCCGCCGACGGCGTCACCGCCATCGACAAGGTGTGGCCGGTATTCGCGGCGATGGAGCGCCACGGCGTCGTGCTGTGCGTGCATGGCGAGGTCACCGATCCGGAAGTCGACGTGTTCGACCGCGAGCGCGTGTTCGTCGAGCGCCATCTCGCGCGCATCGTTGCCGCGTTTCCGGCGCTCAAGGTGGTGGTCGAGCACGTGACGACGCGCGAGGCGGTGCAGTTCGTCGACGCCGCGGGCGCGCAGGTCGCGGCGACGATCACGCCGCAGCACCTGCTGCATTCGCGCAATGCCATGCTCGCGGGATTCGTCAGGCCGCATCTTTTCTGCCTGCCGATCCTCAAGCGCGAGACGCATCGCCTGGCGCTGGTCGCCGCGGCGACCTCGGGAAGCCCGAAGTTCTTCCTCGGCACCGACAGCGCACCCCATCCCCGCCATGCCAAGGAAAGCGCATGCGGCTGCGCCGGCTGCTACAGCGCCCCCGCCGCGCTGCCGCTCTATGCGCAGGCGTTCGAGCGCGCCGGCGCGCTGACGCGTCTCGAGGGCTTCGCCAGCGTGCACGGCGCGGCGTTCTACGGACTGCCACGCAACCGCGACACGGTGACGCTGGTGCGTGACCCATGGACGGTGCCGGCCGAGCTCGCGTTCGGCGATGCCACGATCGTGCCGCTCGCCGCCGGCGAGACGCTCGACTGGCGCGTCGCCGATCAGCGCACGAATCGGTCGACGTAGCCGGCGCCGAGTCCCGCGGCGGCGAAGTGGCGCCGGCACATCGCGATCTTGGTGAACACGTCCTCGAAGCCGATGCCCTTGCCCCACGGGTCGACGTAATACATGACGCCGTTGACCTGGAAGTACGTGATCATCTCGGCGACGTCGTCGGGCACGACGAGCGTGTGGGTGTCGCCCGGCGGCTCGAACACGTAGCTGCCTTCGGTGGCGATCCAGTCGTGCTCGAGATAGCGCCAGCGGCCCTTCAGCACGAAGCCGTGCACTGGCTGCGAATGGCGATGGCGCGACAGCACGCCGGCGCGGCGCACGCGCAGCAGGTTCATCCAGTAGCCGGCGGACACGGACAGGCACAGCGGACGGAACCACACGCCGTCGGCCTGCGGCACCCAGAGCCGCTCGTCGTCGGGAATCGCCTGTGGCACGACGAGATCGGCGAGCGCTTCTCCGGGGCGTGCGAGCTGGTAGGGCATGTAGCGCGGATCGTCGGCCATCGGCTTCCCCGGCGCCGGGAAGGCGCACGCGCGCAGCATAGCGAACCCCGGCGCCCGTGCGAAAGGAAGAACCCCGCTCCGCCGGTGCTATCCTTGCCGTCCGAAGCCGGCCAGACTGTCGCTGCGGCGTTCGCGCCGCAGAGGAAAGTCCGGGCTCCACAGAGCAGGATGCCGGGTAACGCCCGGCCGCCATACGCCACCGCTCGCGCGGTCGGCCAAAGCGAGGAACAGGGCCACAGAGACGAGTCGCCTGCGGTCAAACGCAGGCGGGTGAAACGCGGCAACCTCCATCCGGAGCAACGCCAAATAGGCGGACGACGACGCTGCTCGCCGAGTCCGCGGGTAGGCGGCATGAGCGCCGCGGCAACGCGGCGCCTTAGATGAATGGCAGTCATAGCGCGGCCTCGCGGCCGCGCCGTAACAGAACCCGGCTTATCGGCCGGCTTCGGATATTTTCGCAGCAGCGCGCGCAGCCACTTGCGCGCGCACCTCGGTCTTGACGATCTTGCCGGCGTTGTTCTTGGGCAGCACGTCGACCACGACGTAGGCGCGCGGCCGCTTGAAGCGCGCGATGTGCGCGAGGCACAACGCGTCGCACTCGCGCAGCACGGCGTCGGCCGCCGCACCTGCGCGCAGCACGACGCACGCCACCACCTCCTCGCCCCATTCCGCATGCGGGCGGCCCACCACCGCGACCTCGACGACGGCGGGATGGCGCTGCAGGATCTCCTCGACCTCGCGCGGATAGATGTTGCTGCCGCCGCTGATGACCAGGTCCTTGCTGCGATCCTTGAGCGTGAGAAAGCCGTCGGCGTCGAGCACGCCGATGTCGCCGGTGTGCAGCCATCCGCCGCCGAGCGCCGACGCCGAGGCGGCCGGATTGTTCCAGTAGCCGCGCATCACCGTCGGCCCGCGCACCAGCACCTCGCCCGCGGTGCCCGCGGCGCACGCCCGCCCGGCGTCGCCGACGCGAAGCTCGATGCCGGTCTGCGCGCGCCCGACCGAGGCGAGCTGCGCCGTGTCGCCGCGCGCCACCGCGTCGGCGATCGCGGCGCGGTTCATCGCCGTGATCGTCATCGGCGACTCGCCCTGGCCATAGATCTGCGCGAGCCGCGGTCCCAGCGCCGCGCACGCGGCCTCGAGGTCGGCGACATACATGGGGCCGCCGCCGAACACCAGGCACTTGAAGCGCGCGAGGTCGGCCCGCGCGAGCGCCGCACTCTGCACCAGCCGCTTCACCATCGTCGGCGCGGCGAAGAACAGCGCGCGATCGAAGTTCGTCATCAGCACCGCGGTCTCGGCGGCGTCGAAGCCGCCGGACTCGGGAACGACGTTGACTGCGCCATGCGCGACGTGCGGCACCACATAGAGGCCCGAGCCATGCGACATCGGCGCCGGATGCAGCAGCGCGTCGCCCGGTGCGATCGGCTCCACGTCGCGCACGAAGCAGGCCGCCATCGCCAGCAGGTTCGCGTGCGAGATGACCACGCCCTTGGGGCGCCCGGTGGTGCCGCTCGTATAGAACAGCCACGCCGGCGCATCGCCGCCGGTCGCGGCCGGCGGCGCCGCGGCCGGCATGTCGATCCAGCGCCGGAACTCGCGCCCGCCGAGCTCGACGACGCGTGCCCCCGGCGGCGGCGCGGTGAGTGCCGCGCTCCATTCGCGGTCGACGAAGATGAGCCGCGCGCCCGCATCGGCGAGCACGAAGTCGAGCTCGCGCGGATGCAGCCTGGCGTTGACCGGCACGGCAACGAGCCCGGCCCACCAGCAGGCATAGAGCGTCTCCACGTATTCGATGGCATTGCGCGACACGATGGCGACGCGGTCACCCGCCCCGAGCCCCGCCGCGCGCATCGCGCCCGCCAGCGCGGCGGCACGCCGCGCGAGCGTGCGGTAGTCGTGGACGATCGTCGTGCCGCGCGCGACCGCCGGCGCGTCCGCGAAACGCGCTGCCGATCGCGCGAGCTGCGTGGCGAGATTGATCGCGGCCACCGGCATTGCGGACGCCGTCAGCGCCGGCGACGGCGCACGTCGCGCAGGATCTCGCGGGCGGCGTTGCGGCCGGGAATGCCGGTGACGCCGCCGCCCGGATGCGCCCCCGAGCCGCACAGGTAGAGGTTGCTGACCGGCATCCGGTAGTCGGCGTGACCCAGCACCGGCCGCGTCGCGAACAGCTGGTCGAGGCCCAGCGCGCCGTGGAAGATGTCGCCGCGCACGAGGCCGAAGGTCCGCTCGAGGTCCAGCGGCGTCAGCGCGCGCCGGCCGATGACGCTGGCGCGGAAATTCGGCGCCAGCGCATCGACCGTGTCGATCATCAGGTCGGCGATGGCGTCGCGTGCCGCATCGAAGCTCTGCCCGCTCACGGCCGGCAGGTCAGGATTCACGTGCTGGCAGAACAGGCTCGCGACATGCATGCCCGGTGGCGCGAGCGTGTCGTCGACCACCGACGGAATCAGCACCTCGACGATCGGCGCGCGCGACACGCCGGTGGTGCGCGCATCGAAGTACGCGCGCTCCATGTATGCGAGCGACGGCGCGATGACGATGCCCGCGGCGTGGTGCGGCGCGGCGGCAGTCCCCGGCGCGCAGCGGAAGTCGGGCAGCGCGGACAGCGCGACGTTCATGCGGAACGTGCCCGAGCCGCAGCGATAGCCGTCGATGCGGCGGCGGAAGTCGGCGTCGACGGCGTCGGGCGCCACCAGCTCATCGAACAGCAGGCGCGGATTGACGTTGGCGACGACGCGCCGCGCCGCAAGCACCTCGCCGCTCGCAAGCTCGACGCCCGTCGCGCGGCCCTTGTCGACGACGACGCGGGTGACCGGCGACGCGACGCGGATCTCCACGCCGCGTGCTGCGCACTCGCGCGCCATCGCCTGCGTGATCGACCCCATGCCACCGCGCGCGTGTCCCCATTGCCCGCGCTTGCCGTTGACCTCGCCGAAGACGTGATGCAGCAGCACGTACGCCGATCCCGGCGAGTAGGGGCTCTGGAAATTGCCGACCACCGCGTCGAAGCCGAATGCGGCCTTGATCGGGTCGGATTCGAACCAACGGTCGAGTATCTCGCCGGCGCTCTTGGTGAAGAGGTCGAGCACGTCGCGCTGGCCGGCGCGGTCCAGCGCGCGGAAGCGCTTCGCCACCTTCCAGCCGTCGAGCAGCGCCGGCATGCCGCCGCCGACATTGGGCGGGGTCGCGTGCAGCAGGTCGCGCAGCACGTCGGCGACGGTGTCGAGCATCGCGTAGTAATCCGGCAGCCGCGTGGCGTCGCGCGGCGAGAAGCGCGCGACCTCCGCCTGCGTGGCAGCGAGGCCCCCGCCGACGCGGATCGACTGCACGTCGGACAGCGGCAGGAAATTGGCGAACGGCCGCTCGATGATCGAGAGGCCATGCGCGGCGAGGTTGAGGTCGCGGATCACCTCGGGGTCGAGCAGGCTCACCGTGTAGCTGGCGGTGGAATTGCGGAACCCCGGATGGAATTCCTCGGTGACCGCGGCGCCGCCGACGACGTCGCGGCGCTCGAGCACGCAGACCGACTGTCCGCCGGCGGCGAGATACGCCGCGCAGACGAGGCCGTTGTGGCCGCCGCCGATGACGACGACGTCGTGGCGCGCGCGAGGACCCGGCACGGTCGCGGCGCGCGCTACTCGTCCATGCCGGCAGCCACGGTCGAGAAGCCGCAGTCGACGAACGTGACTTCGCCGGTGATCGCGCTCGCAAGCTCGGACAGGTAGAACGCCGCGACGTTGCCCACCTCGTCGATCGTGACGTTGCGGCGCAGCGGCGCGTTCTTCTCGACGAAGTGCAGGATCTTCGAGAAGCCGCCGATGCCGGCGGCGGCGAGCGTCTTGATCGGGCCGGCCGACAGCGCGTTGACGCGGATGCCCTCGGGGCCGAGGCACGCCGCGAGGTAACGCACGTTGGCCTCGAGGCTGGCCTTGGCGAGTCCCATGACGTTGTAGTTGGCGAGCGCGCGCGTCGAGCCGAGGTAAGTCAGCGTCACCAGTGCGCCCTTGCGCCCCTGCATCAGCGGCCGCGCGCCCTTCGCCAGCGCCGCGAAGCTGTAGCTCGAGATGTCGTGGGCGGTAGTGAACGCGGCGCGGGAAAGGCCTTCGAGGTAGTCGCCGGCCAGCGATTCGCGCGGCGCGAAGGCGATCGAGTGCAACAAGCCGTCGAGCCCGCCCCATTCCGACCGGACGGAGGCGAACAGCGTGTCGATGTCGTCGTCGCGGGCGACGTCGCAGCGCCACACCGGACAGTCGCCGAAATCGGCCGCGAGCTTCACCACGCGATCCTTGAGGTCGTCGTTGACATACGTGAAGGCGAGCATCGCGCCCTCGCGCTGGCAGGCGCGCGCGACGCCGTACGCGATCGACCGGTTCGACAGCACGCCGGTGATCAGGATCCTGCGATTGGCCAGAATGCCCATGCACTGCGCCTCACGACGTGAACGAACGAAGGGGCCCGATGACGCCGCACATGTAGCCGTTGTTCGGCAGGCCGGGAACGAACTCGTCGATATTGGCGCCGAAATGCAGCACGACCGAGCGGCCGAACAGGCCGTCCGGGCCGGTCGTGTGCACGCCCGGAATCTGCACGGTCCACGTGCCGTCGCCGTCGGACGAGACGCGGAATTCGGGCGTCAGGTCCTTTGCCGCGCGGACGGAGCCCGCCGGCGCCCACGGCGGTCCCGCCGAGAAGAAATTGGGCGACGAGCAATTGCCGTTGGCGTGGATGACGACACGGTACGTGCCAAGCCGCAGGTTGGTGACGAACACCGTCATGAACACGCCGTCGCCGCGGTCGACGAAGCGCACGTCGGCGCGCCCGGTGGAACGGTCGTTGGGCGCCAGCACCGCCTGCACGCCGCCGCCCTTGCCCACCGCCGAGTTGCTCACCGCATCCCACGCGCTGCAGCCTGCCGTGGCGAGGGCGAGCGCGATGGCGAGCGAAGGAGCGAGGCGTCGTGTCGGCACGTCGGAATCGGGATGAGGGGAATCGGCAATGATACGGCAGAAGCGCAGCCCGGCCTTCCGCGCGCGAAGTACAATCGAGTTGCCATCGCCGGGGATGCATCGCCAACGCGCCGCGCCGTGCAGCGGCATGCGCGCACCCCATGCGGCGCGCCGCGCACCGGGCAACCGGCCGCGCCGCGCGGTCATCCATCGCGACGGCCTGCGAACCCCCGATTCCCCATCGCCGATACCCGAGTCCGCCATGACCATGACGCCGGAGGAGATCGTCTCCGAACTCGACAAGCACATCGTCGGCCAGGACCGCGCCAAGCGCGCGGTCGCGATCGCGCTGCGCAACCGCTGGCGCCGCCAGCAGGTGCCAGAGCCGCTGCGCCAGGAGATCACGCCGAAGAACATCCTGATGATCGGCCCGACGGGTGTCGGCAAGACCGAGATCGCGCGCCGTCTTGCGCGCCTCGCCGACGCGCCGTTCGTCAAGGTCGAGGCGACCAAGTTCACCGAAGTGGGGTACGTCGGGCGCGACGTCGACACCATCGTGCGCGACCTGGCCGAGGTCGCGGTCAAGCAGACGCGCGAGGCCGAGATGCGCAAGGTGCGCGACCGCGCCGCGGACGCCGCCGAGGAGCGCATCCTCGACGCGCTGCTGCCGCCCACGCGCGAGGTCAACTTCCACGACATGAAGCCGGTCGACAACGCCACCCGCCAGAAATTCCGCAAGATGCTGCGCGAAGGCCAGCTCGATGACAAGGAGATCGACGTCGAGGTCGCGATGCTGCCGGCGCAGATGGAGATCATGGCGCCACCCGGCATGGAGGACCTGACGTCGCAGCTGCAGGGCATGTTCCAGCAACTCGGCGGCGGCCGCCGCCGTGTGCAGAAGATGAAGATTCCCGAGGCGCAGAAGGCGCTCACCGACGAGGAGGCTGGCAAGCTGCTCAATGACGACGACATCAAGGCGCGCGCGCTCGCCAACGCCGAGCAGAACGGCATCGTGTTCCTCGACGAGATCGACAAGATCGCCACGCGCTCCGAGGTGTCGGGCGCCGACGTGTCGCGCCAGGGCGTGCAGCGCGACCTGCTGCCGCTGGTCGAGGGCACGGCGGTGACCACCAAGTACGGCACGATCCGCACCGACCACGTGCTGTTCATCGCCTCCGGCGCGTTCCACCTGTCCAAGCCGTCCGACCTGATCCCCGAGCTGCAGGGCCGCTTCCCGATCCGCGTCGAGCTCGACTCGCTGGCGGTCGCCGACTTCGAGAAGATCCTCACCGCCACCGATGCCTGCCTCACGCGCCAGTACGCGGCGCTGTTGCGCACCGAGAACGTCGACGTCGTGTTCGCCGACGACGGCATCCGCCGCATCGCCGAGATCGCATTCGCCGTCAACGAGAAGCAGGAGAACATCGGTGCGCGCAGGCTGTATACCGTGATGGAACGCCTGCTCGACGAGGTCTCGTTCCACGCCACGCGCTACGACCGGCAGACGGTGGACATCGACGCCGCCTACGTCGATGCGCGCCTCGCCGGCATCGCCGGCGACGACAATCTCGCGCGCTACATCCTGTGATCGCGCGCCTCGCCGGCATCATCCTGCCGGTGTTCCTGGTCGTCGCGCTCGGCTACGCGTGGGGCCGTCGCGCGCGGCCGGACATGCAGGCGGTGAACCGCCTCAGCATGAACCTGCTGGGGCCGGCGCTCATCTTCTCGGCGCTGGCAAGCAAGGACTTCGACGTGCACGCCAACGGCGTGCTGATGATCGCGGCGGTGGGTGTCGTGCTCGGCTCGGGGCTGATCGCATGGCCGGTGGCGCGCGCGCTCGGCGTCGACTACCGCACGTTCCTGCCGCCGATGATGTTCAACAACTGCGGCAACGTCGGGCTGCCGCTGGCGGTGCTCGCGTTCGGCGCCGCCGGGTTCTCGTCGATGGTGGCGCTCTTCACCATCTCCAACCTGCTGCATTTCACCGTCGGCGTATGGATGATCGATCACCACGCGCGCATCGGCAAGCTGCTGCGCACGCCGATGGTGCTGGCGACGTTCGCCGGATTCGCGTGCGCGCTGCTGAAGCCGCCGCTGCCGGACTGGCTGACGGTGGCGATCCGCATGGTCGGCGACGCGCTGGTGCCGGTGATGCTGATCTCGCTCGGCGTGCGCCTGACGAGCCTCGCCCGCGGCGACTGGCACCTGGGCGCCATCGGCGGCGCGACCTGCGCGCTGAGCGGGCTCGCCATGGCGGCCATCCTGATCGCGCTGCTCGGCCTCGATCGCCAGCAGGCGGGACTCCTGTTCCTCTTCGGCTGCCTGCCGCCGGCGGTGCTCAACTTCATGGTGGCCGAGCAATTCGGCCGGGAGCCGGCGAAGGTGGCGTCGATCGTGCTGATCGGCAACCTGATGTCGCTGGTGTTCGTGCCGGTCGGCGTGGCGCTGGCGCTGCGCTGACGCCGCGCCGGCGGCGCCGGGCTCAGATGGCCGCGCGCTTGAACGTGGCGAGCAGCGTGCCGGCGGCGACGAACAAGGCGCCGAACGTGCGGTTGAGGAGGCGCTGCTGGCGCGCACCGCGCAGCAACGACAGCACGCGGGCGGCGAATGCCGTGTAGCCGCTCATCACCACGGCATCGGTCGCCAGCAGCGTCAGCCCGCAGATTGCGTATTGCAGCGGCTGCGGCCGTGCGGGATCGATGAACTGCGGCAGCACCGCGAGCATGAACAGGATGCCCTTGGGGTTCGTGGCGTTGACGATGAAGCCGCGCAGCACGAGCTCGCGGGGTGTGCCGTCGCGCACGTCGGCGTGCGCGACCAGCGACGTCGCCGGCGCGCGCCATTGCTGCACGCCGAGCCACACGAGATAGAGGGCGCCCACCCATTTCACCGCGGTGAACGCGGTCTCGGAAGTCGCCAGCAGCGCGCCAAGCCCCGCAGCGACCAGCAGCAGCACGAACTGGATACCGGCCTGCAGGCCGACGATGTTCCACACCGCGCGCCGGTAGCCATAGCGCATGCCGGCCGCCATGCAGGATACGGCGCCGGCGCCGGGCGACAGGCTGATGAGCCACGCCGCAGCGAAGAATGCGATCCAGGTGTGCGGCGCCATGATGGCCCCGATTTTACGCCGGTGATGCGCAGCCGCCCGGCAGCACGCCTGCGCCGATGCGCTGCCAAGGCAACACGCTCCCGCCGCGATTCATCCTCGCCGTGTCGCAATCGGCGTTCACGGTTGCTGTCGCCAAACTGACCGGCCGCAGTTGCGGCGGCAATGGCCGACGTGCTACTAATCCCGGGCTCCGCCGCGCATTGCGCGGATTCCACGTCGCCGCTGTTCGCCGCCCCGACCGCCATGACGCCGCCCCGCCGACCGTGCTCGCGAAATGCCCGTCGCCGCGTGCTCGCGGCACTCGCGCTCGCGGCTGCGCTCGCGGCCTGCGGCGAGCGCGCCGACACGGGATATCAGGGCTACGTCGAGGGCGAATATGCGTACGTCGGCGCGGCGATTGCCGGCCGGCTGCAATCGCTCGGCGTCAAGCGTGGCGACGACGTCGCCGCCGGCGCGCCGCTGTTCACGCTCGAATCCGACAACGAGGCGGCGATGCGCGCGCAGGCCGAGGCGCAGCTCAAGGCGGCGGAAGCGACGCTGGCCGACCTCAGGGCCGGCAAGCGCGCCCCCGAGGTCGACGTCGCGCGCGCGGAGCTTGCCGCGGCGCGCGCCGACGCCCAGAAGTCGGCGATGCGCCTCGCCCGCGACGAGGCGCAGTACGCAGTCGGCGGCATCGCGCGCGCGGCGCTCGACGACAGCCGCACGCAGCACGACGCCGACGTCGCCCGCGTGCGCCAGCTGGAAAGCGAGGTGGCGGTCGCCGTGCTGCCGAGCCGCGACGAGCAGATCCGCGCGCAGGCGTCGCAGGTCGCCGCGGCGCGCGCGGCCGTCGACCAGGCGGCATGGCGCGAGCGACAGGCGCGCGTCGCCGCCGCCGCGCCGAGCCGCGTCGAGGACACGCTGTACCGGCCCGGCGAGTACGTCAACGCCGGCATGCCGATCGTCAAGCTGCTGCCGCGCGACAACCTCAAGCTGCGCTTCTTCGTGCCGCAGCCGCGGCTGGGCGCGCTGGCGGTGGGTCAGCGCATCAGCGCGCATTGCGACGGTTGCGCGGCCGACATCGCCGCGACGGTCAGCTTCATCGCCAGCGAAGCGGAGTTCACGCCCCCCGTCATCTACAGCAACGACACGCGATCGAAGCTCGTGTTCATGGTCGAGGCGCGCCCCGCGGCGGACGCCGCCACGCGCCTGCATCCCGGCCAGCCGGTCGTCGTCCGCCTGCCATGACCGCCGCCGTGGGCACCGGCCCGCGAGGCGCCGAGGGCACGCCGGCCATCGACGTGCACGACCTGCACAAGCGCTTCGGCGACAAGGAGGTGGTCAAGGGCGTGTCGTTGCGGGTGGAACGCGGCGAGATCTTCGGCTTCCTCGGCCCCAATGGCAGCGGCAAGACGACGTCGATCCGGCTGATGTGCGGCCTGCTGACGCCCGATGCCGGCAGCGGCACGTGCCTCGGCTACGACATCCGCACCAACGCCGAGGCGATCAAGCGTCACGTCGGCTACATGACGCAGCGCTTTTCGTTCTGGGAGGACCTGACGATCCGCGAGAACCTCGACTTCGTCGCGCGCGTGTTCGAGATGCGCGACCGGCGCAACGTCGTGCGCGCCGCGCTCGACGGCCTCGGCCTCGCCGCGCGCGCCGACCAGCTCACCGGCGAGCTGTCGGGCGGCTGGAAGCAACGGCTCGCGCTCGCGGCGTGCATGCTGCACGATCCGCAGCTGCTGTTGCTCGACGAGCCCACGGCCGGCGTCGATCCCAATGCGCGCCGCGAGTTCTGGGAGGAGCTGCATCGCCTCGCCGCGAACGGCATCTCGGTGCTCGTCAGCACGCACTACATGGACGAGGCCGAGCGTTGCCACAAGCTCGCGTACATCCTCGAGGGCCGTCTGCTCGCGCAGGGCACGGCTGCCGAAATCATCGCCGACCAGCACCTCGAGACCTACGAGCTCAAGGGTGGCGATCTCGGCGCACTGTCGGCGCGGCTGCAGTCGATGCCGGGCGTCGAGGAGGTGGCGGCGTTCGGCGATGCGCTGCACGTCACCGGCGCCGCCGGCCGCGGACTCGCGGACACGCTCGCGGGCGCGGTGCAGGGCAGCGACACCCGGCTCTCCCGCATCGACACCAGCATCGAGGACGTGTTCATCCACATGATGCGCAGCGCCGGCGAGGGCCGGCGCGACGACGCCACGCCCGCATGAGCAGCGCCGGTGCGCCGCCAGGTGCGCGCCCGCCTCTCGAGGGGGGCGCGCCGGCGTCGCCGCGGGGAAACGTGGCCGGCGACGCCGGCGCGGCGCGGTTCTCGTTCGCGCGGTGGTGGGCGATCGTGCTCAAGGAATTCCTGCAGCTGCGCCGCGACCGCATCACGTTCGCCATGATCGTCGGCATCCCGATCGTGCAACTGACGCTGTTCGGCTACGCGATCAACACCGATCCACGCGAGATGCCGACGGCGCTGATCGTCGCCGACGCCAGCGAGTTCACGCGCTCGGTCGCAGCGGCGATGCAGACCTCCGGCTATTTCCGCATCGTCAGCGGCATCGACGACGAGGACGCCGCGCGCCATGCGCTGGCACAGGGACGCGTGCAGTTCGTGGTCAGCATCCCCGTTGATTTCGCGCGTCGCCTGGCGCGCGGCGAGCGGCCATCGCTGCTGGTCGAGGCCGATGCCACCGATCCGCTGGCGACGTCGATGGCGCTGGCGGCGGCGGCCGGCATCGTCGACAGCGTGTCGCGCAAGGACGTCACGGGTCCGCTGGCGCGGCTGGCGGCGACGCCATCCGCCTTCGCCATCGACGTACACCGCCTGTACAACCCCGAGGCGAATACGCAATACAACATCGTGCCGGGACTGATGGGCGTGATCCTGACCATGACGATGGTGATGATGACCGGCCTCGCGATCACCCGCGAGCGCGAGCGCGGCACGATGGAGAACCTGCTGGCGACGCCGGCGCGCCCGCTCGAGGTGATGAGCGGCAAGATCGTGCCGTACATCGCGATCGGTCTGGTGCAGGCGACGATCATCCTGCTCGCCGCGCACTGGATCTTCGCGGTGCCGCTGTTCGGCAGCATCGTCGCGCTGTACGTGACCGCGCTCCTGTTCGTCGCCGCCAACCTGACGGTCGGCATCACGCTGTCGTCGCTCGCGCAGAACCAGCTGCAGGCGGTGCAGCTCACGTTTTTCTACTTCCTGCCGAACATCCTGCTGTCGGGGTTCATGTTTCCCTTTCAGGGCATGCCGCGCTGGGCGCAGTGGCTCGGCAGCCTGCTGCCGTTGACGCATTTCAACCGGCTGGTGCGCGGCATCCTGCTCAAGGGCAACGACTTCGCCGACCTGTGGCCGGACATCTGGCCGCTGGTCGCGTTCACCGTCATCGTGATGACGATCGCGCTGATGTTCTATCGGCGCACGCTCGACTGATGCGTACCGCGCTGCGCCAGGCCGTCGTCGTCGCCAGCGCGGGCCTCGCGGCGTGTACCGTCGGCCCCGATTTCCACGCGCCCGAGTCCACCTCGAGTGCGACGTACGTGTCCGGCGCGGCCCCCGGCACCATCACCGCGGCGGGCGCGACGCAGCGCTTCGCCGCCGCTGCCGACATCCGCGCCGACTGGTGGGCGCTGTTCGCTTCGCCGCGGCTCGACGCGCTGCTGCGTGACGCGCTGGCGGCAAGCCCGACGCTCGCGCAGGCGCGCGCGCGGCTCGTCGCCGCGCAGGAGACCCGCGAGGCCGCCGCGAGCGCGGCGCTATGGCCCAGCGCCAACTTGCGCGCCGGCATCGAGCGCCAGCGCATCGATCCGGCGGCGCTGGGCTTCCCGCAGGCACCCAACCCGGGCCCGTTCACGCTGTACGACATCGGCATCGACGTCGGCTATACGTTCGACGTGTTCGGCGGCACGCGCCGCGCGCTCGAAGGACTCGGTGCCGACGTCGATTACGCGCGCTACGAGCTCGAGGCCGCACAGCGCACGCTCGCCGCCAACATCGTCACTGCCGCGCTGCGCGAGGCCTCGCTCGCGGCGCAGCTCGCGGCGCTCGCGCGTATCGCCGACGCGCAGCGCGCGACATTCGCGATCGCGCAGAAGCGCTTCGACCTCGGCGCCATCGCCGAAGTCGACCTCGCGAGCCAGCGCGCCTTGCTCGCGCAGACCGACGCACGCAGGCCGCCGCTGGATGCCGAGCTCGCGCGCACCGCGCACCGCCTCGCCGTGTACGCCGGGCGCGAGCCGTCGCAGGCGACGGAGGCGCCGTTCACGCTGGAAGAGTTCCGCCTGCCGCCGGATATCCCGCTGACGCTGCCGTCGACGCTCGCCGCGCGGCGCCCGGACATTCGCGCCGCCGCTGCGCTGCTGCATCGCGCGAGCGCCGACATCGGCGTCGCCACCGCAGCGCTCTATCCGCAATTCAGCTTCTCCGGCAACGCCTCGTCCACGCGCAGCTCGCTCGCCGACATCGCCAACGGCATCAACATCTGGAGCATCGGACTCAACCTCGCGCAGCCGCTGCTGCGCGGACCCGAGCTCACGGCGCGCAAGCGCGCGGCGATCGCGACCTACGACGCCGCCAGCGCCGCGTACCGCGACAGCGTGCTGCATGGCCTGCAGGAAGTCGCCGATGCGATCCGCGGGCTGGAAGCGGATGCGCGCACGCAGGATGCACGCGCGGCGGCCGCGGTGGCGGCGGAGCGCGCGTGGTCGATCACGCGCCAGCGTTACGACCTCGGCGGCGTCAGCGAGCTCGCGCTGCTGGACGCCGAGCGCACCCGCCTCGAAGCGACGCTCGCCGAGCGCGATGCCACGGCGGCGCGCTTCGCCGATACCGCGGCGCTGGTCAACGCGCTGGGCGGCAGCTACTGGGAAGCGGCGCCGTAGCCGGTGGCCACGGCCGCGCCTGAGCGGACGCCCGCCGCCGCTTGCGCCGGCAGCGTGGCCAGCGCGTCGATCACCGCCTGCTGGGTCAGGATCTCGGGCAGCAGCAGCGGCGGCTTGCCGGGGCGATAGAGCACGTACGCCGGCACGCCGTTGCGGCCGAGCGCCGCCAATGCTTCGGTGATCACCGGATTGCGCCGCGTCCAGTCGGCGCGCACCAGCGCGACATTGGCGCGCGCGAACGCCTCCCGCACGGCGGCGCGGGCGAGCGTCGTGCGCTTGTTGACCTGGCAGGTGACGCACCACGCGGCGGTGAAATCGACGAACACCGGGCGACCCGCAGCGGCGAGATCGCGCACCGTTTCGGGCGTGAACGGCTGCCAGGCGTCGGCGGCACTCGCCTGGGCGACGGTGGCGTCGCGGGTGGAGATGGTGGCCAGCGGCGCCGCCAGCACCAGCGCCACCGCGGCGGCGACGAGCGCTGCAACACCGAATGCGCGTGCCCCGCCGCCGCGCCGCACGTTCAGCGCCCACAGCGCGAACGCCATCGCGATGAGCACGACGCAAAGCCGCAGCACGGCGTCGTTGTCGATCTGCGCGCCCAGCACCCAGGCGAGCCAGGCCACCGTGGCGAACATGGGAAAGGCCAGCAGCTGCTTCAACCGCAGCATCCACACGCCCGGGCGCGGCAACCGCTGGCGCCACGCCGGAAACCAGGCGAGCAGTGCGTAGGGCAGCGCCATGCCGATGCCGAGCATCACGAAGATCGCCAGCGTCGAGGCCGCCGAACGCGACAGTGCGAAGCCGAGCGCTGCACCCATGAACGGCGCGGTGCAGGGCGAGGCGACGACGACGGCCAGCACGCCGGAACCGAAGGCGTCGAGCGTGCGGTTGCTGCTGGTCCACCCGCGCCACGCGGCAGGCGCGAGCTGGCCGAACTCGAACACGCCGGCGAGGTTGAGGCCGAGCGCGAAGAACAATACCGCGAGCGCGGTGACCACCACCGGCGACTGCAGCTGGAATCCCCAGCCGAGCTCCTGTCCCGCCGCGCGCAGCGCCAGCAGCATCATGGCCAGCAGCACGAATGTGACGACGACGCCGGCGGCGAACGCGAGCGCCTCGCGGCGCATCGTCGCCCGATCGTCCTGGCGTGTCGCGAAGCCCAGCACCTTGAGCGACAGCACCGGGAACACGCAGGGCATGAGATTGAGGATCATGCCGCCGACGAACGCGAAGAGCGCCGCCAGCGCGAGCGTCATCGTGTCGTTGGCAACCGGTGCCGCAACGCCGAGTGCGAGCGGAGCCGCCTCGGCATCGACGGGCTTGGCTCCGGCGACGACCGCGCCCTCGAGCGGCACGTCGATGGTCGCCGCGCGCGCGCCGCCGAATCCCGCGCCGCTGGCGGCGAGCAGCCCGGTCACGCGCGTGAAGCCCTTGTCGAGCTGCCATGCCACCGGCAGCGTGAGCACGTAGTCATTGCCTCGCCGCGCCAGCGCCTGTGCGCCCGAGGGTTCGATGCGCCCGTCGTCGTTCGGGAAGAAGCGCAGCACGCCCGGATCGGCGGCGCCCGCCGGCGGGCGCAACTCGAGCGCGACGCGCTGGCCTTCGCCCCGCGCACTCGCGGACCAGCCGGCAGCGAGCGGCGCGGGTACGCGGGCACGCGCCGCGGTGATCGCCGCACCGTCACGCGGATCGTCGACCGCCTGCGTGGCAACCGGGAGCGTGAGCGTGAGATCCGCGCCTTCGGGAATGCAGGTTTCACGGCACACGAGCCAGTCGGCGCGCGCCGCGAGCGCGACGTGGCTGCCGAGGGCCGCGCCGGGCGCCGCGTGCAGCGTGACCGGATGCCACGCCACGCCTTCGTAACCGTAGTTGGTGAGGGGCCCCGCCGGCAGGAGCTGCGGCGGCAGCCATTCGATCGGTCCCGCGCTGATGCCCGCGGGCAGCGTCCATGCGAGCGTGGTCGGCAGCCCGGAATCGCCGGCATTGCGCCAGTAGGTGTGCCAGCCCTTGTCCAGCGTCAGCTTCAGCGCGACCACGTTGTCGGCGCCGGGGACGAACGCAGTCTTCTGCGCGACGAGCTCCGCCGTGACGTGGCCCGTGCGCACCGGCGCCGCCGTGGCGCCGGCGGCGGCAAGGGCGAGGCACAACGCGACGGCAGGGCGAGCGCTCATCGATTCCAGTCGGTGCGTCAGGGCGGCGATACGGCGACCCATCTTCGCGTGAACATATAATTGTGCCATTTCATCCTTCGGCGAGCCCGCCTCCCGGACCCGCCGCCTCCCCTTTGGTCGGAAATTCGCTCGAGGCGTTCCTCGTCAGCACCGGCGTGGTCGCGCTGGGCGAGATCGGCGACAAGACGCAGCTGCTGTCGATGCTGCTGGCGGCGCGCTTCCGCGCGCCCTGGCCGATCATCCTCGGCATCCTCGCCGCCACGCTCGTCAACCACACGATCGCCGGCGCGGTGGGAACCTGGATCCGTGCAGTCGTCGCGGCGGAGGTGTTGCGCTGGCTCGTCGCGCTGTCGTTCTTCGCGGTCGCCGCGTGGGCGCTGAAACCCGATTCGTTCGACGCCGACGAGGCGCCGGCCACGTCGCCGCATGGCGTGTTCGTGGTGACGCTCGTCGCGTTCTTCTTGGCCGAGATGGGCGACAAGACACAGGTCGCCACCGCCATCCTCGCCTCGCGCTTCGGCCAGCTGGTGCCGGTCGTGGCGGGCACCACGCTCGGCATGCTGATCGTCGACGTGCCGACCGTGCTGTTCGCCGGGTTCGCGACCAGGAAGATTCCGTTCAAGGCGATCCGCATCGCGGCCGCGGTGCTGTTCGCGATCCTCGGCGTGACGGCGCTGGTTGCGCCTGCACCGGGCTAACGTCGCCAGGCTAGGCCTGGATCACCTGTCGCCGCGACTTTCCCCAGTCGCGCGGCATGGGCTCGACCAGCGCGTGGCGAACGCCGGCCGCGATGGCAGCCACCGTCGAGGCGTGGTGCAGGTCACCGACGCGCACGCCGAACGCTGCCTCGCTGCGCGCAACCTGTTCCTGGCTGCAGCGCGACTACACGGCCGGCGCCGCCTCCTGAATGAGGCCGATGCAGCGCTTGAGCGTGCTTGCGAACACCGGGTTGCGCGGATCGAGTGCGTCGCCGTGCGCATTGCCGACCTCGTAGCGCTTGACGCGGCCGGTGAGCACCGCGCGCAGGTCCATGGGATCGTAGAGCTGCATCCGGTGCCGGCTCGACAGCACGTAGGCATCGCCGGCGTAGGGCGTCGGCGTATAGCGCGCAACGGCGGCGTTGAACGCCGCTGCCGTGCGCACCGAGGCCTCGAGATACTGCGGGTCGTCCATCGGCCCCGACAGCTTGCCCGCAGCGTGGCGCGCGCGCATCTTGCCCGCGACGTGCGCAGGATCCGCGTGCGCCTCGGTGCGTCCGCGCACGCGATTCGGCGGATCGAGCATCAGCAACGGCAGCACCGTTTCGCCGGCAGCGGCGAGCACGCGCGCCATCGATGCCGCGATGTATCCGCCCACGCACAGGCCGCCAAGGAAATACGGGCCGTGCGGGCGCACGCTGCGCACTTCCGCCACATAGTCGTCGACCATCGCCTCGATGGTGGCGTGCGGCTCGCTGATGCCGTCGAGGCCGCGCGCCTGGAACACCCACACCGGCTGGTCATCGCCCAGCAGCTTCATGAAATGCGGACTGACGTACGCCTGGCCGTGGCGGCCATGCACCATGAACAGCGGCGTCGCGCGGCCATGCTCCCACAGCGGCACCAGCAACGGCATCGCGCGCGTGCGCGACGTCGAGTGCGCGAGGCCTTCGCGAATGCCGGCGGCAATGGCGGCGACCGTGGCGTCGCGATGCAGGTGATCGACGTTGACGCCGAACGTCTCGCGGATTCGCGCCTGCAGCTCGGCGGCCATCATCGAGTCGCCGCCCAGCAGGAAGAAATCGTCGTCCGGACCGATGCCGTCGATCTTCAGCAGTTGCACGAACACGTGCGCGACCGCGGCCTGCATCGCGTCGCGCGGCGCGCCTGCGGTGCCGGTGCCGGCGCTGGCGGGCAGGCGTTCCGCCTCGGCGAGTCGCCGGCGGTCGAGCTTGCCACTCGCCGTGCGCGGCAGCGCGGCGACGAAGCGCACCTCGGCCGGCAGCATGTGCAGCGGCAGCTTGGCGGCGACGAAGCGCTTGAGCGCGGCGACATCGCGCGGCGCGCCGGGACGCGGCTCGACATAGGCGATGATGCGCGTCGCCGTGGCGTCGGCGGCGTCGCTCTCGGCTGCCGCCGCCACTTCCGTCGCATGCGGCCACGCAGCGAGGGCGGCCTCGACTTCCGCGAGGTCGACCGTGTAGCCGCGGATCTTGACGCGGCTGCCTGCACGTCCGAGGAAGTGCAGGCGGCCCTCGTCGTCGAGGCGGCCGAGGTCGCCGGTGCGGTAGCAGCGGCCGCCCGCATCCTGCGGGTCATCGCCGAACGCACGCGCGTCGAGGTCCGGACGGTTCCAATAGCCCGGACTCAGGTGACGGCTGCAGGCGAGCACTTCACCCGCCTCGCCGGCGGCTGCGAGGCTGCCGTCGTCGCGGCGGATCTCGAGGCGCACGCCGGGAATCGGGCGGCCCACACTGATGACGCCGCCGGCGTCGATCACCGTCGCGTGGTCGATGACGTTGGACGCGATCGTGCCGATCTCGCTCGCCGCGAGCTGGTGCACCAGCCGGCATTGCGGCGGCGTGTGGCGGCGGAAGAGCTCGACGTCGCCGGCAAACAGCGACTCGCCGCCCAGATGCACGATCCGCAGGTGCGGCAACACGCGCTGCTCGGCGAGCTGCTGCGCGAGATCGCGAAACACCTTCGGGAACGTGTGCAGCATCGTGATGCGTTCGCGATCGAGCCACAGCGCGAGTCCCTGGATGCCATCGCGCTTGAGGTCGTACAGACATAGCGTCCCGCCCAGGGCCAGCGCGCGATAGACGCCGGCGATGCCGGCGGCGAAGCTCAGCGAATACATGAGCGAAATGCGGTCGCCGGGCCCGATCCCGGTTGTGCGCTGGTACGAGTCGACGAAGAAGAGCTGGTTGCGATGCGTCTGGCGCACACCCTTCGCCTGCCCGGTCGAACCGGACGTGTAGAAGACGTGGGCGGTCGCGTCGCCATCCACGTCGGGGAGCGCGCGGTCCCCACCGGCGTCATCGCGTGCCGTCGCGTCGAGGACCGCGCAGCCCGCCGGTGCCAGCGCGCGGGCCCGATCGAGCAGCGAAGCGTCGGTGATGAGCGCCAGCGGCGCACTGTCCGCAAGCATGAAGCGCAGGCGCTCTTCCGGATCGGCCGGGTCGAGCGGGACGTACGCGTGACCACTGCGGGCCGTCGCGATGATCGAGCGCACGGCTGCCGCCTTGTCGTGGAACAGCAGGGCGACGCGTCCGCCGCAAGCCGCACCCGCTGCGAGGATCCGCCGCGCGAGCGCCGAGACTTCGGCGTCGAACATCGCATAGGTGATGCGCTGGTCGCCATCGACGAGCGCGAGGCTTTGTGGCGACAGCTGCGCAAATCGCGCCACGCGCGTTGCGATCGTGTCGTTCACGCGCGCGGCGTCGCCCGCGATGGCCGGCGGCCCGGCGTCCGCCGCGACAGGTGGCGAGACGTGGCCGGCGGCGGTTGCGGTCACGGCATCGGGAATACCGGTCATTGATGCACTCCTGGCGCCACCCGCATGCGGCCCGCGATGCGGCCCATACGCATGGCTTGCGTCGTCATTCGTGATGGATGCGCGCCGCCGCGATGACGTCGCGATAGCGCGCCACTTCGGCCCGCAGCAACGCGCCCAGCGCAGCCGGGGAACTGGGCGCTGGCTCTACACCAATCGCCGCCAGCGATTGCCGGTATTCGGTCATCGCGGAGACGGCGGCGACGTCGCGCGCGATCGCGTCTACCGTCGCGCCCGGCGTGCCCGCCGGCGCGAGCAGCCCATACCAGGAATCGGCCTCGACGCCGTCGATGCCCGACTCGGCAAGTGTCGGCACGCCGGGCATCAGCGGCGAGCGCTCGCGGCTCGCGACCGCCAGCGCGCGTACCTGGCCTGCGTTCACGAACGACATCGCCGACGGCAGCGTGACGATCGCCAGGTCGACGTTGCCGTTGATGACGGCGGTCAGCTCCTGCACCTCGCCCTTGAACGGGATCTGCACGATGTCGGTGCCCGTGCGCTGCTTGAAGAGCTCGCCGACGAGATGCATCGTCGACAGCACACCGGAGGATCCATAGTTGAGCGTGCCCGGAGCTGCGCGGGCGAGCGCCACCAGCTCGCGCGCGTCGCGCACCGGCAGCGCCGGTTTCACCACGATGAGGATCTGGTAGTACGCGATCTTCGACACGGGCGCCAGGTCGTCGAGGATGTTGGGCCGCTGCAGCGGGTCGTGCGCGAGGTCGATCGTCACGCCGCTGGGCGTCATCAGCAGCGTGTCGCCGTCGGGCGGCGCCTTGGCGACCACTTCGGCGGCAACGCGACCGCCGGCGCCGGGCCGGTTGTCGACGACGACGTTGCGGTGCCATCGCGCGGCCAGACCCTGCGCGAGGACGCGCGCAGTGCGGTCGATGCCGCCCCCGGCCGCCGCGGCCAGCACGATCGTCACCGGCCGCTCGCCCAGTGCCGCATGGGCCGGCGGAACGCACACCGCGTGCGCCGAGCAGGCGACCACGATCACCGAGATGCATCCCGGCAGTCTCATTCGGCGACGATGCGGGCCGTGCGAATCACGCCGCGGTAACGGCTCACTTCGTCGCGCAGCATCGCGCCGAACGCCGCCGGCGTGCCGGTCGACGGTTCGAGGCCCATCGTCGCGAGGTCGCGGCGGAATGCAGGGTCGTTCGCGGCGTCGCGCACGGCGCGCGCCAGCGTCTCGATGCGCGCCGGCGAAGTGGCCGCGGGCGCGAGCAGTCCGTACCAGATCGTCGCGTCGACGCCGTCGACGCCGGCCTCGGCAAGCGTCGGCACGCCCGGCAAAAGCGGCGAGCGAACCGCCCCGGCCAGCGCAATCGCGCGCACCTTGCCGCCGTCGATGAACGGCAGCGCGGAAGGCAGCGACGCATAGTTGACGTCGACGTCGCCCGCCACCAGCGACGTCAGCGCGGGCATCGTGCCCTTGAACGGGATATGCACGATGTCGGTGCCCGTGCGCTGCTTGAAGCGCTCGCCGACGAGATGCATCGTGGTCTTCACGCCAGCGGTCGAATAGTTGAGGCTGCCCGGCGCCGCGCGGGCGCGCGCGATCAGGTCCTGCACGCTGTGAATCGGCGACGCCGCGTTGACGAGCAGCAGCATCTGGCAGACGGCGACGAGCGTCACCGGCTGCAGGTCCTCGAGCACGTTGGGCTTGGCCCGCGGATCGAACGCGAGATCGATCGTCGCCTCGCCGGTGGTGAACATCAGCGTGTTGCCGTCGGGCGCCGCCTTCGACACGTAGTCGCTGGCAAGGCGCGTGCCGGCGCCGTCGCGGTTCTCGACGATCACGCGCTGGTGCAGCATTTCACCGAGCCTCGGCGCAAGCAGGCGCGCCGTGCGATCGACGCCGCCGCCGGGCGACGATCCGACCACCAGCGTCAGGATGCGGTCCTGCCCCTGCGCCGCCGCGCCGCTCGCGTGCAACGCGAGGATGCACGCCGCGGCGAGCACAGCGACGCCGCGCGCGACGAAGTCGCGCCGAACCGCTGCCGCCGCCGGCGCCGACCCCGCGCGCGTCGTGCGCATGCCTGGATCACCACCACACGGCCGGCGCGCTCGCAGCCGCCGCACGCGTCCCCATTGCTCCCGTTTGCCGCAGATCACCCTTGCCTCCCCACGCAAGAATAATGGATTCGGCGCGCCGCTGACAGTAGCCTTACAGCGTCAACGCCCGTGCCGTGGCACCCAACGCGCCGGGACCCCCCAGAGGCGTGGCGGGACGCCCCGGTATAATCGACAGACCCGCTTTTCCATTCGCCGCCGGTCGCGCTCGCCGGCCGCGCGCCATGACGCCCTTTTCACCCCGCGACATCGAGAAGACCGCCCGCGACGCCTGGACGGCGGCCGACGCCTACCGTGCGCGCGAAAAGCCGGGGACGCCCAAGTACTACTGCGTGTCGATGCTGCCCTACCCCTCCGGCAAGCTGCACATGGGGCACGTGCGCAACTACACGATCAACGACGTCATGTACCGCCACATGCGGATGCGCGGGCACAACGTGCTGATGCCGATGGGGTGGGACGCGTTCGGGCTGCCGGCGGAAAACGCCGCGATGAAGAGCGGCGAGGCGCCGGCGAAGTGGACCTACGCCAACATCGCCTACATGAAGGCGCAGCTCTGCGCGATGGGCTTCGCGATCGACTGGTCGCGCGAGTTCGCCACCTGCGACCCCGCGTACTACCGCTGGAACCAGTGGATGTTCCTGCGCATGTACGAAAAGGGCATCGCCTACAAGAAGACCGGCGTCGTCAACTGGGACCCGGTCGACCAGACGGTGCTCGCCAACGAGCAGGTGATCGAGGGCCGCGGCTGGCGCTCGGGCGCGCCGGTGGAAAAGCGCGAGATCCCGATGTACTACCTGCGCATCACGCAGTACGCGGACGAGCTGCTCGCGTACCTCGACAAGATGCCCGGCTGGCCCGAGCGCGTGAAGCTGATGCAGCACAACTGGATCGGGCGCAGCGTCGGCGTGCGCTTCGCGTTCGCGCACGACCTGCGCGACGCCGACGGCCACCTCGTCGACGACGGCAAGCTGTGGGTGTTCACCACGCGCGCCGACACGATCATGGGTGTCACGTTCTGCGCGGTGGCGCCCGAGCACCCGCTGGCGGCGCTGGCGGCGTGGCGCAGCCCGCACGTGCGCGAGTTCGTCGAGGAGGCGCGGCGCTCGAGCGTCATGGAGGCCGACCTCGCGACGATGGAAAAGAAGGGCGTGCCGACCGGCCTGTACGTCGTGCATCCGCTGTCCGGCACCGAGGTCGAGGTGTGGGTCGGCAACTACGTGCTGATGACGTACGGCGAAGGCGCGGTGATGGGCGTGCCGGCGCACGACGAGCGCGATTTCGAGTTCGCCAAGAAGTACGGATTGCGCATCCTGCCGGTGATCGACGTCGCCGGCCACGACTACGACTACGAGCGCTGGCAGCCGTGGTACGACGACAAGGCTTCCGGGAAGGTGGTCAACTCCGGCAAGTACGACGGCCTCGCCTACGACGCCGCAGTCGACGCCATCGCCGCCGATCTCGCCGTCGCCGGCGTCGGCGAGAAGCGCACGGCGTTCCGCCTGCGCGACTGGGGAATCTCGCGACAGCGCTACTGGGGCACGCCGATTCCCATCGTGCATTGCCCGGCGTGCGGCGACGTGCCGGTGCCCGACGCCGAGCTGCCGGTGGTGCTGCCGGAGGACTGCGTGCCCGACGGCAGCGGCAATCCGCTCGCCAAGCGCGCCGATTTCATCGCCACTGCATGCCCGAAGTGCAAGGGCCCGGCGCAGCGCGAAACCGACACGATGGACACGTTCGTCGATTCGTCGTGGTACTTCATGCGCTACACGAGCCCGGGTGCGTCGACGATGATCGACGGCCGCGACGCCTACTGGATGCCGATGGACCAGTACATCGGCGGCATCACGCACGCGATCCTGCACCTGCTGTACGCGCGCTTCTGGACCAAGGTGATGCGCGACATGGGCATGGTGAGCTACGACGAGCCGTTCACGCGGCTCCTGACGCAGGGCATGGTGCTCGATCATGCGTTCTTCCGCCGCAACGACAAGGGCGGCAAGGACTACGTGCCGCTGGCCGACGTCGAGGTCGAGCGCAACGCCAATGGCCACGTCGTCGGCGGCCGCTCCAAGGTCGACGGCGACCCGGTGGAGTACGACGGCCTCGGCACGATGTCGAAGTCGAAGCTCAACGGCGTCGATCCGCAGGACATGATCGACCGCTACGGCGCCGACGCGGCGCGGATGTTCGTGATGTTCGCGGCACCCCCGGAGCAGACGATCGAATGGTCGGCCAACGGCGTCGAGGGTGCGCACCGCTTCCTGCGCCGGCTGTGGACGTTCGCCCAGTCGCAGGCCGCCGACGTCGCCACGGCGCCTGCCGTCGCGACCGGCGCCGCCGGCGCGGCCGCGGCCGCGCGCCGCGAGATCCATCTCGCGCTGCGGCAGGCGAACTACGACTACGAGCGCATCCAGTACAACACCGTCGTGTCGGCCGGCATGAAGATGCTCAACGCGCTGGAAGAGCTCGACGCCCAGGTGAAGGGGCGCGCCGGCGTGGTCGCCGAGGGATTGTCGATCCTGCTGCGCGTGCTGTATCCGGTGGTGCCGCATACGGCATGGGCGCTGTGGCGCGATCTGGGCTACGCGGCGCGCCTGGGCGATCTCCTCGACGCGCCATGGCCCGAGCCCGATCCCGCCGCGCTCGCGCAGGACGAGATCGAGCTCGTGCTGCAGGTCAACGGCAAGCTGCGCGGCAAGCTCGTCGTGCCGAGCGCGGCCGGCACGGCCGCGATCGAAGCCGCGGCCCGCGCCAGCGCCGAAGTCGCCAGGCACGCGGCCGGCGCGCCGATCCGCAAGGTGATCGTCGTGCCCGGGAGGCTGGTCAATGTGGTGGTCTAGCGCGCACGCGGCGGCGCCCCGCGGAACCCCATCGCGCGGCCCCGCGCGCGTCGTCCTCGCGATCGCGATCGTCGCGCTGGCGGGATGCGGCTTCCACCTGCGCGGACAGGCCACGTATCGATTCGATTCCATCTACGTCAACGCGCCCGGCGCGGGCGCGTTCGGCGCCGACGTGCGCAAGGCGCTGGAGAACGCCAGCACCGCGAAGCTGGTCGACGACCCCACCAAGGCGCAGGTGATCCTCGACATCGCGCTGGTCGTCGACGACAAGGACGTGCTGTCGCTGTCGCCCGGCGGCCGCGCGCGCGAATTCGCGCTGCAGAAGCGCGTGACGATCCGCCTGCACGACATCGCCGGCAACGACTGGCTGCCGTCCGACGAGATCATCATCCGTCGCACGTATCTCTACGACGACACCGAGCGCCTGGCGCGGCAGATCGAGGAAAACCGGCTCGTGCAGGAGATGCAGGTCGACGCCGTGCAGCAGATCGTGCGCAGGCTGCAGGCGGCACGCAAGCCGGCCTGACACGCTGCCGCGATGCGCGCCGACGATCTGCCGCGGCAACTCGCCAAGGGCGTCGCGCCGCTCTATGTGATCCACGGCGACGAGCCGTTGCTGGCACTCGAGGCGGCCGATGCCGTGCGTGCCGCGGCGCGCGCCGCCGGTTGCGAGGAGCGCGAGACCTTCATCGTCGAGCAGCACTTCAAGTGGGATGCGCTGCTCGCCGCCAACGCCAGCGCCGGCCTGTTCGCCAGCCGCAAGCTCGTCGACCTGCGGATCGCGTCGGGCAAGCCGGGCGTCGAAGGCGCGGCCGCGCTCGAGGCCTACGTGGCGACGCTCAACCGCGATAACGTCACGCTGGTGACTTTGCCGCGCATCGATCGCGCGACACAGGCAAGCGCGTGGTTCATGGCGCTGACGCGCGACGCGGTGACGGTCGCGGTGCAGCCCGTCGAGCGCGAAGCGCTGCCGCGCTGGATCGGCGCGCGCCTGGCACGCGCCGGCCAGAGCGCATTGCCCGCCACGCTCGAATTCCTGGCCGACCTGTGCGAAGGCAACCTCCTTGCCGCGCGCCAGGAGATCGACAAGCTGGCATTGCTCCTGCCGCGCGGTGAACTCGCGCAGGCGGATGTCGAGGCTGCGGTGGCCGACGTCGCGCGCTTCGACGTGTTCGCGCTGTCCGAGGCGTGGCTGGCCGGGGACGCCGCGCGCGCGCTGCGCATCCTCGCCGCACTGCGCGACGAAGGCGAGCCGCTGACCCTGATCGTCTGGCAGCTCGCCGAGGACGTGCACGCGATCGCCGCCGTGCGCGCGGCGATGGACGACGGCATGTCGGCCGCGTCGGCCGTGCGCGGCGCGCGCGTCTGGGGCCGCCGCCAGCCGGCGCTGGAGTCGGCGGTGCGGCGATTGCCAGGGACGGCTGTCGACGCGCTCGTGGCGCGCCTGGCACCGCTCGACGCGCTGGCCAAGGGCCTCGGCCGCGGCGACGCCTGGGATGCCATCGGCGACGCGGCGCTGCTGCTCTGCGCGAAGCCGCTCGCGTCCGCACTCACCGGCACCTAACGCCCGCGATGGCCACGCCGGCCTCCACGCCGCGCGCCGGTCACGAACGTGCGTGGATCGTCGCCACGCTGATGCTCGGCACGATGTCGACACTGCTGTCGGCGACCATCGTCAACGTCGCGTTCCCCGCGCTGATCGCCGAGATGCACGTCGGCCACGACACCGTGCAATGGGTGGCCACCGGGTTCCTCGCCGCGACGACGGCGACGATGCTGGCCACCGCATGGGCGCTCGCCACGTTCGGCGAGCGCACGACCTACATCGCCACGCTCGCGGTATTCGGCGTCGGGTCGCTGGTCGGCGCGCTGGCATGGGACATCGACAGCCTGGTGTTCGCGCGGGTGATGCAGGGCGCCGCGGCGGGCCTGCTGCAGCCGCTGGCGATGGTGGTGCTGTTCCGCGTGTTTCCGCTCAACGAGCGCGGGCGCGCGATGGGCATCTACGGCTTCGGCATCGTGCTCGCGCCCGCCATCGGCCCCGCCCTCGGCGGCGCGCTGGTCACGGCGTTCGGGTGGCGCTGGATCTTCGCGCTGTCACTGCCGTTCTGCGTGGCGGGCATCGCGCTGGCACGCAGGACGCTCGTCGACCATCGCAGCGCCGAGCGTCCGCCGTTCGACGCGCCGGGGTTCGTGCTGCTGGCGCTGGGTCTCGTCGCCGCGCTGAATGTGCCGGTCGTCGGGCGCCAGAGCGGCTGGACGTCGGCGCCGCTGCTCGCGCTCGCTGCGGCCGCCCTCTTGCTGTGGGCGGGTTTCATGCGGCACGAGTTGCGCACGCGCGCACCACTGCTGTCGTTCCGTCTGTTTCGCCACCGCACGTTCAGCGCGTCGGCCGTGGTGGCGGTGGCGTATGGCGCGGGCCTATTCGGCACGACCTACCTGATCCCGGTGTTCGTGCAGGACGTCGCGCACTACACCGCGGCGGGCGCCGGCGGCCTGATGGTGGTTCCGGGACTCGCGCTCGCGGTGTCGATGGCGCTCGGCGGGCGGATCACCGACCGCACCGAGCCGCGCTTCGTGATGATCGCCGGACTTGCGCTGTTCGCCGCCAGCGCGGTGCTGTTCGCGTTCACCGGCGCGGCCACGGCGGCGTGGACGTTCGTCGCATGGCTCGTGATCGGCCGCGTCGGGCTCGGGCTCCTGATTCCCGCGCTCAACGTGGGCGCCGTGCAGGCGCTCGCCGGCGGCGAGCTCGCGCAAGGCGCGGCGGGCGTGAATTTCCTGCGACAATTGGGCGGCGCTGCCGGCGTCAACCTGCTCGCCGTCTACCTGCAGTTCCGGCTCAACGGGCTTGACGCGGCGCAAGCACCGCGCGCATTCCACGAATGCTTCATACTGGTGGCCGCTGCGTTCGCGGTCGCCATCGCCGCCGCGTGGAGCGCGCGCACGACGGGGAGATAGCCATGTATCAACGCATCCTGGTCGCCTACGACGGCTCCGACGCGAGCCGCCTCGCCATCGACGAATGCGCGCACCTGACGCCGGTCGCCGGCCGCGAGGTGCACGTCGCCTGCGTGATCCACGACCCGTCGGCGTTCGTGCTGCCCGGCGAGTTCGTGCCCGAACCGCTGCTCGATTCGGAACGCGAGGACGTGCAGCAGGACCTCGACCGCGCCGCCGCCGCGCTGCGCACGCGCGGGTTCACGGTGTCGACCCATCTGCTCGATGGCGAGCCGGTCGACGTGCTGGCCAAGCTCATCGAATCGCTGGCGATCGATCTCCTCGTCGTCGGCCACCGCCGCAGCAAGAAATTCGCCGCGCGCTGGTGGCGCGGCCGCATCGACGCGCTGCTGATCGAGCGCGTGCGCTGCGCGATCCTGGTCGCCGGCGAGCCGCCGAAGCCGACCGCAGGCTAGGTGCACGTGCGTCCGCGACAGCGGCCGACGTCGTCCTCGGCGTCTACAATCGACGTCGATGGCCGAGACCTCGAGCAACGACGACCGTAAGCCCGAACCGCCCGAGCCGCCCGAGCCCGCGGACTGCTGTGGCGGCGGCTGCGAGCGCTGCGTGTACGACCTCCACGAGGAAGCGATGGATCGCTGGCGCGAAGCGTTGCGCCGGTGGCAGGCGCAACATGCGCCGGGCCAGGAGTCGATGCCCTGATCCCGCGCGCCTATGCCCCGCGCGTGGCCGCGCCGGCGCGCGCCTGCACCACGGCCAGTGCAGCGATCGCCGCGGTGTCGGCGCGCAGAATGGCGGCGCCGAGCGCCGCCGCGCGCACGCCATGGTGGCGTGCGATCGCGAGCTCGTCGTCGGTGAATCCGCCTTCGGGCCCGACGACGATTGCGCGCGGCGGCGCGTCCGCGACGCGCTGCAAGAGCGTATGCGACGCGCCGGGCACCAGCACGATGTCGGCAGCGCCGGCGCCCGCGAGCCATGTGTCGAGCGGCACCGCATCGGCGACCGGCGGCACGCGATTGCGGCCGCATTGCTCGCAGGCGCCGGTCGCCACCTGGCGCCAGTGGGCGACGCGTCGCTGCGCCTGCGTGCCGCGTGCGCCTCCCTGGCTGCGCGCGGCGACCACGGGCTCGATGCGCGCGACACCGAGCTCAACCGCCTTGCGCAACGCGACGTCCATCGCGTCGGCCGCGAGCACCGACAACGCCAGCGTCACCGCGACAGGGGCTTCGCGTTCGATGGCGACGAAGCGCTCGATCGCAACTCGCGCGCCACGGCGATCCACCGCCGCGAGACGCGCGACGTACTCGCCGCCGCGACCGTCGAACAGCGTCAGGGCGTCACCGACCGCAAGCCGCAGCACGCGCGTCGCGTGGTGCGCGGCGGCCTCCGGCAGCGCGATGTCGATGCCGGCACGAAGCTCGATCTGCGCGACATGGAAGCGGGGCGCGCTCGCCTGCGTGTCCTGACTCCGCTGCGCCGTCATGGCGCCGGCAGGAACGCCTTGAGGGCGTCGAGCAAGGCATCGGGCGCCTCCTGCATCATCGCGTGCCCGGTGTCGGCCAACGTCACCACGCGCGCGCCCGCCAGCGCTGCGACCAGCGGCGGTGTGGCCTTGGCTGGTGCCATCTGGTCGCGCTCCCCGAGCACCAGCAGCGCCGGCGCACGGCACGCGCGCGCGGCTTCGAGCCCCTGCGCGTAGTCGTTGCAGGCGCGCAGGTCGGTGGCGAGCGTGCCGGGCCGCGAGCGCTGCAGCAACCGCAACGCGTTGCCGGTCATCCACATCCCCGGCGACGGATTCGCGGCGAGCGCATTCACCGGATTGAACGACCAGGCGATGATCATCGCGAACGCGGTCGCCTCGTCGTCGCCGGCGGCGGCGAGCAGTTCCTCGTTCACCGCCATCGGCACCGCGGGTCCCAGCAGGGCGATGCGTTCCACGCATCGCGGATGACGCGCCGCGCACTCGAGCACGGCGAGCGAGCCCATCGAATGCCCGACCCATGCGGCACGCTCGACACCCGCGGCCGCGGCGAGCGCGGCGAGCCAGTCGGCGATCGCCTCGACCGAGGACAACGCCTCGCCGCCGGAGCGCCCGTGCCCGGGCAAGTCGACGGCCAGCACGTTGCGGCCGTGCCAGGCGAAGTATCGCGACTGCAGCGCGAACACGCTGTGGTCGTGCGCCGCGCCGTGCACGAATACGACGGTGGGCTGTTGCGGGCTGAACGCGCGCGTGCCCGTGTACAGATGGACGCGACAGCCGTCGACGAGGAGCTCCATGGCCCGCGATCATCGCGGAAGCGTGCGCGATCGACAAGGGACCTCCGCGGGGAGCCTTGCCCGGATCCGGCGCGCTCGCGGTCACGCCGTGGCGCGCGCGCCGCTTCGCGACCGCTGTAGCCGCGCGCCGTCCTACACGCGAACGCGCCAGTGGCCGACTGTGACGACCGCTTGCGCGCGCCGATACTCGCCCCAAAAGTGACTCCCGAGGCGAAGCGTTTCATGTCAACCCACGAATCCGCGCAATTGCAGAGCGCGCCGCGCATGGCTGCAGCGGCCGGCCTTGTGTACGTCAGCGACGCTGCGCCGGGCATCCGCCGCCTGCGCCGTGACGACGGCTTCGCGTACCGCACGGTCGAGGGCCGCCTGTTGCGCGCCAAGCACACGCTGGCACGCATTGCGGCGCTCGCGATCCCTCCAGCCTACGAGGACGTCTGGATATGCGCGCGCGCCGACGGCCACCTGCAGGCCACCGGTCGCGATGCGCGCGGGCGCAAGCAATACCGCTACCACCCGGCATGGCGGGCGTTGCGCGACGACGCCAAGTTCCTGCGGATGGTCGACTTCGGCAAGGCCCTCGTGCGCCTGCGCCGGCGCGTCGCCCGCGACCTGGCCCAGCCCGGCCTGCCGCGCGACAAGGTGCTGGCGATGGTGGTGGCGCTCCTCGACGCCACGCGCGTGCGCATCGGCAACGCCGCGTACGCGCGCGACAACGGCAGCTTCGGCCTGACCACGCTGCGCAATCGCCACGCGCGATTCGCCGGCGACGGCCGCCTCGTGCTGGCGTTTCGCGGCAAGGGCGGCACCGCGCACGAGATCGTCATCGACGACCGCCGCCTCGCGCGCCTCGTGCGCCGCTGTCACGAGCTGCCGGGCCAGCGTCTGTTCCAGTATGTCGCCGACGACGGCACCCGCCATCCGATCGACTCCGATGCCGTCAACGCCTACCTGCGCGAGGCGATGGGCGACGATTTCACCGCCAAGGACTTCCGCACGTGGGGCGCCACGCTGCACGCGATCCGGCTGCTCGCGGCGACGCCGCTGCCCGAGAGCGGCGGTGAATCGGCGCTGCGCTCGTGCATCGTGGCGATCCTGAAGCAGGTCGCCGCCGATCTGCGCAACACGCCGGCGGTGTGCCGCAAGTCGTATGTCAATCCGGTAGTCTTCGACGCGTGGCGCGACGGCCGGCTGCACGCGCTCGTCGCGCCCACCTCGCTTGCGGCGCCACGCAAGGCCGAGCGCACCGCGCTTGAGCTTCTCGAGCGCTGCGCGCGCTCCGCCCGCACCACGCCCGCGCGCGCGGCGGTCGCGACGCCGGCGATCGGCAAGGCGCCCGCCGTCCGCGCCGTCGTCCGCCGCAACGCACCGGCGGCCGCTCAAGCCATCGCCGCCGCCTGACGCACGACCGCTCGCGGCATGGGCGGCGTTCGCCGCGCGGCCATTGCGCGAGGCACTGGCATGCCGACGCGCTCGCGCGCACCGGCGCCGACGAGCCATTGCACCGGGCGTTGCCGCGTGGAACAATCGACGCCGATCGCATGCCGGCTTCTCGCCTGTGTGCATGTCTCCCGGGAGCACGCCATGCCGCCTCGTCGCATCCCACTGCAACCCACCGCGGATCGCCGCCGGTTTTTGCGCGCGGCAGGCGCCGTCGGTGCGAGCGCCACGCTGGGCGCGCACGCGCTGCGGGCATTGGCCGCCGACGACTACCGGCTGCCCATCGGCAACGGCGAGCGGCCGTTGGCGACCTACCCGCAGAAGCGGGAACTGATCCTCCTCACCGCCCGGCCGCCGCAGCTCGAGACGCCCTGGGCGGTATACGACGAGGGCGTGATCACGCCGAACGATGCGTTCTTCGTCCGCTATCACCTGGCCGGCGTGCCCACCGACATCGACGGCGCGAGCCACAGGATCGCCGTCAAGGGCAAGGTCGCCACGCCGCTGTCGCTGTCGGTCGCCGACCTCAAGGCGATGCCCGCCACCGAGATCGTCGCCGTCAACCAGTGCTCGGGCAACAGCCGCGGCTTCTTCGAGCCGCGCATCGCGGGCGGCCAGCTCGGCAACGGCGCCCTGGGCAACGCGAAATGGCGCGGCGTCACACTGAAGGCCGTGCTGGAGAAGGCCGGCGTGCAGCCCGGCGCGCGGCAGGTGACGTTCGACGGACTCGACGGACCGGTGCTGCCGACCACGCCCGACTTCGTCAAGGCGCTCGACATCGATCATGCGACGGACGGCGAAGTGATGATCGCCTACGCGATGAATGGCGCCGACCTGCCGATGCTGAACGGCTACCCGGTGCGCCTCGTCGTGCCGGGCTATTTCGGCACGTACTGGGTTAAGCATCTCGCCGCGATCAACGTCGTCGATACCGTCTACGACGGCTTCTGGATGAAATCGGCGTATCGCATTCCCGACAACGCGTGCGCGTGCGTCGAGCCGGGCGCGGCGCCGAAGACGACACGGCCGATCGGGCGCTTCACCATCCGCTCGTTCGTCACCAGCCCGGCCGAGGGCGCCAGAGTCGCGGCCGGCAGCGAATTCGACGTGCGCGGCTTCGCCTTCGACGGCGGCTATGGCATTCGCGAGGTGGCGCTGTCGATCGACGGCGGCACGACGTGGGTGGACACCACGCTCGACGCCGACCTCGGCAAGTACTCGTTTCGCGGCTGGCGCACGCGCATGTGGCTGCGGCCGGGGATGCATGCCATCAAGGTGCGTGCGTTCAATACGCTCGGGCAGACGCAGCCGCTCGAGCCTTCGTGGAATCCGGCCGGGTACATGCGCAACGTCGTCGAGACGACGCACGTGACCGCGGCGTGACGGGAGCGCGACGATGAAGCGCGAGCGCAATTACGCGGGGCGCAAGGCCCTGGTCGCCGTCGCCGTCGCCGCCTGCTGCGGGTCGGTGCTGGCGACGAAGATCGAGCTGCCGCCGGAAGCGTCGCGACTCAAGGACGCGCCCGGCGTCGAGCGCGCCAATGCGCAGTGCATGACCTGCCATTCGGCCGACTACGTCATCACGCAGCCGCGCGGCAAGCCGCTCGCGTTCTGGAAGGCCGAAGTCGAGAAGATGAAGAACGTCTACGGCGCGCCGATTCCCGCGGAAGACATCGCGCCGCTCGCCGATTACCTGACACGCGCCTACGGCAGCACGCCGTAGCGATCACGCCGCTTTCGACGCCGCGTACAGCGCGCGGCCAAGGTCATCGATCAGGTCGTCGGCGTTCTCGAGGCCGATCGACAGCCGGATCGTGCCTTCGCCTACGCCGGCGCGCGCGAGATCGTCGCTGCTCATGCGGAAATGGGTGGTGCTGGCCGGATGGATCACCAGCGACTTGGCATCGCCGACGTTGGCGAGATGGGAGAAGAGGCGCAACGACTCGATGAAGCGCCGTCCCTGCGCGCGCGTGCCCTTGAGGTCGAAGCTGAACACGGCGCCGCAGCCGCGCGGCAGCAGCGTGCGCGCCAGCGCATGGTCGGGATGATCGGGCAGCTCCGGATAACCGATCGTGCCGACGAACGGATGCGTGCGCAGGAAGCCGATCACCGCGCGGGTGTTGGCGACGTGCTTTTCCATGCGCAGCGGCAGCGTCTCGATGCCTTGCAGCACCTGGAACGCGGTGAACGGCGCCATGCAGGCGCCGAAATCGCGCGCGCCCTCGCGGCGCGCGCGCAGCAGGAATGCGGCGGTGGTCGACTCGTCGGCGAACGTCATGTCGTGGAAGCCGCGATACGGCTCGGCGAGCGTCGGGAAGTGCGCCGCGGCCGCCTGCCAGTCGAAGCTGCCGCCATCGACCAGCACGCCGCCGATGACGACGCCGTGACCTGAAAGGAACTTGGTCGCCGAGTGGTAGACGAGGTCGGCGCCGTGGTCGAACGGGCGCAGCAGCCAGGGCGTGGTGAACGTCGAGTCGACCAGCAGCGGCAATGCGTGATCGTGCGCGAGATCGGCGATGCGGCGGATGTCGAGCACGTCGAGGCCGGGGTTGCCGAGCGTCTCGCCGAACAGCAGGCGCGTCTGCGGGCGGATCGCCGCGCGCCAGGCATCAATGTCGCGCGGGTCGACGAAGGTGGTGGTGATGCCGAGGCGCGGCAGCGTGTAGTCGAGCAGGTTGTGCGAGCCGCCGTACAGCGCGCGCGAGGCGACGATGTGCGCGCCGGCGCCCATCAGCGTGACGATCGCGAGAAAGAGTGCCGCCTGCCCGCTGGCCGTGGCGATCGCGCCGACGCCGCCTTCCAGCGCCGCCACGCGCTCCTCCAGCACCGAGCACGTCGGATTGGACAGGCGCGAATAGACGTGCCCCGCGCGCTCCATGTTGAACAGCGCCGCCGCCTGGTCGCTGTCGGTGAAGACATACGAAGAGGTCTGGTAGATGGGCGTCGCGCGTGCCCCCGTGGCGGGGTCCGGCCGCGCGCCGGCATGCAGCGACAGCGTGTCGAATCCGTGCGTGCTGGGCTTCCTGGTCGTCATCGCGCAGCCCCCGAAAGATCGGCGGCCATGGTAACCTATCGAACGAACGTTCGATGCCGCCGCCGATGGCCTCCTCGCCACCCGACATCCCCGAGCGCGGCCGCGGGGCCACCTTCGACCCCGCCAACCGCTTCCGCCGCGACGCCCGCGTCGCGGTCGACGACGGCTGGACGCACGACGACGAAGCGCCGCCGCCGCGCAAGACGATCGTCGCCATCCAGCCGGCGCGCACGATCATCTCGCGCAACCAGTCGCCGGACATTCCATTCAACCAGTCGATCAACCCCTACCAGGGCTGCGAGCACGGCTGCATCTATTGCTACGCGCGGCCGACGCACGCCTATCTCGACCTGTCGCCGGGCCTCGACTTCGAGACGCGGCTGTTCGCCAAGCCCGACGCCCCGCGCCTGCTGGCGCAGGAGCTCGGCAAGCGCGGC
The DNA here is from genome assembly GCA_036003195.1 of Casimicrobiaceae bacterium. Classification (GTDB taxonomy): domain Bacteria; phylum Pseudomonadota; class Gammaproteobacteria; order Burkholderiales; family Casimicrobiaceae; genus VBCG01. The sequence continues at coordinate 54,256 of DASYSP010000084.1, forward strand.
TACGTCTGCGATCCCATCGCGCTCGGCACCAATACCGACCCCTACCAGCCCATCGAGCGCGAATGGAAGATCACGCGCGCCGTCCTCGAGCTGCTCGCGCGCTGCCGCCATCCGTTCACGATCGTCACCAAGTCGTCGCTGGTCGAGCGCGACCTCGACGTCATCGCGCCGATGGCGCAGGCCGACATGGCGCGCGTCTACGTGTCGATCACCACGCTCGACAAGTCGCTGGCGCGCAAGCTCGAGCCGCGCGCGGCCGCGCCGCACCGGCGGCTGCAGACCATCGCCACGCTCGCGCAGGCCGGCGTGCCGGTCGGCGTGATGGTGGCGCCCATCATTCCGCAGCTCAACGACCGCGACCTCGAGGCCATCGTCGACGCCGCGGCCAAGGCCGGGGCCACGGGCGCCGGCTACACGATGCTGCGTCTGCCGCTGGAAGTCGCGCCGCTGTTCCGCGCCTGGCTCGATGCGCACTATCCGTTGCGCGCGGCGCACGTGATGAGCCTGGTGCAGGACATCCGCGGCGGACGCGACTACGACTCCACGTTCGGCCGCCGCATGCGCGGCAGCGGCGCGTTCGCCGAGCTCATCGCCACGCGCTTTCGCCTCGCGCGCGAGCGCGCCGGCCTCGGCAATCATCGCCAGGCACCGCTCGACACGACGCGCTTCACGCCGCCGTCGGCCGACGACACGCAGCTCGATTTGTTTCGTTAGGTGGGGCTTGCCGCCCGGAGGGCGGCGAGAAAGTGCCGGAGCGCGGAAAATTCCAAGGGGACTGGGGGTCTCCGTTGAAAGCTGGTGTTGCGCCCCGGCACGAGCGCAACTGTGCACGCGGTCGCATGTGCCGGCAACGGCGATTCCGCGAAGCGGTGGCGGCGCGGGGCGAGCGGGGCCGCGCGCGTTGCCGGCGGTCCGCGGACGTTGCGCCGACGCGTCCGCTGCGGTATGCTGGGCAATACTTGCATATGCAAATATCGCGTGCCGCGGCGCCGCATCGGGTGCCGCCCGGCCGCGCCACGCAAGCAAGGGCGTACCACGCCTCCTGGGGAATGAGCATGAACGTGTCGCGCCGTGCGGCACGCGCAACGCCCGCCGCCGACTACCGCCGGCGCGGGCGGGAGTGCGCGTATGCCAACCTGAAGCTGATGGCGAGGGCGATCGGGACGTTGTATGACGAAGCACTCGAACCGAGCGGATTGCGTGCCAGCGAGCTGGCGCTGCTGTGGGCGATCGTCGCGCTCGAGCCCGTGCCGATGTCGCGCCTCGCCGAAGCCACGCTCACCGACGTCACCACGCTGTCGCGCACCGTGCTGCGGCTGTCGCGCGCACGCCTGTGCAAGATCGCCCGCGGCGACGACCGCCGCGTGCGCGTGGTCACCAGCACCGCGCTCGGGCGCCGCCGCTTCGACGCGGCGATGCCGCACTGGGAACGCGCGCAGGCGCGCGCCGAGGCGTACCTTCCCGTTACCGCGGTGGCGCGCATCGCCCGCCATCTCTTCGTCGCGCACCGCCAGCCCGCGCCGCGCTGAAACCGGCGCCCCCGGGGTCGATCGCGGTCTCGCGCCGCGTCCCTGCGCGGCGGTGCGCGCCTGCGCGCCGTCCCGAGCTTCAGCGCAGGCCGTGCGCGAGGCCCAGCGCGTCCTGGATGCGCACGCGGTAGCTGCGCGCCGAGGTGATCGCGCCGCCGTCGGACAGCACGATCCGGTATTCGCCATGCGACAGCGGGCGCAGCTCGCGCACGCGGTCGACGTTGATCGCATGCGAGCGGTGCACCCGCAGGAAATGCGCGGGGTCGAGGCGTGCGACGATCCCCGCGAGCGTCTCCCGATGCAGGTACGGCCGATCGGCGTGGATGCGCACGTAGTTGTCCTCGGCGTCGATGCGCACGATGTCGGCCACCGCGACGATGACGATGCGATCGAGCGTGCGCACCGCGATCCGTGCGAGGTACGCGCGTTCCGGGGGCAGCCAGCGCTCGTCGGTGGATTCGGCCAAGGACGACGTCAGGTCAATTTTCATGGCCGGGGTTGCGGACGCGGGCCGCACGAGTGGACAATCGCGAACGCACGTTCGGCTGGCAGGTTGGCTTGGAGGGCATGCGCAGGGCTCCGGCAACGGGGTTCGAACCAACTATCGCTGCTTCGACGCCCCTGCGTCCGGAAAATATTCTCCTTTTTTCGCCCGATTTTCCTCCACCGCACCGCATGAACGACCTGTCGTCGCTGGCACTCCTCCGCTCGCTGCCGCCGCAATGGCGCCAGGACGCGCCGCGCCGCATCGGCGCGTTCATCGTGCATCCGGCGTCGAACGAGCTCGCCGGAACGGCCGGCGTGGTGCGGGTACGCCCGCGGCTGATGGACGTGTTGCTCAGGCTCGCCGCCGAGCCCGGCGCCGTCGTCGCGCGCAATCGCCTGCTCGAGGAGGTCTGGCCGCGGCGGATGGTCAGCGACGAAGTCCTGTCGCGCACGATCGCCGAGTTGCGCACGGCGCTCGGTGACGATCCGCGTCATCCGTCCTACATCGAGACGATTCCCACCGTCGGCTACCGACTGGTGGCGACTGTCGAGGATGCGCCGGCGCTGGCCGCGCCCGCCGGCGCGCATGCGGCGCGCACCGACCACGGGCACCGGTCGTCCGCGCCAGGCGCTGCGCCGGCCGACGCAACGCGAGTCGCGATGGCGAACGGTAGCGCCGGTTCCATTGCCGCCGTCGACGGCGCGCATGTGATCGACGCCGCCAACGGCGCGCATGCGTCGCCGTCCACGATGACGGCCGATACGTTCACGACGGCGCGCGATGCGAGCGTCGCTGCTGCGGCCGGTGGCGACGGCATCCCGGCCGCGTACGACATCGGCGCCGCAGACGACATTACGGTGGCAAAGCCGGGGCACCCGGTAACGGATACCGGCCCGCGCGTGTCGATGGACGCACGGCGTGACCCACGCCGGCGCGTGCTGGGCGCGGCAGCGCTCGCCATCGCGGTCGCCGCGGCGGCGGCGCTGCTGCTGCACCTGCGCGGTGGCGGCGACGCCGTCTCCGCGCCGCTGGCCGCGCGCATCGCCAACGCCACGCCCTACCTGTCCGACCCGGGCCTCGAGATGGAGCCGCGTTTCGCACCCGATGGCGCGCGCATCGCGTTCTCGTCCAGCACCGAGTTCGCCTCGCGCGCGCACCTCGTCGTGCTCGACCTCGGCGCATCGGACGCGCGGCACCTGATCGGCGCCGAGGACGACGGCGCGAGCTATCGCTCGCCGGTGTTCGTCGGCGGCCACCGCCAGCTCGCCTACGCGCGCTGCACCGACATGCGTTGCCGGATCGTCCTGCGCGACATCGACGGCGACGCGCAGAAGGTGCTGGTCGCCGAGGAGCGCGCGCCGACGCCCAACTTCGACGTTTCCGCCGACGGCCGCTGGCTCGTGTACGCCAACGCCCACCGGCCGCAGTTTCCGCAGGGCCTCTCGCTCCTCGACCTCGCCACCGGCACCACGCGCGACCTCACGCTGCCGGCCGCCAATGCGGGCGAGGACGCGATGCCGCGCTTCGCGCCGGACGGCAGGACGATCGCGTTCTTCCGCAACGTCGGCGGCATGGGCGAGCTGTGGACGATCGACGCCGACGGCAACCACGCCGCACCGGCCGCCAACGCGCGCGGCGCCGTGTACGGCGCGGCGTGGCGCGACGCGCGGCACATCCTCGTCGCCGCCGACTGGTTCGGCTTCCGCTCGCTCAACGACGTCGACCTCGTCACGCACACCGCGACCTTCGTCGGCGGGCGCGGCGCGCGCTTTCCCGACGTCGCGCCCACCGGCGAGATCGTGTACGAGAACGCGCAGTTCCGCACCGACCTGTGGACGGTGGATGCCGTCAGCGGCACGCCGGCGGCGACGCCGTCGTGGCCATCGACGCGCTTCACGATGAAGCCCGAGTACTCCCCGGACGGCAAGCGCGTGGTGTTCATTTCCAACCGCGAGGGCGCGGAGGGCGCGTTCATCGCCACGCCCGGCGCCCCGCCGCTGCGCGTGAAGCTGCCGGAAGGCTACCGCTACGTCAACGCGCACTGGTCGCCCGACGGCCGCGCACTGTACGCGGTGCGCCTCGATGGCAATCCGCCGCACGCGCTGTCCGCCGTGCGCTTCGACATCGCCAGCGGCGCGACCACCGTGCTCGCCGCGGTCGGTCCGCAGATCGACGAGATCTACGCCGACGCGCGCGGCCGCGATCTCTATTTCGCGGTGCTCGACGGGCAGGCGATGCGCCTGCTGCGCGCACCGCTTGCCGATCTCGCCGCGCAGGAGCCGCTGCCCTTCCCGCTGGTGACGACGTTCGCCGTCGACGCCACGCACATCGCGTTCACGCAGCCGCAGATCCGCGGATTGACGCTCTGCACGCTGGCCGACCTCGCCTGCGAGGCGCTGCCGCTGCCGATCAGCGACTCGACCTATGGCGCCTGGACGCTGGGCGGCGGCGGCGTCTGGTACCTCGACAACTCGAGCACTCCCCCGACGCTCGCACGCTACGACCTCGCCGAGCGCCGTGTGACGTTGCGCACCCCGTTCGCGCCGATGGCGTTCGGCCGCTCGATTGCGGTGTCACCCGACGGCCGCGAGGTGCTGGTCGCGCGCGAAGCGCCCACCCTGATCGACCTCATGGTCGCGCGCTGAGCCTCGCCGCGGCGGGGCCGCAGTGGCTCACTTGCGAATGCCTGCAGGCGCAGTGCAAACTCGCGCCTTCGTCCAGCGCGAAGGGCCTGCCATGAACGGAGTCAAGCACGTTCCCGTGATCGTCGCCGCGGTGATCTTCTTCGTGCTCGGCGCGGCGTGGTACACCGCCCTCAGCGCGCAATGGCTCGCCGGCATCGGCAAGACGATGGCCGACGTCCAGCGCGACACCGGCGGCGGCGCGATGCCCTACATCGTCGGCTTCCTCGCCGTGCTGGTGATGTGCTACACGCTGGCGTGGGCGATCGTGCGCTTCGACAAGCGCAGCGCCGGCGAAGGCGCGGCCGTCGGCGTGGCGATGGCGATCGGTTTCGTCGCCGCGTCGCTCGCCCTCAACTACGGCTTCGAAGGCCGCGGCATCGCGCTGTGGGCGATCAACGCCGGCTACGCGGCGACAGGCCTCGCCATCGCCGGCGCGATCATCGGGCGCTACGCGCGGCCGGCGACACCGTGAGCGCGGCACCGCCGCTGGTCGAGCGCCTGGCGCGCTGTTATTCGGGGGCGGTGCACGACGTGCTGCGGGCGATGGGGCACGACGCCATCGTGCTGCCGCAGGCGATCAAGCCGCTCGACCCCGCGCATCGTCTCGCGGGCCCGGTGTGGACGGTGTCGGGCCACATCGACCGCTCGCAGACGCGCGACGCCACGCTGCGCGCCTGGTGCACGCTGCTGGCGAAGGCGCCGCCCGGCCACGTCGTCGTCTGCCAGCCGCACAATCACGAGATCGCGCTGATGGGCGAACTGTCGGCGCAGACGCTTGCCGCGCGCGGTGTGCTGGGCTACGTCGTCGACGGCGGCACCCGCGACACCGAACTGGTGCTGCGGCAGGGATTCCCGGTGTGGTGCCGCTTCGCCACGCCGGCGGACATCGTCGGCCGCTGGCTGCCCGACGCATACGGTGCGCCGGTCGACATCGGCGGCGTGACCATTCGCACCGGCGACTGGCTGGTCGCCGATCGCGACGGGGTGGTCGTCATTCCGCAGCCGATCGTCGACGAAGTGGTGACGCGCACCGAGGAAGTGGTCGCCACCGAGAGCGAGATGCGCCGCGCGCTCTGCGCCGGGATGGATCCGGTCGCGGCGTACGATCGCTATGGCAAGTTCTGACGTCGTGATCGCGCGCGAGAGTCCGCGCGCGGCCGACGTCGTCGCGCTGATCCGCGATCTCGACGCCTACCAGAGCACGCTGTATCCGGCGGCAAGCAATCACTTCCTCGACATCGACGCGCTTGCCGGCGCCGACGTGCGCTTCGTCGTCGCGCGCCGTGACGGCGTCGCCGTCGGCTGCGGCGCGCTGCGCGTGCGCGACGGATACGGCGAGCTGAAGCGGATGTACGTCGCGCCGGGCGCCCGCGGCAGCGGCATCGGCATGGAAATCCTTGCCGTGCTGGAAGCGATCGCGCGCGACGAAGGACTGCCGGTCGTGCGGCTGGAGACCGGCATCGCGCAACCGGAGGCGCTGTCGCTCTACGCGGCCGCGGGCTATGCGAATTGCGCGCCGTTCGGCGAATACGAGCCGGACGTGCTGTCCCGCTTCATGCAGAAGCGCATCGCTCCGGCGTAGCGCACGGCCCGCGCTCAGCGCTGCGCGGCCTCCACGCCGGCGGGCACGCTCTCGGCGCGCGTCGTGCGCCACGCGATCGCCGCCGCCACCAGCAGCACGCTCGACGCCAGCAGGAACGGCGCGCCGGGAAACTCGACGCCGCGCGCGGGCGCGATCGACCACGCGAACACCGCGCTGAAGACGCCGGGCCCGACGAGGCCGGCGAGCGCCATGATCGAGCCGTTCGCGCCCTGCAGCTGACCCTGCTCGCCGGGGCCGACGTGCCGCGTCATCAGCCCCTGCAGCGAAGGCCCGAAGAGGCCGATGAAGGCGAACACGGGAATGGCCGTGCAGAACCAGAATGGCGTGGTCGCCATCGCATAGACGAGGAAGCCGGCGGCGCCCGCCAGCGCCCCGGCGAGCAGCGCGCGGCGCTCGCCCAGCATGCGCACGATGGGCTTCACGAACAGGCCCTGCACGACGACGTTGGCGACGCCGACCGCGGCGAACGCGAGGCCGACGGTCCGCGTCGACCATTGGTAGCGCAGGCCGACGTACAGCACGAACACCGTCGGCAGCACGTGATGCGCGATCCAGAACAGCAGGTTGACGCAGGCGAGTCCCAGCATCTCGCGATGCGAGCGCAACAGGCGCAGGCTGCCGAGCGGATTCGCGCGCCGCCACGAGAATGCCGTGCGACGCGCCGCGGGCAGCGACTCGGGCAGCACGAAGTAGCCGTAGGCGGCGTTGGCCAGCGCCAGCATGGCGGCGAACACGAATGGCAGGCGCGGATTGAAGTCGCCGAGGACCCCGCCGATGGCCGGCCCGAGGATGAAGCCGAGCCCCCACGCGGCGCCGATCATGCCGTACGCACCGGCGCGCTTCTCGGCCGGCGTGACGTCGGCGATGTACGCGGTCGCCGTGGCGAAGCTCGCCGTGAGCACGCCGGCGAACGAGCGGCCGAGCAGCAGCCAGCCGACACCCGGCGCGAGGCTCATCACGACGTAGTCGATGCCGAGGCCGAGGCACGACAGGAGCACCACTGGCCGGCGGCCGAAGCGGTCGGAGACCGAGCCGAGGATCGGCGCGCAGAAGAACTGCAGCACGGCGAACAGCGTGCCGAACACGCCGACCCAGACCGCGGCCCTTTGGGTGCTGCCGGTGAACGCCTCGATGAGGCGCGGCAACACGGGAATGATGACGCCGATCGCCAGCACGTCGAGCACGATCGTGACGAAGATGAAGGCGAGCGCGGCCTTGCGCGGCGGCGGCGTCGGGGCGTGAAGGGGAGGCGCGGGCAAGCGGCCGATGTTACCGCAGCGCGCCACGCGGGCGGTTGCGGCGCCGCGCGGGGCGAACGGGCACCCGCGCGGGCGGGTGTCGCGCCACAATTCGCGCGACGATCACCGCCAGCGAGGACTTGCGATGCGCAATGCTGCCGCAACCCATGAAGTGGCCCGCGCGGTGTGGATGGCGGCGCTTGCGGCATCCGCAGCGGGCGCGCAATCCACGCCGCCGGCCCCACCTTCGACAGCCGCGGCGCCCGCCGCATCCGCGCAGGCCACCGCGCCGCCTGCGGCGCCCGTGTGCCGCGCGCCCGAGCACCGCCAGTTCGATTTCTGGCTCGGCAATTGGACCGTCAGCGACGCCAACGGCCGCGCGCTCGGCACCAATCGCATCGAATCCCTCGAGGATGGCTGCGTGATGCAGGAGCACTGGGCCTCCGCGCGCGGCGGCATCACCGGCACGAGCCTCACCGCGTTCGACGTCGACCTGCGCCACTGGCACCAGACGTGGATGGATTCCGGCGGCAACGTCGCGCTGCTCGACGGCGGCGCGGTCGATGGCCGCATCGTGCTCTTCGGCGACACCTTCGGCAGCAATGGCCAGGTGCACCACCGCAACCGCATCAGCTGGATTCCGCTCGCCGACGGCCGCGTGCGCCAGTGGTGGGAGCAGTCGACCGACGACGGCAAGACCTGGTCCACCGTGTTCGACGGCTACTACGCGCGCAAGGGCTGAGCGCGGCGGCGCGATCAGCGGGGCGACGCGTACGGCCTCGCGCGCACCAAAGGCGCCGCCAATGGCCACGATCCAATGACGAAGGGCGCCCGCAGGCGCCCTTCGCAATGGCCGTTTCGCGCAGCCCTAGGCGCGCTTGACGAGGCTGACGATGAACAGCAGGACCACCGCGCCAATGACGGCGGTGACGATCGTGCCGAGCACGGAGCCCGCCGCAAATATCCCCATCGCGCCGAGCAGCCACCCGCCGATGAACGCACCCACGATGCCGACGATGATGTTGCCGACGACGCCGAATCCACGTCCCTTCATGATCATGCCCGCGATCCATCCCGCGATCGCGCCGATGACGAGCCAGATGATCAGTCCTTGAACATCCATGTGGAGCCCTCCGATGGCGATGGTTTGGGTTCTTGTGCTCGGTCCGGCGTTTCCGTCGGGCCTAGGGCATCCTACTCGTACTCGGGGCGCGGCGGAACCGCGGCCCGCGGGCCCGGCGGGACGTCCCTGACGCGCGCCTGACGGCGGGAACCGCGCGAATCCGCGCGTCAGTGGCTCTCGCGGCCGACCCTCGCGCCCGACTTGCCCACCAGGAAATCGAGGTCCGCGCCCTTGTCCGCCTGTTGCACGGTCGCGCAATAGAGCTTCACCCAGCCGCGATCGGCGTGCGGCGGCAACGGCTTCCAGCGCGTGCGGCGCCGGGCGAGCTCCGCCGCGCTCACATGCAGCTCGAGCTTGCGTTTCGCGACGTCGAGCGTGATCGTGTCGCCGCTCCTGACGAGCGCCAGCGGCCCGCCCGCCGCGGCTTCGGGTGCGGTGTGCAGCACGACGGTGCCGTAGGCGGTGCCCGACATCCGTGCGTCGGAGATGCGGATCATGTCCGTGACGCCCTGCTTGAGGATCTTCGCCGGCAGCGCGAAATTGCCGACCTCGGGGAATCCCGGGTAGCCCTTCGGTCCGCAGTTGCGCAGGACGAGGATGTCGTCCGCGCGCACGTCGAGGTGCGGATCGTCGATGCGCGCGTGGAGGTCGTCGATATCCTCGAACACCACGGCGCGTCCGGTGTGGCGCAGCAGCGCAGGCGTCGCCGCGGACGGCTTCAATACCGCGCCATCCGGCGCGAGATTGCCGCGCAGCACCGCGATGCCGCCCTGCGGCTTGAACGGCGTGGCGAGCGGCGTCACCACCTCGGTGTTGTAGTTGATCGCGTCCTTGCAGTTGTCCCACAGCGTGCGGCCGTTGACGGTCAGCGCCTTCTTGTGCAGGTACCGGCCGATCTCGCGCACGACCACCGGCAGGCCGCCCGCATAGTAGAAATCCTCCATCAGGAAGCGCCCCGACGGCATCAGGTCGACGAGGCACGGAATGTCGCGGCCGAGGCGGTCCCAGTCGTCGAGCGAGAGCTTGACGCCGATGCGCCCGGCGATCGCGATCAGGTGCACCACCGCATTGGTCGAGCCGCCGATCGCGCCGTTGACCATGATCGCGTTCTCGAACGCATGGCGCGTCAGGATCTTCGACATGCGCAAGTCCTCGCGCACCATGTCGACGATGCGCCGGCCGGAGAACCGGCAGAGCACCTTGCGCCGCGAGTCGACGGCGGGGATCGCGGCGTTGGTGGGCAAACCCATGCCCAGGGCCTCGACCATCGACGCCATCGTCGACGCCGTGCCCATCGTCATGCAGTGGCCGGCCGAGCGCGACATGCACGCCTCGGCCTCCGTCAGGTCGGCGAGCTTCATCTCGCCGGTCTTCAGCATCTCGGTGAATTTCCAGACGTGGGTACCCGAGCCGATGTCGTGGCCGCGGAACTTGCCGTTGAGCATCGGGCCGCCCGAGACGCCGATCGTCGGCAGGTCGCAGGACGCCGCGCCCATCAGCAGTGCCGGCGTGGTCTTGTCGCAGCCCATCATCAGCACGATGCCGTCGAACGGATTGGCGCGAATCGATTCCTCGACGTCCATCGCCACCTGGTTGCGAAACAGCATCGTCGTCGGCCGCATCACCGGCTCGCCGAGGCTCATCACCGGGAACTCGAGCGGAAAGCCGCCGGCCTCGAGCACGCCGGCCTTGATGTGCTCGGCGAGCTCGCGGAAATGCGCGTTGCACGGCGTCACTTCCGACCACGTGTTGCAGATGCCGATCACCGG
>DASYSP010000085.1:0-8583 GCA_036003195.1 Casimicrobiaceae bacterium
CGCCGCTTCTGGTCGGCCCACGTCGATGCGCTCGAGCGCCACCTCGATCGCAAGCACCCCCCGCAACGCCGCAAAGGAAAGCAACGATGAGAGGACGCGAGCACTACAGGCCGGGCCCCGCCGCGGGCGCCGAGGTCCGCAAGGAGGGCGAGCGATGGACGCTCGTGCTGACGCGGGAGCTGCGCCATCCTCCGCAGGCCGTGTGGCAGGCGTTGACGGACCCCGCGGAGCTCGGCGAATGGGCGCCTTTCGACGCCGACCGAAGCCTCGCCGCAGTCGGTCCGGTGCAGCTGACGACGGTCGGCACGCCGACGCCGCAGACCTCGAACTCGCAGGTGACACGCGTCGAAGCGCCGAAGCTGCTCGAATATCGCTGGGGCGGCAACGATGTGCGGTGGCAACTCGAGCCGCTCGGCGATGGCACGCGCCTCACGCTCTGGCACAGCATCGACCGCGGTTTCATTGCGATGGGCGCGGCGGGATGGCACATCTGTCTCGACGTGCTCGACCGGCTGCTTGCCGGCGAGCCGCTCGGGCGGATCGTCGGCGGCGACGCGATGAAGTTCGAGTGGCCGCGTCTCAATGTCGAGTACGCGAAACAGTTCGGCGTCGATCCGCCCGTGTGGCCGCCGAAGGGTGCGCAATCGTAAGCACTGCCATGCCGCCCTCCCACACGTCGCCGTCGCGCGGCTGAGAACGAAAGGCCACCATGCCGAAAAGCGAATCGCAGAAAGAGCAGTCTCCGTCGCAACGGATCGACGCGCGGATCAAGGAGCTCGGCGACTGGCGCGGCGAGATGCTGGGGCGTCTTCGCGCGTTGATCAAGGAAGCGGAGCCCGGCGTCGTCGAGCAGTGGAAGTGGCGAGGCGTGCCGGTGTGGTACCTCGACGGCATGATCTGCACCGGCGAGAGTTACAAGAGCGTGGTGAAGATGACGTTCGCCAAGGGCGCGGCGCTGAAGGATCCGGCGCGCCTGTTCAATTCCAGCCTCGACGGCAACACGCGGCGCGCCATCGACTTCCACGAAGGCCAGAAGATCGACGAGAAGGCGCTGAAGGCGCTGGTGCGTGCTGCCGTGGCGTTGAACAGGGCCAAAGGCGGCGCCTGATGCAAGGGATCACGCAGGATCGACATCGATCGCGCGCGTGGCAGTCGAGACGCTTGCCAATCAGCGTCAGCGGTCCGCAGGCCACCGAACGTAGTGGCGATGGACGTAGCCCCACGGAATCACGAGCGGCATCAGGATCATGCCGGCGATGATGGCCTGGAAGTCGTCGGCGAAGGTCGGCGGCAGCTGTCCCGACGACCACTGCGGCAGCCCGAACGCGATCAGCCACGTCGTTTTCCACGCGAGCTCGAACAACAGCAAGGGAAGCATCTGCAGCGGATAGCGCAGGCCGACGAGCGCGAGGAGCCACACGGCGCCGAGCAGGCTCGGGATCACGCCGCGCGCCATCGGTGCGTGACTGAAGATCCCGGGCACGATCGTCGCGCCCAACCCGACGACGAGCAACAGGTAAGTCGCGCGCAGCCCATGGAGCCGCAGCCGCGATACCTCGCCGGTGCCGGTGTCCGCACGCGAAAATGATGCAACCATCGAGCTCATGTCGCTACTCCCGGGTTACAAATCCGCGTCGATGGGATCCGCCGCAACGGGAGGGCCGGAACCCGCCTGGAATTGAAGCAGCTCGCCGGGCTGGCACTGCAGCACCTCGCAGATCGCTTCGAGCGTCGAAAAGCGCATCGCGCGCGCCTTGCCCGTCTTCAGGATCGACAGGTTGGCGAGCGTGATGCCGATGCGCTCGGCCAGTTCCGTCAGCGTCATCCGCCGGTCGTGCAGAAGCTCGTCGAGCTTGACGATGATCGCCACGTCACACCGTCCCCTCGAGGTCGTGCCGCATCTGGGCCCCTTCGGCGAACACGCGTGCGAGCACGAACGTCATGACCACTGCCAGCCAGCCGCTCGCGGAAAAACCGGCGTTGAGATGCAATGGGTGGGCGGGCGTCGAGATCGCACCGCCGATGCCGCCGATGACAAGGCTCAGGAGCTGCAGCGCGAGCAGCACCCAGGCGATGGTCTGCAGACGGTCGGCGTTCGCCGCGACGAACGCATCGCCCGTGCGCACCGTCTCGACGATCGCGAGCAGTCGCTTGAAGACGGCCTGATTGAGCGGGACCGCGACGAGGCCGAGCAAGGCGATCGCGCGCAATCCGGTCATCATCGGGCGCAGGTCGGACGTGGGCGCAATGCCGAGCGCGGTGAACGTCCATCGCTCGGCGACGATCGTCGCGACGAGCAGCGCCAGGATTGCGGCGCCGACAACCCAGTTGAGGATCATCAGGATGCGCAGGGTGGCTCGGGCCACGGGCAATGCGGATGAAGTGTTCACGGGGTCCCCCGACGGAGTGACATCGATAAACGATATACTACTTATCGTTTATCGGCAACCCCCCCCCTTCGCTGGCAGCCCGGCCGCGGCGTTCACGTCGGCCGCCCGCCGGCATCTACGCCGCCACTGTCCCGCCACCTCTCGGCCCGGACCCGCATTTCCAGCAGAAATCGAAGGTCGCCGGGTTGTCCTCGCCGCATTGCGCGCAATGCCACTGGCCGGTGCGCATGCGCTCGCGGCGGAATTCGCGGATCACGCCTTCGGCCCGCGCGGCATCGGCGTCATCGTCGACCCACACCTGCGGCCACGCGACATCGGGCGGCACGTCGCCCACGATCGACTGCGCATGCTCATTGAAGACATGCACGGCAATGCCGGCGTGCCGCAGGCGATCGCGCACGAGGTAGGCGTCCATGCGGTTGCCGGAGACATAGACGCGCTTCATCGGAAGTAGCGGCCGCCGTTCTGCTGCCAGCGCCATGCGTCGGCGCAGATCACGTCGATGTCGCGCGTCGCGCGCCATCCGAGGACGCGCTCCGCGCGCGCGGGGTCGGCGTAGCTCGCGGCGATGTCGCCCGGGCGACGCGGCGCGAACGCCTTGGCGATGCGCCGGCCGCAGGCGCGCTCGAACGCCTCCACCACCTCGAGCACCGATGCGCCGCGACCCATGCCGAGGTTGAGCGTCAGCGCACCCTCGGTGCGCGCGAGGTGGTCGAGCGCGGCGACGTGCCCCTGCGCCAGGTCGTCGACGTGCAGGTAGTCGCGCACGCCGGTGCCGTCCGGCGTCGGCCAGTCGCTGCCATAGATCGCGAGCTCGGCGAACTCGCCGGAGGCGATCCGGCACAGCAGCGGCACGAGATTGTTGGGCTTGCCGCGCGGCGCCTCGCCGATGCGCCCCGATGCGTGCGCCCCGGCGGGATTGAAGTAGCGCAGCACGGCGATGTGCCAGTTGGGGTTGGCGTGCGCGAGGTCGCGCAGGAATTCCTCAATGGCGCGCTTGGTGCGGCCATAGACGCTGTGCGGCCGCAGCGGCGCCGACTCGGCGACCGGCAGCGCGTCGGGCTGACCATAGACGGTGGCCGAGCTCGAGAACACCAGCGTGCCGACGCCCGCTTCGCCCATCACTTCGGCCAGCGCGAACGTGCCGCCGACGTTGACATCGTAATAGGCCAGCGGCCGCGCCTCCCCCTCGCCCACCGCCTTGAGGCCGGCGCAATGCACGACGGCGCCGATCGGGTGGTCGCGGAACGTGCTGCGCAGGGCGTCGAGATCGCGCACGTCGGCTTCGACGGCGGCGAGCGGCTGCGCCGTCAGCTCGCGCAGGCGCGCCACCACGCCGGGATCGCTGTTGGCGTAGTTGTCGAGGATGACGGGGACGCGGCCGGCCGCCGCGAGGGCGACGACCACGTGCGAGCCGACGTAGCCGGCGCCGCCGGTGACGAGGACGGTTGAACTCACCGGCGGATGCTACCGCATCGGCGGCGGCGGTCCGCGCGGGCCGCCCCCGCCGTTGCGCACGGGCGGAGTTCTTTGCAGGGTCGCAAGTGACGCTGGCGCCCGGGCATGGGATCATTCAGTCCGGCGGGGCGAGCCTGGTATTTTGAATGCCAGGCCGTGCCCGCTGTCCAACGATGGCCAGAAGCCCCAGGTCCGGGGACGACGTCGTTGTGCTGCAGGGCGAGTGGCTGAGCGTTACCGCGCGACCATCTCGACCACAACAAATGGAGGATCAAATGAAGCGCTCAATCTATCTGCTGCCGGGCATCCTGGCGGCAACGCTGGCCGTCACGCCCGCCGAGGCGGTCACGCTCGGCGCGTCGGTGCAGCTGTCCGGCCCGCTCGCCAACACGGGTCGCTACTACCGCGACGGCTACGAGATGGCGATCGACGTGATCAACAAGGCGGGCGGTGTCAAGGTCGGCGGCAAGGCGGAGAAGCTCGAGCTCAAGATCCTCGACAACCAGTCGGACAACAACCTGGCGGTGCGGCAGTACGTGCAGCTCGTCACGCAGGACAAGATCAGCCTGCTGCTCGGCCCATTCGCCAGCGACGCCGTGATCGCCACCTCGTCGGTCTCCGAGAAGTACCAGGTGCCGATGGTCCAGGGCGGCGGCGCCTCCGACCAGATCTACAGCCGCGGCTACAAGTACATCTTCGGCACGCTGCCGGCGGCGACCAAGTACTTCGAGAGCACGATCGAGGCGATGGGCAAGCTGACCCCCGCGCCCAAGACCGTGGCGCTGCTCTACGCCGACGACGCGTTCGACGTGTCGGTCGCGCAGGGCACGCGCGACCTCCTCAAGGCCGCCAATCTCAACACCGTGCTCGACGAGCGCTACAGCACCAACGCGTCGGACTTCGCTTCGCTGCTCGCGCGCATCAAGAGCGCGAATGTCGACGTGGTGCTGGTGGCCGGCCACGAGACCGAGATCCTCAACTTCATCCGCCAGGCGAAGAGCCTCGCCGTCAGCCCGAAGATCTACAGCTTCACCGTGGGCGTGCCGAGCGCGGACTTCCGCAAGGCGCTCGGCAAGGATGCCGACTACGCGTTCGGCATGACGTCGTGGCTGCCGTCGGCGACGCAGACCGACAAGTACTTCGGCAACGCCGAGAAATTCGCGCAGGACTACAAGGCGCGCTTCGGCTACGAGCCCGACTACCACGCGGCGTCCGCCGTCGCCGACGTCGAGACGTACGTCAACGCGATCGAGGCGGCCGGCTCGACCGACCCGCAGAAGGTGCGCGACGAGTTGACCAAGGTCAGCTTCGACAGCCTGTATGGACCCGTCAAGTTCGACGCCAAGGGCCAGATCAGCCTGCCGCAGGTGGTGATCCAGGTGCAGGACGGCAAGGTCACGCCGATCTACAGCGGCAAGGGCTTCATGGAGAAGCCGCGCTATCCTATGCCGGCCTGGGACAAGCGCTAGGCACGCAGTCAGGGAGCCCCGCGGCGGTTCGCGTCGCCGCGGGCAACAGAACAACGATGCGCGGTCCGGCACTGCCGGCCGCGCACAGCTTCGCGGCGAGCCCTCGGTGGCGCGCCGCGGACGACCGACGGAGTGACGGTTGGACCTCCTCTGGCAGGTTCTGGTCAACGGCGTGCTGCTCGGCGGCCTCTATGCGCTGATGGCGCTCGGCCTCGCGCTCGTCTGGGGCGTCCTCAACATCGTCAACATCGCACACGGCGCCTTCATCATGCTGGGCGCGTACGTCTGCTATTACCTGTTCAGCGGTCTCGGCCTCGATCCGTTCGCGGCGCTGCCGTTCGCGATGCTGGCGCTGTTCGCATTCGGCTACGTGCTGCAACGCTACCTGCTGAACCTCGTGATCCGCGCGCCGATGTTCAACACGCTGTTGATCACGTTCGGCATCGACGTCGTGCTGACGCTGCTCGCGCAGCTCGCGTTCAGCGCCGACTTCCGCACGATCAATCCCGCTTACGCCGGCAACAATTTCGCGCTGGGCGGCGCGACCGTGCCGTTCGTGCGCGTGATCGCGTTCGGCATCGCCGTCGGCCTCACGCTGCTGCTGTGGCTGTTCCTGACGCGCGCGCGGCTCGGGCGCGCGATCCGCGCCACGGCGCAGAACCTCGTCGCGGCGCGGCTGTACGGCGTCGAGCCGCGGCGCGTCTACGCGCTCACGTTCGCGCTGGGCGCGGCGCTCGCGGGCGGCGCCGGCGGCCTCTACGGGGTGGTGTCGCAGGTCAACCCGTACATCGGCGGCAGCCTCACCGCCAAGTCGTTCGCGATCGCGATCATCGGCGGCCTCGACAGCCCGCTCGGCGTGATCGTCGGCGGCCTCTTCCTCGGCATCGTCGAGTCGCTGACCTCGCTCTACATCGGGCCGACGTACTCCGACGTGGCGAGCTTCGGCATCCTCGTGCTGGTGCTGATCCTGCGGCCGCAGGGGCTGCTCGGGAGGACCGCGTGAGCGGTGGTGCGCCGATGGCCCGCGCGCCGGTGGCGGCGGCCCGCGACGTCGCGGGCCCGGTGCGATGCACGCGATGAATCGCCCGGCGATCGTTGCCGCCATCGTGGTCGCGCTGGTGCTGCTGGCGCTCGTGCCGTGGATCGCCACGCCGAGCCTGATCCAGTTCGGCATCAGCACGCTGCTGATGGCGACGCTCGCGCAGAGCTGGAACATCATCGGCGGCTACACCGGCTACGCATCGTTCGGCAACTCGGTGTTCTACGGTCTCGGCAGCTATGGCGTGGCCATCGCGATGGTGCAATGGCACCTGCCGTTCGGCGTCGGCCTGGCGCTCGGCGCCGTGCTCGCCGTGCTGTTCGCGCTGCTGATCGGCCTGCCCGTGCTGCGCCTGCGCGGCCACTATTTCGCGATCTGCACGCTCGCACTCGCCGAGGTGATGACGGCGATCGTGTCGAACCTCGAGATCGCCGGCCGCAACACCGGCCTCGTGCTGCCGCTGCTGCGCGGCGATGCGCTGTTCTACGAGCTGGCGCTCGGCCTGCTCGTGCTGACGACGCTGGCGGTGATCTACATCGCCCGCAGCCGCTTCGGCTTCGGCCTCATCGCCATCCGCGAGAACGAGGAAGCCGCGGCCGTGATGGGCGTCGACACCACGCGCTACAAGGTCGCGGCGTTCGCGATCTCCGGCTTCTTCACGTCGCTGGCGGGCGGCATTCACGCCTACTGGATCACCTTCCTCGATCCGGTCAGCGCGTTCGACATCACGCTCAACGTCAAGATGATCATCATGGCGGTGTTCGGCGGCCCGGGCTCGATATTCGGGCCGGTGGTCGGCGCGTTCCTGCTGTCGGCGATTTCCGAAGTGCTGTCGACCAAGATCTCGACGCTGGCGAGCCTGTTCTTCGGCTTCGTCATCGTGGTCGCCGTCGTGTTCATGCCGCGCGGTCTCGCCGACTTCGGCCGCCGCTTCCGCACGGTCGGCTGGCGCTATTTCGCCGAGAACGTGCGCCGACACCGCCTGTAGCCATGACGCCGATCCTCGACGTGCGCGGCCTCACCAAGCGCTTCGCCGGCCTGACGGCGCTGTCGAACGTCAGCTTCACGCTCGGCAAGGGCGAGATCCTCGGACTGATCGGTCCCAACGGCGCCGGCAAGACGACGCTCGTGAGCCTGGTCAGCGGCACGCTGTCGACGACGTCGGGCGACATCGTGCTCGACGGCGTCACGCTGGGGGCGATGCCGGCGTTCCGCCGCGCGCGGCTCGGCGTCGGCCGCACGTTCCAGATCATGCGGCCGTTTCCCGGGCTCAGCGTCGTCGACAACGTCGCCGTCGGCGCATTGTTCGGCACCGGCGGCGGCGAACACGAGCTCGTCCGCGCGCGCGAGCGGGCGATGGAGAAGCTCGAGTTCGTCGGGCTCGCGCATCGCGCGTCGCAGCGCGCCGAGGCGCTGGGCGGACCCGACCGCAAGCGCCTCGAGCTCGCCAAGGCCTTGGCGATGAACCCGCGCCTGCTGCTGCTCGACGAGGTGATGGCGGGACTCAACAACGTCGAGATCGAGGCGGTGATCGGCATCGTGCGCAAGGTGCGCGACCAGGGCGTCAGCATTCTCGTCATCGAGCACGTGATGAAGGCGATCCGCAGCCTGTCGGATCGGCTGCTGGTGCTGCATCACGGCGAGAAGATCGCCGACGGCGCGCCCGACGCCGTGCTCAACGACGCGCGCGTGGTCGACGCCTATCTCGGCCGGAGGCGCGCGTGAGCGCGCGCGCCAGCCCGGCGCCCGCACCCGCGACGGCCGGCGGCGCACTGCTCGCCGTCGCCGATCTCGGCGCGGGCTACGGCGAGATGCCGGTGCTCCACTCGATTTCGCTGGCGATCGCCAAGGGCGAGATCGTCGCCGTGGTGGGCAGCAATGCCGCCGGCAAGACGACGCTGCTGCGTGCGCTGTCGCGCGTCATCCCGTGCACCGGCACGATCGAGTTCGCCGGCTGCCGCCTCGATGCGATGGCATCGGACGAGGTGTTCGACCTCGGGCTGGTGCAGGTGCCCGAGGGCCGCCAGCTGTTCGACCGGATGACGGTGCACGACAACCTGCTGATGGGTGCGTATCGCCGCAAGGGCCGCGCCGGCATCGACGCGAGCCTCGAGCGGGTCTACGCGCTGTTTCCGGTGCTGAAGGATCGCCGCCGCCAGCTCGCCGGCAGCCTGTCGGGGGGCGAGCAGCAGATGTGCGCGATGGCGCGCGCGCTGGTCGCCGATCC
>DASYSP010000086.1:0-3753 GCA_036003195.1 Casimicrobiaceae bacterium
CCCGGCGTCCTTCGCCGCGAGATGCGCGCGCACCGCGCCCGCGAGCGAGCATTCGTCGGTGATCGCGAGCGCGGCGTAGCCCTGCGCCTGCGCGCGTTCCACCAGCTCCTCCGGATGCGAGGCGCCGCGCAGGAACGAGAAGGCCGTCAGGCAGTGGAGCTCGGCGTAGGCGGGCAGCATGGCGAGGCTGAGAACCGTATGCATATACGGTATCACACCCACAGTGGGCGCTGCCTCGCCTGTGGCACCCCCGCGCGTTAGAATCGAAACATGGTGCAAAAACAGGCGGTTGCCGATGCTGACTCCGCCGACTACCGGCACGGCCTGGCGGCGAGCCATCGCGGCGACCTCGCCGCCGCGGCGATGCTCGACGCCGCGCTCGGTGCCGCGCTCGCCGCCGGCGACCGCCGCCACGCGGCGATGGCGTCGGCGGCGCTGCTGATCGAAGGCCAGCTGCGCAGCACGTTCCGCGGATTTCGCGACCACATCGGACGGCTTGCGATCGCGCGCGACGCGCGCTTCCGCTGGCGCAGCCTCGACGACGAGCTCCTCGCGCTTTCGGGGCTGCTGATCGGGCTCCTGTTCATCGCCGCCGCCGATCCCTTCATCGACGCCTGCGCCGCACGCGTCATGACGCTGATCGAAAGCGACGTCGACCCCAATCTCGCGTTCGCCGCCGGCCGCATAATGCTGTTCTATTGCCAGCCGCGCGAGATGCAAGTGCTGGAGCAGCGCGTATACGCGACGCTCAAGCCATCGATGCAGGCCGCGACGCTGACGCCGCACCGGCTCGCGCATTTCCTGATGCATTGGGCGCGCGTCGTGCGTTATGCGAGGGACAAGCACCAGGCCGACAGGGCCGTGCACGAGGTGCGGCGCCTGACCGAAGCGCACGGGCTCGACGACATCCGCTTCTGGCTCGCGTTCGCCGACGTCGAGCAGAGCCTGCCGTCGCGCAACGTCGTCGAGGCCGAGCGCGCGCTCGCCGTCGCCGAGTCGTTCGCCGATCCCGCGCATCTCGGCGAACTGGCGCGGCTCGAGAGCCTGAAGACCAAGGTCGCGACGTTGAAAGGACAGGGCGACCGCGCGGTCGTGCACGCCGCGCGCGCGACCGGATATGCGCGCGAGCTCGAACATCCGCCGCCGGTGCTGGCCGTCTACCTCGTCAGCGAGGCTCAGGCGCGGCTCGCCTTGGGTGAATCGGACATGGCGCTTGCGTTGATGCGCGAGGCGGCGCCGCTCGTGCCGCTCGCGTTCGCCGACGAGGTCCGCGACATGATCGCGTTGATCGAAGCCGACGTCGCGATCGCCGCTGGACACGCCGAGGGCCGGGACAAGCTCGCTGCCGCGTGGGCGGCGATGCGCGGGCGGCGCTTCTACGACACGTTCGACGGCTATCCGGCGTTCGGCGCGCGCCTGTGCGCCCTCGCGCTCGCGCACGGCATCGAGGTCGATTTCGTGCGCAGCCTGATCGACGTGCGCGGCATCGCGGCGCCCGCCGATGCGCCCGACGCGTGGCCGTGGCCGATTCGCATCGAGGCGTTCGGCGGCTTCACCGTGTATCGGCGCGGCGAGCCGCTCGCGTTCGAGGGCAAGGCGCAGAAGAAGCCGATCGAGCTGCTGCAGGTGCTGGCGGCGCTGGGCGGCCGCGCGGTCGGCAAGGACCTGCTGCGCGCACACTTGTGGCCCGAGGCGGCCGACACGGCGCCCGCCGCGCTCGACGTGCTGGTGTCGCGCGCACGCAAGCTGCTCGACGACCCGCTGGCGATCCGCGTCGAGGAAGGCCGCATCGGCTTCGATCCTTCGCGCGTGTGGCTCGACGTGTGGGCTTTCGATCGCGACGTCGAGGCGCTGCAGGCGGCGCTGCGCCCGGGGGCGGCCGGCGCCGCGATCGACATCGATGCGCTGGCGCAGCGCCTGGTCGCACGCTATCGAGGGCCGTTCCTCGGCAACGCCGAGCCGTCGCGCTGGTCGCTGCCGGCGCGCGACCGCTGGCAGAACCGGCTGCGGCGCTCGCTGGCCGACGTGGGCCGCCATTACGCGGAGCGCGGCGATCACGCGCGCGCCGCGGCGCTCTACGAGCGCGTGCTCGAGGAGGACAGCCTCGCCGAGGAGCTCTATCGCCGGCTGATGCGCGCCTACCTCGCGCTCGGCGAGCCGGCGGAAGCGGCGCGCGTCTACCGCCGCTGCCGCGACATGCTGTCGGTGCAGCTCGGCATTCCGCCGTCGGCCGAGACCGAGGCGGTGTTTCGCTCGATCTATTCGCGCTGAACCGCGCGCCGCCCGTCGCCCGGCGGCAGGCGCGGCGCGATCCGTAAGCGATCCGAAAGGTCGCCGTTCCTAGACTGGCTCTCGTGCAGCGCACGGGCGTCGCGCGACGCCGCGAGCGCCGCCGCCGAAGCGGCGCGCTGCGCCCTGATCGCCATTCGCCACCGGAGGTCGTCGATGAAACATACCGCCTTGCATCATCGTTGCTGGATCCTGCTGGCGTCGCTCTTCGCGGCCGCCGCCATATCGGGACCGGCCGCCGCGAAATCGGAGCTGAAGGGCGCTGCCGCCCTCGACCATCCGTGCGCCAAGGTCGGGGTCCAGCAGATGGGTTACCTCCACGCCGGCAACATCGACGCCGCCAACCGCCTGTCGACGCCGGAAATGCAGCAGCAGTGGCAGGCGATGCCCGCCAAGGACCGCACGATGATGGCCGAGATGGCGAAGTCGATGTCGCCGTCGTCCGACCAGTACGCCGCCGAAATCCGCAAGAGCGGCATGCTGGTCGTCGACGGCGCGAAGGCGGTACTGACCGTGCAGACGACGCACAAGGACGCGAACGGCAGCAGTACGTCGACGTCGACGCAGAACTTCCGTTTCGACGGCAAGCAATGCCTGGTGAGCCGATGATGCGCGCGCCACGCTCCACCTGGGCGGTGCTCGCCGCGCTCGCCGCCCCCGTCGCATTCGCGCAATCGATCTCGATCACGGGCACGCCGACCACGCCGATGCAATGCGACAGCGGGCACATCATGCAGTCGCTGGCCGGCGGCATGCTGGTCTTCGACGACCTGCCGCCCGGGTCGAACAACGTCATCATCCTCACCTCGCTCAACGGCGGCCCGCCCGTCACCACGTTCGCGACGGAGCCTGCCGGGTCGAGCTCCGTCGTCACCACGATCTACCTCTACACGCCGTCGACGACGTCGCCGCCGTACACGATGGATCGCTGGACGTTCCCGGCGAGCGGTGGCGTCGCGATCGGCACCGGCGTGCGTGAAAGCGGCACCTGCAGTGCCGAATTCGAGGCCGCGGCGACTTACACCAACGGCGTCTTGCCGGAGGGCGGCGGTGGCGGTGGCGGTGGCGGTGGGCCGGTGGTTGCAGCGGCGCCGGTGCCGGCGCCGACGCTGGCGCCTGCGGCGATCGCCGGGCTCGCGCTCGTCGTGGCGGCGCTCGCCGGATTCGCGTTGCGACGGCCGCGTTCGACGCCGGGCGCTTGACGGACAGCGCGCGGCCGGTGGTGCCGCGCTAAGATGACGGCGGACGGCACGCGCGGGCCTTGCCCCGCGCATGCCGCTTTTCGTGTCCTGACATCCCGCCGCCCGCCATGCCGACGATCGCCTTCGACCGCTTCTACCGCCATGCCGAGCTGATGGCGCTGCTGGCGGCCTATGTCCGCGACTACCCGCAACTCGCGAGCCTCGAGACGATCGGCCAGAGCCACGAAGGACGCGACATCCCGCTGCTGACGATCACCAACGG
>DASYSP010000087.1:0-7018 GCA_036003195.1 Casimicrobiaceae bacterium
CCACAACGGATCGCACCAGCGCAAACTACGTGCCGCCGATGGATCGCATCGCCACCTTCGATCAGGACGGCACATTGTGGGTGGAGCAACCGCTCTACACACAAGCGTTCTTTGCATTGGACCGCGTGCATGAATTGGCGCCGACCCATCCTGAGTGGAAGTCGCATGAGCCGTTCAAGACAGTGCTCACCAATGATCTGCCGGCGCTGGCACATTTCTCCGAGCGTGACTGGGCGGAGCTAATCTTTGTTACCCATGCCGGCATGAGCCAGGCGGAGTTCCTGGAGATTGCCGCCAAGTGGTTGGCGACCGCGAAGCATCCGCGGTTCAAACGGCTCTTCACCGATTTGGTCTATCAGCCAATGATCGAGGTCCTGGAATATCTGCGGGCCAACCAGTTTGAGACCTACATCGTCACCGGCGGCGGCCAGGACTTCGTGCGTGTCTACTCGGAAAAGGTGTATGGAATTCCGCCCGAACAGGTGGTCGGCACCGCCGGCGGCGTCGATTTCGTCTATGGCAAGGACGGCAAGCCGATGCTGGAGAAGGTGCCCAAGCTGCTGTTGAACGACGATTCTGCCGGCAAGCCTGCAGGCATCCACCTGGTGATCGGCCGCCGCCCGCATATGGCGGTGGGCAATTCGGTCGGCGACCGCCAGATGCTGGAGTACACCGGCGCCGGTGACGGTGCACGGCTGATGATGCTGGTGCTGCACGACGATGCGCAACGCGAGTTCGCGTACGGGCCGGCGACCGGATTGCCGGCGTCGAAGGTAGGAACGTTCACCCAGGCGCTGTACGACGAGGCGGCCAAGAACGGATGGGTCGTCATCAGCATGAAGAACGACTGGAAGCGCGTATTCGCGTTCGATCCCTAGGTTGTCACCCGCCGGGTCTGGTTCCGACGGGCGGCCGGTAATGAAGGATTTCATGCTCAACGCCTCGAAGCGCATTTCGATAGTGGCCGCCACGGTCATCGGCGCATTCGCCGTCACCGGTTGCCAGACGTCGACGACGTCCGGCACGACGGACGCTTCGCAAAGCCTGCGCGGCGGCGGTGGCGTAACGGCGAGCGATGCCACGCTGGACACGCACACGGGATTCCTCACGGATTACGCGCGCCTTACGCCGCTCGCGAATGGCGACGGCGTGCGTTGCTGGAAGCAGCCAGGCGTCGCGTGGAACGGGTTCGACAAGGTCCTCATCACGCGCATGCAGGTGACGCTCAAGCCCGGCAAGCGGAAGAGCATCGACCCCTCCGACCTGAAGATGCTCGTCGACTACTTTCACGCATCGCTGGCCGCCACATTGAAGCCGCAAATGGCGATCGTGGACAAGGTCGGCGCCGGCGTGCTGGTCATGCGCATTGCGCTGACGGACCTCGTACCGACCAATGTCGCCGACAGCCTCGTGGGCACCGCGGTGCCGTACGGCTTCGCCGCCGAGGTCGCTTCCGGCGCGGCGACCGGCCTTCCGGCAGGCGCCACGCCCTACCTCGGCGAGACGGGCATCGAGGTGCAGTTCCGCGACGGTGCGTCGGGAACCGTCATCGCGGAATGCGAGGACACGGAAGTCGGGCGCAAGTACGCGGCCGACATGAATGCGGGCGCCGCCGGCGCCGCGCAAGCGTGGATCGGCGGCTATGTGAGCTCGTTCAACAGCTGGTCGTATGCCAAGGACGCGTTCGACAAGTGGGCAGCGCTGACGGCGCGTCGCGTGGCCGTGCTGCGAGGTTCGTGAGGATGTTGCCATGGCGTCCGCCATTGCGGCGCGAGAGGCTCGAGGCGGGCGCCGGGGTGGCACCGTATCGAGGTTGTTTCGCTGCCGCGTCGGCAGGGCCGTCGCCAAGGCGCTTTGCAATCGCGCATCTAACCGGGAGATCACCATGAACATGCGTACATCCATCGCCGTGCTCGCGCTTCTGTTCGGCGCGGGTTGCCAGACCCAGCAGCAGATCGTCGACAGCATGGAACCGGACGCGGTCCACGTGGCCCAGCGTCGCGGCGCCTTCGAGCTCAACTGCCCGGCGGCGACGGCAAGCATGCTGAGCAAGGAAATGATCCAGTCGCCGATGGTCAACCCGCGGTTCGCGCCGCCGCAGCGCGCCGAGTACACGGTCGGCGTGTCGGGTTGCGGCCAGCGCTCGACGTACCTCGTCGTGTGCGCAGACGGTGGGACGGGTTGCGTCGCCGTCGGCAGCCGCAACATCGTGCGCCAGTGACGCGGCACGTCGAAGCCAGGGAGTGAATGCCATGATCGGCCACGGGTTCGTTGTGCGAATGTGCATCGCCGCGGCAATGACGTGGCTGTCCGTGGCCGCTTGCGCGCAATCGGTGGCGACCGCTGCGCCGCCGCTTCCCGCAGATCCATGGCCCCGCTCGATCACGTTGTCGAATGCCGCCGTGCTCGTCTACCAGCCGCAGGTGACCTCGTGGGACGGCCACCGGATCGAGTTTCGATCCGCGCTGGCGATCAAGCCCGCCGGCGCAAAAGAGGAGACGTTCGGCGTGATATTCGCCACCGCGCGCACGGAGGTCGACAAGGTCGATCGCACGGTCGTGTTCGAGGACCTGCAGGTCTCGAAGAGCGAGTTTCCGACGCTCCCGGACCACGGCGCGGCTTTCAAGAGCGAATTGCAGACACGGCTGGCGGGAGATCTCAGGACGATCTCGCTCGATCGACTGCAGGCGTCGCTCGTGGCAGCCGGGGGCAAGGTGGCCTCCATCGGCGTGGACAACACGCCGCCGCAGATCTTCGTGAGCAATCGTCCGGCGATCCTCGTGCCCGTCGACGGTGCGCCGGTGCTGAAGGCGATCGCGCATCACGCGCGTTATCAGCGCGTGATCAACACCCGCGCGCTGATCGTGCAGGACACCCGCGACTCGACCTATTACCTCCATGTGTACGACGGCTGGCTGGCATCGACGTCGCTGTCCGGACCATGGTCACAGGCGTTTCGCGGCCCCGTCATGGAGCACGAGCTGACGGCCATCGCGACGGAGCTTTCCGCGTCCGGCGCGGTCGACCTGCTGGACGGCGGGCCGAAGGCGAAGCCCAGGCTCTCGCTCCAGCAGATGGTTCCCACGATCGACGTCTCGCAGGGCGCGGCCGAGCTGGTGGTTTTCGACGGCCAGCCTGATTTCGTCCCCGTGGTGGGCACGCAGCTCCTGTGGGCGTCGAACACCACCAGCGACGTCCTGATCGACATCGCGAGCAATCGCTATTACCTGCTGCTCGCCGGACGCTGGTTCACGTCGGCGGCGTTGTCGGGCCCGTGGACGTTCGTCGCCAGCAATGCGCTGCCCGCCGATTTCGCCCGCATTCCACCGCATTCGCTCGCCGGGGCCGTGCTGCCTTCCGTCTCCGGCACGCCACAGGCGCGGGAGGCCGTGATCGCCAATTCGATTCCGCAATCCGCGACGGTGCCGCTCAGGAACGGTCCGAAGTTCACGCCCAACTTCGACGGACCGCCACAATACGCGGCGGTCGCGGGCACATCGCTCAGCTACGTGGTCAACTCATCGGAACCGGTGATTCGCGTCGATCCCGATGCCTGGTATGCGGTGGTCGCCGGCGTCTGGTTCACCGCGGCACAGGTCACCGGTCCATGGACCGTCGCGACCTCCGTGCCGGCAGTCATCTACACGATTCCGCCGTCGTCGCCGTTGCACTACGTCACGTACGTGCGGATCTACGAAGCCACGCCGCAATACGTCTACGCCGGGTATACGCCGGGCTATCTCGGCGTGGTGGTCGAGCCGTCGGGCACGATCGTGTACGGCACCGGCTTTGCCTATGCGCCGTGGATCGGATCGGTCTGGTATCCCGGCCCTGTGACGTACACGGTCGCCGCCGCACCCATCTACAACCCGTATGTCGGGTTCACGTTCGGATTCGCCGTGGGCCTCGCCACCGCCGCCTGGTACGCACCGTACTACGGCGGATTCTATGGTGCGTACTATCACCCCGCCTACTGGGGCGGCTATGGGTGCTGCGCATCGGGCAGCGCGAACGTGTATGGCCACTGGGGCAACGCCGCCTATTCCGGCACGCGTTCCTGGTATGCAGGAGGCGGCGTCGCGGGCACGACGTTCAGCGGCAGCTACGCCAACGCGCGCACCGGCACGTCCGGCAACATCAACGCCGGGAAGCAGTTCAACGCCTGGACCGGCAACGCCACGCGCGGCTACGATCGCACGATCAACGGTGCAGGCGGCGGTGCCGCCAACGTCGCGCGCGCCGGCAACGACAACCTCTACACCGGACAACGGTCGACGGCCTCGGGCGTCGCGGGAGTCGCGGCCAATGGCAGCACGTATCAGCGTGC
The DNA here is from genome assembly GCA_036003195.1 of Casimicrobiaceae bacterium. Taxonomy (GTDB): domain Bacteria; phylum Pseudomonadota; class Gammaproteobacteria; order Burkholderiales; family Casimicrobiaceae; genus VBCG01. The sequence goes on from DASYSP010000087.1 coordinate 4,328, forward strand.
CGGCGCCACCACCTCGGGACCGCTCGGGTATGCGCATGCGGGCGGCGGGACGCTGAACAACGCCACCACCGGCAAATCGGACACCTGGTCCACCGCGAGCCTCGGCAACAATCACTATGCCGACGTCAACGGCAACGTCTACCGCAACAACGGAAGCGGCTGGGAGCAGCATGGATCCGGTGGTTGGAACAGCGCGGGCGGCGACACATCCTGGGCCGATCGCGAAGCGCAGTCGCGCAGCGATGGCGACGACCGGTCCGGCTCATTCTCGAGCGAGGCCGATCGATTCGGCGGCGGCGGATTCGACGGCGCCCGATCGGGCGGCTTCGGCGGCGGGAATGGCGGCAACCGGTTCGCCGGCGGCGGTGGCTGGGGAGGCCGATTTGGTGGAGGCGGCGGGGGAGGATTCGGCGGCGGCGGCTTTCGCGGCGGCCGGCGCTAGGCGCTAAGATCGCAGCTTTCCTCGACGCTGCTTCGCGCATGCGCGTTGCCGCCCGTTTCAGTCCGTGACGCGCAAGAAACGCAAAACCCCGAAGCGCCCCGGTGGCGTCGCGCCGGGTACAACGCCAACCGCCGCGGCCGCGCCGCGCACGCGCCATCCGATGCGTGCGTGGATCGTGGCGTGCGTCGTCACCATCGGCGTGGTTGCCGCAGGCGCGGCATGGTGGCTGGTACCGCGGTCAGCGATCACCCACCCAGTGCTGACGGACCCGACGTTCGTGGGCAGCGCGGCGTGCGCCGGCTGCCACGCCAGCCAATATGCGGCGTGGACCGGATCGCAGCATGCGCGCGCCATGCAGCCCGCGACCGCGGCGAACACGCGCGGCGATTTCTCCGGCGCCAAGTTCGTCCACGGCGCAACGGAGTCGACGTTCTTCCAGCGCGACGGCCATTTCTTCGTGCGCACCGACGGCACGGACGGCAAGCTCGCGGAATTTGCGGTCAAGTACACCTTCGGCGTCGAGCCGCTCCAGCAGTATCTGGTCGAGCTGCCGGGCGGACGATTGCAGGCGCTGTCCATCGCCTGGGACACGCGCGGCGCGCAGGAGGGCGGGGCGCGCTGGTTCCACCTGTATGGCGACCAGGCAATCGATCACGGCGACGAGCTGCATTGGACCCGACGTGCACAGAACTGGAATTTCATGTGTGCGGATTGCCACTCCACCGACTTGCGCAAGAACTACGACGCGCGGGACAACGCATTCAGCACCACGTGGGCCGAGATCTCCGTCGGGTGCGAGGCTTGCCACGGACCGGCGTCCAACCACGTCGCGTGGGCCGGCGCCAGAAGCGCCGATCCGGCCAAGGGCCTGACCGTGGCCCTCGACGAGCGCCGCGGCGCGCACTGGACGATCGACGCCGCGTCGGGCAACGCGACGCGCAGCCGCGACCGGCCCGCGGACGTCGAGATCGAGGTGTGTGCCGCCTGCCATGCACGTCGCGCGCAGATCGCCGAAGGCTGGCGCGCGGGCGATCATTTCCTCGATCACTACCGACCGGCATTGCTCGAGCCGCCGCTGTATCACGCCGACGGCCAGCAGCGCGACGAGGTCTACATCTGGGGCTCCTTCCTGCAAAGCCGGATGTATCGCCACGGTGTCACCTGCGGCGACTGTCACGAGCCGCACGGCGCGAAATTGCGCGTCGCCGGCAACGCGCTGTGCAGCGGTTGCCACCTCGCGACCAAATACGACACCGCCGAGCATCACCACCACGCCCGGGGCGCGCCAGGCGCGCAATGCGTCGACTGCCACATGCCGGCGACGACGTACATGCAGATCGATGCGCGGCGCGACCACAGCCTGCGCATTCCGCGTCCCGACCTGACCGTTACGGCGGGCGCGCCGAATGCCTGCGGCGGTTGCCATCGCGACAAGCCCGCGCAATGGGCGGACGCCACGATGCGACGCTGGTACGGCCATGTGCCGGGAGGCTTCCAGCACTATGCGACCGCCTTCGCCGACGACGAACGCGACGACCCGCGCGCGCCCGCCGAGCTCGTTGCGCTTGCCGGCGACACGTCGCAACCGGCAATCGCGCGCGCGTCCGCGCTTGCCCGGATGGCGCGCCTGCCCTCGCAGGCCACGATTGACGCCGCGTTGCGCGCGTCCCGCGACGCCGATCCCCTCCTGCGGCATGCGAGCATCGACGTGCTGGCCAACCTGCCGCCGCCCGAACGCTGGCGCGCGGTTTCGCCGCTGCTCGGCGATGCGTTGCGGGTGGTCCGCATCGACGCCGCCGCTGCGGTGGCCGATGCACCGGCCGCGGCGTCCGACGCCACGTGGCTGCGCGCGGCCGCCGAGTACGAAGCGACCCAACGCTATCTTGCCGACCGCCCCGAAGCGCGCGTCGCGCTGGCGACGTTCTATGCTCGCCAGCGGCGCTTCGACGATGCCGACGCGCAATTTCGCGGTGCCATCGGGCTCGACGCGGGGTTCGTCCCGGCGTACGTGAATTTCGCCGATCTCTATCGCGCGCGACGCATGGACGCCGACGCCGAGCGCGTATTGCGCGAAGGGGTGGCGAGCGCGCCGGGCAGCGGCGTCCTGCAGCACGCGCTTGGCCTCACGTTGGTGCGCCTCGGGCGCAGGGACGAGGCGCTGGCGGCGTTGCAGCAGGCCACGCGCCTCGCGCCGGACGACGCGCGCTTCGCGTACGTCTACGCCGTCGCACTCGATTCTGCGGCGCAGC
>DASYSP010000088.1:0-30371 GCA_036003195.1 Casimicrobiaceae bacterium
CGCCAATTGCCCGACGGTGTCCGGCACGTGCTCGATCAGCCTTGCCGCCTGCACGACGAACGCGAATTGCCCGAACATCGCCACGGCAGCGCTGACGGGTGTTTGCAGCGACATGCTCTTCGACAACTCGAATTCGCTGCGCCAGGATGCCGATGGCGCCGGTACCGTCTGCCGGCATAACAACAAGGCGTATGCCGACGGCACGACGGCGGCGGCGTTCAACTACCCGAACAGCAAATACAACACGCCGGTGACCGCCGGCACGGGCGCCAATGCCTGCACGCCCACGCCGCGCTTCAAGTCGGTGCCGCGTCACTTCTGGACGACCAACGTCGAGTGGTGCGACACGGCGCTCGGCAGCGGCGCGTGGACCGGCTACGGCGACAACAGCGGCACCTGCCAGTCGTTCAAGGACACGACGCATCTCTATCCGCGCTTCTACCAGTTCGGCTCGGGACCCGCCGACGCGGCCTACCTCGACAACGTGGCGCATCCGGCCATGAACCGGGTGGACCTGATCTCGGGCAACACGTACAGCTACACGTACAAGTCGGTCGACTGGCAGAACGTTTCCGGTCCCACGGTCACCGGCACGCAGACGGTCTCGCGCTCGTACGCCGAGGAGATGGAGAACTACGCCAACTGGTTCGCGTACTACCGCACGCGCATCCAGGCAGTGAAGACCGTCGTCTCGCTGTCGTTCCTCGGCAAGGATCCGACGACCAGCAAGTTCAACGTCGATGACCAGTTCCGCGTCGGCCTGCATACGCTGTCCAACATTCCGGCCTCGACGTTCGTGCCGGTCGACGACTTCGGTGCCTCGCAGAAGACCAGTTGGGCGACGCAACTCTTCGGCCTGTCGATCCGGATGGCGCAGGACACGCCGAACCTGAACGCGATCGCGCGCATCGGCGAGTACTACAAGAACGGCACGAGCACCGACCTCAACGTCAGCACCGATCCCATCGTGCTGTCGTGCCAGAAGAACTGGCACATGCTCTTCACCGACGGCTTGACCTACCAGTCGGCGGCGCCCGACGTGCTCACGGATCCCGACCAGGACGACACCATCAAGGGCGGCGCCTGGGTGGCCGACGCCGGCTTGACGAACAACGCCGACTGGACGGCCCCGTATCGCGAAGACACGTCCAACAAAATCGGCAACTCGGCTTCCGATCTCGCGACCTACTATTGGGTTACCGACCTGCGCTCGGGCATGACGAACAACGTCGGCCAGAGCGCGTCCGACCGGGCCGACTGGCAGCACGTCAACTTTGCCGCGATCTCGCTGGGTACCGAAGGCAAGCTCGCGGCCGGCGACCAGGGCGGCGTCGAGAAGCAGCTCGCCAGTGGCGCGTTGAACTGGCCGACACCCTATCCGTCGGTCAACCAGCCGGATGCGTCCGGCGTCGACGACCTGTGGCACGCCTCTGTCAATTCGCGCGGCCGCTTCGTCAATGCCGACAGCGCCGACGAAATCAAGCTCGGCATCGGCGCCATCCTGGCCGACATCGAGAACACCGCCGGCTCGCGTGCGGGCGCGGCATTGCAGACCGTCAACCTGACGGGTACCGCCGCCAACGCCTACCGGGTGACGTTCGAGCCCGGCTGGGGCGGCACCGTGTCGAAAGTCAATGTCGACCCCGCGACACTGGCTGAAGTCCCGCCCGCGCCGTGGCAGGTCGGTGGCGGCAAGGACGTGTCCAACCCCATCGACACGCTGTACGCGCAGCTGACGCCGACAGTTGCCGCACCGCAGCCCTGGTACACGGCGCGCAACATCGTGACGATGCATACCAACGGCACGGCGATCCCGTTCCGCTTCGACCAGCTGTCGGCCGCGCAGCAGGACGTGCTGGCGCCGGGACAACCGACGCGTGGCCAGCAGGTGCTCGAGTACCTGCGCGGCAGCGCCAGCAACGAAGGCACGGCGACGCTGAACTTCCGCACGCGCATCAGCCCGCTGGGCGACGTCGTCGATGCATCGCCCAAATTTGTTGGCGCGCCGAATCTGCCGTACCAGGACTTCGCGGACCCGGGCTACTCGGCGTTCAAGACGGCCCAGGCGACGCGCTCGGCGATGGTCTACGTCGCGGCCAACGACGGCATGCTGCACGCGTTCGCCGACTCCAACGGCGTCGAGAAGTTCGCCTACATCCCGCGCGTGCTGTTCCGCACGTCGGAAGACGCGGGTCTGGCGGCGCTGACGCTCAAGGAAGGCGCGCTGCCGCCGTTCGTGCACCACTTCTACGTCGACTCGACGCCGAAGGTGGTGGACGTCGACTTCGGCAGCCAGAACTGGCACACGATCCTGGTCGGTGGCCTCGGCAAAGGCGGCAACGCGTACTACGCGCTCGACGTGACGTCCCCCGACTCGGTGCTCACGGAGGCGAACGCCGCCGCAGACGTGCTGTGGGAGTTCACTGATTCCGACCTCGGTTATACCTACGGTGCGCCGATCATCACCAAGACGGCCGGCTTCGGTGGCAAGTGGGTCGTGATCGTGCCGTCGGGGTACAACAATGCCTCGGGCGTCGGCAAGATCTGGGTGCTCGATGCCAGCACCGGCGAGGTGCTGAGCACGCTGTCAACAGGTGTCGGCAGCAGCACCAGCCCGTCGGGCCTGGCGCAGATCGCCGGTTTCACGCAGGACTATCACAACTACATGACCGACGAGGTCTACGGCGGCGACCAGTACGGCAACGTCTGGCGCTTCGACCTTCGCGATCCGGACGCCACCAAGTGGTCGGTCGCGCTGTTGGCGAAGCTCACCGATCCGGACGGCAACCCGCAGCCCGTCACCACCGCGCCGCAGATCGAGATCGACATTGCCAATGGCGCCGATCGCTGGGTGTTCGTCGGCACGGGCCGGCTGCTCGACACGTCGGACCTCGACGATCCGCAGATTCAGACGTTCTACGCACTGCGCGATGGCACGCAGAAGGTGCCCAGCACGATCACCACCGGTTCGCCGATCATCCGCAGCGACCTCGTCGCGGTGACCGACGCCACCGGCACGGGCGGCATCACTGCGCATGGCTGGTATGACGACCTCGTCCAATTCAGCCGCGTCGTGACGCCGTTCCAGGCTGTGCTGTCGACGGTCGTCTACTCGGCGACCAAGCCGCAGACCGATCCCTGCCTCACCGGGCAATCGGCGGACGTGTTCGTGCGCAGCTTCGCCGAAGGGGTATCGCAGATCGATGACACCGCTGCGACGGGCAGCGGCATCACCTGCACCGCCGAGTTCTGCGATTCGGAAGGCGGCGCCGTCGATGCGCAGATCATCGGCACCACTTCGGACGGGTCGCCGCAGGCCAACCTCTCGGTCGCCATCACGCTCGGCACGACGGGCAAGCTGGCCACGATCCCGATCAAGCAGCCGAAATGGAGCTACACGCACCGCCTGTCGTGGCGGATACTCTCCGAGTAGCACGCCAACTGTGGTTCAATCACGGCCGCGCCGCGCAACCCGCGGCGCGGCCGTCGATTTTGGCGAAACCCTTTTCCCGCTTCGTCGTGACTGCCACTGCAACCTTGCGCATCGATCCCTACGGGCCTGGCGCGCGCATGCCGCTGTCGATCGCCGCGTCGGTGGTGATCCACATTGCCGTGCTCGTGGCGATCGGCGTGCTGCTGCGGGCGATGCCGGCGACCGTCGTCAAGCATGACCGCGGCTTACCGAGCCTGTCGGCGGACATCATCGCGCTGCCGGCGCTGAGCGAAGAGCCGCGGCCGCTGCTGCCGCCGCTGGCGCCTGCCGAGCCAATTCACCAGATGCTGCCGTTGCCTCTGGCGCCGCCGTCGCGCATGACGCCGGCGCCCGGTCTGTCGTCGGCGCCGGCGACGATCCAGGTGAACGCCGAACTCGCTGCCGTGGGCAGGATTTCGTACGGCTTCAGCAAAGGTGCGAAGTCGTTCGGTCCCGACCTCGCGCAGCAGATGGCATCGCGCTATCCGCAGCTGCCCGCGCGCGCGCCGCGGGTCGAGGGCAGCCTTGCCGTGCTGTACCCGGTGAAGGCCGCCGCCCAGGGCCGCTCATTGACGCTCTCCGCGCTGTTGTCGATCGATGCGGAGGGTCACGTCGTCGAAGTGCGCGTGCTCCCCGATGACTCGGTATTCGTAGCCGCGGTGATGGCGGCGTTGCGCAACGCCCGCTTCAGCCCCGCCACCAGCGACGGCAAGGCCATTCCCTACTGGGCGGTGCTCGACTTCGCGTTCAAGATCGACGGCCCCACGGCACCGGACGGCCGTCGACTCGACCGCTGACGGACACTAGCCCATCACGGGCATGTGGAAACCCGGCGCCGCGCTGCCGTCATCCGGCCAGCGGCCGGTCATTACCTTGGTGCGCGTATAGAAGCGCACGCCGTCGGTGCCGTGCACGTGCAGGTCGCCGAACAGCGAGTTGCGCCAGCCGCCGAACGAGAAGAAGGCCATCGGCACCGGCACGGGCACGTTGATGCCCACCATGCCCATCTCGCAGTCCTGCTGGAACCGCCGCGCGGCGTGACCCGAACGCGTGAAGATCGCCGCGCCGTTCGCGTAGGGATTGGCATTGATCATCGCGATGGCATCGTTCAGCGAATCGACCCGCGCAACGCCCAGCACCGGCCCGAAGATTTCCTCGCGATAGATCGACATCCTGGTGTCGACGTTGTCGAATAGCGTCGGACCGACGAAAAAGCCCTTCTCGCCGCCGGCGATCGACGGCCCGCGGCCATCGACGACCAGCGTTGCGCCTTCCGCGACGCCCTTGTCGATCAGGCCGGTGATCCGATCGCGCGACGCGCAGGTGATGACCGGGCCCATTTCGACCTGGTCGCGATCCCCCGGGCCGGTGACGACGGTGCGCGCGCGCGCCGCGAGCTTCTGCACCAGCGCGTCGCCCACGTCGCCGACGGCAACGATGGCCGACAACGCCATGCAGCGTTCACCCGCCGCCCCGTAGCCCGCGCCGATGATGGCTTCGGTCGCGTAGTCGAGGTCGGCATCGGGCATCACCACCGCATGATTCTTGGCGCCGCCCAGCGCCTGCACGCGCTTGCCGTGGCGCGCGCCGGTCTCATAGATGTATTTGGCGATTGGCGTCGAGCCGACGAACGACACCGCATGGATGCCCGGATGCGCCAGGATGGCATCGACCGATTCCTTGTCGCCGTGCACGACGTTGAACACGCCATCCGGCAGCCCCGCCTCCTTCAGCAATTCGGCCATGCGCAGACCCATCGTGGGGTCGCGCTCGGAGGGCTTCAGGACGAACGTGTTGCCGCAGGCGATCGCCACCGGGTACATCCACATCGGCACCATCGCCGGGAAATTGAAAGGCGTGATGCCCGCGCAGACACCCACCGGCTGCCGCAACGACCAGGTGTCGACGTCGGTACCGACGTTCTCGCCGAACTCGCCCTTCAGCAGATGCGGGATGCCTGTCGCGAACTCCACGACCTCGACGCCGCGCGTGATTTCGCCTTCGGCGTCGGACAGCGTCTTGCCGTGCTCCTGCGTGATGATCTTCGCAAGCTCGGTCCTGTGCTCGTTGAGCAGCTCGCGGAATCGCATCAGCACGCGCGCGCGGCGCAAGGCCGGCTGCGCGCGCCACGCCGGCAGCGCGGCCGCAGCGGCCTTGACCGCGGCGTCGACGTCGGCGGCGTTGCCGAGCGGCACGTGCCGCAGCACCTCGCCAGTAGCAGGATTGATGACTTCGCCATAGCGCTTCGTCAGCGCCGACGTGGCACGCCCGCCGATCCACAGCGGCAGGCGTTCGAGGGTGGTGAGTTCCATGCGACCTCCGAGTCGTCGGGCGCGATGCCGGAAAGCCAGTCACCGCACCATCGTTCCCGCGAAAACGATTACACCGTCATTCCGCAATAGCGGCCTTCACTACGCAACAGCAGCCGTCATTCCGCAATAGCAGCCGTCATTCCGCAATAGCAGCCGTCATTCCGCAATAGCAGCCGTCATTCGGCAATAGCAGCCGTCATTCCCGCGAAAGCGGGAATCCAGTGTTTGCGGCCTGTCGCACGCGAATTGCTGGATTCCGGCTTTCACGGGAACGGCCAAACTGTCCCTTTTTATCACGTTTCGCTGCGCTCGCCACCGACCTCCAGCAACCGCGCCGCGTAGCGTGCCATCAGGTCCACTTCGAGGTTCACCCGGTGCCCTGCCGCCAGCTCGCGCAGCATTGTCACGCCGAGCGTGTGCGGAATGAGATTGACATGGAAGCGCGCGCCATTCACGCCGTTGACCGTGAGGCTGACGCCGTCGATGGCGATCGAGCCCTTCTCGGCAATGAAGCGCGCAAGCTCGGGCGGGGCGGCGATGTCCAGCCGCCAATTGCGCCCGGCATCCCCCTCGACCGCGGCGAACGCCAGGACGGTGCCGACCCCGTCGACATGACCCTGCACGAGGTGACCGCCGAGACGGTCGGCGAGACGCAGCGACAGCTCGAGATTGACGTCGACGCCGAGCTTCATGCCGGCGGTGCGCGACATCGTTTCCGCCGAGACGTCGAACTGCATCAGCGCGCCATCGAGCGCCACCACGGTCAGGCAGCACCCGTTGACGGCGACGCTGTCGCCCACCGCCACTTCGGCGAGGTCGAGCGCACGTGCGTCCACCGCGATGCGCCGGCCTTCGCCCGCCGGCGCGTCGGCGACCACCCGTCCAACCGCCTGCACGATGCCCGTGAACATCAGCGCTCCATACCCTCGCCCGCCACGGCCTGGCGCGGCGTCGACGAGGCATCGTCCGCGCCGCGCCGCACGCGGGCGATCACGCGCAGGTCGTCGCCGATCGTGTCGACGCGATGGAACGTCAGCGGCGTGCGCGCCGCGAGGGTCGCCAGCGCTGCGCTGCGCTCCGCAATGCCACGCGCCGGATCGCCGATGATCGACGGCGCGAGGTAGACGACGAACTCGTCGACGAGGCCGGCGTCGACCAGCGCGCCGTTGAGCCGCGCCCCGGCTTCGACGTGCAGCTCGTTGACGCCGCGCTGCGCGAGAACCCGCATCAATGCGCGAAGATCGACGCGCCCGTCGGCATCCGGCAGCTCGATCACCTCGACGGCGCCAAACGCCGCGCCTGGCCTGCGCGCCGCGGTGACGATCAGCGCATTGTCGTCGGCGAGCACGCGCGAATCGCGAGGCGTATCCCCATGGCGGTCGATCACGACTCGCAGCGGCTGGCGCGTGGTGACGACCTCGCGCACGGTGAGCGCGGGATCGTCCTGCACGATGGTGCCGACACCGGTGAGGATCGCACAGGCGCGCGCGCGCCACGCATGCCCGTCGGCGCGCGCCAGGGCGCCGGTGATCCACTGGCTCTCGCCGCTCGCGAGCGCCGTGCGGCCGTCGAGCGAGGCCGCCACCTTGGTCCGCACCCACGGCACACCCCGCTCGATGTTCGACACGAAGCCGATGTTGAGCTCGCGCGCCTCGGACACGCGCACGCCTTCGGTCACGGCGATGCCCGCCGATGCGAGTGCCGCCGCCCCACCCTGCGCAGGCCCGAAAGGATCGCGCATCGCGAAGACGACGCGGCCGACCCCGGCGTCGATCAGCGCGCGGCTGCACGGCCCGGTGCGCCCCTGGTGGTTGCAGGGCTCGAGATTGACGTAGACGGTGGCGCCGCGCACGTCATGGCCGCGGGCGCGGGCGTCGGCCAGCGCCGCGACCTCGGCGTGCGCCTCGCCCGCCCGGCGATGAAACCCTTCGCCGATGACGACGCCCTCGCGCACCACCACTGCTCCCACGCGGGGATTCGGCGTGGTCGTGTACAGGCCGCGCGCGGCCAGTTCGAGCGCGCGCGCCATGAACGCGCGGTCCGCAGCTGTGCCCGGCCCGGCGTCCGCGGGCGCATGCGCGGTGGGTGCGGCGTGCGCGCCCGGCATCGCGTCAGCGACGCGCGCGACGCGCCGGCGCCTCGACTTCCTTGATCGCGTCCTGGAAATCGGAGACGTCCTCGAAGGCGCGATAGACGGACGCGAAGCGGATATAGGCGACCTTGTCGAGCTTCTTCAGCTCTTCCATCACGCGCTCGCCGATGTCGCGCGACGGGATCTCGCGCTCGCCGAGCGACAGCACGTGTTGGACGATGCGCTTGATCGCGGCGTCGACGTATTCGGTGGGCACCGGCCGCTTGTGCAGCGCGCGCTGGAAGCCGACGCGGATCTTCGACTCGTCGAAGTCGGCACGCGAACCGTCGGCCTTGACCACCTGTGGCAATCGCAGCTCGGCGTTCTCGTACGTCGTGAACCGCTTCTGGCAGGCCATGCAGCGGCGGCGGCGGCGGATCGCGTCGCCCGCTTCGGAAACGCGCGAGTCGATGACCTGCGTGTCCGCACTGTTGCAGAAAGGACAGTTCACGCGAATCCGCCCGCGCGATCGTCATTGCCGCGACCGCCTGGGTTGCGGCGACAACCGTCGTTCGCAATATATCCGTCATTCCCGCGAAAGCGGAAATCCAGGAGATGTTCGCGGCACCTATCCATATACCCGGAACGCGGACGTCAGCTCGCCGACCGATTTCTTCGCGCGCCGCAGCACGTCGTCGTCGGCCGGCGCGTCGAGGATATCGGCGATGAGATGCGCGAGCGCCTCGCTCTCGATCTCGCCGAAGCCGCGCGTGGTGATCGCCGGACTGCCGATGCGGATGCCGGAGGTCACGAACGGCTTTTCCGGGTCGTTCGGGATCGCGTTCTTGTTGACGGTGATGTGCGCCCTCGACAGCGCCGCCTCGGCATCCTTGCCGGTCAGCTTCTTGGCGCGCAGGTCGACCAGGAACATGTGCGAATCGGTGCCGCCGGAAACGATGCGCAGGCCGCGATCCTGCAGCACACGCGCCAGCACGCGTGCGTTCTCGAGGACGCGCTCCTGATACACGCGGAAGTCGTGTTTCAGCGCCTCGCCGAGCGCCACCGCCTTGGCCGCGATCACGTGCATCAGCGGGCCGCCCTGCAATCCGGGGAACACCGCGGAGTTGATCGTCTTCTCGTGGGCCGCGTCGGCGAGGATCAGGCCGCCGCGCGGGCCGCGCAGCGTCTTGTGCGTGGTGGTGGTGACGTAGTCGGCGACGCCGACGGGCGATGGATAGAGCCCGGCCGCCACGAGGCCGGCATAGTGCGCCATGTCGACCATCAGCGGCGCGTCGACGGCGTCGGCGATCTCCTTGAAGCGCCGCCAATCGATCACGCGCGAATAGGCCGAGGCGCCGGCGATGACGAGCTTGGGCTTGTGCTCGCGCGCGAGCCTGGCCGCGGCCTCGTAGTCGATGAGCTCCGTGTCCGGATGGAGGCCATAGGCGACGACGTTGAACCACTTGCCGGACTGGTTGACCGGCGAGCCGTGCGTGAGGTGGCCGCCGTGCGGCAGACTCATGCCGAGCACCGTGTCACCCGGCTTCAGAGCCGCGAAGAACACCGCCTGGTTGGCCTGCGCACCGGAATGGGGCTGGACGTTGGCGTAACCGGCGCCGAACAGCTTTTTCGCGCGCTCGATCGCCAGCGTCTCGGCGATGTCGACGAACTCGCACCCGCCGTAGTAGCGCTTGCCCGGATAGCCTTCGGCGTACTTGTTGGTGAGCTGCGAGCCCTGCGCAGCGAGCACCGCCGGCGACGCGTAGTTCTCCGAGGCGATCAGCTCGATGTGGTCTTCCTGGCGCCGGTTTTCGCCGGCGATGGCCTGCCAAAGCTCGGGGTCGGCCTTGTCGAGGGTGATCTTGCGCGAAAACATGCGGAATGCCGGTGCCGGATGGATTTTGATTCTAGCATCGCGAAGGGACCCTCACGGGGCTCGCCGCTGCCGGCGGCCAGCGGGCCGCCCGCAGGCGGGCAGTCCGCCGCGAGCCCACGCAACGGCACCGCCCCGGGTGGCGATTGCCCTTATAATCGTCGCGGATTTCGGCCGCCGCGCGGCCCCCGCAAGACGGCACCAAGCCCGTCCTTCCCGGAGGATTCCCGTTGGATGCATTGCTAGGGTTCTCGCGCATCGTCGACGCGCTCAGCGAGCGCATCGGCCGCGTGATTGCGTGGCTGGTGCTGGTGACGGTGCTGATCAGCGCTGCCAACGCCACCGTGCGCAAGATCTTCGACTACAGCTCCAACTCGTTCCTCGAGATCCAGTGGTACCTGTTCGCCGCGATATTCCTGATCGGCGCCGGCTATACGCTGCTGCGCAACGAGCACGTGCGCATCGACATCATCTCGGCGCGCCTGTCGCCGCGCGCGCAGAACTGGATCGACGTCATTGGCATCGTGCTCTTCCTCTTCCCGATGTCGATCATCATCATGTGGCTGTCGTGGCCGCTGCTGCAGGACTCCTACGTCCGCCACGAAGTGTCGACCAATGCCGGCGGCCTCATCATCTGGCCGGCGCGGCTGCTGGTGCCCGTGGGCTTCTTCCTGCTGATCCTGCAGGGCGTGTCTGAGCTCATCAAACGGATCGCGTTCCTCGCCGGGCGCATTTCCAATCCGCTCGAGAAGATGCGCGGCAAGACCGCCGAAGAAGAGCTGGCCGAGGAGATCGCGCGCGTGCGCGGGCTCGACGATGCGGTGCTGCGCAGCACGGAAATGCACCAGCGACCGGCACCCGAACGTGACGGCGACGGCGGAGCCCCGCGATGACGGCCTGGATCATCGCCAACCTGCCACCGCTGATGTTCGTGGCGCTGATCGTCACACTGCTGATCGGCTTCCCGGTCGCATTCTCGCTCGGCGCCGTGGGCATCGCCTTCGGCTTCGTCGGCATCTGGCTCGGCCTCCTCGACTTCTCGCTGCTGCAGGCGCTTCCCGACCGGGTCTGGGGGGTGATGTCGAACGACACGCTGCTGGCGGTGCCGTTCTTCACGTTCATGGGTCTCATCCTCGAGCGATCCGGCATGGCCGAGGACCTGCTCGACACGATCGGCCAGCTCTTCGGTCCGATGCGCGGCGGGCTCGCCTACGCCGTGATCTTCGTCGGCGCGCTGCTCGCCGCCACTACCGGCGTGGTGGCCGCGAGCGTGATCTCGATGGGACTCATCTCGCTGCCGATCATGCTGCGCTATGGCTACGACCGGCGTGTCGCCACCGGGGTCATTGCCGCCTCCGGCACGCTGGCGCAGATCATCCCGCCGTCGCTCGTGCTGATCATCATGGCCGACCAGCTGGGCAAATCGGTCGGCGACATGTACGCCGGTGCGTTCATTCCGGGCATCACGCTGGCAGGCCTGTATGCGATTTACATCGCGGCCGTCACCGGCTTCCGGCCGGCATTCGCGCCGGCATTGCCGCCGGAGGCGCGTACGTTGCGCGAGACGAGCGGCGCGAGCGGCGTGCGCTCGCTGCTGGTGCTGACGGCGATCGCGGTCGCCAGTGCCGTCGCCTACGCCAAGCTGCGGATGGCCGATCGGGCGCTCGACGAGACGATCGTCGTGTCGACGTCGATGGGCGCAGGCGTGGCGTTCTTCGCCGCCGTGCTGAATCGCGTTCTGAAGCTCGGCCTGCTGTCGCGGATCGCGGAGCGCGTGACATTCGTGATGATCCCGCCGCTGGCGCTGATCTTCCTCGTGCTCGGCACCATCTTCCTCGGCGTGGCGACGCCGACGGAGGGCGGCGCGATGGGCGCAACCGGCGCGCTGATCATGGCGCTCGCGCGGCGCCGGCTGACGCTGTCCCTGCTGCGCCAGGCGATGGACACCACCGCCAAGCTGTCGACATTCGTCGTGTTCATCCTCGTCGGCGCGCGCGTGTTCAGCCTCACCTTCTACGGCGTCAACGGCAACGTGTGGGTCGAGCACCTGCTGACGAGCCTGCCGGGCGGCCAGCTCGGCTTCCTGATCGTCGTCAACATCCTGATCTTCGTGCTGGCGTTCTTCCTCGATTTCTTCGAGCTGTCGTTCATCATCATTCCGCTGGTGGGGCCGGTGGCCGACAAGCTCGGCATCGACCTCATCTGGTTCGGCGTGCTGCTCGCCGTCAACATGCAGACGTCGTTCATGCACCCGCCGTTCGGCTTCGCCTTGTTCTACCTGCGCAGCGTCGCCGCCACCAAGGATTACCTCGACAAGCAGACGGGCAAGCTGATCGCCCGCGTCACGACCGGCCAGATCTACTGGGGCGCAATTCCGTTCGTGCTCATCCAGCTCGTCATGGTCGGGCTCGTCATCGCCTTTCCGCAGATGGTGCTCGTTTACAAGGCCGGTGAAAGCAAGATCGATCCCAACAGCATCCACATCGAGGTGCCCGTCGACGTGCCGTCGATGTCGGGACCGGGCAATCCGCAAAGCTCGGAACAGGAGCAGGCCGAGCAAGCGCTCGACAAGCTGTTCGGCGAACCGGCCAAGAGCGCACCGGCACCTGGCGATGCCAACGCGCCGGCGGCCGGCGGCGCGACGGCACCCGCCAACGGTGCGCCGCCCGCGGATGCCGGCACTGCCAATCCGCCGGCGGGCACTCCCGGTCCGCCGGGGAAGTAACGTCGCAGAACCAGCAGCAACGCCCCAGTCACCGTGAGGCGAATGCGTCTGCACCGCCCGCGATCGCCAGCATGGCCACGCGCGGCTCGTGCGATCAACGCTGCACCCATAAAAAAGCCCCGCCGAAGCGGGGCTTTTTTGCGCTGCTTTGCAGGCTTGCTTGATGCCTATTTGCGCGCGCGGCTGGCGCGCTGTGCAGCGATCATGAAGTTGTCGAAGCGGTTCTCGGCGACCTGGAACCATTCGATCTGGTCGGCGCGGAACGCCTTCCACGGGCCGTAGATCTTGTTGAACTTGGCGTTCTTGCTGGCGATCTCGTCGTAGACCTCGGTGGTGGCCTTGTAACACGCCGCCATGATGTCGTTGGAGAACGGCTGCAGGTTCACGCCGGCTGCCAGCAGCTTGCGCAGCGCCGGCGGATTGAGCGCGTCGTATTTGGCCATCATGTCCATGTTGGCCTCGTAGCATGCCCCTTCAAGCACCGATTGGTATTCCTTCGGCAGCTCCTCGAACGCCTTGACGTTGACGAAGAGGTCGAGCTCGGGACCACCTTCCCACCAGCCCGGGTAGTAGTAGTTCTTCGCGACCTTGTAGAAGCCGAGCTTCTCGTCGTCGTAGGGACCGACCCATTCCGCCGCGTCGATCGTGCCCTTCTCGAGCGCCGGGTAGATGTCGCCACCGGGAATCTGCTGCGGAATCACGCCGAGCTTCTGCAGCGGCAGCCCGCCGGTGCCCCCGATGCGCATCTTGAGGCCCTTGAAGTCGGCGACCGTCTTGATCTCCTTGCGGAACCAGCCGCCCATCTGGCAGTTGGTGTTGCCGGCCGGGAAGTTGATGATGTTGTAGTCCTTGAAGAACTCGCGCATCAACTGCAGGCCGCCGCCGTGGTACATCCACGCGTTCTGCTGGCGGGCATTGAACCCGAACGGCAGCGCGCAGGCGAAAGCGAACGTCGGGTCCTTGCCGAAGAAGTAGTAAGGCGCCGTGTGCGCGCACTGGATCGTCGCGTTCTGCACGGCGTCGACCACGCCGAACGCCGGCACGATCTCGCCGCCCGCGTAGGTCTGGATCTGGAACTTGTTGTTGGTCGCCGACGCCACGCGCTTGCTGATGACTTCGGCACCGCCGAAGATCGTGTCGAGGCTGCGTGGGAAGCTCGACGCGAGACGCCACTTGACTTCGGGTTGCGCCTGCGCGAACACTGGCGCCGAACCTGCGGCAAGGATGCCCGCGAGTCCCGCATGCTTGATGAATGAACGACGTTCCATCCGGACTCCTCCTCACTGATTACATGCCGGCGTAATCCGGCGACGATGTTCGCACTCGGGCGCATCCGCAAGGCATGCCTTCCGCCGTGACCTGGATGCCGCCATATCCCGGCGCAAATCCTGGGCGATTCTAGCAGGCCGCGGCGGCGATGCATGCACTCCCCGCCGCGCGGGAATGCCAAGGCAGGTTCATGTTGTCACGCACATCCGCGATGGCGCGAGGCCACCACGCCGCGGGCGGCCACCCGGGGGGCTCAGGACGTGAGCTTGCGCACCGCGCTGAACAGTCCCCAGGCCCAGCCGCCCTGGCGCTCGATGATCTCGGTGAACCGGATCAGGTAACGCGCGTTGCCGGTGTCGAGCTCGACCATGCCGCCGTGCGTGAAGCGCTCCTCGGGCCCGACGAGGCTGCGCTGGGTGGCCTGGCGATTGTCCACGTGCGCCGGCAGATAGATGCCGAAGAACGGCCGGTCGCCGGTGGCGGTGACGCCGACGTTCGTCGGCGGCGACCAGCTGCGCATCAGCACGCGCACCAGCCGGCGCGCGATGATCTCGGCGCCCACGGTGACTTCGTCGACCTGCTGGCGCTGCATGCGACGCACCACGCCAAGCGCCCACTCATCACCGTCGCGGATGCCGATCAGCTCGCCAAGCCGCGCCGGCGCCTCGCGTACCGGCGCGATGAGCCGGCATCCGGTCTCGCTGCGGTCCGCCACCTTCCACATGGCGCCACGGATGCGCCGTGCCACGCTTTCGGGATTGGCCTGCGGCGCCACCATCTGCGTCACCTCGTCGTACGACGCCGCGACACCGGGCGTGCGCGCCTCGGCCGGCAGGCGCTCGATCTCGGCCACCGCGCGCGTCAGGGCCTGCAGGCCGACCACGACCCGCACGTCGCCGTCGATGCGCACCCGCGAAGCCCGCGGCGCCTGTGCCAGCGCTTCCGGGCCGAACAGCGCGGCAAGCCGCATCAGCAGCAGCTTCTGCTCGCGCGCCGGCAACTCGCCGGGCTTGGCCGGCGCGTCATCGTCCTGGTCCGGCAGCCAGCGCATCTGCTCGACCACGCGCGTGTACACGGGACCGGTGTCGAGATACTGGAAGCGGCCACCAGGCTGCCGGCGGTCGCGCCGGCGCAGTCCCTGCATGCCCGAATAGTCGACGCAGAAGCCCGAGCTGTCGCTCGGCGTCGAATGCAGCGTCAGCGACGGCGCCCAGTCCTCGAGCTGGCGCGACACCCATTCCACCTGGTCGGGCGTGAAATTGCCGGAATCGAGGCGGCACAGCATCAGCGTCTTCACGTATTCCTGCTCGAAGGACACGCTCGACTTGGCGAAGCCGCTGCCGCCCAGCACGAGTTGCTCGCGCTGCCAGCCGCGCATGCGCGCGAATTCGGCGAGCTCGTGATATTCGCGCCACTGCCCCGGAATCCAGTGGCTGTAGCGGAACAACCGGTACTTGGCGTCGAGGCCCTTGTAGTGCGCGAGGCGCACGACGACCCACGGCAGGATCGCGCGCCAGCGCTTCTGCTCGGCGCGCGGATAGCCCGCCTTGAGCGCGTTCTGATACGCGGCGATGAACGCCTTGATGAGGTCGAACGCCGCATGCCACAACCGCGACTCGACCGACGAGCTCTTCTGGTAGTTCTCGCAGTATTGCTGCGTGAAATGCGTGATGACCGATTCCATCCGCGCGTCGACGCGCAACAGGGCGTCGACCTGGTTGGGACCCGCCTCCTTGCGCGCCCCCGGGAAGTTGGCGACGAGCTCGAGCGCCTCCTTCTGCGATCCCATCGGATCGGCGGGCGTGAGCTGGGCGATCCAGCGTCCGGCGAGCTTGGGGTTGCGCAGCGGATCGTTGAGCGCGCGTATCCACTGCATCGCGGGCTCGATCATGATCGCGCGCCCACCGGCGTTCAGCGTCCCGCGACCGTCATGCGCTCGATCAGCATCGATCCCACGTGACGCGAGCCGCGCGTGTCGACGTCGTTGCCGATGGCGACGATGCGGCGGAACATGTCACGCAGGTTGCCGGCAATCGTGATCTCCTCCACCGGGTACGCGATCGCGCCATCCTCGATCCAGAACCCTGCGGCGCCGCGTGAAAAGTCACCGGTGACGGGATTGATGCCCTGGCCGAGTTGCTCGGTGACGAACAGGCCGCGACCCATCCGCCGCAGCATGCCGGCGAGATCGTCGTCGCCATGGCTCACCACCAGGTTGTGCGCGCCGCCCGCGTTGCCGGTAGAGGCCAAGCCGAGCTTGCGCGCGCTGTAGCTGCCGAGGAAATAGCCCTGCAGCACGCCGTCGCGCACGACGTCGCGTGCCGCGGTGGCGACGCCTTCGGCATCGAACGGCGCACTGCCGCGGCCGCGCGCGATGAACGGCTCCTCGCGAATCAGGATGTGCGGTGCGAACACCGTGGTCCCCAGCGAATCCAGCAGGAACGACGAGCGCCGATAGAGATTGCCGCCCGACACCGCCTGCACGAATGCGCCGATGAGGTCGGCGGCCTCGGGCGCCTCGAACAACACCGGGCATTCGAGCGTGTCGAGCGAGCGCGCGTTGAGCCGGCGCGCGGTGCGCTCGCCGGCGATGCGTCCCACCGCCTCCGCGGCGAGCAGGTCGTCGGCCGAGCGCGCCGCCGTGTACCAGAAGTCGCGCTGCATCGCGCCGTCGTCCTCGCCGACGACCGCACAATCGATGCCATGGCGCGAGCTGCGGTAGCCGCCGGCGAACCCATTGGAATTGGCGTAGACGAACTCCGACTCGCCCACCGAAACGCTGGCACCGTCGCTGTTGGTGATGCGCGGATCGACGGCGAGCGCAGCAGCTTCAGTGGCCTTGCCGAGCGCGATCGCGTCGTCGACGCCGATGCGCCATGGGTGATACAGGTCGAGGTCGGGAAACCGCGTGGCCAGGCGCGCCGGATCGGCCAGGCCCGCGGCGGGGTCGGCGGCGGTGTAACGCGCGATGGCGAGCGCCTTGTCGACGGTCGCACGCAGCGAGTCGTTGGCGAAATCGGCGGTGCTCGCGCTACCGCGCTGCTGTCCAAGGTAAACGGTGACGCTGATTCCCTTGTCACGGTTGTAGGCGATGGTCTCGACGTCGCCCTTGCGCACCGTCACGCTCTGGCCGACCGCCTGCGACACCTCGGTCTCCGCCGCGCTGGCGCCTGCGTCACGCGCGAAGCGCAACACGTCGCGGGCGATGCCTTCGAGCACCCGCGTCGAAACGGGAAATGCGTTCTCGTCCAGCGCGTTGCTCGCGATCAATGGCTCGGTGGCTTGTGTCGTGACGTTTAATGACATGGTCATCGGATGGCTCGTACCCGGATGACCGCCAATGCACGTGGGCGACCGAGCTGGCCGTCTGTCCTCCCGACAGGTCGGGTTATCATAGCAAAGCCCGCATCGAGCGCCTATCCTGGCCCGGAAAACATGTTGCAAGTCGAGCAAAGCGGCAACACCGCGGATCCGCCGCAGCCGCCCTCCAAGACGCAGCGCAAGCGCGCGATGCACGACCTGCAGGCGCTTGGCGAGGCGCTGGCGGCGCTCGACGCGCATCGGCTCGCCGAATTCGCGTTGCCGGAGCGTCTTGCCGACGCGTTACGCGCGGTGCGCTCCATCACGCGCCACGAGGCGCGGCGCCGGCAGATGCAGTACATCGGCCGCCTGATGCGCGACGTCGATGCGGCGCCGATCGCCGCCGCGCTTGCCCGCCTCGACGAAGCGCCGCGCGCCGAAAAGGCGCGCTTCGCCGCGCTCGAGCGCTGGCGCGAGCGCCTCATCGATGACGACGCCGCGCTGCACGACTTCGTCGCCGCCCATCCGCACGCGTCGGCGAGCGTGCTGCAACCGCTGATCGCCGCCGCGCGCGCCGAGCGACTCGCCGGCGCGCCGCCGCGGCACTACCGGATATTGTTCCGCCAGCTCAAGGCCCTCGAGACGCCGGCGGCGGTCGCGGCCGAAACAGGCGCAGGATGAGCGAATCGGCATCGATCGGCATCGTGTCGATCAGCGATCGCGCGTCGGGTGGCGTGTACGCCGACCTCGGGCTGCCCGGGCTCAAGGACTGGCTCGCCACCGCGATGGCTTCGCCGTACACGGTGCACGAACGGCTGATTCCCGACGACCAGCCGACAATCGAGCGCGCGCTGGTCGAGCTCGTCGATATCGTCGGGTGCGACCTCGTGCTCACCACCGGCGGCACCGGGCCCGCGCCGCGCGACGTCACGCCGGAGGCCACGCTCGCGGTGGCGCACAAGGTGATGCCGGGTTTCGGCGAGCTGATGCGGCAGGTGAGCCTCAAGTACACGCCGACCGCGATCCTGTCGCGCCAGGTGGGCGTGGTGCGCGGGCGCGCGCTGATCGTCAACCTTCCAGGCCAGCCGAAGGCCATCAAGGAAACGCTCGACGGCGTGTTCCCGGCGGTGCCGTACTGCATCGACCTGATCGGCGGCGCCTACATCGACACCCGCGACGACGTGTGCAAGGCGTTCCGCCCCAAGAGCGCCGTGCGACCGGCCACGGCCGGGAGCCCATGATGGAACAGTTGCTGCACATCGCGCAGCTCGGCCTCGGGGTGCTCGTCGCGCTCGTCGTGTTCGTCGCCGTCGTCGTGATGTTCGTGCGCGACGTCACGCAAAAGCAGCACACGGTGCTGCGCAACTTCCCGGTCATCGGCCGCTTCCGCTACTGGTTCGAGCAGCTCGGCGAGTATTTCCGCCAGTACTTCTTCGCCGGGGACCGCGACGAGATGCCATTCAACCGCGCCACGCGGGGCTGGGTGTACCGCCTCGCCAAGGACGAAGGCGGCATCATCGGCTTCGGCTCGACCTACGACCTGCACGCCCCCGGTGCGCTGATCTTCGTCAACGCGCCGTTCCCGGTGCTCGAGTCCGATCGTCTGCCGACGCCGCCGCTGTCGATCGGCGACGGCTACTGCAAGACGCCATTTCTTGCGCAGTCGGTGGTCAACATCAGCGGCATGAGCTTCGGCGCAATCTCCGAGCCGGCGGTGCGCGCGCTGTCGCGCGGGGCACGCATGGCGGGCTGCTGGATGGACACCGGCGAGGGCGGCCTCTCGCCGTTCCACCTGGAGGGCGGCTGCGACATCATCATGCAGATCGGCACCGCCAAATATGGCGTGCGCGACGCCGACGGCAATCTCGATCCCACGCGCCTTCGCGAGCTGGCGGCGATGGACAGCGTGCGCGCGTTCGAGATCAAGCTGTCACAGGGCGCCAAGCCCGGCAAAGGCGGCGTGCTGCCGGGGACCAAGGTCACGCCGCTGATCGCGCAGATCCGCGGCATCCCTGCAGGCAAGGACTCGATCAGCCCCAACCGGCATCCCGAAATTCCCGACATGAACGCGCTGCTCGATGCCGTGATGCGCATCCGCGACATCACCGGCAAGCCGGTCGGCATCAAGACGGCGATCGGCGGCCGCTGGTTCGCCGACGACCTCGCCGAGCGCGTGCTGGTGCGCGGCCTCGACAGTGCGCCCGATTTCCTCGTCATCGACGGCGGCGAGGGCGGCAGCGGCGCGGCGCCGCAGGCGCTCGCCGACCACGTCGGATTGTCGATCGACGAGGCGCTGCCGCGCGTCGCCGATTCGCTGTTCGCCGCCGGCCTCAAGCCGCGCATCCGGCTGGTGGCGTCGGGCAAGCTCGTGACGTCGGCGCGCGCCGCGTGGGCGCTTTGTTGCGGCGCCGATTTCGTCAACACCGCGCGCGGTTTCATGTTCGCGCTGGGATGCATCCAGGCGCTGCGCTGCCACACCAACACCTGCCCCACCGGCGTCACCACGCACAATCCGCGATTGCAGCGGGGCCTCGTCGTCGAGGACAAGGCCACCCGGGTCGGGCACTACGCGATGAACATGAACAAGGAAATCGACATGATCGCGCACAGCTGCGGCGTGCACCAGGCGCGCGAGCTCGAGCGCCGCCACGTGCGTCTCGTGCAGCCGGCCGGGGGCTCGATCGCGCTCGACGTGCTGTATCCGGCGCCCGCGGTACGCAGCGCCGCGGCGCGCGAGCTCGCCCGCGCCTGACCGCCACCGCATTTCGGCGGGGCGTGCCGCAGTTGACGCCGATCGCATGCGGCCGACGATGTTCGCATTGCGCACGTCGGCCGGCGAGTGATACCGGCGTCGCTCGTGGTGCCGCGTCAGGTGATCTCGTGCACGAGTCCGGCACGCGACGCCGGATCCTGCTGATAGAACATCGCGAATTGCTGGTAGACCTCGGGATATTCATGCGCGAGCAGCGCCGGCTCGGCGAAGAACACCTCCGACAGCACGGCAAAGAACTCGGCAGGGCTCTCCGACGCATAGGCGTCGATCACGGTGTCGTCGCCGCAGGCGACACGGCCGCCAAAGTGCTCGAATGCAGCGCCGAGCGTCACCCGCCATTCGTCGACGGGCATGTCGGGCGGCAGCGGCGGGCATCCATTGGCTTCGCCGTTGCGCATGTCGAGCTTGTGCGCGAACTCGTGGATGACGAGGTTCATGCCGGTGGTCTCCCAGTCCGTCGATGCCTCGACATCGGACCACGACAGCACGACCGGGCCGCCCGGCATCGCCTCGCCCGCCATCGGTTCGGCGTTGACGTGGACCACGCCGGCATCGTCCTCCCATTCCCAACCCGGCACGAACTCGCCTTCGTAAACGATCACGTTCTCGAAGGCGTCGAACAGCGCGAGGTCGAGATTGAGCACCAGCACGCAGGCCTGGATGGCGATCAGCACGCGCGCCAGCGGCGTCACCTGGTGACCGCGCGCGCCGACGATCGCCTTGGCCTCGAGGAACAGGACGACCTTGTCGCGCAGGCGCGCCACCTCGGTGTCGTCGTACAGCGCCATGAACGGCAGCTTCGCCAGCGCCTCGTTCCACAGCGCTTCCGGCAGCGCATAACGCGCCAGCACGCGTTGGCGTCGCCACCGTCGCAGGGAATCGAGCATCGGTCAGCCCGCGCCACCCGCGGGTGAATCGGCGTCGTCAGCGTCGTCGGCGGCGAGGAGAGGGGCGCCTGCGGTCAACAGGCGGTCCGCCTCCGCGGCCGGCAACGCCTCGACGTCGCGCAGCTTGCGCGCGATGGTGCGGCTCTTGGTGCTGGCGTCGTCGAGCGTCTTGCCGACGCTGTCGAGCTTGTCCTTGGTTTTCGCCAGCAGGTCACCGAACTTGCCGAACTCGGTCTTGACCGCGCCCAGCACGCGCCAGACTTCGGTGGACTGCTTCTCGATCGCCAGCGTTCGAAAGCCCAGCTGCAGGCTGTTGAGCAGCGCGGCGAGGTTCATCGGACCGGCGAGCATCACACGATGCTCGCGCTGCAGGACATCGGCAAGCCCGGCGCGCGACACCGCCTCGGCGTACAGGCCCTCGGTCGGCACGAACAGGATCGCGAAATCGGTCGTGTGCGGCGGCTCGACGTAGCACTCGCGGATCGTTCGCGCCTGGCGCTTGAAGAAATCCTCGAGCTCGCGACGGCTCGCCTCGACGCCGGCGACGTCGGCGCGCTCCTGCGCTTCCTGCAGCCGCTGGAACGCCTCGAGCGGAAACTTGGAATCGATCGGCAGCCAGCACGGCGTGCCGTCGTCGGCGCGACCCGGCAGCGCGATCGCGTACTCGACATACTTTCCCGATCCGGGCCGCGTGACGACATTGGCCTTGTACTGCGCCGGCGTCAGCATTTCGGCGAGCAGCGCGCCGAGCTGCACCTCGCCCCAGCCGCCGCGGCTCTTGACGTTGTTCATCACGCGCTTGAGGTCGCCCACGCCCACCGCCAGCGCCTGCATCTCGCCCAATCCCTTGTGCACCTGCTCGAGGCGCTGCGACACCAGTGTGAACGAATCGCCGAGGCGCTTTTCCAGCGTGGCCTGCAGCTTCTCGTCGACGGTGGCGCGCATCTGCTCGAGCTTCTGCGTGTTGTCGGCGCGCAGCGTGTCGAGCTTCTGCTCGACGGCGGCGGTGAGCGTTGTCAGGCGCTCGCCGAACTGCGCGAGCTGCTCGCGCTGCGCCGTCTGCGCGTCACCCAGCGCGGCCTGGGTGCCGGACTGGAACTGCGCGAGACGTTCGCCGACCTCGCGCCGCAGCGTCGTCGCAGCGTCGGCCTGCTCCTTGCGCGCGACGGCAAGGTCGCCACGCATGTCGCGCTCGTGCTCGGCCGCGCTGCGCGCGAACACGTCGATGCGCGTCTTCAGCTCGGCGGCTTCGCCGGTCGCGCGGTCACGGTCGCGGGCCGCGCCGGCGAGCCGCGCCAGCACGAGCGCCAGCAGCACCACACAGCCGACGCCCGCCAATGCGCAGACCGCGAGCAGTACCGACTCCACCATGGCGGCGAGTCTAGCAAACCCGATCGCACATGGCGGCGGTCACGCCGCCGCGCGCGCGTCGTCGAGCTCCGCCAGCACGGCGAACGTCGCGAGCCAGTGGCTGCCGACGTAGTCTGCGCTGGCGAGCCCTTCGGTGCCGGCCGCCCGATGTTCCACCGCCGCCCGCCGCGCCTGCGTTGCCACGGGATGATCCGCCGCGAATGCGTCAGCGATCGTCCCCAGGCACCAGGCTCGCGAAAGGTTGAGGCCGTCGAGGTGGACGATCTGCGGATCGGCACGATCGCTGACGCGAACCGGCGTCGGCACTGCGTTCGACCGGTCGCTGCCGAGTGCAGGCAGGAAGCCCGCGAGCCAGCGCGCGAATTCGGTGTCGCGCGACACGCGTCGCATCAGGGCTGCTTCCATCAGCGCCGGCGACAGGAAATCGGCGCCGGACGGCTCCCACGCCAATGGCGCATCGCGATCGCCGCCGAACCACGCCAGCGCCTTTTCGCGCAGCAGGTCTTGCAGTGCCCGGTTGCCGCAGGTGAGCGCATGGTCATACGCGAGTGCGAGGCCGAACGCGCTGTTGGCGTGGGTGCCATGGCGAATCGGGTATTGCGCACGCGGCAGGTAGTCGTGGAACCTGGCCACGATGATCGCGGTCAGCGGCGCCAGCGCCGATGCCCAGCGCGCCGCGCTGGCGTCACCGGCCGCGCGGGCCGTCTCGAGCTCCGCGGCGAGCTTGAGCAGCCATGCCCAGCCGTATGTGCGCTCGAAGGTGCGCGTGCCAGGTCGCTCGAAGTAGGCGCACTCCGCGGCGATCGCCTGCGGCGCGACATGCCGATCGAAACAGGCGTCGATCTCGGCAATCGCCGGCAGCGCCGGGAACGCGCGGCGCAACCGCGCGAGCAGCCAGTGCATGTGCACGGCGGAATGCCAGTCGTAGCTGCCGTGGAACGCCGGGTGCAGCACGCGCGGCGGCAACGCGTCGGCGTCGCCGAACCAGACGTGGCCGGTGTGGTTCGGATATTCGCGGCCGACGTTCGCCAGTGCGAGTTCGGCGTGGCGTTGCGCGGCGGCGATGTCGAGGGTCATGCGGATCGAGGACTGCCGCCGGTATGCCCGAGGAAGGTGCCCGGGCGTCCCGTGTGGCACCCGACGGGCCGCCCCACGCCAGCGCCGTGGTTCAAGCCGCTTCGCGGCTGGCGCGCTTGCGCTCGTGCTCTTTCAGGTGCCGCTTGCGGATGCGAATCGAGCGCGGCGTCACTTCCACCAGCTCGTCGTCGGCAATGAACTCCACCGCGTATTCGAGGTTGAGCTCGATCGGCGGCGTCAGACGCACGGCCTCGTCGGTGCCGGAGGCGCGCACGTTGGTGAGCTGCTTGCCCTTGATCGGATTGACCACCAGGTCGTTGTCGCGGGTATGGATGCCGATGACCATGCCTTCGTAGAGCGCTTCGCCGGGGGACACGAACATGCGCCCGCGATCCTGCAGCTTCCACAGCGCGTAGGCGACCGCGGCACCGTCTTCGGCCGAGATCAGCACGCCGTTGCGGCGCTCGGGGATTTCACCCTTGACCGGCGCATAGCCGTCGAACACGTGGCTCATCAGCCCCGTGCCGCGCGTCAGGTTCATGAATTCACCCTGGAAGCCGATCAGCCCGCGTGCCGGGATCCGGTATTCGAGGCGCGTACGCCCTCGCGAGTCCGATTCCATGTTGGTCAGGTCGCCGCGTCGCGGGCCGAGCGCTTCCATCACCGCGCCCTGGTGCTGCTCCTCGACGTCGACCGACAGCATTTCGTACGGCTCGTGGATTTCGCCGTTCACCTCGTGCGTGACCACGCGCGGGCGCGACACCGCGAGCTCGAAGCCTTCGCGGCGCATGTTCTCGATCAGGATCGTCAGGTGCAACTCGCCGCGTCCCGACACGAGAAATGCATCGGTGTCGCCGGTTTCATCGACACGCAGCGCCATGTTGACGAGCAGCTCGCGCGCGAGGCGATCGCGCAGGTTGCGCGATGTCACGTACTTGCCCTCGCGTCCGGCGAGCGGGGAGGTGTTCACCTGGAAATACATCGACAGCGTCGGCTCGTCCACCGAGATCGGCGGCAGCGCCTCCGGGTGCTCGGCATCGGCCAGCGTGGTGCCGATCGCCAGGTCGTCGAGGCCGGTGACCAGCACGATGTCACCGGCGCTCGCCGACTCGACCGGCTTGCGCTCGAGGCCCGAGAACATGAACACCTGCCCGACCTTGCCGGTCTTGGCCACCGCGCCGTCGGCAAGCGGTCCGTTCATGATCGCCACCTGTTGTCCGGCGGTCAGCGTGCCGCGGCGGATGCGGCCGATGCCGAGGCGGCCGATGTAGCTCGAATAGTCGAGCGCCGAAATCTGGAATTGCAGCGGCGCATCGCCGTCGATCCTGGGCGCAGGCACGTGCTCGAGCACCGTGTCGAACAGCGGCCGCATGTCCTGCCCTGCCGCTGCGTTCTGCGCGGCGGCCTTGGCGACGGCCACGTCGAGCGTCGCCCAGCCGTTCAGCGCCGAGGCGTAGACCACCGGGAAATCGAGCTGGTCGTCGGTGGCGCCGAGGCGGTCGAACAGGTCGAACGTCTGGTTGACCACCCACTCGGAACGCGCGCCCGGCCGATCGACCTTGTTGACGACGACGATCGGCTTGAGGCCGAGCTTCAGCGCCTTCATCGTCACGAATCGCGTCTGCGGCATCGGCCCTTCGACGGCGTCGACGAGCAGCAGCACGCCGTCGACCATGCCCAGCACGCGCTCGACCTCGCCGCCGAAATCGGCGTGCCCCGGCGTATCGACGACATTGATGTGCGTGCCGCGGTAGTCGATCGCGCAGTTCTTGGCGAGGATCGTGATGCCGCGCTCGCGCTCGATGTCGTTGCTGTCCATCATGCGTTCGCCGACGTGCTGGTGCTTGGCGAAGGTGCCGGCCTGCACCAGCAGCTTGTCGACGAGGGTCGTCTTGCCGTGGTCGACGTGGGCGATGATCGCGATGTTGCGCAGGGCGCGGGCGGGCGGTGCCATGATGGGTTCTTGGGGTCCGGATGCGTGCCTGGCCGGGGTTTCCGGCCAAGTCGGTTGTTGCGCTGCGAAAAAGCCTCACATTATAGCTGCCGGCGCTCGATTTTGCGAGGAAATTTTTGCAAAATCCGTGACTTAGGGTTACAATGCCGGTTGTGGTAGCAGGCGGCCCTTCCGGTCACCGCCCCGCGCCCTGACGAACCGCCCGCCGTGCCGCGAGGGTCGCGACCGGCGGTGGCCCGCCAACTTCAACCTTACCCAGAGAAACGTGTGCCTGGACCGGAAACCGGCAATGCGCCGGTAGGCCGCGCCAGGAGCATTTCTTGAACGCTACGAGCTTCGACACGCTCGGCTTGCGGCCCGAGGTTCTGCGGGCCGTGACCGACGCGGGCTACACCACCCCTACCCCCATCCAGGCGCAAGCCATCCCCGTCGTCCTTGCGGGGCTCGACGTCATGGGCGGCGCGCAGACCGGCACCGGCAAGACCGCCGGCTTCGGCCTGCCGATCCTTTCCAAGCTGATGGCGCACGCCAACACGAGCCCGTCGCCGGCGCGGCATCCGGTGCGCTCGCTGATATTGACGCCGACGCGCGAGCTCGCGATCCAGGTCGAGGAGGCGATCCGCGGCTACGGCACGCACACCGGCCTGCGCTCGACCGTCGTTTACGGCGGTGTCGACATCAAGGCGCAGCTCGCGATCGTGCGCGCGGGCGTCGAGATCCTCGTCGCCACGCCGGGCCGCCTGCTCGACCATATCGAGCAGAAGAGCGTGAACCTGTCGCAGGTGGAGATCTTCGTGCTGGACGAGGCCGACCGCATGCTGGACATGGGCTTCATCCCCGACATCAAGCGCATCATGGCGCTGTTGCCGAAGAAGCGGCAAAACCTGCTGTTCTCCGCGACGTTCTCCAACGAAATCAAGAAGCTCGCCGACGAGCTGCTCAACGCACCGCAGTTGATCGAGGTGGCGCGCCGCAACACCGCCGCCGAGACCGTCACGCAGAAGGCCTACCGGATTCCACAGGACGCCAAGCGCGGCCTGCTCGAGCACCTGGTTCGCTCGCGCAACCTGTGGCAGGTGCTGTGCTTCGTGCGCACCAAGCACGGCGCCTCGCGCCTCGCCCGCCAGCTCGAGAAGGACGGCCTCGCCACGTCGGCGATCCACGGCGACAAGACGCAAGCCGCGCGCCTCGAGGCGCTCGAGGCGTTCAAGCAGGGCAAGCTGCAGGTGCTGGTCGCCACCGACGTCGCCGCGCGCGGGCTCGACATCGACGACCTGCCGCTGGTCGTCAACTATGAAATGCCGCACGTGCCCGAGGATTACGTGCACCGCATCGGCCGCACCGGCCGCGCCGGCGCCAGCGGCGAGGCGATCTCGTTCGTCGACCCGGCCGAGGAGAAGCACCTCGCCGAGATCGAGAAGATGCTGAAGAAGAAGATCGAGATCGTCGCGTTCGACGATACCGACCTGCCGCGCACCGAGCGCGCGCCGCGCGATCGGCACGCCGAGCCGCGTGCGCCCCGCAGCGCGGCCCCGCGCCGTACCGCCGAGCGCGGCGAGGCTCCGCGACGCCCGCGTGCCACCGCCCACGACGACACCCCGCGTCGTCCACAGGGCGACGAGCGGGAAGCGGCCTATGCCAAGAATCCGGACCAGCCGCTGCCCGCGCGGGTGGCCAATGGCAGCGATGTCGCAATGCCGGGCAACGATTCGCGAGTCTCGCATTCGTCGCTCACGCACGGCGGCCCGGCGACGCGAGGCGCGACGCCGGCGCGTGAAGTGCCCGCGCTCTTGCGCAAGCGCGTGGCGCCGGAGCCGGAAAAGGTCTGAGCCAGGTCCGCGCGCCGTTGGCGCGCGGCACCCGAACCCGAGTTGCGACGGCCGCGGCGGTTGCCGATAATCGACCGTCGCCGCCTCTGCGTGGCGCCTGTGGCCGCCCCGCGTGATTCCCCCTCCCGACCCAGCCGCGACCGCGGCCGGCACTCCGCTCCTCGCCGTCGACGGCCTTACTGTCGAATTCGGCAGTCGTGACGAACCCGTGGTCGCCGTGCGCGACCTCGCGTTCAGCGTGGCGCGCGGCGAGACCGTGGCCGTGGTCGGGGAGTCGGGCTCCGGCAAGTCGGTCACGGCGCTGTCGATCATGCGCCTCGTCGCGCAGGGTGGCGGGCGCATCACCGCGGGCACCATCCGCTTCGCCGGCGACAGTGCGCGCGTCGAGCTCGTGCACGCGACCGACGCGACGATGCGTGCGATCCGCGGCGACGACATCGCGATGATCTTCCAGGAACCGATGACGTCCCTCAATCCGGTGATGACCGCCGGGCGCCAGATCGCCGAATCGATCGAGCTGCACCAGCAGAAGGACTCGCGGGCGGCGCGCGCCGAGGCGTTGCGCATGCTCGAGGCCGTGCGTATTCCCGACGCCCGCGCGATCCTCGACCGCTACCCGCACCAGCTCTCGGGCGGCATGCGCCAGCGGGTGATGATCGCGATGGCCCTGTCGTGCCGCCCCTCGCTGCTGATCGCCGACGAGCCGACCACCGCACTCGACGTGACGGTGCAGGCGCGCATCCTCGCGCTCATCGCCACGTTGCAGCGCGAGATGCACACCGCAGTGCTGTTCATCACCCACGACATGGGCGTGGTGGCCGAGATCGCCGATCGCGTGATCGTGATGCATGGCGGCCGCAAGGTCGAGGAAGGCCCGGTCGGCCGCATCTTCGCGGCACCCGTGGAACCGTATACGCGGGCGCTGCTCGCCGCCGTGCCGAAGCTCGGCGCGCTCGCCGGAGAAGATGCACCGCGCAAGTTCGGCGCGCCGCCGCCGGTGACGCCGGCCGCGGAGCCCGCGGACGCCGCAGCCCCTGGCGTCGAGACCCGCGCATCGCACGCCAGCCACGGGGCCTCGCACGCGACGCCGCCCCTGGCGCCGCCGCCGATCCTGCGCGTGCGCAACCTCACTACGCGCTTCGACCTGCGCGGCGGCGTGTTCGGCCGCGTGCGCCGGCGCGTCTATGCGGTGGAACGCGTGAGCTTCGACGTCGCCGCCGGCGAAACGCTGTCGTTGGTGGGCGAGTCCGGCTGTGGCAAGACCACCACCGGACGCTCGATCCTGCGCCTGGTCGACGTCGAGTCGGGCAGCATCGAGTTCGCCGGCCGCGATCTCGCCGCGCTCGACGCCGACGCCATGCGCCCGCTGCGGCGCAACCTGCAGATGATCTTCCAGGACCCGTTCGCGTCGCTGGATCCGCGGCTGACCATCGGATTCTCGATCGCCGAACCCCTTTACATCCATGGCGTCGCCCAGGGCGAGGACGCCGAGGCGCGCGTCGCCTCGCTGCTGCGCCGCGTCGGCCTGGATCCGGCGCACGCGCGGCGCTACCCGCACGAATTCTCCGGCGGCCAGCGCCAGCGCATCGCCATCGCGCGCGCGCTCGCGCTGGAGCCGCAGATCATCGTCGCCGACGAGGCGGTGTCGGCGCTCGACGTGTCCATCCGCGCACAGATCGTCGACCTCATGCTCGATCTGCAGGACGCGCTCGGCGTGGCCTATATATTCATCTCGCACGACATGGCGATCGTCGAGCGCGTGAGCCATCGCGTCGCGGTGATGTACCTGGGCCAGATCGTCGAGATCGGCCCGCGGCGCGCGGTGTTCGAAGCGCCGCAGCACCCGTACACGCAGCGCCTGCTGGCCGCGGTGCCGGTCGCCGATCCGGCGCAGCGGCGCCGGCAATCCGAGCTATCATCGGTGGATATCCCGAGCCCCGTGCGCGCAGTGGACGATCCGCCGCCCACCGCGCCGCTCGCCGAAGTCGGCCCGGGACACTATGTCGCGCGGCATCGCATCGGCGCCTTCTGACGCCGGCCGGTGCCGGGCGATCACTGGTCGCCGTCGCACCGCGCCGGCGTCACTCTCGCGAGGAGCCGCACCATGAAGTCCCTGTTGCACCGAATCGCCGCCATGCTCGCCATCGCCACCGCGGCGATCGCGATGCCGGCGCATGCCGCGAAGGACGTGGTGTTCGCCGTGGCATCGACGTTCACCACCACCGATCCGTACGACGCCAACGACACGCTGTCGCAGGCGATGGCCAAGTCCTTCTACGAAGGCCTCTACGGCTTCGACAAGGACATGAAGATGATTCCCGTGCTGGCCACCGGCTACGAGGTCAGCAAGGACGGGCTCGTCTACACGCTCAAGCTGCGTCACGGCGTGAAGTTCCACGACGGCACCGAATTCAACGCCGACGCCGTCAAGGCGAACTTCGACCGCGTCACCAATCCCGACAACCACCTCAAGCGGTATGGCCTCTACAGCAACATCGCCAAGACCGAGGCCGTCGACCCCTATACGGCGCGCATCACGCTGAAGACGCCGTTCTCGGCGTTCATCAACAATCTCGCGCATCCGTCGGGCGTCATGATCAGTCCGGCGGCGATGCAGAAATACGGCAAGGAGATCTCGTTCCATCCGGTCGGCACCGGCCCGTTCGAGTTCGTCGAGTGGAAGCAGCCCGACTACGTCAAGGTGAAGAAGTTCGCCGGCTACTGGCAGAAGGGGCTGCCGAAGATCGACACCATCACGTGGCGCTCGGTGGTCGACAACAACTCGCGCGCGGCGATGATGCAGACCGGCGAGGCGCAGTTCACGTTCCCGGTGCCCTACGAGCTGGCCGACGTGCTGAAGACGAAGCCCGACCTCACGCTCGTCGCGGCGCCGTCGATCGTCATCCGCTACCTGTCGATGAACACGCAGCAGAAGCCGTTCGACAATCCGAAGGTGCGGCAGGCGATCGCCTATGCCATCAACAAGCAGGCGCTGGCCAAGGTCGCGTTCAACGGCTATGCCGAGCCCGCCGCCGGCGTGGTGCCGGCCGGGGTCGAGTATTCGGCGAAGATGGGCCCGTGGCCCTACGACCTCGGCAAGGCCAAGGCGCTGATGAAGGAAGCCGGCTACCCGGACGGATTCGAGACCGAGCTGTGGTCGGCTTACAACCACAGCACGGCGAACAAGGTCACGCAGTTCATCCAGCAGCAGCTCCAGCAGGTCGGCATCAAGACGAAGATCACGCTGCTCGAAGCCGGCCAGCGCGTCGAGAAGGTCGAGAGCTGGCAGGATCCGGCCACCGCGCCGGTGCGCCTCTATTACGTCGGATGGTCGACGTCGACCGGCGAAGCAGACTGGGCGCTGCGCCCGCTGCTCGACGGCGGTTCGTGGCCGCCGAAGCTCTTCAATACGGCCTATTACAAGAATCCCAAGGTGGATGCCGACATCAAGGGCGCGC
>DASYSP010000089.1:0-10159 GCA_036003195.1 Casimicrobiaceae bacterium
CCGGGTCCCATGCGGCTCAGCGAGCCGATCGTGTAGCGCGCTCCCTGGACGCCGTAGACGACGCCGAACAGGGCGATCCCGCTGCCGCCCCAGAAGTCCTTGTGAAGCCGGCGCTGAGAACCGCTCATTGCTCCTCCGTCATCGATTTCACCGGCGGCTGCCCGTGACTGTCCGGCGCCGCTCATGCGATTGTGACATTGCCCGCGGGCCCCGGGGTAAGCAGGGCTTCAAGTTGCAGCACGTGGCGACTGCCCGCGAGATCACGCGTCCGGCGTCTGGCGCGCGCGCAGCGTGTAATGCACCGTGAATTGAGCCGGATAGAACGTTTCGCCGAAGAGCAGGGGACGGCCATTGACGTCGCGCATCGTGTGCGCTCGAACCAGCATGGGCATCGACTTGCGCGTGCCGAGCACACCGGCAATGCGTGGCGAGCCGGCGCACGCGCGAATGGCGTTGTCGATGGTGGCGATCCGCAGGCCCAGGTTGAGCTGGAGCACGTCCTGGATGGTCGATACCTCGAGCCACTTGCGGCGAATCGCGTCGCCGATATGAGCGGGCAGGAAGCGGATTTCCACGGCCAGCGGGCGACCCGCGACCAGCCGCAGCCGCTCGACGCGGCGCACATCGGCGCCGCGCGCAAGCTGGAGGTGTGCGGCGACATCGTCGCCGGCCCGTTGGCGCACGAAGCGCAGCACCCGATACTCGAGGATCTCGCCGCCGGCGAGCACGTGCTCCTCGTGCGATTCGAACGCGCTCGTGTCGACGCGGTCGCCCAGTTCGCGGCGGCGCACGAAGGTGCCACTGCCGATCCTGCGATCGACGAGACCCTCGAACGCGAGCTGGTGGAACGCCCGTGCCACCGTCGCGCGCGTAGTGCGAAACCGCTTCGCGAGCTCGGGCTCGGAGGGCAGGCGGTCGCCGGCGGCAAACTGCCCGCCATCGATGCCGTCGCGGACGAACGCCTGGATCTGCGCGTACAGCGGCGTTCGCGTCAGCATCGGTCCTGCGCGCGGCGGCGTTGATGGCGGTCAGGGCGATTTGACAGAAGTTGCATAGTCAACTAGTCTAATTGCAGGAAACGCATCCGTCACGCCTGGATGCCTGCGCCCGGATCAGCGGGCACGCCGGAGGAGCGGATGGCGGTGGTCGATTCGCACGTGCACGTGTTTGCGCGGGGCCTGCGCCTCGCGCCCGCGCGGCGCTATGCGCCGGACTACGACGCGACGCTGGACGACTACCGCGCCCAGATGGCCATTCACAGCATCTCCCATGCGGTCCTCGTGCAGCCGAGCTTCCTCGGCACCGATAATAGCTTCCTGCGCGAGACTCTGCGTCGCGATCGGGCACGACTGCGCGGCATCGCCGTCGTGGATCCCGGCATTGGGGAGGTGGATCTGGCGGCTCTGGCCGACGACGGCGTGGTGGGGATACGTCTCAACCTGGACAGCCTGCCAATACCCGACTTCGCGGCGGACCCCTGGCCGCGCTTCCTCGAATCGGTGCGCGCACGGGGCTGGCACGTCGAGGTGCATCGGGAAGCGCGCGACCTGCCGCGACTGGTCGCACCGCTGGTTGACCGCGGTCTCGATGTCGTGATCGACCATTTCGGGCGCCCCGATGACGACCTCGGTGCCAACGACCCGGGATTTCGCTACGTGCTGGACGTCGGTGGCACGCGACGCGTATGGGTGAAGCTCTCGGGCGCTTATCGGAACGGCTCGGAAGGGCGAGGGCACGCCGCGGCGCCAAGGCTGGCGTCATGTCTGCTTGAGCGCTTTGGGCGCGAGCGATTGGTCTGGGGCAGTGACTGGCCTCACACACGGCACGAGACGCGCGAGGACCTGGCGGCCGCATGCCGCGGCCTGCAGTCATGGGTTCCCGATGCCGCGGATCGGGCGTATATCGCCGGGCCGAGCGCCTTGACGCTCTACGGGTTCTGAGCATGGTCGTGCCCGCGACATCGAAGCATGCCGATCCGTTCAACGTGCTGCGGCCGCTTGTCGTCGATGGCCGGGTCGTCGGTCAATTTGCGTCGCTGCCGGCATTGGAGTCGCAGGGCCTGGGGGCGGTGACGCAGTTGCCGCTGTCGCTGCGCGTGCTGCTCGAGTCGCTGCTGCGGCATGCCGGCGATCGCGACGACGCGCGCGGCGCGGTGCGTGCGCTCGCGCAATGGTCGCCGCGCGCCGCGCGCACCGAGGAGATCCCGTTCTATGTCGCCCGCATCGTGGCGCCGGATGCATCAGGCATTCCGCTGCTCGCCGACCTGGCCGCGATGCGCGATCGGGCCGCACATCTCGGCATCTCACCGGCACGCATCGAGCCGCGCGTGCCCGTCGACGTGATCGTCGACCACTCGCTGCAAGTCGAGCGCGCCGGCTCGGCCGATGCCCTGAGCTTCAACCTCGCCAGGGAATTCGAGCGCAACGAGGAACGTTACGCGTTCCTCAAATGGGCGGCGCAGGCGTTCGCGTCGGTCCGCGTCATCCCGCCCGGCGTCGGCATCATCCACCAGGTCAATCTCGAATATCTCGCACGCGGTGTCCTGGAGCGCGACGGTCTGTTGTTTCCCGACACCCTGGTGGGAACCGACAGCCACACCACGATGATCAACGGCATCGGAGTACTCGGATGGGGTGTGGGGGGTATAGAGGCGGAAGCGGCGATGCTCGGTCAGCCGGTCACCCTCCTCATGCCGGATGTCGTCGGCGTCGAGCTCACCGGCACGCTCATGCCGGGCGTCACCACGACCGACCTCGCGCTGACGATCGTCGAGCGCCTGCGCGCCAGCGACGTGGTCGCCAAGTTCGTCGAATTCCACGGCGCCGGCGTGGCCTCGCTGCCGGCGACCGATCGCGCCACGATCGCCAACATGGCACCCGAATACGGGGCCACCACCGCCTACTTCGCAGTCGACGAGCACACCCTCGACTACCTGGCTGCCGTGGGGCGTTCGAGCGAGCAGATCGCGTTGATCAAGGCCTATTACGTCGCGCAGGGGATGTTCGGCACGCCGCCCAGCGGCGGCATCGCCTATACCGATATCGTACGTATCGATCTTGGATCGGTCGTGCCGAGCGTCGCGGGCCCGAGTCGGCCGCAGGATCGCATCGACCTCACGGCGCTCAGGACGCGCTTTCGCGAGTTGCTCGCACGCCCGCGCGACGCGGGCGGATTCGGCAGGAGCGCCGTGGCGCCGATCGTCGCGGCGAAACACGCATCGGAAGTCCCGGACCTGAGGGACGGCGACATCGTGATCGCTGCGATCACGTCCTGTGCCAACACGTCCAATCCGCACGTGCTGATCGCCGCGGGCTTGCTCGCGAAGAAGGCAGTGCAGCGCGGGCTGCGCGTGGCGGCGCACGTCAAGACGTCGTTCACACCGGGATCGCGCGTGGTCGACGCCTACTTGCGCGAAAGCGGCTTGCAGCCGTATCTCGACGCGTTGGGCTTCCAGATCGTCGGCCACGGTTGCGCGACTTGCATGGGCAACTCCGGCCCGCTGAAGGCGCCGATCGAGGCAGCGATCACGCGCGATGACCTCGTCGCGGTATCGGTGCTCTCCGGAAACCGGAACTTCGAAGCCCGCATCCATCCCGCGGTGAAGGCCAATTTCCTGATGAGCCCGCCGCTGGTGGTCGCGTTCGCCATTGCCGGACGCGTTGACATCGATCTCGTGCGCGAGATGCTGGGCGCGGATGCCGGCGGTGCGCCGGTTTACCTGCGTGACATCTGGCCCACCAATGCCGAGATCGAGACGCTGATGACGCATGCCGCCGACCCGTCGCACGCGCGGCTCCTGTACGCCGATGCGATGCATGCCCATCCCCTATGGGATGCGCTCGCCGCCGATGGCGGAGCCCACTATCGGTGGAACGCGCGGTCAAGCTACCTGCGCCGGCCACCCTTCGTCGATGCGGTCGAGGCTGCGCCCGCCGGCGTCGCGGCCATTCGCGGCGCGCGCGCCCTGGCGATCCTGGGCGACAGCGTGACGACCGACCATATCAGTCCCGCGGGCGCGATCGCCACGGCGTCTGCCTCCGGGCGCTACCTGCGGTCGCAAGGCATCGATCCGCTGGCGTTCAACTCGTACATCGCGCGCCGTGCCAACCACGAGGTGATGGTGCGCGGCACCTTCGCCAATGTGCGGATGCGCAATCTGATGTTGCCAGGCACCGAGGGCGGCCTTACCGTGCACGTGCCGGACGCCGAGCCGATACCGATTCACGAAGCCGCGGCGTTGTATGCCGAGGAGGGTGTGCCGCTTATCGTGATCGCAGGGGAACTGTACGGGATCGGGTCGAGCCGGGATTGGGCGGCGAAGGGCCCGTGGATGCTCGGCGTGCGCGCGGTGATCGCGCGCAGCTTCGAGCGCATCCATCGCAGCAACCTCGTCGGCATGGGCATCGTTCCCTGCGAATTCACGGACGACGACAGCGCGCAATCGCTACAGCTCACCGGGCGTGAGTCGTTCGACATTCTCGACATAGACGCGGAACTCGTGCCGCGCCAGGCTGCGCGCCTGCGCATCGTGCGCGAAGACGGCAGCACGCGTGAAGTCGTGTTGCGCGTGCGGGTCGACACGCCGGTCGAGGCCGCGTATTTCCGCCACGGCGGCATCCTGCCGTTCGTGCTGCGGCAGATGATGGAGCCCGAACGTGCCGCCTGACACGATCACTGCCCGCGTCGCGCGCTACGTGACCTCGATGGACACGCGTGAAATACCCGACGCCGTCCTCGACGAAGCTCGCAAGTGCCTCGTCGACTACATCGCGGTCTGCGTGCAGGCATTGCCGACACCGGAAGGCCGCATCATGCGCGACGTGATCGGCCAGTGGCGCTCGCAGGGCCGCGCTTCGCTGATCGGCGGCGGCATGGCGGCGCCGATGGCGGCGGCGATGTTCAACGGCACGCTGTCGCATTGCCTCGACTTCGACGACACCCACATCCCCTCGGTGGTCCACATCAGCGGTCCGCTGTGGGCGGCACTGCTCGCCGTGGGGGCCGAGCGCGACATCGACGAGCAAAGGATGCTGCGCGCGTTCGTCACCGGGTTCGAAGTCGACGCGCGACTCGGCGACCATGGCGTGGGCGTGCGCCTCAACCAGGGCGGCTGGCATGCGACGCCCACGCTGGGCGGGTTCGGCGTCGCATGCGGCATCGCCGCGATGCTCGGTCTCGACGCCAGCAAGGTGTCGCATGCGCTGGCGCTCTGCGCGACGCAAGCCGGGGGCCTCGCTGCGTCGTTCGGCTCGATGGCGAAGCCGATGCATTCGGGGAAGGCGGCAGCCGATGGCGTCATGGCGGCGGCCCTCGCCGAGGCGGGGTTCACCGGCGCTGCCGACCCGCTCGACCCGGCCGGACGCTTCCTGGCGACCTTGCTGCAGGATCCCGGCGCGCAGTTCACGTTGCCGCCGTTCGACCCCGTGTGGGAAATCACCCGTAACAGCTTCAAGCCCTATGCGGCGTGCCAGCTCGCGCACGGCGCCATCGATGCCGCGCAACGCGTGCGGCCGCGCGTCGCCGGGCGCCCCGTACGGCGCATCACCGCCTTCGTGCATCCGCTTGCGGTGCGCATCGCCACGGTGACCGATCCCGTCACGCCGACGCAGGGCAAGTTCTGCGTGGGCTTCTGCGTGGCGCTGGCGCTGTCAGGCCGTCCGCTGTCGAACGATGACTTCTCGCCGGAAAACCTGCGCGACCCGTGGCTGCGGGACATGACCGGGCGCGTGGAAATGCGCGCTACCGGAGGGATCGAGCGCACCGCGACGCGACTCGAGATCGAGCTCGCCAGCGGCGAATCGCTCGTCGAGGATGTGGCGCACGCCTTCGGCAGCATCGGCAACCCAATGGACTGGGCGTCGCTCGACGCCAAATTCATCGCTTCCACGCGCGCGCTGCTCGGCGCCAATGCGCCTGTGCTGCTGCAAGCGCTGCATCGCTTCGGAGACCCCGGATCGCTGGCGCGGCTGTTTGCACTCACGCGACCGTTGCACGACCCCTTGGCTGCTGGCGCCGACCTTGCGCGCCGGGACCAACCCGCACACACCCAGGAGGACTAGCGATGCCGAAGCGTTCGATTCAATCATGCCGGGGCGGTGCGACGGGGGCGCTGCACGCAATCGCCGCGCTCGCGGCAATGCTGTGGATGGCGAGCCTCGCGCTTCCGGCGGCGGCACAGACCGCGTATCCCGACCACACGGTCAAGATGCTGTTCGGCTACCCGCCGGGCGGCGGTGCGGACATCATCGCGCGACTGTGCGCCGAGAGCTTGCGCGAAGGACTGCATCAACCGGTGATCGTGGAGAATCGGCCGGGTGCCACAGGGAACATCGCGGCACAGGCGGCGGCGCACGCGCCCGCCGACGGCTACACGATCTTCTTCGGCACCGCGGCGGAGATCGCGATCAACAAGCAGGTGATGAAGGACATGGGATTCGATCCCGATACCGATTTCGTACCGGTGGTCCTCGGCTTCA
Source organism: Casimicrobiaceae bacterium (assembly GCA_036003195.1). Lineage (GTDB taxonomy): Bacteria > Pseudomonadota > Gammaproteobacteria > Burkholderiales > Casimicrobiaceae > VBCG01. The sequence goes on from DASYSP010000089.1 coordinate 6,477, forward strand.
ACGTACCGCTCGCGCTCGTCGTGTCTTCCAAGTCGCCCTATCATTCGCTCGCGGACCTGATCGATGCGGCGAAAAAGCATCCGGGAACGATCAACTACGCGTCGTCCGGGAGCGGCACGCCGGGGCATCTCGCGGGCGAGACACTCGCATTCCGCACCGGCACCAGGATGACCCACATTCCCTACAAGGGCGGCGGTCCGGCGCTGACCGACATCATCGGCGGACATGTCGATTTCTATTTTGCCGCCCTCAACAGCGTCGTGCCCCACATCAAGGCGGGGACGCTGCGCGTGCTGGCGCTGTCGTCGGTGCGCCGCTCGCAGCTGATGCCGGACATTCCCACCGTAGCGGAGCTGGCGGTGCCGGGTTTCGATTTCACGATCTGGGGCGGAGTCTTCGTGCCGGCCAAGACGCCGGCGGAAGTGGTGGCCACGCTCAACCGCGTTGTCAACGAAGCCTACCGGCGTCCGGAGGTGAAGGCGCGCCTCAACGCGGAACTCTCCGAAGCGGTCGCCAATTCACCGGAGCAGTTCAACGCCTTCGTCAGGGCGGAAATCGCCAAGTACGCGCAGGTGGTCAAGGAAGTGGGCTACACGGGACAATGAGTCGATGGGCCAGCGCGCCATCGCCGCGGTCTACATGCGCGGCGGCACGAGCAAAGGGGTGTTCTTCCTCAAGGACGACTTGCCGGAGGACGCCGCTGCGCGCGACCGCGTGTTGCTGCGCGTGATCGGCTCGCCAGATGCCTACGGCAAGCATATCGATGGCATGGGCGGGGCGACCTCGAGCACCAGCAAGGTCGTGCTCGTCGCACGCTCCAACCGTCCTGGCTGCGACGTCGATTTCCTGTTCGGCGCGGTGGCGATCGACAAGCCGGTGATCGACTGGTCGGGCAACTGCGGCAACCTGACCGCCGCCGTGGGCCCGTTCGCAATTCAGCAAGGTCTCGTGCAAGCGGCCGGCGACGGCACGTGCGCCGTGCGCATCTGGCAGGAGAATATCGGCAAGCGCATCGTCACACACGTTCCGCTGGCGGCGGGTGACGTCGTCGAGGACGGCACGTTCGACGTCGACGGCGTGGCATTTGCCGCCGCCGAGATCCGCATCGAATTCCTCGACCCGGGCGGCGGCAACGACGGATCCGTGCTGCCGGCAGGTCGGCCCAGCCAGACGCTTGCGCTGCCGGGCGAAGCACCGCTGGAAGCGACGCTGATCGACGCCGGCAATCCGCTCGTCATCGTCGACGCGCGCACGCTGGGGCTCACGGGAGTGGAGATGCAGGCAGACGTGAACGGCAACGCCGTTCTGCTCGCGCGCTGCGAACGCATCCGCGCCCACGCTGCGGTGTTGATGGGGCTCGCCGCGTCCGCCGACGCGGCGACGCGCGACCGGCCCGCCACACCCATGCTCGCGTTCGTCGCGTCGCCGCGATCGTATCGTGCGGCGAATGGGCGCGGCATCGATGCGGCGCAGATCGATGTCGTCGCGCGGATGCTGTCGATGGGAAGGATGCATCACGCGTTGCCGGGCACTGGCGCAGTGGCGCTCGCGGTAGCGTGCGCGGTGCGAGGCACAGTGGCGCATGCCGCCGCGCCGACCGCTGGTCGATCGGGCGACATTCGCATTGGCCATCCATCGGGCGTGCTGGCGCTGAGTGCGCATGTGCGGGAAAAGGCCGGCCATTGGTCAGTCGACAAGGTCGTGGTCAGCCGCACCGCACGGCGGCTGATGGCGGGTCACGTGTTCGTGCCCGCCACTTGAAAGCGCGGCACGCGCTTCGCGCGCCGCCATCCACTACGAGGAAATTCCATTGAACGTGACCACACGCCAAACCTTGCGTCGCATGGTCGAAGGGAGGCGCGGGCTGCTGGTGCCCGGCGCCTTCAACGCGATGAGCGCGCGCATCGTCGCCGATGCCGGGTTCGAGGCCGTGTATCTCACGGGCGCCGGATTGACCAACATGTACTACGGCCTGCCCGACCTTTCATTCATCGGCCTGCGCGATATCGCCGAGCACACGGCGCGCATGCGCGACGCCGTCGATATCCCGCTCATCGTCGATGCCGACACCGGGTTCGGCAACGCGCTCAACGTGCGGCATACCGTGAAGACGCTGGAGCGCGCCGGCGCCGACGCCATCCAGCTCGAGGACCAGGTCTTTCCGAAGCGCTGCGGGCATTTCGCGGGCAAGAGCGTGGCGCCGCTGGAGGAGATGCTGACCAAGATCGCCGCTGCGGCCGACGCGCGAGCTGACGAGGATTTTCTGATCATTGCACGTACGGACTCGCGGGCCGTGCACGGCTTCGACCACGCCGTCGAGCGTGCGCAGCGTTTTGCCGACGCGGGTGCGGACATTCTGTTTGTGGAGGCGATGCAAAGCGAGGAGGAAGTACGCCGCCTGCCGCAATTGTTCGAGCGCCCGCTCCTCGTCAATCTCGTCGTCGGTGGCATGACGCCGGTACTCCCCGCAGACGAGCTCGGGCGGCTCGGCTACGGCATCGTGCTGTACGCGAATGCGGCGTTGCAGGGCGCTGTCGTCGGAATGCAGCGTGCGCTCGGCGCACTGAAGTCCCAAGGGCGGCTGGACGAGGATCCCGCGCTGGTCGCTCCGTTCGCAGAGCGTCAACGCCTCGTCGACAAGCCGCTCTATGACGCGTTGGAGAAGCAATATGCGTCCTGAGCAAGCGTTGGGTGCGTGAGCGCCGACGCGCGCGGCAGCGGCACCGGCGTCGTGGATGCCCAATTGCACATCTGGGGCGCCGACACGCCCGAGCGCCCATGGGCGCATGCCGTCACGCCGCACCGCCCACTGCCATTCTCCGCGGAAGATGCGCTGCGCGAGATGGATGGCGCCGGCGTGCAATCCGCGATCCTGGTGCCGCCGTGGTGGGAGGGCGAGCGCAACGACCTCGCGCTGGCGGCGGCCAAGGCGCATCCGCGACGGTTCGCGGTCATGGGGCTGTTCGATGCCGAAGCTGCCGACGCGCGTGCGCGGCTCGCGGCCTGGCGCGCGCAGCCGGGTATGCTCGGATTCCGATTTTCATCGCAGGACCCGAAGTACCGCACGGCACTCGCCGACGGCAGAATGGACTGGGCCTGGCGCGAAGCCGAACGCGCGTCGATACCGGTGATGCTGAGTCTCCATCCCGAGGAGCTCGATCGGGTGGCTCGCCTGGCGGCACGCCATCCGGGTCTCAGAATCGCCATCGACCATCTCGCACGCCAGTTTCGCGAAAAGGATGCCGCCGCGTTTCCGAACATGCAGGGGCTGCTTGCGCTGGCGAAATGGCCAAACATCGCTGTCAAGGCCTCGGGCATGCCGGCGTATACGGCGCAACGCTATCCGTACCCGTCGATGCGGGATCTCGTGCGGCGCGTCTACGACGCGTTCGGCCCGCAGCGCGTGTTCTGGGGCAGCGATTTCACCAAGCTGCCGTGCAGCTACCGCCAGTCGGTGACGATGTTCACTGCGGAAATGTCGTGGCTGCGTGACGACGACCTGGCGTGGGTCATGGGCCGCGGGCTTTGCGCGTGGCTCGGGTGGACGCCTTGAGGTCGAGTTCCGGATAGTGGCGGAAGATGCCGTCGTTGTTGAATGCGAGCCGCCGCTTCGAGGCCGTGTAGCGCGCAATGCGCGGCCGCGCGAACACCGCGTCGTGCAACGCCACGACGCGCGGATACCG
>DASYSP010000090.1:0-73460 GCA_036003195.1 Casimicrobiaceae bacterium
GGATTAGGAGTTCCCGTGGGAGAGACCGTCACCTACCTCAAGCGACTGCGCTTGGCGGATCGGGCACCGGTGGCGTTGGACCATCGCTACATTCCCGCAGATCTCATGAAGGGCATCGAGCTTCCTCATTTCCGGGAAGAGGCCCTATGGAGATTATTGAGCAAGCATAAGGGCGTCAACGTGAAGGAAGCGATCTTCACCATCAAGGCTGCTGGAGCAACGCAGGATACCGCTGATGCTTTGCAAGTGCCCTTGGGGTCGCCGGTGCTTCACCATGAATCGCAAGTCTTTGACGTGAATGGGAGAGTGGTCATCCTCGGATCCACGCTTTATCACCCCGACCGCTTCGTCTACCAAACTTCGGTCCAAGCTGCACGTATTCAATCCTGAATCGCATAACGCTAGTGCCGCCGCTCCGAATGATCGCGCCATAGGCGCCCAGAGCGGTCCCAGAGCTTGATGCATTTGCTTAGCGATTCATGGCGGAGAGGCGGCTCCTCGCCAGCGCCATGGCACCGTCGTCGCCAAGGTGTTGGCTGGTTCTCGTGATGCCTGCGACGTAGTGGACACCTGGAGACAGGCTACATCGGCCTTGCAGCGGGACCTTTGAGCGCTGCGAGCATATTGATAGCGCTTCACTGAAATGTTGCAGGCTGCTGTCAGAGACAGCCTTGGGAAGACTTTCGAGAGATTCTCCAGGCCGCAGATTGGTAGGCATCGCTACTTTGATTATCGACTCACATGTTCATTTCTTTCCGGATGCGGATGCGCAAGCAGTTTCATCTGGCCCGCGTGCAAACCGCCTATCTTTCGAGACGGTCGCGAGCCGAGCCCGCAAGATCGGAATCGACAAGATCGTGCAGGTCATCCCTTACTCCTTAGGCACCGACGTCTCTGAATCGTTCGCTGCCGCCGAGGAGCACGCTGATGTAATTCTTGGCGTCATCGCGCGCGTTGATGTGCTCGCCGAGGACATTCGAGAGAAAGCCGAAGACCTCCGCAAGAGGCCCCAGCTGCTTGGCGTGCGAATCCCCCTGATCGAGGACTGGAACTGCGGCTGGTTGGGCGAGCGAACACTAGACCGCTTCTTCGCGGTCGCTCAAGACATCGATCTCGCGGTCGAATTGTTTGCGCCGTTTCGCGTATTGGAAATGCACGACGCCGTAAGGCGCTTTCCAGGAATTCGCTGGCTTATTGATCATTTGGGGCTTCGCTATTATGACAATGGCGACAACCGTGCCCCATTCAGACAGTGGTTCGAATTGCTCGAGTTGGCGAAAGAGCCCGGAGTCTGGATAAAGTGCACGTACTTTCCGGAAGCAGTGAAGGACTTGGAGGGTTACCCCTTTCCCCAGGCGCAACAGAGATTCCGAGAGCTATGCGAGGTCTCGGGCACTGAGCGACTAATTTGGGGGTCAAATTTTCCGAACGTCCGCCGCGCCTGCAGCTACGGCCAAGCGCTCGATTTCGTCCGCGCCGAGTGTAGTTTCTTAGGCGATGCCCAACGCGATGGCATTCTGGGCGCGAATCTCCTCCGCTATATCGGCCACAAAGAGTAGAACTTCGGTTTGTGACGCGCCGTACCGGTCCGCCCTGATCGGGGAAAGCGTGGGCTAGCCGCAGTTTCGATGTGAATTTGACTCAGTGATGGGCTTATTGCGATTGCCAAAGAGTAGCCGCACCGCGACACCCGGTTCTGCAGTTGCCTCGGAGTTCGAAATTAGCTCTTCGAAAGCACCCCGGCTTGTTCACGCATCGAGTGCCGAAGGCTTCCCTGCCTCGTGCGCCACACGCCGCTACCGGCTGAGTTTGTTATGTGAGAGCGGGCATCAATCAACAAACGCAATTGAGGGGAAAAGAAGATGCAAAATTGGCTAATTACTGGATGCTCGACTGGCCTCGGACGGGCCATTGCGAAAGCTGTGCTGGACCGCGGGTGGAACGCCGCCGTTACTGCGCGCGACGTCACCGCAATCGAGCCCATTGTCAGCGCGCAACCTAGTCGAGCGCTGGCGCTCGAGCTTGATGTCACCAACCCAAACCAGGTAGCGGATGTTAGTCGGCGAGCGCTTGAGCATTTCGGAAGTATCGATGTACTGGTAAACAATGCCGGCTATGGTTATCGAGCGGCAGTCGAGGAGGCGGACGAGGGCGACGTCGACGAGCTCTTCGCGACGAACTTCTTTGGGCTCGTGGCAATGACGAAGGCGTTGTTGCCGAGCATGCGTGCGCGCAAGCAAGGCGCAATCGTGAATATTTCTTCGACGGCCGGACGCATGGCGCAGCCGGGATCGGGCTATTACTCGGCGAGCAAGTTTGCGGTCGAGGGTCTGTCGGAATCCCTACGGAAAGAAGTAGGTCCCTTGGGAATTAAGGTTTTGGTCGTAGAGCCAGGGCCGTTCCGCACTGATTTCGCGGGGCGTTCCCTCAAGCAGTCGATCGTCACGATAAGCGACTACTCTCTCACTGCGGGCCCGCGCAGAAAGGAGAACGACAAAGCGTCTGGAAGACAGCCGGGGGATCCAGTCCGCGGCGCTGAAGCAATTATCACAGCCGTACTCGCGAGCAACTCGCCGCGACGATTGGTTCTGGGACGAGATGCGGTAAAGAGGATGCGTAATGAATTGGAAAAGCAGCTCGAAGAGCTGAACGACTGGGCGAGCATGAGTGAGAGCACGGACTTTCCCACTTGATTAGTGGAGGGGATTTGCGCGTTGACTACGATAACTCGGCTCACGGTTTGAATCGCCACCCACGAAGCGAAGGTGCTTCTATCGTGTTCCGCGAACGCCGGTGACATCCTCGTCGAGGTGTGGTCCGGTCGCGACTTCCAAGTTCGCCAAATTTGCGCAACGGGTGTCGTGCCAAGCACGCCGGAAGCAGAGCGCGCTCCTCTGGTGCCGCCGCTGTTGACAATTACTACTTTATAAATATATAAGGCAAAAGAGCTCGGGACTGCGACTAATCTATTGGTCCCTTTCAGGGGAGCGAATATGCGCAACTTATATCTTCCTGCCATTGGTTGCCGGGTGGCTATCAGTCTTCCGCGCTGCCTCGTGCTGATGCTTGCTGCGGCACTCATGTTTGTGGCCAGCGACATTGGTGCTCAAGCACCTGCCGGGGATCGACCCATACGTCTTGTCGTCGGCTATCCGCCTGGAGGGCCAGTTGATGTGGTCGCGCGAACGCTGTCGATGCAGCTGGGCGAGAACCTGAAACGACCGGTCATCGTCGATTACGCGCCAGGTGCTGATGGTGTTATTGGTACTCGTCAGGTAGTCCATTCTGATCCGGATGGCCGCACGTTAGTTGTGGCGTCCAGTTCAATAGCGATCCAGGCTTCAACGATGCCAGCCACCCTTCCGTACGACACGTTGCGGGACACCACGCCGATTGCCTTCCTTGGCGCCTCGCCCTTCGTGCTCGTCGTATCGCCTTCGCTCGGTGTCAACACGGTAGCGGAGCTGATCGCATTGGCCAAATCGAAGCCAGGGCAGTTAAATTATGCAAATACGACGAGCGGCGGCGGCGGCCAGTTCTCTGCCGAGTTGCTTAAGTCAATGGGGGGCATCGACGTCGTAGGCATTCCCTACAAGGGCGGCGCGCCCGGCGAGGTCGCGGTCATGAGCGGCGAAGTTACGTTTATGTTCGACTCGGCACCAGCCGCCTTGCCGTTGATCAAAAGCGGAAGGCTGCGAGCACTCGCTGTGAGTACGGCGAAGCGCTCAGTCGTTGCGCCAGACGTGCCGTCTGTGGCCGAGACATTGCCTGGTTTCGACGTGCCCACTTGGTACGGAGTTTACGGGCCGGCTGGCATGTCGACGCAGACGGTCGGATATCTAAACAGCGAAATCAACAAAGTGCTGGCACTACCGGCTGTCCGCGAGCGCCTGACGAAGGTGGCGGTAGAGGTCAACCCGCAACCACCGGAGGGCCTTGCTGCCTTCACTCGAAGTGAAATCGCGAAATTCGCAAAGATCGCTAAGGACAGCGGAATGCGAATCGACCAATGAGCACAATCCTTGCTCTCTGCTCCAATGGGACGTAACGCCGCCCGTCAGGTCTCAACCGTGCCCTCGAGTGCCACCAAGACTGATATAGAAGATGCCTCGCTTGCTCGCATGAGCTCGCAAGTTTAATGCCCCTCAAGATCGCAGAGGTTCAACGGCAAAGCGCGGCCGCGATTCACAACTGTCGTCAGAACGCGACGCCCGGTCGATGAACGAAATTCAAAACGATTCCATTTCTTCGGCCGAGCCTTCGGCTACGCCCGAGTGCCTACGCGCCGCGGTTCTGGACGACTACCAGCATGTCGCAAATCGTTTCGCCGACTGGAGCATCATTGGCGACCGAGTCAAAGTCCAGGTTTTTCACGACCATGTCGTGGAGCGGGCTGCACTTGTGACGCGTCTGGAGCCTTTCGACATCGTGTTCCTCATGCGCGAGCGCACCCCTCTCTCGGCGGCCACTTTGGCTGCCTTGCCTCGTCTCAAGCTGATCGTCACTGCCGGTATGTGGAACGCCGCCATTGATCTGAAGGCCGCAGCCGCAGCCAAGATTGCTGTGCGAGGTACCCAAGGGAAACACAACAGCACCGCGGAGCTGACTTGGCTGTTGATACTGGCACTCGCGCGGCGTCTGGTGAATGAGGTCGCTTCAGTTCGGCGCGGCGGGTGGCAGACCGGCGTTGGTATTGATTTAGCCGGGCGTACGCTTGGCATAGTAGGTCTTGGCGCGATTGGCCGTCAGGTAGCGCAGGTTGCCAACGTGTTTGGAATGACCTGCATAGCGTGGAGTCCACATCTTACCGACGCGCGCGCGCATGAGGGAGGTGCGCAGCGCGTCGAACTTGACACGCTGTTGCAACGAGCGGACTTTGTTACCGTCCATATGAAGCTCTCGCGAGAGACGCGCCATCTATTGGGCGAACGAGAACTGGCCTTGATGAGGCCCAGCGCCTATCTAGTCAACACGTCACGCGGGCCTCTGGTTTCAGAAACAGCGTTGCTAGCAGCCCTGCAATCTGGCCGCATTGCCGGTGCTGCTATCGACGTGTACGACGTCGAACCGCTACCTTCTAATCACCCCTTTCGCGATTGCCGCAACCTAATCGCGACGCCGCATATTGGCTATGTCACCGAAGCCGCGTACGCCGGATTCTTCGGCCAGATGGTCCAGAACGTACGCGCGTGGCTTGACGGCTGCGCTCTGCGCGATATCGCGGCAGATGCCAATCCGGACTGACCTATTGACGTATCAAAGAACGATTGCACGCAAATGCGAAGTGGATTGCATCGGTCCTCCGCAAAGGCTTGTTCACCATCTTTGGTCTGTTTGGCTGCTCGGCCCATGCTTTGCCGGAAGCTTGAGACCTGCTGAAGGCAAGCTCATGAATTGACGTGCTACTGATTTTCCGATCGCGAACGGCCGCTTTTGGCTCTTGACGCCACGGCGCAGCCTGCGGAGCTCCTTGAATCTGTGCCATCTTTGCTCGAGTCGCTTGTTTGGACTACGTAAATGCCCCCTGCGCTCCCCGTTCGCTCAAGCGCCTGATGGTGCCATATCAAACGTTCGCGGCAGTAGTCCTGGTCATATTCACGCACGCGGATCCTTCCATCGCTGCAGACGTTCCCCGCTCGCGCCGGCGGCTTTGTCCATCAGACCTCATGAAGCCGCGTTGTCGTGGAGGCGTCTAAGCCTCATGTATCCCTACCTGTTTTCCGTCGCCATACTGGCAATCCGGCGAGGGCGCATTGATCGTTCCCACGGTTTCCAGCGTCAGATCGCTTCTGCTCGCTTGATGATCTGCCGGGCACGTGGACCGTCGGTCCTCAACACCGCCGAAACGGTCATGTCCGAGGTGAGAGAGATCCTTATTGAGGGACACACATGCCGAACCCAAGAGGACCGTAGCCCTCCGGAATCCAGCTCAGAAGGTGTCCAGCCATAAGTGCCCGCGTATCCAAAGACGTCATGTAGCGATGGTTGACATTGGGACCGCCGTTGTAGGTGCGATACAGCGGCGAAGTCCCCAAAGGGCATGCGCCTGTGGCGGAATTCGGTTGCAAGACGCCAAACGCATCCATCGTCTCGAGCGTCCAGAGACCCGGAAACAGCGTTGGGATCGCGTTGCACTCCTGAGGGAATTCCGAATAGAAGTGAGTGTTGAATCCAGCATCCGGCGTCGTGAAATACCGACAAACAGGAGACTCGCCGACCGCGATGGGATTGCCTGGCGGATAGACCCAGAACGAACGACCGGTCCGGACCCAAGGCGGAAAATCACCGTCATCGAGCGCCTGAATCTCACCTGGGATCGAGGTTACGAAGAAGTGCGTGAGATCGCGATCGATGTATTCGACGGCCAGCACGGTACCAGGCGTCGTTTGAGGTGGAAGCGCCTGCGCGACAAATCCGAATTGCTCAAGCGGCAGCGTCGACTGCGAGTCCGGGGGACCAATCTGAAGAGTACCTGCTGTCGGAAGTGCGATATGTGGTGTAAAGGTGATGATGACGGAGCATGTCGAGTGTGCCGCGACATTTGCGCATCCGATCGCGTTTACGTGAATGCTATTGTCCCCTTGCGCGCGTTGCGCCCAACATTCGTCCGGCCATGGCCCGTGCGTCCCATCGAAATTTGGCTCGATGGCATCGCAATCCGTTAGTTGACCGGCTCGCCCGTCGCCTACGCCGATAGCGGTTGCGCTGTCGGTCGTGTTCGTGAGGGTGATGATCGTTTGCGCGGATTGGCCAACCTGGACCGGCACAACGACAAGCGGTAGCGGGCTGACGACGATTGGGAATTGCGCTTGCGCAAATGACACCGCTGGGACGCCCGCCAAGCATGCAAGGGATAAAAAGCCGAGAAACTTCGTGGCGGGGGTTCGAAGATCCATATTTACCTCGCTGGCGTCGCAGCAATCCGACTTTGGTACCGCGAGGGTTGAGATCTCGAAAGCACTGTCGAGCTTCGCTACAGGGCTACCCCTCCGCCGGTCCGACAACTGGGACCCGGGAACGGGCGTCGGCAAGTCGGATTCGGCGCCACTCCCCTGCCCCATTGATAAGTGTTGCCAGGTCAGGTTGCGTACCCCCGCAACCAGACCCAGCAACATCGGCCCCGACTGCGATTCGCAGCGCGGGGCCGATTTGCATTTGGGCGTAGATCCCGTGTTTCGCCCCCTCGAAGATCGTGGGATCGAGCATATCGGCCATGATCTGCCGCGCGCGCGATGTCCGACTTCAGCGCATCATCCAATGGCATCGCGACGTGTCGAAGCTTCGGGTTGGTCCGTGCCGGCAATGCCTGCGGCATCGTCGGCACGGTTTCCACATCGTCCCGCAGGCGGTCGCGCTCAGCCTCCGCGCGCGTCACGTGCTCAAGAATGGCTTCCGACAGGCCGAGCTGAGCGACCGCGTTAGGCCTCGTCACTCGGCCTGGACGGAGTTGCAGACTGCGTGAACCGCCAGCCTAGAATCCCGCCGAAAATCATGCCAATCGGCGCCGCGACGAAGACAGACGGGAGCCCGCACAGGTTGCTGTCAGGCCAGAGGAAATCGCACATGATGATTGCGCCGATTTCGTAGCAGACAAGCGTGCCGAGGAGCGCACCGGCGGCGACCGCCAGTACCTTCATCCCTCGAACTGACGACACCGCATCGGGGGATTGTCCCCGTGCTGACGCTACGCCGTCAAACGGTTGCTAGCGGTGCGCGAAGATATCCCAGGCGCGCCACGTCAGGTAGCCGATCCAGACGAGCAGCCCGACGATCGCCGAGAAGATGAACGCATCGACGAGGTACTCGCGCCAAGACCTGTTTGGTGACTCGTCGGGAAGCGCCGTTGTGCCGAGCAGCTTAAGGTAGGCACGGGTCCAAAGCGGCACGCGGGGCGTCGACAGCGAGAGAGCTGCGGGTTCGGTTTCGCCAACACCTGCACCGAAGAGGCGGTCGAGCGTGACGTCGCCGAGGTCCTTTGGCTGTTCGTCCGTGTGGGGCTCAATCGCCTTCATGGCTACTTGCCGGCCCGTCGCCGTTCGGCGCGCTTTTGTTAGCGCCCGGGCTGGTCTCCGACGCCTCGATCGCGGCCGTGCGGATATCCATGTAATGGCCGCACTTCCTGCAAGGCACGGGCGCGGCTAAGGCTTGAGCAATGGGGAATTTGTCGATATCCCCACAAACCTTGCATTTGGTCATGGCCCAGACCTCGCCGGTGCTCGCCAAGTGGAGATTTACGTGCTGCAACTACGACCCCCTATCGGTGCGTTGACGCATGAAGACGGGAACAGCATCTGGGAGCACCGAGCATATTCGTCTTACACGATGCGTCAAGGCACCGTTCTGAATGCTATACACCGACGGCCATTCCCTACGGGAGAATCAGCGAATGCCGATATGGAACAGCCGTTCCAACGCGGACCATGCGATTTTTGGGGATAGCGGATGGTCTTCAAGGGCGGGCGCAAGGAGGGGCATCAAGGGGAAACCGAAATTCCGACTGACGGGGACTCCGAGCCCGTTGCCCGGGGTCGGGCCATGGGCGCGATGACGTGGCTTGGAGTCGCGGCCGTCGCGGCCGTCGCGGTGTATCTGATCTACGTCGCCTGTTCGAGGCTTTAGCTACTGCATTTGTAGCTTTGTTCGGCTTCAAAAGCGCCCGTCGCAATCAGCTACGGGGGCTGCACGGACTCGGAATTTCGTGGGTCGGCGGGATGCCGCGTTCTTGCGCCGATGTGCGGCCGGTTCGAGGGCAACGCTCGCTACTGGATCGGCTCCACCGACGAACGCAGGCTGTCGATCGTCTCCAGGATCTTGTTGATCGACACCGGCTTCACCAGGTGACCGTCGAAGCCGGCCTGGGCGGTTCTCCGCTTGTCCTCGAGCTGACCCCAGCCCGTCATGGCGATGATCAGCGAACGACAATCGGGGTCGGCGCGCAGCGCCGTCGCCACCTGGTAGCCGTCAAGATCCGGCAGGCCGATGTCGAGCAGAACGACGTGCGGTCGAAATTCACCAACCCTCCTGATCGCTTCGCCGCCGTCGAACGCGATCGCCACCTCTGCGCCCTCCATGCCGAGGAGCTCGCCCAGCGCCTGCGCGGCGTCGCGATTGTCATCGACGATCAGGATGCGCTGCAGATGCCTTGGCGGCGCACCCGTCGCCGCGGTCTGCGCAGGATCGGTATCGGACGCGTCGGCCGCAGCCGCATCGACGATCGGCAGGTGGATGACAAAGCGACTGCCTCGATCGGGACCCGGACTGCTCGCGCTCACGGTGCCGTCATGCAATTCGACCAGCTGTCGTACCAATGTGAGGCCCAGGCCCAGCCCGCCCTTGTCGCGTCCGCTCGCTGACGTGGCCTGGTAGAACATGTCGAAAACGTGTTCGAGATCGGCCGCCTCGATTCCCTGGCCCGTGTCGGCGATGACGATCTCGACTTGCCCGTCCGTGATGCACGCGCTCACATTGACCCACCCGCCTTCGCCGGTGAATTTGATCGCATTGCCCAATACGTTGATGAACGCCTGCGTCAGGCGCACCGGATCGCCGTCGACATAGACGGGCTTGTCGGCGAAGGACAAGCCGAAGACATGCTGTCCGCGATCGATCGCGCGGACCGAATCGACGGCCTCGCGCAGGAGCTGGGTCAACTCGAGCACCCTGCGCGACAGCACGATCTTCCCGCGGCTCACCCTGCTCGCGTCGAGCAGGTCGTCGACCAGCCGCGTCAGGTGCAGAACCTGGCGCTCGATGACCGACGAAATGTCGTCGAGGCGTTCGACCTGGGGCAGGCGCCGCATGAGGTCGACGGCGTGACGGATGGGTGCGAGCGGATTGCGCAGCTCGTGCCCGAGCAGCGCCAGAAACTCATCCTTTCGGCGCGCCGCCTCGATGAGCGCGTCCCCCTGCTCCCGCAGCGTCGCCTCACTCTCGCGCAGGCGCGCCAGCGATTGTTCGAGGTCCGCGGTCCGGGCCTTCACGCGTGCCTCGAGCTCCTCGTTGAGATGGCGCAGCTCCGCGGTCTTGCGATGCAGGTCGGTGAACGCGCGCACCTTGGCGCGCAGAATTCCCGGAATCACCGGCACCGAGACGTAGTCGACCGCGCCGGCTTCGTAACCCTTCAGCTTGTCGAGATCCGACAGGTGGATGGCCGACACGAAGATGATCGGGGTGCGCTGGCTGCGCGGGTGGTCGCGCACCAGACCCGCGAGCTCGAAACCGTCGATCTCCGGCATGCTGACGTCCAGCAGGATCACCGCGACTTCGTGCTGGAGCAATGCGGCCATGGCCTCCCGCGCCGAGTGCGCCTTGATGAGGTTTTCGCCGAGCTCGGAGAGCATCGCCTCGTACGAAAGCAGCTTTCCCGGCTGGTCATCGACCATCAGGATGTTCACCGGGTCCATGGCAGCCACGATGGGGATCAGCGATGCAACCACATCCGCAGCGCGGACAGGAGTTGCTCGGTATTGACCGGCTTGGCGAGATAGTCCGAGGCACCGGCTTCCAGGCACTTCTCCCGATCGCCCTTCATCGCCTTCGCCGTCAGCGCGATGATGGGCAATCGCCGGTAGGAGGGCCGCTGGCGGATCGCCCGCATGGTTTCGTAGCCGTCCATCTCGGGCATCATGATGTCCATCAGCACGACATCCGGCCTGGCCTCGAGCGATGCGATGGCCTCACGTCCGGTATGCGCGGTGCGCACCGTCATGCCCCGCCGTTCCAGCACGCTGCTCAGCGCGAAGATGTTGCGCACATCGTCGTCGACCACCAATACCTGCTTGCCGATGAGATCCTCGTCCGAGCCGTGAAGGCGTTCCAGCATGTCCCGCTTCTCGGGAGGGAGATCGGCGATGACACGGTGCAGGAACAGCGCGGTTTCGTCGAACAGCCGGTCCGGAGATTCGACGCCCTTGACCACGACGCTCCGCGCCAGCACCTTCAATCGCGCGTCTTCCTCGGCCGAGAGCTCCTTGCCCGTGAACACTACGACCGGCAGCTCGCGCAACCTTGGCGTATCGCGGATCTTTTCCAGCACCTCGAAGCCCGACATGTCCGGCAATTTGAGATCGACGACCGCACAGTCGTACGATTGCTCGTTGAGCGCGAGCAGCGCCGCGGTCCCGCTGCCGGCGGTGGTGATGTCGACATCGTCATGTCCAAGCAATGCGGCGATGCTCTTGCACTCGGCGTCGTTGTCGTCGACCACCAGCAGCCGCCTGCGACGCGGCATCGAAAACGTTCGCAAGCGTGCGAGCGCCGAATGGAGCCGGTCGGTCGTCCACGGCTTCGTGACATAACCGAAGGCGCCACGCGCAAGCCCCTGATTGATGTCCTCGTCCAACGACACGACCTGCACCGGAATGTGCCGGGTCGCCGGATCGCGCTTGAGTTGACTCAGCACGGTCCAGCCGAGCATGTCGGGCAGAAAGATGTCGAGCGACACCGCCGTGGGTCGGTAGCGGCGGACCAGGTCGATGGCGTCGCTGCCGCGCGTTGCGATCAGCACCTTGAATCCGTGGCTGCGCGCATGGTCGGCCACGATGCGCGCATAGCCAGGATCATCCTCGACGACGACGATGACGGGCTCGTCCGGCAAGAGGTTATCGCGATCATCGGGCAGGCTGACCTCGATCGGCAACGCCACCAGCGCTGCCGGGCGGTCATCGCGGAGCATCGGCGTGGCTTCGCGCTTCGGCGCCGGCGCCACCGCCGGTCCCACGTAACGCGAAGGCAGCAACAGCGTGAACGTGCTGCCCGAACCCGGGACACTTTGCAGGCTGATCTCACCGCCGAGCAGGCTGGCGAGCTCGCGGCTGATCGCAAGGCCGAGCCCGGTGCCGCCGTACTTGCGGCTCGTCCCCGCGTCGGCCTGCTGGAACGCTTCGAAAATGAGCTTCTGCTTGTCGGGCTGAATGCCGATGCCCGTGTCCTGGACGCGAAACGCCACCACGTTTTCGGCCGATGCAAGTACCGGATGCTCGTTGCTCCATCCCTCCGTGGCCACCTCCGCGGTCAGCGAAATGCGTCCCTGGGCGGTGAACTTGAAGGCGTTGGAGAGCAGGTTCTTCAGAATTTGCTGCAGGCGCTTCGAGTCGGTGAGCAATTGCGGCTGCAGCGCCGGATCGATCGTCACCACGAATTCCAGCTTGCGCCGTTCCGCCTCGAGGTGGAACGCGCGTCCGACGTCCGCAATGATGTCGGCGAACGCGAGTTCCTCGGCTTCCACGGTCACCGTGCCGGACTCGATCTTCGACAGGTCGAGAATGTCGGTGATCAGGTGCAGCAGGTCGCTGCCGGCTCCATGCACGGTGCGCGCGTATTCGACCTGCTTCGGCGACAGGTTGCGCTCGGCGTTGTCCGCGAGCTGCTGAGCCAGGATCAATATGCTGTTGAGCGGTGTTCGCAGCTCGTGCGACATGTTCGCCAGGAACTCCGATTTGTACTTCGACGTCAGCGCGAGCTCCGATGCCTTTTCCTCGAGCGCGCGTCTCGCGTGCTCGATCTCGCGATTCTTGCGTTCGACTTCCGCATTCTGCTCCGCGAGCTGCTGCGCTTTCTGACCCAATTGCTCATTGGTCTGCTGCAGCTCGGTCTGCTGCGTCTGCAGTTCCGTCGCGAGCTTTTGCGATTGCGAGAGCAGAGCCTCGGTTTGCATCGTGACTTCGATGCTGTTGAGAACGATCCCGATGTTCGCCGTCAGTTGCTCGAGAAACGCCAGATGCAGCGAGTCGAATCGATTGAGCGACGATAGCGCGAGAACGGCCTTGATCTGGCCCTCGAACACCACCGGAAACACGACCACGCTGCGTGGAATCGCGTCGACGAATACCGTGCCGCCGCGCCGCGTCTCGGACGGAATGTCGGTGAGAATGATCGGACGCTGGTCCAGCGCGCACTGGCCGATGAGGCCGTCGCCGAGCTCGACATGATCCGGATGCGGGTCGTCCGCGGCGCCGGCGTAGGCGGCCAGGCGCTTGAGGCTCGACCGGCCGTCGTCCGCCATCTGGTAGAACAGCCCCTGGTTCGCATTCAGCAGCTGCGCCAGCTCCGACAGCAGCAGCCTGCCGACGGTCGCCAGATCGCGCTGGCCCTGCAGCATGGCGGTGAAGCGCGCCAGGTTCGTCTTCAGCCAGTCCTGGTCGGTGTTCTGGTCGGTCGTCAACCGTAGGTTGTCGATCATCGTGTTGATGTTGTTCTTGAGGTCGGCGACTTCGCCGCGGGCTTCGACCTGGATCGACCGCGTGAGGTCGCCCTTGGTGACGGCGGTCGCCACTTCCGCGATGGCGCGCACCTGCGTTGTCAGATTGGCGGCCAGCAGGTTGACATTGCCGGTGAGATCCTTCCACGTGCCCGCGGCGCCCGGCACGTTGGCCTGGCCGCCGAGGCGCCCCTCGACACCGACTTCGCGCGCCACCGAGGTGACCTGATCGGCGAAGATCGCGAGCGTCTTCGTCATGTCGTTGATCGTGTCGGCCAGTGCCGCGACCTCGCCCTTCGACTGCACGAACAGGTTCTGCTTGAGGTCGCCTTCGGCGACCGCGGTGACGACCTTGACGATGCCTCGCACCTGCTCGGTCAGGTTGGCGGCCATGACGTTGACGGTGTCGGTCAAGTCCTTCCAGGTGCCGCCGACGCCTGGCACTTGCGCCTGGCCGCCCAGCTTGCCCTCGGTGCCGACTTCGCGCGCGACGCGCGTGACTTCCGACGCGAACGCGTTGAGCTGGTCGACCATCGTATTGATGGTGTTCTTGAGCTCGAGGATTTCGCCGCTCACGTCCACCGTGATCTTGCGCGACAGGTCGCCCCGTGCGACTGCGGTCGTCACCTCGGCGATATTGCGCACCTGCGTGGTCAGGTTCGCGGCCAGCAGGTTGACGTTGTCGGTCAGGTCCTTCCAGGTTCCCGCGACCCCGGGAACCACGGCCTGGCCGCCGAGCTTGCCGTCGGTGCCCACCTCACGTGCGACGCGGATGACTTCGGACGCGAACGCGCGCAGCTGCTCGACCATCGTGTTCATGGTCTCCTTCAGCAGCAGAATCTCGCCGCGCACGTCCACCGTGATCTTGCGCGACAGGTCGCCGCCGGCGATCGCGGAAGCAACTTCGGCGATGCCGCGCACCTGCGCCGTCAGGTTGCTCGCCATGAAGTTGACGTTGTCGGTCAGGTCCTTCCACGTGCCGCCGACGCCGGGCACCTGCGCCTGGCCGCCGAGCTTGCCTTCAGTGCCGACTTCGCGCGCAACGCGCGTGACTTCCGAAGCGAAGGCGTTGAGCTGATCCACCATCGTGTTGATGGTGTTCTTGAGCTCGAGGATTTCGCCCTTGACGTCGACCGTGATCTTGCGCGACAGGTCGCCGCGCGCAACGGCGGTGGTGACGCCCGCGATATTGCGCACCTGCGCGGTGAGGTTGCCCGCCATCGAGTTCACGCTGTCGGTCAGACCCTTCCACGTTCCCGCCACGCCGGGCACCTGGGCCTGCCCGCCCAGCTTGCCTTCGGAGCCGACCTCGCGCGCGACGCGGGTCACTTCCGACGCGAACGCGTTGAGCTGGTCGACCATCGTGTTGATGGTGTTCTTGAGCTCGAGAACCTCCCCGCTGACGTCGACCGCGATCTTCTTCGACAAGTCGCCGTTGGCGATCGCCGTCGTCACGTCGGCGATGTTGCGCACCTGGGTGGTCAGGTTGGCCGCGAGCAGGTTGACGTTGTCGGTGAGGTCCTTCCAGGTTCCGGCCACACCGGGCACGACAGCCTGGCCTCCCAGGCGGCCATCGGTGCCGACCTCGCGTGCGACGCGCGTGACTTCGCCCGCGAACGCGTTGAGCTGGTCGACCATCGTGTTCAGCGTGATCTTGAGCTCGAGAATCTCGCCCTTGACGTCGACGGCGATCTTGCGCGACAGGTCGCCACGCGCCACGGCCGTGGCCACTTCCGCGATGTTGCGCACCTGCGCCGTCAGGTTGCTGGCCATCGAGTTGACGCTGTCGGTGAGGTCCTTCCAGGTCCCCGCGACACCCGGCACCTGCGCCTGACCGCCGAGCTTGCCCTCGCTGCCCACTTCCCGCGCCACCCGCGTCACTTCCGACGCGAACGCATTGAGCTGGTCCACCATCGTGTTGATGGTGTTCTTGAGCTCGAGCACCTCGCCCCTGACGTCGACGGTGATTTTCCGCGACAGGTCACCGCGCGCGACGGCCGTGGTGACCTCGGCGATGTTGCGCACTTGCGTGGTCAGGTTCGCCGCCAGCAGGTTGACGTTGTCGGTCAGGTCCTTCCAGGTTCCCGCGACGCCCGGCACCGCTGCCTGGCCACCCAGCCGGCCGTCGGTGCCGACCTCGCGCGCGACGCGCGAAACCTCGAAGGCGAACGCGTTGAGGCGGTCGACCATCGTGTTCAGGGTTTCCTTGAGCTGCAGGATTTCGCCGCTCACGTTCACCGTGATTTTCTTCGACAGGTCGCCGGTGGCGATGGCGGTGGCCACTTCGGCGATGTTGCGCACCTGTCCGGTGAGGTTGCTCGCCATGAAGTTGACGTTGTCGGTGAGATCCTTCCAGGTGCCGCCGACGCCGGGCACCTGCGCCTGGCCGCCGAGCTTGCCTTCGGTGCCCACCTCGCGCGCGACGCGCGTGACTTCCGAAGCGAAGGCGTTGAGCTGATCCACCATCGTGTTGATGGTGTTCTTGAGCTCGAGCACCTCGCCGCTGACATCGACGGTGATCTTGCGCGACAGGTCGCCGCGCGCCACGGCGGTGGTGACCTCCGCGATGTTGCGCACCTGCGTCGTCAGGTTCGCCGCCAGCAGGTTGACGTTGTCGGTCAGGTCCTTCCAGGTTCCGGCAACGCCGGGAACCACTGCCTGGCCCCCGAGCCGGCCCTCGGTGCCCACTTCGCGTGCGACGCGCGTGACCTCCGACGCGAACGACCGCAGCTGATCGACCATCGTGTTGATGGCTTCCTTGAGCTGGAGGATCTCGCCGCGCACGTCGACGGTGATCTTGCGCGACAGGTCGCCGCTCGCCACCGCGATGGTCACGTCCGAAATGTTGCGCACCTGGGCCGTGAGGTTGCTGGCCATCAGGTTGACGCTTTCGGTGAGGTCCTTCCAGACGCCGCTGACTTCCGGTACATGCGCCTGTCCACCGAGCTTGCCGTCGGTACCCACCTCGCGCGCGACGCGCGTGACCTCGGACGTGAAGACGCCGAGTTGCTTGATCATCGTGTTGACGATCTCGGCGGAGCGCAGGAATTCGCCTTCGAGGGGCCGCCCCTCGACGTCGAGGCGAACGGTCTCCAGCAGATTGCCCTGCGCGACTGCACGCACCGCCCGCGTGACCTCGGTGGTCGGCCGGACGAGGTCGTCGATCAGCGTATTGATCGAATCCTGCATGGCGCCCCAGGCGGCCGGGGTGCGCGAGAAGCGCGCGCGTTGCTGCGTCTTTCCCTGCTTGCCCACGACTTCGCCGACACGCGCCAGCTCGTGGGACATGTGTTGATTGGCGGCGACGATCTCGTTGAAGTGATCGGCGATCTTGCCGTCGATGCCCGTCCAATGGCCCGGGAGACGGACGGAGAAATCACCCTCTGCCGCGGCCTTGAAGGCCGCCAGCAAAACCCGGCGGTCGAGCGATTCAGACCCGTCAACCGCGACCTGGAGGTCCTGGGTTGCCGCCGGCCGGGCCGTCTTGCGTTCTCCGCTCGATGTCAGGCTCTTCAACGTTTTCTCCTGCAATATTAATACCTTAGCTCGGTCCTGTCGCGCCTCGGCCTAGGCAGCCGGCGGCCCGCCGTCGAACATGGGCGTCCGAATTATTGATCGGAACAAAAACGGATGTTAAGCACTCAGGCAAGTCGACCCACGCTTCGGGCTCCGGGAGTACCCGTCATTTGCAGGCAATGACGAGTCCTGGTCCCCTGACCGTACGACGGCGGGAAATAGATCCGGCATTCCACAGACGAAGGCCTCCATGGCCCATCGCTCGACGGCTCGACGGCCGCTGCCGCGCAACCCAGGGGCCACGCCGTCTTTACATCGCTAGCCGGCGTGCCTTCCCAGGAATCCGAGCGTCACCTCGTTGAACGCGGCCACGTTCTCGTACAGCGGCGCGTGCGCGCAATCCTCGAAGACGTGAAGCTCGGAATTGCGGATTCCATTGCGCAGTGGTTCGGCGAAACGTGTGGACGTAATCGCGTCGTGGCGACCGAAGGTGATCTGCGTGGGCGCGACGATCCTGGGTAGCTGCGCAACGGCGTCGTGCGCGATCACCGCATCGGATTGCTGGATGAATGCGTCCACGGGTTGCGCCGGACGGCCGCGCACGAAATCCGCGAGCGCGTCGACGTACTCCGGACGCCGCGCGTACAGCTCGGGCGTGAAGCACCACGGGAAAATGCCGCGGATCACCATTTCCGCGGCGCTGTTGAGAGCGCGTGCCATCAGCTGCCATCCTCCGACGACCGTGCTGATGTACGAATCGGTCGCCGTCCACCCGCTATGCAGCGAGAGCGACTTGACGCGCGCCGGATATTTTGCGGCAAGCCACAAGCCGGTGGCCGCCCCGAGCGAAAGTCCCGCGACGTGCGCCCTGTCGATGCCGGCTGCCTGCAAGAACGCCGCCACGTCGTCGGCGTACATTTCCGTCGTGCACTTTCCGGAAGGCTTGTCCGACTCGCCCGTGCCCCGCAAGTCGACGGCGATGCAGGTGAAGCGCTTCGCGTAGTCGGCGACCTGGAACGCGTAGCACGCATGGTCGGCGGCGAGATATGGAATCAGCAGCAGCGGCTCGCCTTCGCCCTGTTGCTCGTAGTTCATGACGACCGGGCCGGCCTGGATCCTGGGCATGGCATCCTCCCATGCGCGGCATTTGCCGATGGTCTGGCCCGGCGGTCCGGTGCGACGCCGGGCGCGATGCCGCAGTGCGGACCAGCATACGCCTGGCCGGCTGGCGAATCACGCCGTGATCGTCGCGCGAAGACGCTGTCGCGGTCAGCGCTTGCGCTGGGCGTTCCACTTCGCCAGCACCTCGGCCTCGCGCTCGGGCGCGATGCCGGCGCGCAGCTTCGCCTGGCGATCCGCGGGCTGCGCCTTGAACCACGCCAGCGTTTCCGTGGCGGTCGCCACAAGGGGGCGGAATGTGAGACCGGCGTCGAGCGCACGGCGGATGCTGCGGCGGGCGAACCCCGCACTGTCGCCCTTGGCAGGTACCCACACCGGCATGTCACCCCACGCCGACACCTGCTCGGCCTCGAGGAACTCGGAGGGCACCCACGTCAGCCGCGCGTCGGCGTGCACGGATTTGGCGATCGTGTCGAGCATGCCGCGCATGTCGAGCGCGGCAGCCGGACCGGTGGCGTTGAAAGTGCCGAACGTGCGCGACTCCGCCATGCGAATTGTCCACTCGGCGAGGTCGCGGGCATCGATGAATTGCACGGGGTCCGAGCCGTCACCCGGCGCCAGCACTTCGCCGCCGCGCGCAAGGCGTACCGGCCAGTAGGTGAAGCGATCGGTGGGATCGCCCGGACCGACGATGAGACCGGGTCGGATGATCGTCGTGATGCGGGGAAACTGCTTCGCCGCTTCGGCCTCGCTCGCCGCCTTGAGCGGCCCATAGAGCTCGCCCACGTTGGCGCGAAACGTTTCCATCGTCTCCGCCAGCGCGTCCTTGCCGGTGTATTTGGCGAGGGGCGCCGACTCGTCTGCGGCCTGGTCGTTGTCGGCGTACACGGAGACGGTGGAGATGAAGATGTACTGCCGCACGTGGCCACGCAGCGCGGCACCGGCATCGCGCACCCAGAATGGCAACGAAGTGGGGTTGTCGATGCAGACGTCCCATTCGCGCCCCGCGAGCGCCTTCAAGTCGCCGGTGTTGCGATCGCCGACCAATTCCTCCACTTCGCCCGGCCACGGATTGGATTCGCGGCCGCGATTGAACAGCGTGATCTTGTGCCCGCGCGCCAGCGCGTAGCGAACCTGGTGCGGGCCGGTGAATCCGGTGCCGCCGAGTATCAGCATTCGCAAGGGCTTCTCCGCGCGCATCGGCGCATCGGCTGCGAGCGCCCGGCGACGCAGGGCGATGGCCGGCGCCGCCAGCAGTGACAGGGCGAGCATCGCGCGGCGGTTCAGGCGTGTCATGGCGGTCCTCGTCGGTGGCCGCCTCGATGCGACCGTGCGTCCCGATTCTGCCCTCGCCAATCGTCCTCGCACAATGGACGTGGGGCAAAGTGGCCTCGATCGGCCGGCCCATTGCCGGGATATCGCCGTTGGCACACACTGCATCTCCGATCGCATTCGAGGCGAGGACCCCGCTCATGACACCCTCCAGCGTGTTGACGTCGGCATTTCTCCTGTTCGCCGTGGCCATGCCGGCCTGCGCCGTCGCGCCGGACGCATCGATCGAGACGGTGGACCTGCGAAAGACGCCGATGCGGGGGCTGCCGCCGACCTTCGACGTCACGGTTTACCGCGCACACGCGACCACCGGCAAGCAGCCGCTGGTGATCATCGTTCCGCAGTTCGCCACGAGGATCGAGCCGGGCTGGTTCAAGTCGCAGGCGGAATTCTTCACCGACGCCGGCTACGTCGTGGCCGTGCCGCAGCTCCCCGACATCTATGCGGCGAACAGCCGCCAGATTCCTTTCTACAATCAGAGCCTCGGCAGCGACCTCGTGGCGCTGACCGAGCCCCAGGCGATCGAGGTGCTCGCCACCGTCGCGCAGCTTTCACGCGCGGACGGGCCCGCGCGCGTGGATCACATCGTGCTCGGCGTCGGCTTCGGCGCCATCGTGGCCGCGCGCTATGCCGCGTTCGGTCCGCCGGATTGCAAGGGGCTCATCATGATTTCCGCAGGCTTCGGCGGCCGCCGCGACCTGATGCCCGACCAGGACGACATGACCGATGCCATGCGCGCTTTCGGCCAGCTCGCACCGAAAGTGAGCATGCCTTCGCTCTGGCTCAACGCCATGTCCAACCGGCGCATCCCCGACCCCACCGCGAAGGCCGTGTTCGCGTCGTTCCAGGCGGGCAACTCCGCCGCGCGCTTCGACCTGATGCCGGCGCTTCCCGGCGACAGCGATGCGCTGTTCTCGAGCGACCTTGCGCCGCCGGTGTGGCAGCCGCCGGTCGCGCGCTTTCTGGCGAGCGTGGCGCCGCGTTGATGCTTCAGCGGGCGACGTCGCGCACGGCTGCGTCGCCGGGCTTGGGATACTTCCACTTGCGATGCACCCACAGGAAATCCGCGGGCGCTCGCTCGATCTCGGCTTCGAGCAGCGTCGCGTAACGGTCGACGATCACCGCTTCCGGATCGTCGTCGTAGGGCGGCTCGGCGATCAGGTGAAGGTGCGCCGTGTAATGCCCGCGGCGCACGCGCCGCATCGCCACGTAGATCACCGGCGCATCCAGGTAACGCGCAATCATGCCGAGGCCGGCGTAGAACGCGGTGTCCTGGTGCAGGAACGTGCGCCATTGCTTGGGGGCGTCGCGCGTCGGCGTCTGGTCGGCCAGCATCGCGAACGCGCGTGGCTCCGCGGCGCGCATCGTCAGCTCGTAGAGCAGGCTGTCGAGCGCGATCGGATGCCCGCCGAACCGTGCGCGGGCATCGCGCACATAGGCGTCGACGCTCGCCACGCGCAGCGGCTTGTACAGCGGCGCGATGGGAATTCCCAGCTCGGCACAGGCCGCGAGCACGAGCCACTCCCAGTTGCACATGTGCGCGGCGAGCAGCACCACGGACCGGCGCTCGGTGGCATAGCGGTTGATGAGCTCGCGGTTGTCGATCGCCACCCGCCTTGCCAGCATCGGGCCGTCGGCGCACCATCCCCAGATCGCTTCCACGAGCGTCTGCCCCAGATTGACATAGGCGCGGCGCAGGATCGCCGCGCGTTCGGCTTCGCTGCGATCGGGAAACGACCGTGCGACGTTGGCGGCCGCCAGTGCACGGTGCCAGCGCATGACGTCGAAGGCGACGAACGCAACCAGGCGCCCCAATGCATAGAGCATCGGCAGCGGAAGGTGGCCCAGCGCGCGCATCAGGAATGCCATCGTCGACGACGTCAGGCGGCGTGATGCCGCGCGCGAAGAATAGCGCATCGCGCCGTGCGCGGCGCCGCGGCGGCGCGGCGATGTGCCGGAACGTGCAACAGCCCCATTGCCGGGCGTCCGTATAATCGAGCGGCTTGGCGCGCACCCGGCGCGATGGCCCATGCGACCTTCCACATTCGACATTCCCACCGCGGTCACGCTGCTGACGATCTGGCTCTACTGGATCATCGTTGCCGCCATGATCGTGCGCAGGCGCCGCAGGACGCGCAAGCTCGCGGGGGTTCTTCCCGAGCAGGGACTCGAGGCGATGATGTGGATCGTGTGGGTGCCCCTGGTGGCGGCGTGGCTCGCGTTGCCTTGGCTCGCGCTGACGCACGACGCCGGCCCATTCGCCGTGCCGGCGTTCGCCAGGACAGGCGCCTTCCTCGCGCTGCGCGCACTTGCCGCGCTCGCCGCGCTTGCCGCGCTCTACGGGTCGATTCGCGCATGGCGGCAGATGGGCAGCCACTGGACCATGGCCGTGACGCGCGACGAAACGGCGACGCTGCTCACTGCCGGCGTCTTCAGCCGCATCCGGCATCCGATCTACGCCTTCAGCATCGTGCTGATGCTGGCGACGCTCGTGGTGATTCCGACCTGGCCGATGCTGCTGGTCGCGGCCGTGCACGTCACGCTCATGGCGCTCAAGGCACGCAACGAGGAACGCTTCCTGCTCGCCGCGCATGGCGAGCATTACGCGAGCTACTGCCGCCACACCGGGCGTTTCGTGCCGCGATTCATGGGGCCGCGCTGACCTCATGCGCGACGAGCCCAGCGCCAGCGCCCACCTGAACATGATGCGACACCGGGAATTCCCGGGCGAGCTCAATCTCTTCCAGCGCATGATGCTGCGCTGGCGCGAACTTCATCCCTACAACGCGGTGCACGTTGCGTACGTCGAGCGACCGTTGGAGGCCGCGCGCGTGCGTGGCACCGCGGCGGCCGTGCTGCAGGCCATGGGAATCACCGGCTTCGCGCTCGATGCGGCCCAGCGCCGCTACGTGTATCGCGGCGGTCCGGTCGAGCCCGAGCTCGATGTCGTCGACGCCGGGGACGCGGACCTGGATCGCGCGCTTTCGCGCGAGATCGCCGCGCAGCTGAACCGGGCGTTCGCCATCGGCGCGCCGCTGCGGTTTTTCGCCGTCGCGTCCGCCGACGGCTTTCACCTGGGGCTGGCGTACGACCACTTCATCGCGGGTGGCGACTCGGCGGCCGCGCTGCTCGGGATCATCGTCGCGCAGATCGTCGGCGCGCCAGTCGACGACCCCGCGCTGCGACCGTCGCTCTACCCCGTGACGTACGCCGCGCTGGTGCGGCGACACCCGGCCTGGTTCGCGCGCGCGCTCGCCGCGATGCCCGCGATCGCGCGCGACTCGAAGAACGTATATCGCTGTGCGGATCGCGATCCCGAGGACACCCGGAACGCTTTCGAGGCGATCCGCGTCGACGCCTCCGACACCGTCGCGCTGCGCAGCCGGGCGCGCGCGCAGGGTGTCACGCTGCACGACCTGGTCGTGGCGATCCTGCTGAAGACGCTCGCTCCCATTGCCGCCGGGCGCAATGCCGGGCATCGCCGGCGCGAGATCGGAGTCGCCACGATCGTCAACATCCGCAAGGACTTCGGCGTCGATACTGCCGGCGCATTTGGCCAGTTCCTTGCCAGCATGCGCGTTGCGCACGCCGTGCCCGACGGCATCGGCGTCGATGCGCTGGCACGCGACGTGCGCGCCATCACGTCGCCGATCAAGCGCCAGCGGCTGTACCTGCGCACGCTCTATGGGCTGCTGTTCGCCGCCGCCGCCTGGCGCTTCATGTCGGTGGGCCAACGCCTGCGTTTCTACGCCAAGCACCATCCTGCGTGGGCGGGCGTGTCGATGCTCGACGTCGATCCGCTGTGGCCGCCGTCGCTGCGCCCCGTGGCTCGCTATACGCGCGGCGTTTCCACCGGCCCGCTGACCCCGGCCGTGCTCGCCATCTCCACCACCACCACCGGAATGTCGGTCGGCGTGTCGTGGCGTCGCACCGTCCTCCCCGACGAGTTTCCTCAACGACTGCAATCGGAAATCACCCAATGCGCCCGAGATTCGACGAGCTAGCACGCCTGCGTACCGTCGTCGCCATCGCGATCGCTCTCTCGCTCGGCGCATGCGCGACACCGCGCACCGGCACCGAAGGCAACGTCAGCACGCCCGTCCCCGGCAGCGTGTTGCGCGCATCGACGCTCACGCGGGCGCTCGAGGACGACATTCTCGCGATCGACCCGGAGCACGTCAGCGACACCAACGTTAGGCAGACGCTCGCCCTGGGACCCGCACCGCGCATCATGAGCATCCACGGTGGCATCTATCCCGTGCACCTGGTGATGGAATCGTTCGCCGAGTTCCTCGTGCGCATGGGATATCCCGAGCGCGCCGTGCGCGACCCGGGCTCCCACGACCTCACCCACAGTCCTTACGAGGAGGCGCGCGTGCTCGCGGGCGAGGTGGCGTGGTACTACGAGCAGGAAGGCGTGCGGCCGATGCTCGTCGGCCACAGCCAGGGCGGCATGCAGGCAGTGAAGATCCTCTACGAGCTCTCCGGGACGTTCGACGACCGCATCGTCATGATCAACCCGCTGACCCATCGCGAGGAGGACCGCACGACGTTCCTCGATCCGCTGTCCGGCGCCGTGCGGCCGATCACGAGCCTCAGGATCCCCTACGCCTCGTCGGTCGGTGCCGGGGGCCTCACCAACCTGCTGCCCAATCAGTGGATCATGGTGGAGCGCACGTTCGAGATTCCCGACAGCGTCGAGGACTTCACCGGCTTCCAGCTCGGCGTCGACCTCGTCGCGCTCGACAGCTCGCGCACGAGCGGCCGTTACCGGGCGCTCGGCACCGCGCACATCCGCAACGTGCGCCTGCCGGCCGCCTATTCGCATTACTACGTCGCCAATGTCGAGCCGCTGGCCAACGACGCCAAGACGCGTGACTGGATCAACGCGTGGACGCCGGCCCTGACCGGCCAGGACCCGCCCGCGGGCATCAATCCGGAGAACATCCAGTGGGCGGCGGACGTCTGGTACAGCATCAAGGAGCACTGGGTGCGCGAGGCGCAGCGATTCGTGCGTGCGCGGCGCGCCCTCGAAGGCCGCTGAGGGCTTCGGCCGCCAGCCACGCCATGGCGCGGCCGCAGGCGCCGCCGTTTGCTAAAATTCGCCTCTTGCCCCGCCGGCTCCCCGGCAACCCGCTCCGGCCCGCACTTCCCGAAAGCACGCCGTTGACTTCCGCGCCCCAATCCACGCCCGCGGCCACCGCGGCGCAGCCGCTCGCCGGACGCACGGCGCTGATCACCGGCGGCGCCCGCGGCATCGGCCGTGCCGCGGCCCGCAAGCTCGCGGCCGCCGGCGCCGACGTCATCGTCAACTACTACAACAGTCACGACGAAGCGGAAGCCCTGTGCGCGGAGCTGCGCGCGCAAGGACGGCGCACGCTCGCGGTGCAGGGCTCGGTGGCGGATGTCGCGAGCGTGGACGACATGTTCGCCGCCATCGCCGCCGAGTTCCCGCGTCTCGACATCGTCGTCAGCAATGCCGCCAGCGGCGTGCTCAAGCCGGCGATGGAGATGTCGCTCAAGCATTGGCGCTGGTGCATGGAGACCAACGCGTTCGCGCTCAATCTCGTCGCCCAGCATGCGGCGCCGATGATGCCGCAGGGTGGCCGCATGCTGGCGATGTCGAGCCTGGGCGCCTCGCGCGCGATCCCCAACTACGCATTCGTCGGTGCGTCGAAGGCTGCGCTCGAGGCGCTGGTGCGCTCGCTCGCGCAGGAGCTGGGACCCCGCGGCATCCGCGTCAACGCCGTCAGCGCGGGCGTCGTCGACACCGATGCGCTCGGGTATTTCCCGAATCGCGACCGCCTCCTCGCCGAATACGCCGAGCGCACGCCCGCAGGGCCGACGCTCACGCCGGAGAATGTCGCCGACGCCATCTATCTGCTCTGCCTGCCGGAAGCCGACAAGATCACGGGCCAGACGATCGTCGTCGACGGCGGCTTCGCAATTTCGGGCTGACATGACGCAGGTTTCCGGTCTCGCCGGCAGGATCGCGCTCGTCACCGGCGGCAGCCGCGGCATCGGTCGTGCGATCGTCGCCACGCTCGCCGCCGACGGCGCGCGCGTCACGTTCTTCTACCGCGGCAACGCCGCGGCGGCGGACGAGGTGGTGGCGGCGGCCAGGGCGGCCGGCGGCGACGCCGATGCCGTGCAGGTGGACATCCGCGACGCGGCGGCCTGCGCCGCGGCAGCCGAGGCGCTGGTGGACACGCGTGGCGGCATCGACGTGCTCGTCAACAACGCCGGCATCGTGCGCGACAACGTGCTCACCGGCATGTCCGACGACGAGGTGAGCGACGTGCTCGATACCAACGTCGGCGGCGTCTTCAATGTCACCCGCGCGGTGGCGCCGTTCATGGTGTCGCGGCGGCGCGGCACGATCGTCAACCTGAGCTCGGTCGCGGCGTCGCGCGGCGGCCGCGGCCAGACCAACTACGCGGCGAGCAAGGGCGCAATCGAGGCGTTCACGCGTGCGCTGGCGGTCGAGCTCGCGCCGCGCAAGATCCGCGTCAACGCGGTTGCACCCGGCGTCATCGACACCGAAATGTCGCAGGCCGTGCGGGAGGCCGCGGGTGACGAGGTAAAGTCGCGTATATTGCTGCGCCGCTTCGGCGCCCCGCAGGAAGTCGCCAACGCCGTGTGGTTCCTGGCGTCGGACCTGTCGGGGTACATGACCGGCGAGATCGTCCACGTGGACGGCGGATTCAAGATGGAATGAGGAAACCGAGGACATGGAACCTACCAGGCAGGAAATCGACGCGATATTTCCCAAGGTCGCGGAAGTCATCGCCGACGCGCTCGGCTGCGAGGTGTCGGACGTCAAGCCGAGCTCGTCGCTGATCGAGGACCTCGACGCGGAGTCGATCGACTTCCTCGACCTCGTGTTCCGCCTCGAGCGCGCGTTCAAGGTGAAGATACCGCGCGGCAAGATCGTCGAGGACGCACGCGGCGACCTGTCGGAAGCCGAGTTCGAGCAGAAGGGCATCGTCACCGAGGCGGGCCTCGCCCGGCTGCGGCAGTTCCTGGCCGAAGTGCCGGCGGAGCGCTTCAAGACGCCGCTCAAGGCCGCCGACATCCCGCGGCTGTTCACGCCGGAAACGTTCTGCAAGGTCGTGCTGCGCGCGCAGAAGAACGCGCCCGCGGCCTGACGGCACGGCATGGGCGGACGCTACGGCGCGTTCACGTTCTGCGACCGCATCACCGAGCACGTCCCGGCGACTCGCGCACGTGCGACGTTCGCCGTGCCGGCGACGCTCGCCCAGTTCTCATCGTGCCTCGTGGCCGAGGCGACAGGTCAGCTCGCGGCATGGGTGTCGATGGCGCACATCGGCTTTCGCGGCCGCCCCGTCGCGGCGCTCGCACGCGAAGTGCGCATCCATGGCGACGTGCGGCCGGGCGACGAGCTGTCGCTGGAGGTCGAGATCGGCAGCTGCGATGCGGAAGCGGTGTTCTACCAGGGCCGTGCGCACGTCGCCGGCCGCGTCGCCGTGGAGCTCGTCGATTGCCTCGGTCCCATGCTGCCGCAGGACGACTACGATTCCGCCGACGACCTCGCGCGCCAGTTCGCGCTCCTGTGCGGTGCGGGCGCCGCGCCCGGCCGTTTCGCCGGCGTCGGCGAGCACGTGATGGAAACGGTGACGGCCGGCGCCGACTCGCGCGTCGCGCGGCTGCACGTGCCGGCCGACGCGCCCTACTTCGCCGACCACTTTCCGCGGCGCGCCGTGTTCCCGGCGACGCTCCTGCTGGACCAGGCGATACGCGTCGCCACGGCGCTGGTCGACGTCGATCCGGCGCAGCCGCGGCGCGTGGCGCGCGTGCAGAACGTCAAGATGCGCGACTTCATCGCGCCGGGCGAGGACGTGCTGCTCAACGTCGTGCGCATCCCCCCGCGCCAGGACGACGACGCGCGCGTCAAGCTCACCGCGACGATCGGCGAGCGGATGATGGCCACGGCGCAGATCGGATTCTCGCGCGCCGGCGTGGAGTCGGCATGAGCGCCCGCAGCGCGTCGCGGAGGCCGGCATGAGCCGGCGTCGCGTCGCCATCACGGGGCTCGGCCTCATCACGCCGGTCGGCAACGACGTGGCGACGACGTGGAGCGCGCTGCAGGCCGGGCGCAGCGGCGGCGCGCGCATCGCCCAGTTCGACGCCAGCGGCTTCTCGACGCAGATCGCGGCCGAAGTGAAGGACTTCGATATCGATGCCGCGATCGACGATCGCAAGCTCATCAAGTTCCTCAGTCGCCCGCACGCCTTTGCCGTGGTTGCGGCGGACCAGGCGCTGCGCGACGCCGGCATCGCGCCCACGCCCGCGACGTCGGCGCGCTGGAGCATCGTCGTCGGCACCGGCATGATGGGCGTGCCGTACGTCGACCTTGCCGAAGTCCATGCGCACAGCGCCGCGGATGGCGAGCTCCATACCGAGCGGCTGCTCGACGATCCTTCCGCCAACGACCCGATGGTGTTCTGCCGCAGTCAGTCGTCGGCCGGCCTGTCGGCGCTGGCGCGGCGCTTCGGCATCCGCGGCTACGCGTCGTCGGTGCACACCGCATGCGCCTCCGGTGGCCAGGCGGTCGGCACGGCGATGAAGCTCATTCGCCGCGGCAACGCCGACTGCGTGCTGGCGGGCGGCTTCGATTCGATGGTGAATCCCGTGGGACTGGCCGGCTTCTGCCTGCTGTCGGCAGTCTCGCCCGACAATGACATCCCCGAGCGCGCGAGCCGGCCTTTCGACGTCTCGCGCAACGGCTTCCTGCTCGGCGAAGGCGCGGGCTTCCTCGTGCTCGAGGAATGGCAGGCGGCACGCCGCCGCGGTGCGCACATCTACGCCGAGCTCGCCGGCGACGGCAATTCGCTGTCGAGCTACCGCATCACCGACTCGCCGCCCGATGGCGATGGCCCGATCCAGGCCATGGAACAGGCACTGGCCAACGCCGGCATGACAATCGGCGACATCGACTACGTGAACGCGCATGGCACGTCGACGCCGATGAACGACCGTAGCGAGGCCGCGGCATTGCAGCGCGTGTTCGGCGCACGGTGCGCCGACATCGGCGTGTCGTCGACCAAGAGCACGATGGGCCACCTCATCGCCGCCGCCGGCGCGGTCGAAGCCGCCGTGTGCGCGCTGGCGATCCGCGACGGCGTGATGCCCGTCAACGCCAACCTCGTCACCGTCGACCCCGATTGCGAGCACCTCGATCTCGTGCGCGACGTGCCGCGCAGCGGGCGCATCCGCGCCGCGCTGTCCAATTCGTTCGGCTTCGGCGGCTCGAACAGCTGCGTCGTGTTCCGCCATCCCGACGAGGCCGACGCACTCGCGGCCGCCGGGCGCTAGCGATGGCTGCGCGCGCATTGGTCACCGGCACCGGCGCGATCTGCGCCACCGGCCGCGTGCCGGCCGAGATCTTCGCCGCAGCGCTCGAGGGGCGATCGGCGATCGCGCCGCTGACCAACTTCGACGCCTCGGCCTTTCCCTCGCGGCTCGCCGGCGAAGTCGGCGGCGTCGAGCTGCGCGCGCTGTTGCCGGACCGCAAGCTGCTGAAATTCATCCGCCGCACCGATGTATTCGGCATCTTCGCCGCCGGCGAAGCGGTGCGCGCGGCCGGCGTCACGACATGGCGCGACGCGCTTGGCGATGCGGAGGCGGTGATCCGCTGCAACGACCGCTTCGGCTGCATCGTCGGCTCGGGCGGCGGCATGTTCGACAGCCAGTACGACTACTTCCCGCTGATGACGGAAACGCACGACGACCTGCACGCCTTCGGTACGGAGCTCGCCGCCAACGTCAACCCGATGTGGCTGCTGCGCTCGTTGCCCAACAACGTGCTGTGCCACGTCGGCATTGCGCACAGCCTCAAGGGCACGAACGCGTGCATCACGCATCACAGCATCAGCGGCACGCTGGCGCTGGTGGAAACGCTCGAGGCGCTGCGGGCTGACGAGGCCGACCGCATCGTCAGCGTCGGCCACGACGTGCCCGTCGAGCCGCAGAACCTGCTCTACTACTACCGCGCCGGCCTGGTGTCGACGGACGGCCTGCGGGCGTTCGATGTGTCGCGCAACGGCACGATCTTCGGCGAGGGCGCGGCGGCATGCGTCGTCGAGAGCGAGGCGGCGGCGAAGGCGCGGGGCGCCACGGTGCTGGGGGAGATCCTCGGCAGCGGGTCGGCGTCGGAAGCGCGCGGGCTGCTCGCGATCCGCGACGATGGCGATGGGCTCGCACGCGCGATCGCGCTGGCGCTGGACGATGCGGGCATCGCCGCTGCCGACGTCGGCATGGTCGTCGCGCACGCCAATGGCACGCCCAATTCCGACGCCAGCGAGGCGCGCGCGCTGTTGCGGGTGTTCGGCACCGCGATGCCGCCCGTCACGGGCTTCAAGTGGTCGTTCGGCCACCTGCTGGCGGCATCGGGCACGCTCGAGACCGTGCTCGCGCTGGAAGCGCTGCGGCAGGGTGTGGTGCCCGGCATCCCCACGCTCGCCGCACTCGACCCGGCGTGCGCCGGGCTGCGCGTGTCGCGCGAACCGCAGGCGCCGCGCGGCAACACGGCGCTCGTGCTCTCGCGCGGTTTCGGCAGCACGAACACGGCACTCCTGGTGCGCGTGTGAGCACCGCAGGGCCGCCCCAAGGCGCTCGGCCCCCTTCGGGGGAGGCGCGCAAAGCGCGTTACGGGGGGAGCCGTGCCCCCTAAGGCGCCCTCGCGCTGCGGCATCGACAGCGTGGAGATCGCGCGCATCGACCGGCTTTTGCGCGAGACCCCCGCCGACGATCTGCGCAAGCTGTGGAGCGCGACCGAATTGCAGGATGCCGGCGACGGTCCGGGACGCGCCGCAAGCCTCGCCGCGCGCTTTGCCGCCAAGGAGGCGTGCCTCAAGCTGTTCCCGCGCGAAGCTGCGCTCAACACGCTGGTGGCGACGGATTTCGGCGTGACGCGCGACGCTTTCGGCGCGCCCGAGGTGGACACGTCGCCGGCGGCGCAGGCGGTGATGCAGCGCCACCGCATCACGCGCATCGGCCTGTCGCTGACGCACGATCGTGCCACTGCCTCGGCCGTCGCGCTGGGCGAATACGAGCCGGTGGCGGCGCCGCTCGTCGGCAAGCTGTTCTATCACCTGCTGCCGATGCGTCGCAGCGTGATCCTCGCCAACCTGCGGCTGGTGTTCGGCGACACGCTGCCGGAGGCGGACATCGTGCGCCTCGCGCAGGCGCATTACCTGCACCTTTTGCGTGTCTACGCCGGCTTTTTCCTGTTCCTGCTCGTGCCGCAGAAGCGCCGCGCGTCGCGCGTGCGCGTCGAGAACAACCAGGGAATCGACGCCGTGCTGGCGACAGGCAAAGGCGTGATCGTGGTCACCGGCCATTTCGGCAGCTGGGAAGTGTCGACGACCGCGGCGCTGGCGGCGTTTCCGCACATGCGCGGGAGAATTCATTTCGTGCGCAGGCCCATCAAGCCGCGCTGGCTCGACAAGCTCGTCAACTGGCATTTTCGCGACGCCGGCTTCGGCATCGTGGCGAAGCGCGGCGGCCTCGATGACATCGTCGAGCAGCTCGAGCGCGGCGACGTCGTCGTGTTTCCGTTCGACCAGCACGCCAAGGGTCGCGACGGCATCCCGGTGGAATTCTTCGGCCATCCCGCGCGCACGTTCAAGAGCGTCGCCGTGATCGCTCTCGCCACCCGCGCGCCGGTGCTGGCCGCGGCGAGCTGGCGCGAGCCCGACGGCTCGCACGTGCTGCGCTTCGAGGATCCGATGCCGCTCATCGAGGACGACGACACGTCGCAGGCGATCCGACGCAACACGCGCGCGTACAACGCCATGCTCGAGCAGCTCGTGCTGCGTCATCCGGAGCAGTGGTACTGGGCGCACCGGCGCTGGAAAGACCCCGGGACCGAGCGCCCGGCCCGCGCGCAGGCGGCATGAACTGCTTGAGGCCGGGGACCCGGACGCGTACAGTGGCGTCGCCTACCAGCGAGCAATCGATGAAACGCTTCCTTGCCGCCGTGCTCGTGCTCGCCCTCGCCGGTTGCATTCCGATCGGCTTTCGCTCGTCGACGCAACTGATCGCGCCGCCGCAGCTCGTGCAGCACGCGGCCGACTGAAGTTGCGGCGCGCCGCTACAGCGCCTCGGTTTCCGCGGTGCGCGGACGCCATACCAGGAGCCGCGCCTCGATGCGCGTGACGAGGTAGTCGAGCAGCAACGCGAAGATCGTCAGCACGACGATCCCGGCGAACACCGTGTTGATGTCGAACGAGCCTTCGGCCTGCAGGATCAGGTACCCCACGCCCTTCGCCGAGCCCAGGTATTCGCCGACTACCGCGCCGACGAACGCCATGCCCACCGACGTGTGCAGGCTCGAGAAAACCCACGACGTCGCCGACGGCAGGTAGATGTGGCGCAGCAGCTGGCGGCGCGACGCGCCCAGCATGCGCGCATTGGCGAGCACCACCGGGCTCACCTCCTTCACGCCCTGGAACACGTTGAAGAACACGATGAAGAACACCAGCGTGACGCCCAGCGCAACCTTCGACAGCACGCCGAGCCCGAACCAGACGGCAAAGATCGGCGCGAGGATCACGCGCGGCATGGCGTTCATCGCCGTGATGTAGGGCTCGGCGATCGCGCTCGCCAGCGGCGACAGCGCGAGCCAAAGCCCGATCGCGAGTCCGAGCAGGCTGCCGAACGCGAACGCGAGCAGCGTTTCCCACAACGTGATCGCGAGATGCGGCCAGATCTTGCCGGTGACGAACCACTCGACGACGACGCGCACCACCTTGAGCGGCTCGCCGAAGAAGAACGGCGGCAGGACCTTGGTCTCGGTCAGCAGCCACCACAGGCAGAACACCAACGCCGCCAGCGCGACGTGGATGACCGCGAGCCCGCCACGGGAGACGCGAAGCTCAGTGCCGCGCCTGGGCATAGCCTTTGAGCACCTCGCCGCGCAGCACCTGCCAGATCGCCTCGTGCAGCGCGACGAAGCGTGGCGTCAGGCGGATCTCGGCGACGTCGCGGGGACGCGGCAGGTCGATCGCGAATTCCCCGATTGGATGCGTGCCCGGCCCCGCCGCCAGCACGACCACGCGGTCGGAGAGCGAGATGGCCTCCTCGAGGTCGTGCGTGATGAAGAGCACGGACTTGCGGTTCGCCGACCACAGCTCGAGGAGCTCGTTCTCCATCAGCTGCCGCGTCTGGATGTCGAGCGCGGAAAACGGCTCGTCCATCAGCAGGATCTCGGGATCGAGGATCAGCATCTGCGCCAGCGCCACGCGCTTGCGCATGCCTCCCGACAACTGGTGCGGATAGCGATGCTCGAAGCCCGCGAGGCCGACGCGCGCGAGCCACTCGCGCGCGCGCGGCTCGGCCTCCGCCTTCGCCATGCCGCCGAACTCGAGGCCGGCGGTGACGTTGGCGAGCGCGCTGCGCCATGGCATCAGCGCGTCGGCCTGGAACATGTAGCCGGCGCGCCGGTTCAATCCGGCGAGCGGCTCGCCGTCGACCACGACCCTGCCCGCCGATGCGGCCAGCAATCCGGCGGCGAGGTTGAGCAGCGTCGACTTGCCGCAACCGGTCGGACCGACGACCGATACGAATTCCCCGGGCTGCACGGCGAGCGTCGTGGCCTGCACCGCCGTGTAGCGCTCGCCGCTGCCGCGTGCGGCGAACGTGCAGGTGACGGCGTCGAACGCGAGTGCCGCCGTCGCGGTCGGCGACGTCACGGGTATTTCTGCGCCGCCTTCTGCTGGAACGTCATGTCGACGGTCTTGGCGACGTCGACATTGAAGCCCTTGAGGCCCGGGTCGAACGTGGTGAGCACGCGCGCCACGTTCTGCCCGGCTTCGAGGCTGATCGAACCGTCGTGCTTGAACCCGTCGAGGTTCTTCACCAGCGACGCGCGATAGGCGGCGCGATCGGTATAGAACTCCTTGGGCACCGCGTCGACGATCTGGTCGGGTGTCGCGGTCTGGATGAAGCGCAGCGCGTGCACCATGGCGTTGACCACTGCCTGGGCCGTGCGCGGGTATTTCTTCGCGAAGTCGACCGGTGCATAGATGCAGCCGGCGGCGTACGCGTTGCCGTAGATCTCGGCGTTGCCCTTGGCGGTGCGCGTGTCGACGACCGGCACGATCGTGCCGTCGGCCTCGAGCAGCGAGATGACCGGGTCGAGATTCGACAGCGCGTCGATCTCGCCGCGCTTCATGATCGCGACGGCGCCGGATCCGGCGCCCACGCCGACATAGGCGGCAGCATCCGGCGGCAGGCCGGCCTTGGCCAGCAGGATGTCGACGAACATGTTGGTCGACGACCCGGGCGCGGTGACGCCGATCTTCATGCCCTTGAGGTCGGCGCCGGATTTGTACGCGGCGGCCTTCGCCTTCGGCATGCCGAGCACGATGCCCGCGTACTTGCCTTGCAGCACCAGCGCTTCGATCGGCTGGCCTTTCGCCTGCTGCGTGATCGTGTGCTCGTATGCGCCCGAGACGATGTCGAGGCTGCCGCCGAGCAGCCCCTGCAGCGCCTTGGCGCCGCCGGGGAAGTCGAGGACCTCGACATCCAGGCCCTCCGCCTTGAAATAGCCCTTCTGCTCGGCGATGGTCAGCGGCAGGTAGTAGAACAGCGACTTGCCGCCGACGCCGATGGACAGCTTCGGCTTTTCCAGGCCCTGGGCCGCAGCCGGCATCACCGCCGCGGCCACGCACAACACTGCAAGCGCGATGAGCGCCGAGACACGTCGCATGGAAACGTTCCTCCGGATATCCGCGGGAGAGCCCCGCGCCTGGGCGCTCATTGTAATACCGTCGCAGTCCGCGCATCGCGCGGCGCCGCGCGTGTCAGGCATGGCGTCGCACGACTTTCGGCACCGGCGCGCCGGCGGCGTTCGCCGTGGTGCTGCCGCCGCCGCCGAAGCGCCGCAGGTGACGGATTCGCGCCGCGATGCGGGCGCCCACGCGCATGACCGGCTGCGACGCCGACAGTCCGCGCGCGGCCTCGCGCGCAGCGACGCGGTCGCGCGCGACGTTGAACGCCGCGACCAGCGAATCGCCGCGCGCAAAGCCGTCGCCGAACAGCGCGTCGCCGAAGAAGGTCGGGTCGCCGCGTCCTTCACAGCCGAACGACGGGCGGTCGTCGGTGGACGCCGTGACCACCACCGTGTGATCATCGTCGAGCGCGTCGGCGTAGGCGCCGGCGTAGCAGGCGGCGACGATGACGATGCGCCACTCGAAGCCGGCGTCATCGAGGAGGCTGCGCAGGCCGGCCGGGGTCAGCGCGACGAGGTCGAGCGGCGGCAGCGTGCCGTCGATGCGGCCGCCCTTGGCTCCGGCGGCGCCCACGTAGAGCATCAGGATGTCCTCCTGCGGATCAGCCGCGGCGGCGATCTCGGAGAACGTCTCGCGCAGGTTGCTGACGGTGGCGAACGGCAGCGTCAGCAGGGTGTCGGCGTGATTGCGCAGCACGATCGAGCGCCCCTTGGTATCGAGACGCTCGTCGACGATCCTGCGCACGCGTTCGAGGTGCTCGTTCCACGCGCCCACCGCGCCATCCGGCGCGTACGCGACGAAATACAGGTTCGGCGCGCCGGGCTCGTGGTCGTCGATGTCGGCGAGCGCGTCGTCGAGCAGCTGCGCCTGCGCGGCGAGCACCGGCTCGGAGGCGGCGCTGATGGCGCCCTCGGCATCCGTGCCGTCGCCACGGAACCAGGGCGTGTCGTCGACGATCATCGGCGACAGGGCGAGCGGCAACGCGAGCACCAGGCCGCCGGCGCCGGCCGTCAGCCATCGCCTGCGCGGCGGCGCGTCCACGTATATCGCCACCGTGCGCACGAGGATCGCCACCATCCAGGCCAGCACGACCAGGCCGCCGGCGTCGATGACGCGCGCCACGCGCGGCGCCACATCGGCCACCGCGTAAGGCAGGTAATGCACGACCTGCACGATCAGCAGCGCGGCCATCGCCGTCACCACGATCGACAGCGCGAGCGACGCGCGCCGCAGCCAGAGCGCGACGACGATCGCCACCAGTCCGAGCAGGGCGATGCCGGCGAGCTCGGTGCCCGCTCCCTGCGTCACGAACGGCGCACCGGCACCGAAGCGCAGGCGATCGCCGCCGATGTCGATCGTGCAGGACAGCGCGAACAGCAGCAGCAACTGCACGGCGTCGACGCGGAACGCGAGCCGCGATACCGGCAGGAAGAGCGCGAGGCGCAATCCCGCCGCGAGGTTGCGCGCCAGCGAACGCAGCGTGTAGACGGCATTCATGCGGCGATGGCGTGGCGCGCGATGTAGTCGCGCACGCCGGCGACATCCACGCCCAGCCGCGTGTAATGCTGCGGCCGCGATTCGAGCCCATCGTAGGCCGCCGGCCGCGGCGGCGTGCGGCCCAGCGCTTCGGTGATCGTCGCCGCGAACTTGGCGGGCAGCGCGGTCTCGATGGCGACCAGCGGCACGCCGGGCTCGCGCAGCCGCATGCCGACGCCCAGGCCATCCGCCGTGTGCGGATCGATCGTCACGCCGTAGCGGCGGTCGACTTCGCGGATCGTGGCGACGCGCTCCGCATGGGTGCTGCGGCCCGACACCATGCCGGTGTCCTGCACGCGCGACCAGTACGGGGTCGTGGCGAGGTCGAAGTGGCCGCGCATGGCGAGCTGCTGCCACAGGTCGCGCACCACCGCGGCATCGCGGCCGCAGATGTCGGCGACGAAGCGCTCGAAATTCGACGCCTTGGCGATGTCCATCGACGGGCTCGACGTGGCGTGGGTCTCGGCGCCGTCGCGCGGCCGATAGATGCCGCTGCGGAAGAACTCGTCGAGCACGTCGTTCTCGTTGGTGGCGACGATCAGGCGGCGGATCGGCAGTCCCATCGCGCGCGCGACGTGCCCCGCGAACACGTTGCCGAAATTGCCCGAGGGCACGACGAAGTCGATGACGTCGGCGTTGTTCTGCGTCGCCGCGAAGTAGGCCTTGAAGTAGTAGACGGCCTGCGCCGCGATGCGCGCCCAGTTGATCGAATTGACGGCGCCGAGCGCATGCTGCGACTTGAACGCGGCCTCGGCGTTGATCGCCTTGACGATGTCCTGGCAGTC
This sequence comes from Casimicrobiaceae bacterium, assembly GCA_036003195.1. Taxonomy (GTDB): domain Bacteria; phylum Pseudomonadota; class Gammaproteobacteria; order Burkholderiales; family Casimicrobiaceae; genus VBCG01. The sequence goes on from DASYSP010000090.1 coordinate 36,243, forward strand.
GTCGAACGTGCCCTCGATCGCGAGGTTGTGGATGTTGGGGGCGTCGATCGCGTACATCTGCGCCTGCTGGAACGCGCTCATCCGCTGCCACGGCGACAGCATGAACACGGCGGCGCGGCGCTTGCCCAGCATGGCCACCTCCGCCGACGAGCCGGTGTCGCCGGACGTCGCGCCGAGGATGTTGAGCCGGCGGCCCTGCCGCTCCAGCGTGTATTCGAAGAGCGCCCCCAGCATCTGCAGCGCAATGTCCTTGAACGACAGCGTGGGCCCGTTGGAAACATGCAGCAGGTGCAATCCCGGCGCCAGCGTCGACAGCGGTGCGATGGCGTCGCTGCCGAACGTGGCCGCCGTATAGGTGCCGGCGACGAGGGTACGCAGGTCCGCCGGCGCGATGTCGTCCGCATAGCGCGCGAGGATGGTGAAGGCGAGCTCCGGGTACGCCATCGTCCGCATCGCGGCGAGCTCGCCGGCGTGCACGCGCGGATAGCTGCGCGGCAACGCGAGGCCGCCGTCGGGCGCGAGCCCCTCGAGCAGGATCGCCGAGAACGGCTGCGGCGCATCGGCCCAGGCGCCGCGGGTCGAGACGTAGTCCATGTCAGGCCAGCGATTCGAGACGCAGCCGCACCACGGACCCGCGCACGGTGGCGAGCGACTCGATGCGGGCGATGGCGTCGATCACGCGCTTTTCGAGCGTCTCGTGCGTGAGCAGGATGATGTCGGTCTGGTCCTCGCCTTCGGAAGGCTCCTTCTGGATCATCGCGTCGATCGAGATGTCGCGATCGGCGAGGATGCGCGTGATGTCGGCCAGCACGCCCGGGCGATCGTCGACGCGCATGCGCAGGTAGTAGCTCGTGCGCACCTCGCCGATCGGCAGGATCGGCAGGTCGGTCAGCTGGTCGGGCTGGAACGCGAGATGCGGCACGCGATGGTGCGGATCGGCCGTGTGCATGCGCGTCACGTCGACCAGGTCGGCAATGATCGCCGATGCGGTCGGCTCGGCGCCGGCGCCGGCGCCGTAGTAGAGCGTGGCCCCCACCGCGTCGCCCTTCACCAGCACGGCGTTCATCGCACCCTCGACGTTGGCGATGAGCTGGCGCCGCGGAATCAGCGTCGGGTGCACGCGCAGCTCGACGCCTTCGCCGTCGCCATGACGGACGCGGCGCGTGATGCCGAGCAGCTTGATCCGGTAGCCGAGCTCCTCGGCGTAGCGGATGTCCTCGCCGGCCAGCGCGCGGATGCCCTCGGCGTAGGCACGGTCGAACTGCATCGGGATGCCGAAGGCGATCGCCGACATGATCGTCAGCTTGTGCGCGGCATCGATGCCGTCGACGTCGAACGTCGGGTCGGATTCGGCGAAGCCGCGCGCCTGCGCCTCGGCCAGCACTTCGGCGAACGTCGCGCCGCGCGCGCGCATTTCGGACAGGATGAAGTTCGAGGTGCCGTTGATGATTCCGGCGATCCACTCGATGCGATTGGCCGACAGCCCCTCGCGCAATGCCTTGATGATCGGCACGCCGCCGGCGACCGCCGCCTCGAACGCCACCATCACCCCCTTGGCGTGGGCGGCGGCGAAGATCTCGGTGCCATGATGCGCGAGCAGCGCCTTGTTGGCGGTGACCACGTGCTTGCCGTGGGCGATGGCGTCGAGGATCAGCTCGCGCGCGGGCTCGATGCCGCCGATGAGCTCGCAGACGATGTCGACGTCGCGCCGCCGCACCAGCGCCTTGAGGTCGGTGGAAACGTGCGGCGGCGAGGCTCCCGCGGCGGTCGCGCGCGCGCGCTCGGGCGAGCGCGTGGCGATCGCCGACACCTCGATCGGACGCCCGGCGCGGCGCGCGATCTCGCCGGCGTTGCGCGCCAGCACGTCGAACGTGCCGCGGCCGACGGTGCCGAAGCCGAGCAGTCCGACGTTGAGCGGCTTCAGCGGCGTTGCGATGCCAGCCTCGTCACGGCGGGTCCGAGGACGTCGTCGCCGATCGTCGCGGCGCCCTCGATGTCCCCCTGCGGCGCGGCGTTCGGCGACACCGCGTGCTGACCGCGCGGATCGCTCGGCGCACGGGGCCGAAAATCGTGCGCGGTGTCGTTGCGGAACATCTGCTTGATGCCGCGGATGGCCTGGCGCGTGCGCGCCTCGTTCTCGATCATCGCGAAGCGCACGTGGCCGTCGCCGAACTCGCCGAAGCCGATGCCCGGCGACACCGACACCTTCGCCTCGGCCAGCAGACGCTTGGCGAATTCCAGCGAGCCCATCGCACGGTAGCGCTCGGGAATCGTCGCCCACACGTACATCGACGCCTTGGGCTTCTCCACCGGCCAGCCGGCTTCGACGAGTCCCTTCACCAGCACGTCCCGACGACGCTCGTAGGTGGCGGCGATGTCGTGCACGCAATCCTGCGGACCTTCGAGGGCGGCGATCGTCGCCACCTGGATCGGCGTGAACGTGCCGTAGTCGTGATAGCCCTTGATCCGCGCGAGCGCGTTGACGAGGTCGCGGTTGCCGACCATGAAGCCCACGCGCCAGCCCGCCATGTTGTAGCTCTTCGACATCGTGAAGAACTCGACGGCGACGTCGCGCGCGCCGGGAACCTGCATGATCGACGGCGCTTTCCAGCCATCGAAGCAGATGTCGGCATAGGCGAGGTCGTGCACGATCCAGATGCCGTGCTCGCGCGCGAGCGCGACGATCTTCTCGAAGAACGGCAGCTCGACGCACTGCGCGGTCGGATTCGACGGGAAGTTGAGGATCAGCATCTTCGGCTTGGGGATGGACAGCCGGATCGTGCGCTCGACCTCCGCCAGGAACTCGCCCTCGGTGGTCATCGGCACCGAGCGCACGTCGGCGCCGGCGATGATCGGGCCGTAGATGTGGATCGGATAGCTCGGGTTGGGCACCAGCACCGTGTCGCCGCGGCCGAGCGTCGCCAGCACGAGGTGGGCGATGCCTTCCTTGGAGCCGATCGTGACGATGGCCTCGGTGTCGGGGTCGAAATCCACGTTCCAGCGCTGGCGGTACCAGTGGCAGATCGCACGGCGCAACCGCGGAATACCCTTCGACACCGAATAGCCGTGCGTGTCGCCGCGCTGTGCGGTCTCGACGAGCTTTTGCACGATGTGCGCCGGCGTCGGGCCATCGGGATTGCCCATGCCGAAGTCGATGATGTCCTCGCCGCGACGGCGCGCCGCCATCTTGAGTTCGGCGGTGATGGAGAAGATGTACGGCGGCAGGCGCGTCAGGCGGGCGAAGCGGGTATCGGGTGCGGCAGGCATCGGAGGGGCTCTCACGTCAGCGCCCGGAACCGTCCGAGCGACGTGGAAGCGGCAGGAGGACTTGGCGAAGATCCAAGGCCGGCGGCAGCAACCGGCTACAATTCTCGCCAAATCCTGTACTTATTGCAATGCACCATGCGTGCCGGGCCGTCGCGCCCCGCGCCGGCGGGGCATGCCCGCAACGATGATCGCGCACCGACGATGAAGCTTCACCTGCAAGGCGGCATCCCGCAACGGGTCACGGGCACGGGACCGGGCTGGGTGCGCGTCAACGATGTCGAGCATCGGCAGAATCTCGTACTCACGCCGGACGCCGTGCAGCCGGGCGTGGCGCCGGGCGGTTTCGCCGGCCTCGGCGCCAGGGACCTCGCGGCGCTGCTCGCGCATGCGCCGGAGATCGTGCTGCTCGGCACCGGTGCGACGCAGCGCTTTCCGCATCCCGAGTCGACGCGCGCACTGACCGATGCCCAGGTCGGCGTGGAAGTGATGGATACGCCCGCGGCTTGCCGCACCTACAACATCCTCGTCGCCGAGGGCCGCCGCGTCGTGGCGTTGCTGCTGGTCGAATAGCGCCGCGCCACGGCGCCTCGACGTGCCGGCGCCGATCGCGGCTGCGGTCATCGCGCCATCCTCGCGCCTCGCCCACCGCGCGGCTCGGCTTGCGTCCGCGGAACTGCGCCGCCGTGCGCGCAGTCGTACCTGCACGCGTTGCGGGTTGCCGCACCACGCGGGTCAGCGTGCGCGCTCGCGCAGCACGCGCCGCGGATCGCGACCGGCGGCAATGCATCCCGAAAGGCTTGAACGATGGCCAATCCGATGGCGATGAAATGGCAGGACTGGGTGACCCTGGTGGTGGGCATAGGCCTCCTGTTCTCGCCGTGGCTCTTCGGCTTTTCCACGGCGGTTCCAACGGCGAGCTGGGACTTCTTCATCGCCGGGATCGCGTTCGCCATCTTCGCGGCATTCGGCCTCAGCCTGCGCACCGCATGGGAGACCTGGGTCAACCTGGCGCTCGGGATCTGGACGATCGCGTCGCCGTGGGTGCTCGGCTTTCGTGGCACGCTCGCCGCGCGCGACGCCGCGGTCGTCGTCGGCCTGGTCGTCGTGGTGATGGCGGTCTGGACGCTTGCGGCACGCCACGCGCCGATGCCCGCCGGCGAACGGTCGTTGACGCACTGACGCCGCCCGGGCGCGCATCGCTGGCTGCGCGGGGGGCGACTCGGCGTCAGGCCGGCAGGAAGGCGAGCATCTCGCGGATATGCAACGCCGCGCTGCGGCCGAGTGCCGACAGCGCGTAGCCGCCCTCGAGCGTCGACACGACACGGCCGTTGGCATGGGCGCGGGCCGCGCCGAGCAGCTCCCGCGTCACCCACGCGAAGTCGTCGTCGCTGAAATTGAGTCCGGCCAGCGGATCCTCGCGATGCGCGTCGAAGCCGGCGGAGACATAGATCGCCTGCGGCGCGAACGCCGCCAGCGCCGGCAGCCATACCTGCTCCACCGCCTTGCGCAGGCTGGCGCCGTCGCTGCCCGGCGCCAGCGGGACGTTGAGCATGTTGTCGCCGAGCGGCTCGACGCCCGAGTACGGGTAGAGCGGATACTGGAACGTCGACACCATCAGCACGCGCTCGTCGCCGGCGAAGATTTCCTCGGTGCCGTTGCCATGGTGGACGTCGAAATCGACCACGGCGACGCGCGTCAGCCCGTGCACCTCCAGCGCATGCAGGATGCCGACCGCGACACTGTTGAAGATGCAGAATCCCATCGCACGGTCGCGCACCGCATGGTGCCCGGGAGGACGCACCGCGCAGAACGCGTTGTCGCAATCGCCGCGCATCACGAGGTCGGTGGCGAGCGTGAGGGCGCCGGCGGCATGCCACGCCGCGTCGAGCGAATGCGGATTGAGCGCGGTGTCGGGGTCGAGATAGGCGAGCCCCTCGCGCGGGCTCGCCGCTTCCAGCCGCGCAACGTACGCCGCGCCATGTGCGCGCAGCACCGCCTCGCGCGACGCGCGCGGCGCCTCGTGATGCTGAAGGTGGCCGTCGATCCCGGCGGCGACCAGCCGGTCGGCGATGGCAGTCAGTCGTGCCGGACATTCGGGATGCTGCGGGCCCATGTCGTGCAGCAGGAACGACGGGTGGGTGATGAATGCGGTGGTCAAGCGGATCTTCCGTGGCAATGGGCGAACGCCCCGGGCCGCCGCGCGAATGACAGTGGTGCACGGCCCGGCAGACGAGTGGAGTTTAACCCGCGCCCGGTGGAGGTGACGCCGCGGGACGGGAGCGGCTAAAGTGGCGCATCTTTTGCGTGCACCCTCCCACGATGACCGTCCGCCCCGCCCAGCAACCCGCCTCCGTTGCGCAAGGCATTGCCCGTGCGCTCGCGCAGCTCGCGCGCATCGTCGTCGGCAAGGACGAGCCGTTGCGCCTGGCGATGGCGTGCATGCTCGCGCGCGGCCATCTGCTGATCGAGGACATTCCGGGCGTCGGCAAGTCGACGCTGGCGCAGGCGCTGGCGGCGACGCTTGGCCTGCGCTACGCGCGCGTGCAGTTCACGAGCGATCTGCTGCCCGCCGACGTGCTCGGGGTGTCGATCTACGACGAGCGCACGCAGGCGTTCCGCTTCCTGACGGGGCCGATCTTCCACTCGGTGGTGCTCGCCGACGAGATCAACCGCGCGCCGCCGAAGACGCAAAGCGCATTGCTCGAGGCGATGGAGGAGCGCCAGGTGTCCGTCGATGGCCAGACGCGCAAGCTGCCGGATCCGTTCTTCGTCATCGCCACGCAGAATCCGGTCGAGCAGATCGGCGCCTACCCGCTGCCGGAATCGCAGCTCGACCGCTTCCTGATGGCCATCGAGCTCGGCTATCCGGATGCCACCGCCGAACGCGAGCTCCTCGCCGGCGGCGACCGCCGCGCGCGCATCGCCGAAATCGCGCCGGTCGCGGATGCCGCGACGCTGGCCGAGTGGCAGCGCGAAGCCGGTGACGTCCACGTCGCGCCGGCGCTGCTCGACTACGTGCAGGCGCTGCTCGCGGCGTCGCGCGGTTTCGCCGGCGGCACCGGCGGCGTCGATGCCGGCGCACGCCGCGGGCTGTCGCCGCGCGCCGGACTCATGCTCCTCGCCGCGGCGCGTGGGTGGGCGCTGATGGCGGGCAGGCCCATGGTGATGCCGGAGGACGTGCAGGCGGTGTTCGTCGCCGTCGCCGGCCATCGTCTCGCCGGCGGCGCGCGCAGCGGCGCGCTGCAGGCGGATTCGTTGCTGCGCGCGGTCCCGCTGCCATAGGCGGGCACGCAGCGCACGGCCGCCAGGCGGCATCGCACACACGATGGTGTTCGCCACACATGCCGCGATAGCGTCGCCGCGCGGTTACCTCGCGCGAAGGCGCCAGCGGTGGTTCCGCCTCGCGCCGCACGACGATGCGCCTGTCGTGCTGCGCCACTCGCGGATCTATATCCTGCCGACGCGCCGCGGATGGGCGATGCTCGGCACGCTGGCCGTGATGCTGCTCGCCTCGCTCAACTATGGCATCTCGCTGGGCTTCGTCGTCACGTTCGTGCTCACCGGGCTCGTGGCCGCGGCGCTGCTGCACACGTTCCGCAACCTCGCCGGGCTCGAAGTCAAGCCGCTCGGCGCCGGCGAGACGTTCGCCGGCGGCCGCCTCGCATTCGCACTGGCGCTCGATGCCGGGACGCTCGCGCGCGAGTGCATCGCGCTCGCCGCCGCCGGTGGCACCGTGTCGCGCGTCGACGTTGCCGCCGGCGCGGTGGAGACGCTGACGATCGAGCGCGATGCGCCGCGCCGCGGCCGGCTGCCGCTCGGGCGGGTGACGCTGTCGTCGACCTTTCCGCTCGGGCTGTGGCGCGGCTGGGCGTACATCCATTTCCCGCTCGAAGGCATCGTGTTCCCGGCGCCCGAGGCGAGCGCACCGCCGCTGCCCGCGGGTCACTCCGGTCCGGACGCCTACGCCACCGGACGCAGCGACGACAGCGACCTCGCCGGCCTGCGTGAATTCCGCCATGGCGACCCGCTGTCGCGCGTGGCGTGGAAGGCGGTGGCGCGCGGCGCGGGCTGGTACTCGAAGGAGTTCGAAGGCACCGGCGGCGGCGGTCCGATCGCGCTCGCGTGGTCGGCGCTGCCGCAGCTCGGCGTCGAGGAGCGTCTGGCGCGCCTCGCCGCGTGGGTGCTGGCCGCGGAGCACGCGGCACGGCCATTCGCGCTGGAGCTGCCCGGCGTCGCGCTGCCGGCCGCGCAAGGCCGCGAGCATCGGCGCGCGGCGCTGACCGCGCTCGCGATGTTCGGCCAATGAGCGCACACGCGGCCGCGTGGACGCGCCAACGGCTTCGCCCGCGGCAACCTGCCGCCGTGCTCTCGCCCCTGCAAATCCGCTGGCTGGGCGCGATGCTGATCGCGGCGCAGCTGCCGCAGGCGCCGCACCTGCCGTTGTGGATCGCCGCGTTCGGACTTGTGCTGGTCGCGCTGCGGCTGTGGCTCACCCAGCGCGATGGCGCGCGGCCGATGTCGGCTCCCGCGCGCATCCCGTCGTGGACGCTCGTGCTGTTCGCGCTCGCCACCGCGTGGTTCGTGCGCCTGAGCTACGACGGCCATCTCGCCGGGCGCGAGCCGTCGGTGGCGTTCCTGTTCATTCTCGTCGGCATCAAGTTCCTCGAATCGCGCACGCGCCGCGACGGCATGCTGCTCGTCTGTCTCGCGTCGTTCCTGCTCATCACGCCGTTCCTCACCAGCCAGTCGCCGTTCGCCGCGCTGATGGCGTTGCCCGCGATCATCGTCCTCGCCGGCGCGCTGGCCGCGCTCGATCGCGATGCGGGCGCGATGCCGCCGTGGCGCGCGACGCTGCGGCGCAGCGGGCTCATGCTGCTGCAGGGGCTGCCGCTCGCGGCGCTGCTGTTCTTCCTGTTCCCGCGTCTCGCCGCGCCGCTGTGGGGGCTGCCGCAGGACTACGCCGCGCAATCCGGGCTGTCGGACACGATGTCGCCAGGCATGATCAGCGAGCTGTCGTTGTCCGACGCAGTCGCTTTTCGCGTCGACTTCGACGGGCCGCCGCCGCCGCCGGCGCGGCGCTACTGGCGGGGTCCGGTGCTGACGCGATTCGATGGCCGCACGTGGTCGGCGCTGCCGCAGCGTGGCGCTGGCGCCCTCGCCGCCGGCGGCGCAACGACTTATCGCTACACGGTGACGCTGGAGCCGTCGAACAAGCCGTGGCTGTTCGCGCTCGAGGAGTTGTCGGAGATGCCGCAGCTCGCCGGCGGATTCGACGACGACGCGCGTGGCGGCTTCGTGATGCTCACCGCCGACCGCCAGCTCGTCACGCGCAGCGCAGTGACGCAGGTGCTGCGCTACAGCGCGACGTCGGTGCCGGGCGCGCGCGCCGCCGCGGCAGGCGCCACCGACGTACGCCTCGCGAGCCTGCCGGCACGCGGCAATCCGCGCACGCGCGAGCTCGCACGCCGGATGCGCGCCGAGCACCCGCAGGATCGCGAGTACATCGCCGCCGTGCTCGCCCTGTTCCGTGACGAGGGCTTCGTCTACACGCTGACGCCGCCGCTGCTGCCGTCCGATCCGGTCGACATGTTCCTGTTCGACGAGCGCCGCGGATTCTGCGAGCACTTCGCCAGCGCGTTCACCGTGCTGCTGCGCGACGCCGGCATCCCGGCGCGCGTGGTGACGGGTTATCAGGGCGGCGAGATCAATCCGCGCGGCGGCTACATGATCGTGCGCCAGTCCGATGCGCACGCGTGGAGCGAGGCGCTGGTCGACGGCGCCTGGCAACGCTTCGACCCCACCGCCGCGGTGGCGCCGTCGCGCATCGAGCGCGGCATCGCCGGCGCGCTGCCCGACAGCGAGCCGCTGCCGCGTTTCGCGCGCCTGTCCGGCGGCTGGCTCAAGAACATGCAGCTCGCGCTCGACGCGCTCAATCACGCCTGGCGCCGCGATGTCATTGGCTTCAACAGCGCGCGCCAGCGCGAGCTGTGGCGCGCGTTCGACATCGGCGCGCGCTCGGCGCCGTGGGTGATGGGCGCCGCCGTGGCCGCGCTCGGCGCGTGGGGCGCGCTGCTGATCGCGCTGATGGCGTGGCGTCGCCGCCACGGCGAGCGCGCGCTCGTGCTGTGGCGCGCCGCGTGCGCGCGCCTCGCCGCCGCCGGATTGCCACGGCTCGCATGGGAAGGGCCGCTCGATTACGCGTCGCGCGCGAGCGCGCGCTGGCCGCAGTTCGCGATCGCCTTCACCGCGATCGCCGGATCGTATGCGGCGTTGCGCTACGGCAACGCGGCGCGGCGTCCCGCCGAGCGCGACGCGCTGGTGGCGACGCTCGCGCGCGCCGTCGACGTGTTGCCCCCGGCCGCAGCGCTGCGCGCCAGCGGGCGTTGAGCGTCAGCCGGGCGGCGGCAGGTAACGCGCCGGGTCCATCGGCTTGCCGAGGCGGCGAATCTCGAAATGCAGCTTCACCTGGTCGGCGTCGGTGTTGCCCATCTCGGCGATCTTCTGTCCGCGCGTGACCTCGTCGCCTTCCTTGACGACGATGCTGCGGTTGTGCGCATACGCCGACAGGTAGGTGTCGTTGTGCTTGATGATGACGAGCTTGCCGTAGCCGCGCAGGCCCGTCCCGGCGTACACGACCTTGCCGGCGGCGCTCGCCACTACCGGCGTGCCGGCGCTGCCCGCGATGTCGATGCCCTTTAGATTCGCCGTATCCGAGAACGTGCCGATGACGCGCCCTTTTGCCGGCCACATCCAGTCGAGTCGGTCCTCATCGGCGCCGATGGGTGGCGATGCATTCGCAGAAGACGCTGCACGCGGCGACGACGGTGCCGCCGTGGCGACGTCGGCAGGCGGCGCGGCCTGCGCGAGCTTGCCGAAATCGCGCAGCGCATCGGCACTGTAGGGCTGCTTGATCGCCTTCGGCGAGGTCTTCAGGTTGTCGGTGTTGCGCGCACCCGGCGGCGTTGCGGCCGCCACGCCGGCACCGGCCGTGGCGTCGCCGGGCGCTGCACCGACCGGTGGCGGCGTGCGCAGCGGTGCCGTCGTCACGCCGGGACCGGATGCATCGGTTGGGCCCGGCACCGGCAGCTCGGCATCGCTCGCCGGCGGACCGAGGCGCAGCACCTGTCCCACCGCGAGGCGATTCGGATTGTCGAGGTTGTTCCACGCCGCGAGCTGGCGTGTGTCGAGCCCCCTGTCCTGCGCGATCGTGCGCAGCGTGTCGCCGCGCTTGACCGTGTACGTGGGCACCGGCGGCGGTGGGGGCGGCGTCACTTCGGCCGCGGGCGGTGCTGCGGGCGTGGTGGTCGACGGCGGCGGCAGCGGCGCGCGCTCCACCACCGGCGCCGGCACGCGGGTCGCGCAGCCCGCGATGACGGCGAGTGCCGCGCAGGCGACGATGCGGCGGCAATGCGAAAGTGACGCGTCGAATATCAAACCGGGTGTCGAGTGGGTCGTCGTCGGGCGACCCCGCGACGGACACACGGGATCGGTCAGGCAGTACCGGGCAGCAACGGCACGAATCTTACCGCATCGAGCATTTCTTCCTTGTAACCCTGCACAGCCAGCTCGATCACGGTGAGCCGTTGCAGCGCGGGTTCGCCGGCAGCGGCATGCGTCAGCGGCAGCACCATCCTCGCGCCCGGTTTGAGAAAGCGCAGCAACGCCTCCGGCACGTGCGTCGCCCCCGCCGTAATGACAATCGCGTCGACGGCGAGTTCCTCGCGCAGGTCGGCGGTGCCGTCACCGTGCATCAGCGCCACGTTGCGGATCTTCAGCGCCGTCAGATGGCGCCGTGCCTTCGCCACCAGCGCGCCGATGCGCTCCACGGTGAACACCTTGCGCGCGAACTGCGCGAGCACTGCCGTCTGGTAGCCGCACCCGGTGCCGATCTCGAGCACCTCGCCGAGCGCGCGGCCATTGCGCGCAAGCTCGCTCATGCGCGCCACCACCCACGGCTGCGAGATCGTCTGGCCGTGTCCGATCGGCAGCGGCGAATTCTCGTATGCGCGGATCGCCAGCGCCTCGTCGACGAAGATGTGGCGCGGCACGGCATTCATCGCCGCCAGCACGATCTCGTCGCGGATGCCGTCGGCGCGCAGGCGCTCGATCATCCGCGCGCGAGTGCGGTCGGACGTCATGCCGATGCCCGAGTGCCTGTTGTCGAGCGTCCCCATCGCTCCTCTCTCCCCTGTCGTCGCGGCAGGTGTCAGCGCCGCCGCACTGACTCAGCGCAACGGCGCGAGCCACGCGTCGACGGCGTGCGCTTCCTCGCGGTTGGTGAGGTCGATCTGCAAGGGCGTCACCGACACCTTGCGTGCGCCGACCGCATGGAAATCGGTGCCGTCGCCGGCATCCGCGGCGGCACCGGCGGCACCCACCCAGTAGACCGTCTCGCCGCGCGGATTCTCGGTGCGCACGACGTCCTCCGCCTTGTGGCGTCGCCCCAGCCGCGTCACGGCGAGGCCGGTCAGTTCGGCGTGCGGCACGTCCGGCACGTTGACGTTGAGCAGCCAGACCTTGGATCGGCGCTCGCTGTTGAGGCGCACGAGGTCGACCGCGATGCGCGCCGCCGTATCGAAATGCCGGGCGTTGCGCGAGGTCAGCGAGATCGCGATCGACGGAATGCCCAGCAGGAAGCCTTCGGTGGCGGCGGCGACCGTGCCCGAGTAGATCGTGTCGTCGCCCATGTTGGCGCCGTCGTTGATGCCGGAGATCACCATGTCGGGCAGGTGATCCAGCAGGCCCGTGACCGCCAGATGCACGCAATCGGTGGGCGTGCCGTTGACGAACAGGAAGCCGTTGGATGCACGCCGCACCAGCAGCGGGCGATCGAGCGTCAGCGAGTTCGATGCCCCCGAGCGATCGCGCTCGGGGGCGACGACCGTGATCTCGGCGTGTGGCGCCAGCGCCGCGGCAAGATGCTCGAGGCCGGGCGCGAAATAGCCGTCGTCGTTGGAAAGCAGGATGCGCATCGTGGAGGTCGGCGTCGACGCCGGCGGCGTCGCATGAGTATAGCGCGCGCTTGCGCATTGCCGAGAGCGGCCGCCGCGCGCGGACGCTACAATCGATGGCGTGACGCAAGGTCTGCCGGATTCCCTCGCCGCCGCGGCGCGCGCCCTCGCGGCGACGCCGCTCGCCGCGCTGTTCGCGCGCGACGCCACGCGCGCGGCCGCGCTCACCTTCGACGGCGCCGGCCTGCGCGTCGATCTGTCCAAGCAGCGCATCACGCAGGAGCTGCTCGCGCTGCTCGTCGCGCATGCCGCGGACAGCGGGCTCGCCGAGTGGATCGTCGCGCTGTTCGCCGGCGAGCGCGTCAACCTTTCGGAGGGCCGTCCCGCGCTGCACATGGCGCTGCGCCGTGGTGACGGTGCGCCGCTGATGGTCGACGGTCGCGACGTCATGGCGGACGTGCGGGCGACGCGCGCGCGGATGCGCGCGCTCGCCGCCGCGATTCGTGGCGGCGCGCGGCCGGGGACGACGGGGCGGCCGATCCGCGCGGTGGTGGCGATCGGCATCGGCGGCAGCGACCTCGGCCCGCGCATGTGCTGCGATGCGCTCGCCGTTTCCGACGCGCCGTCGCCGGTGCCGGTGCATTTCGTGTCCAACGTCGATCCCGCCGACCTCGCGCGCGTGCTGGCGCCGCTCGATGCCGAGACGACGCTCGCGATCGTCGTGTCGAAGACGTTCACGACGCAGGAGACGCTCGCCAATGCGGCGGCGATGCGCGGATGGCTCGCCGCGGCGATGCCGGGTGCCGACACGCGCGCGCATTTCATCGCGGTCACCGCCAACGTCCGCGCCGCGCAGGCATTCGGCGCCGCCGACGATGCGATCCTGCCGATGTGGGATTGGGTCGGCGGACGCTATTCGCTGTGGTCGGCGGTCGGATTGCCGATCGCGATCGCCTGCGGCAACGACGCGTTCGACGCGATGCTCGGCGGCGCCGCGGCGATGGATGCGCATTTCGCGACCGCGCCGCTCGCGGCCAACCTGCCGGTGCTGATGGCGCTCGTCGACTGGTGGAACGTGCGCGCATCGGCCGTCGCGCAGCGCGTGGTGGTGCCGTATGCGCGCGCGCTGGCGCTGCTGCCCGCCTACCTGCAGCAGCTGACGATGGAGAGCAACGGCAAGAGCGTCACGCGCGACGGCGACGCCGTCGACGGGGCCACCGAGCCCGCGTTGTGGGGCGGCGCCGGCACCGACGGCCAGCATGCGTTCTTCCAATGGCTGCACCAGGGCACGCACCCGATACCCGTCGAATTCGTGGTGGCGGTGGACGCCGTCGAAAACCGTCTCGGCGGCGCGCGCGAGCAGCAGGCGATGCTCGTCGCCAATGCGCTGGCGCAGGCACAGGCGCTGATGCAGGGCCGGGAGGGGGACGCCGCGCACCGCTGCCCGGGCAACCGGCCGTCGACGATGCTGATGCTGCCGCGACTGGATGCGCGCCACCTCGGCGCGCTGATCGCTCTCTGGGAGCATCGCACGTTCGTCGAAGGCTGCCTCTACGGCATCAACTCCTTCGATCAGTTCGGCGTCGAGCTCGGCAAGTCGCTGGCGCAGCCGATCATCGCCGCGCTGCGCGACGGCGCGGCGCTGCCCGCGGCCACCGACGCCTCGACGCGCGCGCTGGTGGCGCATGTGCTCGCGTCGCGCGCACGCTGACGCGCGTCGGCGATCGCGCCGGCCAGGCGCCAGACCGCGGCTGCATAGAGGCGGCTCTTGTTGTAGCGCGTGATGACGTAGAAGTTGTTGCAGGCGATCCACAGCGTCGACGCATCGGCGCTGTCCTCGAGCAGCAGCACGCCGACGGGCTCGGCCCCGAGGTTGGCGGGCGGCGCGGCGAGATTCACGCCTTCGCGCTGCCATGCGTCGAGCGCGCGGCGCTCGCTGATGCCGCCATCGAGGTGCTGCAGCAACGTCTCGCGCGCGGTGGCGTCGACCGACGCCGCGAGGAGCACCGGCTGGCCGCGCGCCCAATCGTGGCGGGCGAGGAAGTTGGCGACGCTGCCGATCGTGTCCGCCGGGCTCTGCCACAGGTCGATGCGACCGTCGCCGTCGAAGTCAACCGCATAGCTGCGATAGCTGCGCGGCATGAACTGTGGCAGGCCCATGGCGCCGGCGAACGAGCCCTGCACCGATGTCGGCGCGATGTGCTGCTCGCGCGTGAACACCAGGAACTCCTTCAGCTCGCCGCGAAAGAACGCCGCGCGCCGCGGATAGTCGAACGCGAGCGTGGCCAGCGCGTCGAGCACCCGGTAGCGGCCGGTGATCCGGCCCCAGTAGGTCTCGACGCCGATGATGGCGACGATGATTCCGGCAGGCACGCCGTATTCGGCCTCGGCGCGCGCCAGCACCTGCGCATTGGCATCGAAGAACGCGACGCCGGCGGCGACGCGATCCGCGTCGAGGAAGGGCGGTGCGTACTCGAACCAGCGCGGCGGCGCCACCAGCGGGCGGTCCATCAGCGCCACGATCTTCGGCTGGTAGCGCGCCTCGCCGAGCGTGCGCTCGATGACCGCGTAGGGGATGCCGGTCTCGCGCGCGGTATCGTGCGCGAACGCGCGCACGTCGGCGCGCTGCAGATAGCCGCCCGCGTGCACGGCGGCGCCCGACGCCGGCGCGTCGAACACCAGCGTCGCGGCAGCGAGAAGCCAGAACAATCGCATCGCGGCCGATGTTATCATCGCGCGCCGCCCACGCGGCGCCGGCGCGGTCCGCGCGCCGCGCGCGCAGGGCGATCGTCATGCTCTATTCGCTGCTCCGGCCCGCACTCTTCGCGCTCGATCCGGAACGCGCGCACGCCACGGCGTTCGCCAGCCTCGACGCCGCCGCGCGCCTGGGCCTCGCCCGCTTCGCCGCGCCGCCGCCCGCGCCGGTCGAAGCGATGGGCATCGTGTTTCCCAACCGCGTCGGACTCGCCGCCGGCCTCGACAAGAACGCCGCGCATCTCGCCGGCCTCGCCGCGATGGGTTTCGGCTGCATCGAGGTGGGCACGGTGACGCCGCGCGCGCAGCCCGGCAATCCGCGGCCGCGGATGTGGCGGATTCCCGCCCGCGAGGCGCTGGTCAACCGGCTCGGCTTCAACAACGACGGCGTCGCGGC
Organism: Casimicrobiaceae bacterium; assembly: GCA_036003195.1. Lineage (GTDB taxonomy): Bacteria > Pseudomonadota > Gammaproteobacteria > Burkholderiales > Casimicrobiaceae > VBCG01. Next base: position 51,612 of record DASYSP010000090.1, read on the forward strand.
ACTGGTCGCCAACGTGCGGCGCTCGGGCTACCGCGGCATCCTCGGCATCAACATCGGGCGCAACTTCGACACGCCGAACGAACGCGCGGCCGACGACTACACGGCCTGCCTCGAAGCCGTGTACGCCCACGCCCACTACATCACGGTCAACGTCAGCTCGCCCAACACGACGGGGCTGCGCGAACTGCAGACGGACGCCGCGCTCGATGCCCTGCTGGCGGCGCTGGTCGCGGCGCGCGAGCGCCTCGCCGAGCGCCACGGCCGGCGCGTACCCCTGGCCGTCAAGATCGCGCCCGACCTCGACGACGCGTCGATCCGCGCGATCGCGCGCACGCTGGTGGCGCACGGCATCGACGCGGTGATCGCCACCAACACCACGATCACGCGCGACGCCGTCGCTGGCGAGCCGCATGCCGCCGAAGCCGGCGGGCTGTCCGGCCGGCCGCTGTTCGCGCCGTCGAACCACGTGATCCGCGTGCTGGCGAACACGCTGGCGGGCGCGCTGCCGATCATCGGCGTCGGCGGCATCCTGTCGGGCGTGGACGCGCGCGCGAAGATCGACGCCGGCGCGACGCTGGTGCAGGTCTACACGGGCCTCGTGTATCGCGGGCCGGCGCTGGTCGCCGAGTGCGCCGCGGCGCTGGCAAGCCGATAGCGCGCGGCGGACCTCAGCGCGATCGCACCATCACCTTGCCGTCGCCCTCGGCGACCACCACGCCGTCCTGGTTGCGTGCGCGTGCCGCCAGCGTGACGATGCCGCATTGGTGCGCGGGCTTCGGCACCAGCAGGGTCACCGTCCACGTCGTGGCCAGCGTGTCGCCTATGCGCACCGGCGCCAGGAAGCGCGTGGCGTGCTCGAGGTACGCGATCGCCGTGCCGTGGAAGATCATGCCGATCGGCCCGCCCATCAGCGCGCCGGTCAGCACGCCGTGCAGGATGCGCGAGCCGTAGCGCGAGGCGCGCGCGAAGGCGTCGTCGACGTGCAGCGGATTGAAGTCGCCGATCAGCCCGGCGCCGGTGACGAGGTGCGTTTCGGTGACCGTCAGCGCCGAGGTGAACTGCTGGCCCGTCGCCAGGTCCTCGAACCAGCGCCCGGTGACGTCCTGCTGCGGCGGCGGCGAGGCCTCGCTCACGCCGCGCGATCGACGATCTTGTCCTCGAACTGCCCGAGCACGCTGACGAACGCGCGGTCGATCAGCGGCTCGGCCTCGACCAGGCGCGCGGTGTCCTCGCGGAAGCGCGTCGCCAGCTCCTCGGCGGTCATCGACAGCGCCTTCTGGCCCTGGCGGTTGGTGAACAGGTAGGTGCCGCGCAGCGGGCTCACCCACGCCAGCTTGGCGAACGCGAGCTGGCCGCCGTCGGCCTCGAACTCGATCCATACCCCGCGCTCGAGGCTGCGCGCGATCTCGAGATAGTCGTCGTCGACCACCTCCGGCGTCTCCGGCTCCGGCAACGGCGCGGCAAGTTCCATCGCCTCGGCCAGCGCGCGCGCGCGCTGCGCGGTGCGCTCGTCGCCGGCGGCCTTCGCCACCTCGGCCTGCAGCTTCGCCTGCTCGGCCACGGCGGCGATCGGCGAGTCGGCGCTGGCGAGCGACGGCTTGACCGCCGCCGCGTGCGCCTCGACGAGATTCGACATGAACGACTCGCGCTCCTCCTGCGGCCAGGGACCGGCGCCGGAGGCGGCGTTCATGCGCTTGAGGAGCGACGGCAGCAGCGCCACCAGCTCCTTGCGTTCCTCGGTGTTGCGCTTCGGCTGCACGCTCCACGTCAGCTCTTCGAGCGTGTTGAGCGCGCTGCCCCAGGCTTCGCTGGTCTCGCCGTCCTTGATGTAGACATGGGTCAGCGTCGCCAGCCAGCGCTCGCGCAGGAACGCGGCGAGGAAGTTGGGAATCGGCGAGCGTTCGATGCGGCGCTCGACCTCGCTCCTCGCCACTGCCGCGGCAATGTGGTGGCGGTCGCGCAGGTTGATCTCTTCCGCCGAGCTCGCGATGTTCGCCTCGGCGGCGGCCTCCTCGGCGGCGAGGAATTCCTCGAGGTCGTGGCGCAGCTCGTCGAAGATCGACAGGTCGTTGTCGAAGCCGTCGAGGATGCGATGGACGATCTGGTCGATCTTGCGGTAGAGCGGATCCTCGTTGCCGGTCACCGGCGACCACGCGAGCCCGGCCTGCGCCAGCGCGTTGACGAGCAGCCGCGCCGGGTGCGTCTTCTTGGCGAAGAACGCGCCGTCGAGCATAGCCGCCTTGAGCACCGGGATCTGCAGCCGCGCCAGCAGCGCCTTGATGCCGTCGGGCAGGTCGCGCGTGTCGAAGATGTAGTCGAACAGCATCGCCACCATCTCGATCGTCATCGACTCGAGCTGGTTGGCGCGGTGTCCGAGCGGCGAATCCTGGAGGTCGCGCAGGACGTTGTGCAGGCCCTGCGGGATGCCGGCGAACGTGACGCTGGCGCCGTCGACTTCGAAGCCGACCTGGCCCGCCTGCAGGCGCGTCAGACCTTCGTGCAGCGACGGCGTGGAGATGATCGGCGCGCCCGGGACGTAGCCGGACATCGTTGTCGGCATCGGCGCGAACGTCGTGGCGCCCGCCGCGGCATTGGCCGCCGCCGCCTGCGCGAGCATCAGCGCCGGATCGATCGACGGGAACATGCCTTCCGGAGTCTCGTTGAAGCCGCCGGCGGCCGGCGCCTGCATCTGCGGCGGCGGCGCGCGTTGCGGACCGGCGAATTGCGGCGCCATCGCCGCCGCCGCGCCGCCGCCGAACATCCGCCGGTAGAGCGACATCATGTCGACCTCGGAGCCCGACGCCGCGGGCGGCGGAGGCGCGTCGGCGATGGGCGGCACCTGCGGCTGTTGCTGTGCGCGCGCAGCCGACGGGCGATGCGGCGTGCGGCCGCGCGGGACCGCCGCCGGCACCACCTTGAGGTTGACGAGGTGCCGGTTGAGATCGGCGTAGATCGTCGCGAGGTCACCGAGCGACGCCTGGTTCAGCTCCTTCAGGATCTGGAACTTGATGGCGCGGTCGGTCTTGAGATCCTTCAGCGCATCGGCGAACGCGTCGACGATGGTTTGCGGCGCGAGCGGATTGCCGTCGGTCTCGAGGCCCGGCTTGCCGAGCAGGTGGCCGACGAAGCGGTTGAACTCCGCGAGCTCGTCGTGGCAGGCGTTCTCGACGATGCGCGTGATGTTGCCGGTCAGCACCGACTCGTCCATGGCGGTGGTGTCGACCAGCGTCAGCTTGGACGGGTCGATGTCGCTGTTGGCGAACTCCTGGCGCTCCTCGCGCCCGGCGATGCGATCGTCGACGCGCCGCCGCAGGCGCGTCTCGAAATCGGACATCAGCGCCGCGCGTTCGGTCTTGAGGGCACCGCGCGCGTCGAGGTACAGCGACTGCTCGGCGCGGATGTCCGAATTGCTGGCGCGCTCCATCAGCACGTCGCTGATGCGGTCGAACATCCCCGCGAACGTGAGTTGCAGGCGGTGGATGGCGAGGTCGCGGCAGTCGGAAAGCGCCTTCGCCAGTTCCCGCGGAAGTTGGGTTTTCACGGCCGCCTGTTTCTTGTCGGCATGCGTCGTGGCGTTCATCGGTTCATCGTCAATTCGGAACACTGCGCAAGCGCAACGACGCGGCCGGTCGTGCGCGTGGCGGTCTCGTGCACCGCCGGCCGGCCCCAACCGGCTCGGCTCCCGGCGGCCCCGACCACGTTCGACCTAGACACCTCATGGGCTTGGCGCATAAACGTGCCAATCTACTCTAGCACGGGGACCCCCCTGTCGGAAGCAGTTCAGCCGCCGCCGAGCGCCGTCCACGCCTTTTCCACCCGCTTCAGCGACACCGGATAGGGGGTCTTGAGCTCCTGGGCGAACAGCGACACCTTGAGTTCCTCCAGCAGCCAGCGGAATTCAGCCAGCCGCGGATCGTCGCGCCCGGCCTTGCGCTCGGCGGCGACACGCTCCTCGTAGCGGCGCCGCCACGCCGCCACTTCGGCGCCATGGCGGGCGTCCCGCTCGGGACGCTCGGGAAGCTTGGCCAGCCGCCGGTCGAGGGCGGCCAGGTAGCGCGGCAGCTGCGTGACCCGGTCCCACGGCGTCGCCGCGAAAAAGGCCGGATGGACCAGTGCGTCGCGCTGGGCGCGGATTTCGGCGGCGAGTCGCGACTGCGCCGCCGGCAGCCCTTCGACGCGGCGATTGAGTGCCGCCCATGCGGTGGCGATCTCTGCCAGCAGTTGCCATGCATGGGCGGCGACGGCGGGCAGCCGGGCGCGCGCGCGCTTGACCTGCGCCACGAATGCGGCGTCGTCGCGCGGCAGCGGATCGTCGCCGATGAACGCGCGATCGGCGATCGCGGCCAGCGCATCGGCCAGCAACGCCGGCGGCGCGGCGACCCCGCGCAACGCCAGCGCCACGGCGTTGAATCCGGCGGGACCTTTCGCCTGTTGCGCCAGCGCATCCTTCAGCGTGATGGCGATCAGGCGCACGATGCCGCGGCGCGTGGCGGCATGCGCTGCGCCTTCGGTGTCGAGCAGCGCCAGCGACACGCTGGCGCCGTGATCGACGAGTGCGGGATAGCCGGTCACCCGCGCGCCGTCGCGGGTGATCGCCAGCGATGCCGGCAGCGCGCCGAAGTCCCAGCGCGTGATGCCGCTGCGCTCGAAGCCTTCACTCGCGGCGGCGAAAGTCATCTGCGCCGCGTCGCCGAGCTCGCGCCGCAGCACCGCGAGATCGCGCCCGCTGCCGAGCTCGCGGCCCGCGGCGTCGGCGACGACGACGTTGACGCGCAGGTGCGGCGGCAGCTCGATCGCATCCAGCACCGCGCGCTCGACGTCGATACCGAGCGCAGACTTGAAGTAGTCGCGCAGCGCATCATTGACGTGCCGTGCGTGTGAAGGCTCGGTGGCGAGGAACGCGGTGACGTGATCGGCGACCGGCATCAGCCGGTTGCGCACGGCCTTCGGCAGCGACTTGACGACGAGCGCCAGCTTCTCGCGCAGCATGCCGGGCACCAGCCAGGAGAGCGTCGCCGCCTCCACCTGGTTGAGGAGCGCCAGCGGCACCGCCAGCGTCAGGCCGTCGAGCGGATGGCCCGGCGCGAAGCGGTACCGCAGCGGCAGCCGCGTGCCCGCGATCGCCAGCGTCTCCGGGAACTGCTCCTCGGTGATCGCCGCCGCAGCGTGCAGCATCAGCGTTTCGCGCGTCATCATGAGGCGCGCCGGATCCCCGGCCTCGGCGTCTCGGCGCCACGCCTCGAATGCCGCGCGCGAATGAATGTGCGCAGGCACCCGCGCCGCATAGAACGCGGCCTTGGCCTCGTCGTCGACGAGCACGTCCTGGCGCCGCGCCTTGTGCTCGAGCTTGGCGATGTCGGCGACGAGGCGCCGGTTGTGCACGAGGAACGGCGCGTCGACGCCGAGCGCGTCGCCGGCGAGCGCCTCGCGCACGAACACCGCATGCGCCGCCGCCGGGTCGATGGCGCCGAAGCTCACCGGCCGCCGCGCCACCAGGGTGAGCCCATAGAGCTGCACGCGCTCGCTGGCCACCACCTCGCCGCGCTGCGGATCCCAGTGCGGATCGAAATGGTCGCGATTGACGCGGTCGCCGGCCACCGCCTCGATCCATTCGGGCTCGACGCGCGCCGCGCAGCGCGCGTACAGCCGCGTCGTCTCCGTGAGCTCGGCCGCCAGCACCCATTTCGGCCGCGCCTTGGCGAGCGTCGACGACGGGTGCAGCGCGAAGCGCACGCCGCGCGCGCCCGCATACGCATCGCCCTCCTCGCCGCGAAAGCCGACGTTCGACAGCAGGCCGGTGAGAAGCGCGCGGTGCAGGTCGGCGTAGCGCCGCGCGTCGATCGCCGGCGGCAGCGCCTTGTGCCACTGCCATCCGGCCTCCTCGAGCTGCGCCACGAGTTGCGCGTGCACGTCGCGCCATTCGGTCAGGCGCAGGAACGACACGAACTGCGCGCGGCAGGCGTCGACGCGCTTGCGATGCGAAAGTCTCCCCCCGACGCGCGCTGCGCGCGCCTCCCCCCTCGGGGGGGCTTGCGCCTCGGGGCGGCCCTTCGGCGCAATTTCATCGTGCATGAGGCCGGCAAAGAATTCCCACAACGCGATCAGCGTGAGGAAGTCGCTCTGCTTGTCGCGGAAGCGCAGGTGCGCCTGGTCCGCCGCCTGGCGCCGCTCGTGCGGGCGCTCCAGCGGGTCGGGCACCGCCAGCGCGCTGGCGATGACCAGCGCTTCGGCGAGGCACCCGCTGTCGCGCGCGGCGAACAGGATGCGGCCAACGCGCGGATCGAGCGGCAGCCGCGCGAGCTCGCGGCCGAGCGGCGTCAGCGCGCGCGCGGTGTCGACACAGCCGAGCTCCTGCAGCAGCGCATAGCCGTCCGCGATCGCGCGCGGCGCCGGCGCCTCGACGAACGGAAACGACTCGACCGCGCCCAGGTCCAGCGCCGCCGCGCGCAGGATCACCGCGGCGAGCGAGCTGCGCAGGATCTCCGGCTCGGTGTAGGCGGGCCGCGCGCGGTAGTCGTCCTCGCCGTACAGGCGCACGCAGATGCCGTCCTGCACCCGCCCGCAGCGCCCCGCGCGCTGGTCGGCCGATGCGCGCGCCACCTTCTCGATCTGCAGCAGCGTCGTGCGGTTGCGCGGCGAATAGCGCTTGATGCGCGCGAGGCCGCTGTCGATGACGTAGCGGATGCCCGGCACGGTGAGCGAGGTCTCGGCGACGTTGGTGGCGAGCACCAGGCGCCGCGCCGTCGACGGCGCGAACACGCGGCGCTGCTCGGCCACCGACAGGCGCGCATAGAGCGGCAGGATCTCGACGGCTGCGGCATAGGGCTTGCGCGCCAGCGCGCGTCGCGCGAGATCGGCGGTCTCGCGGATCTCGCGCTCGCCGGGAAGGAACACGAGGATGTCGCCGGGTCCTTCGCGCCACAGCTCCTCGGCGGCGTCGACGATCGCCTCCTCGAGTGGCGCCTCGTCGTCGGCTTCGTCGGCGTCGCTGTCGCCGCCCGCGCGATGACGCACCTCCACCGGATACAGACGCCCCGAGACCTCGATCACCGGCGCCGGCGCGCCATCGTGCGCGAAATGCGCGGCGAACCGCGCGGCGTCGAGCGTCGCCGACGTGATGACCACGCGCAGGTCGGGACGACGCTCGACGAGGCGCCGCAGATAGCCCAGCAGGAAGTCGATGTTGAGGCTGCGCTCGTGCGCCTCGTCAACGATGATCGTGTCGTAGTGCGACATCTCGCGATCGCCCTGCGTTTCGGCCAGCAGGATGCCGTCGGTCATCAGCTTGACGTAGGCGTCGGGCCGCGTGTGGTCGGTGAAGCGGACCTTGTAGCCGACGTCGGCGCCGATCTCGGTGCCGAGCTCCATCGCGATCCGCTCCGCCACCGCCCGCGCGGCGATGCGGCGTGGCTGGGTGTGACCGATCAGGCCGCGCTCGCCGCGACCTGCGGCGAGACAGATCTTCGGCAGTTGCGTGGTCTTTCCCGAACCTGTCTCGCCGCTGACGATGACCACCGGATGCGCGCGGATCGCGGCGGCGATCTCGTCGGCGCGCTGCGCCACCGGCAGGTCCGGCGGATAGACGATGCGCGGCTTGGCCGCCCGCCGTGCCGCGACTTTCGCGGCCGACGCGGCGATCGCCTCGGTGACGCGCGCGCGCTCGCCATCGCCCGCGGTGCCCGATGCGAGGCGCGCGAGGCGCCGCGCGAGACGCGGCACGTCCGCCGTCAGCACCGTGGCGAGCGCTTCGCGCAGCGCGACGTCGCGGCGGTCGCCGCCGGCGCCGCGCGGCAGAGCGCCGCGGGTCACCGCATGCCGCCGGCGATGAGCGCGCGCGGCGTTGGCGGCGTCGTCCGCCGCACGGGCGCGTCGCCGGACCACCGCGGACGGATGCGCGGCGGCGCGCAGTCGACGCCGGTCACCGAGTCAGGCATCCTTGCGCCACGGGTCCCGCCGCGCGGGTTGCAGGGTGCGGCCGGGCAGGCGACATTCAAGGGGAGATCGACATGAGGAAGCGCATTCCGCCGGCGGTGTGGATCCTGGTGGCGATGGTGATCGGCATCATCCTCGGCTACATGGTGTTCGTGCAGTTTCCCGACAAGAAGTCGGCGACCGAGATCGCCGGCTACATCTCGATCATATCGGATGTGTTCCTGCGGCTGATCAAGATGCTGATCGGCCCGCTGGTGTTCTCGACGCTGGTGGTCGGCATCGCGCACATGGGCGATGCCTCGGCGGTTGGCCGGGTGTTCGCCAAGTCGTTCGCCTGGTTCATCACCGCCTCGCTCGTGTCGCTGATCCTCGGGCTGATCCTCGCCAACGTGCTGCAGCCCGGGCTCAATCTCGGATTGCCGTTGCCGGACATCGGCGCGTCCGCCAACCTCGCCACGTCCAAGTTCACGTTCAAGGACTTCGTGGCGCACATGGTGCCGCGCTCGTTCGCCGAGGCGATGGCCAACAACGAGATCCTGCAGATCGTCGTGTTCTCGATGTTCTTCGGCATCGCGATGGCGGCGCTGGGGGAGAAAGCCAGGACGCTGGTCGCCGCCATCGAGGAGCTGTCGCACGTGATGCTCAAGATCACCGGCTACGTGATGAAGCTGGCGCCGCTCGCCGTGCTCGCCGCGATGGCGGCGACCGTGGCGGTCAACGGCCTCGAGATCCTGCTGCGCTTCGCGGTGTTCATGGCCGACTTCTACCTGGGGCTCTTCATCCTGTGGGCGCTGCTGATCTGCGTCGGGTTCGTGCTGCTGGGCCCGCGCGTGCTGAAACTGCTGGTGCTGATCAAGGAGGCGTTCATGCTGTCGTTCGCCACCGCGAGCTCGGAAGCCGCCTATCCGAAGATCCTCGACGCGCTCGACCGCTTCGGCGTGCGCCGCAAGATCTCGAGCTTCGTGCTGCCGATGGGCTACTCGTTCAACCTCGATGGCTCGATGATGTACTGCACGTTCGCCACGCTGTTCATCGCGCAGGCCTACGGCATCCACCTGTCGATCGCCACGCAGGTGACGATGCTGCTGGTGCTGATGCTGACGTCGAAGGGGATGGCCGGCGTGCCGCGCGCGTCGCTGGTGGTGATCGCCGCCACGCTCAACCAGTTCGGCATTCCCGAGGCGGGGCTCCTGCTGATCCTCGGCGTGGACACGTTCCTCGACATGGGACGTTCCGCGACCAACGCGATCGGCAACTCCCTCGCGTCCGCCGTGGTGGCCAAATGGGAAGGCGAGTTGCTGCCGGAAGCGACGGCCGACGCCAACGCGCGCACGCTGGATGCCGAAAGCGCGACGACGCTCGCGCACCCGGCACCGGCCTGACCCGCGATGAACGCACGTCGCGGCCGTGGCCTGCTTGCCGTCGCGCTGCTGGCGCTGGCGAGCCTTGCATGGGCGGAAGCGCCGGAGGTGCTGCCCGCGCCGGCGCCTGCCGCCGACGCGCCCCTGGAGCTCGCCGGTACGCTCGCCAAGGCGCGTGCGTCAGGCCGCATCGCCATCGGCTACCGCCAGGCTTCGGTGCCTTTCTCGTACGCAGTCGCCGGCAGCATGCCGATCGGTTACTCGATCGAGATCTGCCGCGCGCTGGTCGACGCGATCGGCGCCGCCGTCAACCGGCCGCTGACGATCCAGTGGGTCCCGGTGACGCCGGAGACGCGCGTCGACGCCGTGGTCGACGGCCGCGTCGACCTCGAGTGCGGCTCGACCACCAACAACCTCGAGCGCCGCCGGCGTGTCGCCTTCTCGCCGACGATCTTCGTGTCCGGCACCAAGCTGATGGTGAAGAAGGGTTCGCCGATCCGCTCGTTCCGCGACCTCGCCGGGCGCAAGGTGGTCGTCACGCGCGGCACCACCAACGAGAAGGCGATGCTCGATCTCAAGCAGCGTTTCGGGCTCGCCTTCGACGTCGCGGTGATGCCGGATCATGCCGAATCGTTCGCCGAGGTGGCGACCGGCCGCGCCGACGCGTTCGCCACCGACGACGTGCTGCTGTACGGGCTCATCGCCGAGCGCGGACAGCGCGCCGCGTTCGAGGTGATCGGCGAGTTCCTGTCCTACGATCCGTACGGCATCATGTTTCGCCGCGACGATCCGGCACTCGCCAAGGTGGTCAACGAAACGCTGCGCGGCATGGCCGCGAGCGGCGACATCGAGCGCCAGTACGAGCGCTGGTTCATGCGCAAGCTGCCATCGGGCGCGAGTCTCGACCTGCCGATGAGCGCGCAGCTCGCCACCATCCTGGAAACGATGGCCGCCAAGGCCGAATAGCGTCGCACGTCGTGGAGGATTCGCAATGACACGTTTCGGACTCACGCTCGCCATGCTGGCGCTGGCCTGCGCCGCCGGTGCCGACGCCACCACGCTGCGCTGGGCGGGACGCGGCGACATCAACACCACCGACCCGTACTCGCAGAACGAGAACCTCACCAACAACGTCAATGCCCTCGTCTACGAGTTCCTCGTCACGCGCGACCGCAACATGAAGATCGTGCCTGCGCTCGCAGTGTCGTGGACCCAGGTCGACGCCACGACGTGGCGCTTCAAGCTGCGTCCCGGCGTGCGCTTCCACGACGGCACGCCATTGACCGCCGACGACGTGGTGTTCAGTTTCAACCGCGCGAAGTCGCCGTCGTCGCAGCTGCGCGCCTATGCCAACCAGGCGGGAGTCCCCAAAAAGATCGACGACCTCACCGTGGAGTTCACCACGCCGGGGCCCAACCCGGCGATGCTCGAGCACGTGATCACGATCAACATCATGTCCAAGGCATGGTGCGAGAAGAACCGCGCGACGACGCCGCAGAACTTCACGCAGAAGGAAGACATGATCACCGCGCACGAGGCGAACGGCACCGGGCCCTACATGCTGGCGTCGCGGCAGCCCGACGTGAAGACCGTGCTGAAGCAGAACCCGAACTGGTGGGGAATCAAGGAAGGCCGCTTCGAAAGCAACATCGACGAGGTGGATTACCTGCCGATCACTTCCGACGCCACGCGCGTCGCCGCGCTCATCTCGGGCGAGGTCGACCTCGTCAACGACCCGCCGCCGCAGGACGTGCCGCGGCTCGCGCAAACCGCCGGCGTCAAGGTCATCGAGGGCACCGAGAACCGGATCGTGTTCATCGGCATGGACCAGCAGCGCGACGAGCTCCTGTACTCGAACGTCAAGGGCAAGAACCCGTTCAAGGACCGCCGCGTGCGCGCGGCGCTGTACGAGGCGATCGACATCGAGGCGATCCGGCGCACGACGATGCGTGGCCTCGCCAAGCCCACCGGCGCGCCGTCGCCCGGCCCGGAGATGACGACGCCCGAGATCGAGAAGCGCCTGCCGTTCGACCGCGTCGCGGCGAAGAAGCTGCTCGCCGACGCCGGCTACCCGCAGGGCTTCGAAGTCACGCTCGACTGTCCCAACAACCGCTACGTCAACGACGAGAAGATCTGCCAGGCGCTCGCCGCGATGTGGGCGCAGGTCGGCGTCACGGTGCGCGTCAATGCGATGCCGCGCGCCGTCTATTTCCCGAAGCTCGAGAAGCTCGACACGAGCCTGTACATGCTGGGTTGGGGCGGCGCCGCCACCGACGCGATCTTCGTGCTGCAGCCGGTGCTGTCGAGCTACAGCGGCAAGGGCGACGGCGACTTCAACTACGGCCGCTACACCAATCCGAAGATCGACGAGCTGACGGCGAAAATCAAGGTCGACATGAATCCGGCCGAGCGGCTCGACCTCATCCACCAGGCGTTCCTCGCGCACAATGCCGAGATCAACCATCTGCCGCTGCACCGCCAGGTGATCCCGTGGGCGTCGCGGGTCAACGTCACCGTGCAGCACCGCCCCGACAACTGGGTCATTCCGTACTGGGCGACGGTGAAGTGAAGGCGCGGCGGGGGGCGAGCGGGCGGCTGATCCAGCGCGTGACGGCCACTGCCAGCAGCACGTAGACCGCCACGGTGATCGCGAACCACACCCAGGCGATCCACGTCCCCTTGCGCGCGGCTTCGGTCGCGGCATCGAGCGTGGTGGCCGTGGCTGCGTACGCCGGCAGCGCGCGGGCGTCGTAGCGGAAGACCCACAGCACGAAGGCGGTGGCGATCAGCGCCGCGGTGAGGCCGGTCGCCAGCGCCGGCCCGATCTCGCGCGCGCCGAGCGCGGGAATCGCGAACAGCACGATGAGCAGCAGCACGACGAGCCACACGCGGCGCGTCCAGCCGGCGGTGATCCGCTGCAGCACGAACAACGCGAACATCGCCACCACCACCTGGCGCAGGAAACCGAAGCCCTGCAACGCGGCGGCGATGGCGGGCACGGCGCTGTTCTCGATGCCGAGCGACGGCCAGCGCGGCGCGAGCTGCGGCGCGACCGCCGTCAGCAGCGCCGCGAAGCCGGCAATGACCAGCGCCGCGGCCGCGCCCGCCAGCCATGGCGGGAGCGACGTCGACACCGGTTGCGGCGGCTGGCCGCGCAGCGCGTGGCTCGCCACTGCCGCGAACATGCCCGCGAACAGCGCCACGACGATCGCGCCGACGACGACGCTGGCGGCGCGCAGCGCGATCTGCGTGACCAGCGGGTCGGTGGTGGACAGGAAGTACGCCGCCGTCGGCCAGCCATTGGCGGCGCCGGCGAGCATCGCCAGGAAGGTGGCGCCGCCGACCAGCATGCCGGCGCGCGGATCGCTCTCGGCGCTGGTGAAGCTGCGGATGCCGACGAACAGCGCGGCGAGACCGACACACGCGGTGAGGATGCCCACGGCGATCTTGGCGGCGGCCCACTGTCCGTCGCGCGCCTGCTCGGCGCGCAGCCACGCTTCGGGAATGAACACCGCGCGGCCGGAGGCTGCCACCTGGTCACCGGCGAGCGACACCTGCACGCGCGCCTCGCCACCCTTGCCGACGGCGACCCGCGGATCGGTCCACAGGAACGTCCAGTCGGTGCGCGCCGGACGCGCGCGATCGGCCGCGCCGATGGCCTTCAGCGTCGCGGGATCGAGCCCGAAGCGCGCGCGCACCTCGGCATCGGCGATGCGCTGGGCGTCGTCACGCGCGAGCTTCGCGCCCGGCCGCCCCTCCGGCAGCTCGTGCACGACCTGGCGCACCTTGCCGTCGTCGCCGACGCTCACGCGCCATTCCTCGGCGCGGTCGGCGACGTCGCCGCTGAAGCGCGCATAGCGCACGCTCCACAACGGCGGCGGCAGCGTCTGGCCGACCACGGCGTGGTAGACGTCGCGACCTCCCTCCTGCCAGACGAAACGGTGCGATGTCCATTGCGCGCCGTCGTCGCTGGCGAGGCGGATCGCCGACGAGCGGGTGAAGTCGCCGGGCAGCGTCACCCCGCGCGCGGCGAGCGCCGCGTCGGCGGCGGCAATCGCGCCGGCGCGCGACAACGTGAGCGGCGGCACATCGGCATCGAACGGCGTGGCGAACAGCCATGCCACGAGGCCGGCGACCCCGAGCCACGGCAGCAGGCGCGCGAATTTGCGCGCACGCGCGGTCGGTCCGTCGGCGACCGCAGTCGCGACCGGGGCCGCCTCGACGTCGTCGTCGCGCCGCCATGCATCGTTGCGCAGCATGCGCGGCAGTTCATGCCATGCACCGGCCTGCACGCGGCGCACGAGCACCACGGCAATCGGCACCAGGCCGGCCGCGACGATCAGCGCGCGCTGCAGCCACGCGCCCGGGGCGTCGACCAGGAACACCGGAATCGACATCAGCGACAGGTCGAAGGTCGCATGCAGGATGATCGTCGGCAACAGGCCGAAGCGCAGGAAGATCGCCGCCCAGATCATCGCCGGCACGACGAGCTCGATGAGGCGCGAATACGACGGGAAGCCCGGGTAGTTCGCGTGGGCGGCGCCGAACACCAGCGCCTGCACGACGAACGCGATGGCGATCCCCGCGCGTCGCGCCCCGAATCGCGCCCCGATCAGCGCGCCGAGCGCGAGCGGCACGGCGCGAAACAGGCATTCCTCCATGAATCCCGCCTGCAGCGCCATGGCGATCGGCCCGAGCGCAGGCACCGCGGACGACAGCACATTGGGGTCGGTGAGCTCGGACGACGGCTGCCACCAGCCGAAGTAGCGGTTGGTGACGTAGTAGAAGATCGCCACCAGCGCCAGTTGCACCGGCACGTACAGATAGCCGCCGGCGGTGCGTCCCGCGGCCTGCACCGACGCCCCGCCTTCGCGCGACCAGAGCTTCCACAGCTGCGGCTGCCAGCCGAACGCCATCCTCGACAGCGCCTCGGCGGCCATGAACACGAGGCCGTAGGCGAGACTGCCGCCGAGCATCACCGCGATCGCGCCGCCGACTTCGCGCGCCCAGAACGTGCTTTCCTGCTGCGCGGTGTCGAAGTTGAACCAGGCGCCGGTAGTCGCCGCGAGCAGCATCAGGCCCATCAGCGTGCCGACCACGGCGCCCGCCGCGAACGACGGCTTCGGCAGCAGCAGGCGCTTGCGCGCCAGCCATGCCGCGGCGACGATGCAGCCGCCGACGCCGTAGATCAGGCCCGCCACCAGCGATGCGGTGTTGGCGATGGTGTTGTTGGCGCTGCGCAGCTCGGCGAAGCGGCGCTTGAACGCGTCGGGGATGAACACGTAGCGCGACAGCTCGGTGAGCTCGTCGCCGGCAGTGCCGAGCCGCAGGCGGATGCGCGCGTCGCCGAGCTGCTCGTCGCGCTGGTAGACGAACGCACGGTCGGCGCGTCCCGACGGCTGGATGATCTCGGACTGCTCGAGGAACTTCCAGGCGCCGAAGTCGATGCCCCAGTCGTCGTGCGCGCGAGTCTCGGCGATCTGCCGTGCGGCCGCGGCAGGCAGCGCCTTGGTGGCGGCGTCGCGCACGTAGGTCTCGGCGACGCGGTGCGAGAAGCCGTACGGTGCGCCGGCCGGCGTGAAGCGGATCGTCGTCTCGTCGATCTCGCCGACCTTGAACAGGCGCACGTCCCATGCGTAAGGCGAATACAGCGTGCCGCGCACGAGCGCGGCGAACGCGTCCTTGCCGCCGCCTTCGAGCTCGACGTAGTTCTGCGCCGACCCGTCGCTGCGGAACTGCACGGCGGCGCGCGCGTCGGCCGGCGCGAGCTTGAGGGTCGTCGCCAGCGCACGCGCCTTGTCGATCGCGTCGTCGCGCGACATCGCGATGTCGACGTTGACGATCGGCATCGCGGTCGGGAACAGCTTCAGCGCCACCGCCAGCGACACGAGCGCGAGTGCGACGTACGCAGCCCAGAACCACGGGCGGCGCACGAGGCGGCCTGCGGGCAATGCCTGTTCGATCATGCCGGCTCCACGGTGGCGCGCATCCGGACGGTGCGCGAGGGATTCACGCGCGCACTTGTATCACACCGCGCGCGGCGAGCGCCGCGATGGCTTCGCGCGAACGGCCGAGCCGCTCGCCGAGCACCATCGCCGTGTGCTCGGCGAGCAGCGGCGGCGGGCGATCGTAGGCCGGCGCCGCCGCCGACATCGCAAACGGCAGCCCGACCTGCGGCACGCGGCCGGCGAGCGGGTGCGCCATGTCGAACGCCAGGCCATGCGCGGCGATCTGCGGGTCGGCGAATACCTGGTCGAGGCGATTGATCGGGCCGCCCGGAATCTGCGCCGCCTCGAACGCCGCCAGCCACTGCGCCTGCGGGCGGGTGCGCATCACCGCTGCGAGCAACGGTACCAGCGTGTCGCGATTGACCACGCGCGCGGCATTGGTCGCAAAGCGCGGATCCGACGCCCATTGCGGATGACCGGCGATCGCGCAGAGCTTGCCGAATTGCAGGTCGTTGCCGACGGCGAGGATCAGGTGGCCGTCGGCGCAGGCGAACACCTGGTAGGGCACGATGTTGGGATGGGCGTTGCCGGCACGCCCGGGCGCCGCACCGGTGGCGAGGTAGTTGAGGTTCATCGTCGACATCATCGCCACCGCGCAATCGAACAGGCAGGCGTCGATCCATTGTCCGACCCCCGTGCGCTCGCGCTGCGCCAGCGCCGCCTGGATCGCCACCGTCGCGTACATGCCGGTCATCAGGTCGGTGATCGCGACACCCGCCTTCTGCGGACCGCCGCCGGGCATGTCGTCGCGCTCGCCGGTGACGCTCATCAAGCCGCTCATGCCCTGGATGATGAAGTCGTAGCCGGCGCGCGACGCATGCGGACCCTGCTGGCCGAAGCCGGTGATCGACGCGTAGACGATGCGCGGGTTGACGCGCTGCACGCTCGCGTAATCGAGGCCGTGCGCCGCAAGGCCGCCGACCTTGAAGTTCTCCACGAAGACGTCCGCCTCGCGCGCGAGCTCGAGCACCAGCGCGCGGCCGTCGGCTTGCGTGAAATCGATCGCCACCGACAGCTTGCCGCGGTTGCAGGCGAGGTAGTACGCCGCCTCGCTGGTGTCGCGGCCGGCGGCGTCCTTCGCATAGGGCGGTCCCCAGGCGCGGGTGTCGTCGCCGGTGCCCGGGCGCTCGATCTTGATCACCGTGGCGCCGAGATCGGCGAGGAGTTGCGTGCACCACGGTCCCGCCAGCACGCGCGAGAGGTCGAGCACCGTCAGGTGCGAAAGTGGACCGTCCATCGATCAGGAATGCCGCGCGAGCACGTCCTGCAGCGCTGCCGGATCGTACGCAACGTCGCTGCACCAGGCGCCAAATCCCCCTTTGGCGGAGACCGCCATCACCCAGGCATCCATGGCGGACCGCTTGGCCTGGTTCTGCTGCGAATCCTGTCCCTTGGTCTCCAGTATCAGGGTCCTGCCGTTCGCGAGGCGAACGAGAAAGTCCGGCACGTAGCGTCGCGTGGCGCCGTTCCAGAGGTATTGCACATGGAATCCAAGATGATCGTTCTTCGCGTAGGCGAGGACACGGTCGTGGCGTTCCAGCAGGTCGGCCGCAAACTTCTCCCAGGTGCTGTCGAACACGACTTGATTGATCTGCGACCGTTTTGTCGGTTGGCAGGGTTTGGTGGTGTACCAGACTCGCATCGCCGATGTCATGCCGATCGGCGATTCCTCGTCGAAGACCGGCTCGAGATGCTCGAGATTCTGTTCTTCCACATGCCGCATCAGGTGCTGCACGATCAGGTCCGCATTCAGGGCCAGCAAAATGCGGCGGCGCAGCGGATCCTGGTGGAACAATGAGGGAACGACGAGTCTGTCGCCGCCGACGAAGGTCTCGACCAGGCGCACGAGTTGTGCCACCAGATACTCCGGCGTGCCGCGAAACCGGTCGCGCATCGACTCGAACGCCTGGCGCGCAGCCTTGAAGACCAGACGTTGCAATCGAAACTCCTCCGGCAACGCCTCGAGGTCGATCTCGTGGATGCGGCTCACGTCCGCAGCGCCGCCCACCGCCGGCGCAATGTCGGCGCTGATTACCGTGCGCGCGGGATCCAGCACTAGCGGCTCCACCTTGCTCCAGTCGACGTGCAACGTGGGGCGCACGACGGCGTCAACGCGCAGCACGTTCGGCCAGCGAATCTCGAGCGAGTTGCGCTCGGGCAGCGCCTCGATCTGGACGCTCGGCTTGGGCGGCGGAGGCGCCTCGCCGCCTTCGCCCACATCCTGGAAAATCGACAATGGCACGCCGAACACGTTGACGTACTCGGGCAGGAAGAAGCCGTCGCTGTCGGTGTCATAGGCCACCCGACGCAAGCCACGGCCGATCACCTGCTCGCACAGGAGCTGGCTGGTGAATGCGCGCAGGCCCATGATGTGCGTGACGTTCTTGGCATCCCAGCCTTCGGACAGCATGGCCACCGAGATGACGTTCTGCAACGCCTGGCCCGCGGTACCGGGCTTGCCGACGTTGTCGACCATCTCGCGCAGCAACTCTTCCTTTTTCAGACCGTCGAGCCGCGCGCGACGATCTTCGGACAGCGGCGTGGCAGCCACGATGTCCCGCAAACGCGCTTCGTAATCCTTGTCGGTGCCGGCGCTTTCGCCGATCTCGGCCTTGTCCAGCACCCTGGAGTCGACGCGCAGCGTCCGCTCCGGTGCATGCAACTCCGGCCACTGGGCGCCGCCCTTGTCGAAGTAATGCTCGACTCGCGCGGCCGTCTCGGTGCGATTGCAGACGGTGAGCATCACCGGAGGCGAGACGTGTCCCGCCTGCTGCCATTGCCGACGCGTTTCGCGCCAGTCGGCGCCCAGAAGCGTGTACGCGTTCTGTACCAGCGCCGGCAGAGTTTCATGCGGCTGCGCCCTGCGGTTTAGATCCTCCGAGACGTCGGCTTCGCGGTACAGGTGATAGAGCTTGGAACGATAGGTCGCGGCGCTCGGCAGCCCGTCGTCGCGAATGACCACCCGCGGTGTCTTGACGAGACCTGCCTCGATGGCATCGTTGAGACCGAAGTCGGACACGATCCAATCCATCAGGCCGACCTCGGTGCTGACTTTGCCCGTGGGTGCGAAGGGCGTGGCAGAAAGGTCGAAGCAGCGCTGGATCCGGCGAGTGCGGTTGATGCGGTCGAGTCCCTCCACCCAGCGCGTCGCTTCGTCGAGGTCGAAGCCCTGCGCGGCGGCATCGGACCTGCTGATCTTGGATTCCGCCGGCACGCGGTAGGCGTGATGCGCCTCGTCGTTGACGACGACGAGGTCGCGGTAGTCGGCCAACTTGCCGAGCACGCGGCGGGCGAACGCCTGGTCGCTTTCCGCACCCTTCTTGACGACCGAGCGCTCCGCTTCCTTGAGCGGCATCAGCGTGTGCCAGTTCTCGACCAGCACCTCGGCGCGATTCACCTGCTGACGCATCGACTCCGACGGACAGAGCGAAAAAGCGTCATAGAAATTGTCGGCAGCACCGGGCTGCAGAACGTGCAAGCGCTCGCGCACCGTCAGCCCCGGCGCGATGAACAGCAGCGCGCGCGAGAAGTCGCGGTTGCGCCTGGGGTAGGCCAGCGCGTTCAGCACCTGCCAAGTCACGATCATCGCCATCACCACGGTCTTGCCCGCGCCCGTGGCCATCTTGCAGCACAGCCGTTCCCACGCACCGCCGTCGCCGGGCACGTGGATGCCCTGCTTGTGCTCGGCCGGCGCCTCGACCCACCAGATCAGCGTCTCGATGGCCTCGACCTGGCAGAAGTAGAACGGGTACTGGCGGACGTCCGGATCGCGCCAATGCTCGAGGAGGCGTCTCGTTACCGACGTGATGCCGGCACAATCGGCCTCACGCCAGGCGTCGACGCGCGTGCGGATGGTGTTGACGAGGTCGAGGGGCTCACTGCGCCGGGTATTGTTGCGGGTGTCGAAGATCTCGTACCCGGCGCTGCGCCGGCCCTCGCGCAACTGCAGCGACCCATCGCGGCCCTGTTCCCAGTGGCGCGTCGGCGCGCGGTACGGGGAGTTGACGATCAGCGACTTGGGGGCGGTCATGGTGTCGCGAGATTGCCCGAGAACCCGGGGTACGCGAATGCGCCGGCGATCCGTTCGCAATCGCGCTCGCTGACGCCGGCGGCCTTCGCGGTCGCAAACCAGCTGCCGCGCACCTGCGATTCCATCGCCTCGACGATCGCACGCGCCTCGTCGCGCTCCAGCAGGAAACGCGCACTCTGCGAGAGCAGGTTGGCCGCGTTGGCGATGCGCCCGGCGTCGCCGCATTCCATCGCGAGGTCACGGCGCTCGATGCTCACCGGCGTCGATGGCGTGAGGTCGTACGCCGGCGATAACGCCCAGTCGAAGTCGCGTGCGATCACGGCATGGTTGCGCGGATGGTCGTCGATATTGGAAATCAACGCGTTGAAGCACATGCGGCGGAACAGCTCGGCGGCGTTTCGCCGGGGATCGGCGCAAGCGCGGCGCAGCTCTTCCGCAAGCAGCACGTAGGACCAGCGGTCCCGCAATTGGTAGTCGTCGTCGGCGCGCAGCAGCGTCAGCGCACTCACCATGCGCGCACGTCGATAGCCCTGGTCGGCACGTTCGCGGTCGAAGCGCTTGACCAGCAATACGTCGCGACCGCCGGCCTGTGTGACGCGGCTCTCCGCAGTGAGCATTCCGCAGGCGCGCGCCAGGACCAGCATCGCATGCTCGACGCGCGCATTGTTCCAGTTGTCGTCGGTGCGGTTGAACTTGGCAATCCACAGGCCATCGTCGTCCTCCACCACGGCCTTCGGGCGCGCGCCGCCCATCGACGTACCGATCATCAGCAGCTTTTCGACCTGGTCCCGATCGACGTCCGGGGGAGGATGGGCTTCGTCCGGTTCATCGTCGGCAACGATCGCATCGGCGATGACCTGGAGTTTTTCCAGCTCGAGCGTGCGGTTGAATTGCCGCCGCGCGGCGGGCGGCGTGACATTGAGCCCGAACCCCAGCGCGCCGGCCCGATCGTCGGCGGAGTGCAGCAGGTAGTCCATTTCGGTGGGCTGCGCCTCCCTCAGGTGGCGCTGGATGAGGCGGCGCCCCCAGTAGTCGGGACTCGCGTCCCGCAGCGCGCCGAACACCCCTTTCATGACGACTGTCGAATAGGTGCGGCGGGCGAGCTTGAGGTCGACGGGGTCGAGTTCGACGGCGTTGCGGCGCTCGAGATAGCTCCGCCCGTACACGAAGCGCCCTTCGGATACGCCGCGCCGGTCGACCGCCAGTGCAAATCGCCCAGCCGTGACAGCAGAGGTTTCGCCCGGAAGCGTCATGTACACATAGCACTCCCCCGGCGCTTTAGAAGTCATTGTCCAGATCCGACTTCTGGCTTGCCCGCTGGGGCTCGCGCGCGAGCGCCAGCGCCTGCCCCTCGTCGTCGCGCGCGGGCGCCGCCACGTCGGCGAGCGGCTCGAGCAGCCCCAGCGCCCAGAGCATCGCGACGTACACGGCGATACCGGTGGAAGGCTTCCCCTTTTCGGCGTCGGCGACGGCTCGTGGCCCGGTGCCGATCTTGTCTGCCATGTCCTGGATGGTGAGGTTGCGACGCAGCCGCGCCGTGCGCAGGTTGCCGCCAAGGTGCCTGAGGGCTTGCTCAACGGGAAATGGCAGCGCGGCCTGGAGCTTGTTGACGGCGGCCAAGGAACACTCCCATGGGCGTGAAAACGTCTGACCTATAGCACACCGAAGGTGAGAATGTCAACGTGTTTATGCTCTCAAGAGCATTTAAAACGGCCTAAAATGCTTTCAAGAGCATTTAAAGGCCCTCCCCACCCTGCCTCAGTCCAAAGCCAGGACCTTCAGCGACTCGATCCCCCGATCGTCCACGATCTTGATCGCCACCTTGCGGTTCTCCCCTGCCGCAAACGGCAGCGACACCGTGCCGTGGAATTTCCCCAGCAAGTCCTCGTTGAGCTCCGCCTTGATGTCGCGCCGCAGCTTGTTCCAGCCATCCTTGGCACCCGCCAACGGCAGGAACACCTGGCGCGGATAAAGCGAGCGGTCGTCGTAGTCGGTGTCGAGCAGCCACATCGCAATCTTCCCTTTGCCCCCCGACACCAGCTCGCCCTTGGCGGTGTCGAAGTAGTCGAAGCCGTTCACCTCCACCTCGAACCGGCCGTCCTTGCGTTTGCGCAGCTCGATGTCGGGCTGGCCCATCAGCCAGAAGCTCTGGTTGCCCGAACGCGCCTTGCGCAGGTCGTCGGTCAAAAGATCGGTGTTCATCTGCGCGCGCAGCAGCGTGACGCCTGGCCAGCGCGTCTCGTCGATGTCCTTCTGCGCCTCGGGGTCGAACGCGAACGCGGCAAAGATGATGAACTTCGGCGCGGGCCGCAGCGTCTCGGCCTCGGTGAGCGCCTGCGCGACCTGCCGCTGCTCCAGCGCCGCATGCTCGGGCCCGAAGCTCAACACCACGCGCTCGCCGGTATCGGCCAGCGTGCCGCTTGCGTGCAGCCAGCGCGTATCCGCCAGCGTCGTCAGCTCGGCAAAGCGCAGCATCTGGCCGCCCTTGCCGCGAATGCCCGTCTTGAACAGCTCGTCG
>DASYSP010000091.1:0-7017 GCA_036003195.1 Casimicrobiaceae bacterium
GTGCAGCGCCTCCTCCAGCTGCGCGCGCACCTGATTCTCTGCTTCCGCGCCGAGCCCAAGATCGAAATGGTCCGCGGCGAGGGCGGCAAGATGGAGATCCGCGAGAAGCAATCGCTCACCGGGCTCAACGGCTGGATTCCGGTCTGTGAAAAAAATCTGCCGTACGAACTGACGGCGAGTTTTCTCCTGATGGCCGACAAGCCGGGCGTGCCGCTGCCGATCAAACTCCAGGCGCAGCACCGCGATCTGTTTCCGCTCGACCAACCGATCACTGAGGCGTCGGGCGCGCGCCTCGCGGAGTGGGCCGCGGGCGCACCGCCGGATTGGCCGAAGCGGATCGCCGCCGCGCCGTCGGCCGCGGCGCTGCAACAGATCGTGCGCGACCTCGATGCCGTGAAAGCTTCGCTCACCAAAGAGACGCTCGCGACACTGAAGGCGCACATCAAAGATCGCAGCAACGCGCTAACGGCGCCGGCCGGAAAAAAGAAAGCCGCGGCCGCGGTCACCGCGGGCGATCTGAATTGGGGGACCCATGAGTCGCGGTGACATGCGGCGCGCGGCGCAGGCGCGAAGCTCGGCGCCGTTCCACCGACACGATGAGCCCGAGGCGCCGGTAGGCCCTGTCGATACGTGGGAAGGTTTCTGCGCAGGCAATCGCACCGGCCGTCACCTGCATCCGACCGCGAAGGCCGATGGCAAGTGGCGCTGCGGATCGTGCGGTCAATGGAAGCTCGCGCCGAAGGCCGCGCGATGACAGTCGCCGTGCTCGTTGCCCGCGTGCGCACCTGGCTCCGCGAGCTGCCCCTGCACTGCCTCGTGCACGGTCACGACGAGGAGTGTCTCATCGAGAACGATCGCATCGTCTTGCGGTGCGTCCATTGTGGTCGCCGCTCGCCGGGCTGGCGCATCTATTCGGAGCGGTGAATCGTGGACGTGAAGCTGCTCGCCGAATGGTTCTGGACCGATCGTTGGATCGGGTCGTCGGCGTTTCTGCTGCCGCTCGAAATGCGCGGCCTCTACCGCGAGATGCTCACGCAGGCATGGCGCCGCGGCGCTCGATTGCCGCTGAGCGAAACCGCGATCAAACGCGCCGTCGGCGCCACCGACGAGGAGTGGGCGCGCACGTGGCCGTACATCACGACGTACTGGCACGAGTCGAAAGGCGGCGTGCTTGTCAACGATACGCAGGTCGAGGTCTACAACGAGACGCAGCACCGCGTGCAGACGGCCAGCGACAAGGGGCGGAAGGGCGCGCGGGCCCGGTGGGGCAATGGTCGAGGTCGATGATGCTTGCGCAGCTGCCTAACCACGTGCCTATGCAGGTGCCTAAGCACATGCCCGAGGTATGGCCTCCGATCTCCGATCTCCGATCTCCGATCTCTGTCTCCGATCTCCGTCTCGTCGTACCCAGCCTCGCGCGGCCGTACGTACTTCCACCGTTGAGCTTCTTCGAAGGAAAAGCAGCGCAGGCTTCGCCCGCGCGACCCTCAATGACGACAAAGCACGCGTCCACGCAGGCCACCGCCAGCACGATTGCGAAAGTCATCCACACGCTGCTCGCAGGGGAGCACTTCGACTCGCTGGCCGATCTGACCGAGGCGCTGAAGTGGCGGCTCGCGCGGCTGCGGATGCAGTGGACCAACGACGACATCTCGACGGCCTACCGGCTGGTCGCGACCGCGCGCCGGTTGCCGGGCCCTGAACTGCCGCGACGGACAACGGTCCACGTGGAACGTGAGCCCGACAGCACGATCTCGCGGGCCGAGGCCGCCGAGATCCTCGAGCGGCTCGGGATCACGCTGTGAGGACCTGGGCGCGCGCGATCGTGCCGATGCTCTGCGGCGGCTGCAACCGCCAGCTGGCGAAGGGCGATCCGGTGCTGCTCATCGACATCACGTACCGGGCGGGTCGAAGTATTCGGCGGTCGCGCTGTGATCGCTGCGAAGGGCCCGCCCCTCCGGATCTGCCGGCGCTCATCGAACGTTCGAATGCGATTACTCCGACACCGCTGAAAAAAATGGCGGCGGTGCTGCCGTTCGGCCGACCCCTCGCCGATTGGCGAGCGCGACAAAGCGGCGAACGCGAACCCGGCGAGGAAGGCTGACGATGAACGAAACGGTTGAACGGTATCCGCTGGCGTGGCCGAGTGGCTGGCGCCGCACGCCGGCGTCTGCGCGTCGGGACGCGTCGTTTCGTGAATTGGTCGAAGGACCGCGAGGGACGGATGGATCGATCACGAAACGTGAACGCGCGGTCGGGATGCCGACGGCCGTCGCACGCTTGGAATCGCAGCTGGAAAAACTCGGCGCCGACGGGCCGACGCTTTCGACCAACATCAAGCTCAATCTGCGCGGCGTTCCGTACGCGGACCAAAAACCCGTAGACCCGGGCGCCGCGGTGTACTTCCGCTTCAAGGGCCGCGCGACCGTGCTTGCGTGCGATTCATACAGGACCGTCGCCGCCAACATCGCGGCGCTGGCCGCGCACATCGATGCGCTGCGTCGCATCGAACGCTATGGCGTCGGGACCATCGAGCAGGCGCTCGCGGGCTACAAGGCGCTGCCCGCCGACACCGCGGCGAATTGGCGAGCCGTGTTCGGGTTCAGCGCCGACGCGCGGCCGTCGCTGGTGGAACTCGATACGGCGTTCAAACGGATGGCGCGCGAAAAGCATCCGGACTCGGGCGGATCGGAAGGCGACATGTTGCACCTCAATCGCGCGCGCGACTACGCGCGGGCGGAGCTCCAGGCGCGCACCGCGCGCGCGCAGGACTACGCGTCATGACCGCCGGGCTGATGGCCTTCGCCTGTTGCGACCGCTGCGGCTGGACCGTCGCGCGCGAGGTGACGGATACCACCGCGACCGCCGTCGCGCGCGAGATCGCCCGCCTCGTCTCCGAGCACGCGCGCACGATGCATCCCGGGACGATTCTGAAAACGGTCCTCCTCGACGTGTTTCCGCAAGGGGAGTCGTGACGTGAACGCCGCCGCGACCGGCGCCTACTACAAGCGCCGCACGAAAAAATATCTCGAAGGCCGCGGGTTCGCCGTCGCGTACATGGAGCGCATCCAGTGGATTCCCGGCCGCCGCGGCGGGCCGATGATTCCGGTCAAGCGCGACCAGTTCGGCGCCGATCTGCTCGCGATGAACCTCGACACCATGGCGCTCGTGCAGGTGAAGTTTCAGCGGACCGCGGGCGGCACCGCGGCCGCGCGTCGCGCGTTCGACAAGTGGCCGATTCCGCGGTTCGTGCAGACGTGGATCGTGGTGTGGGCGCCGCGGCAACGCGAGCCCGAGATTCAATCCTACGTGTTCAGCCGAAAACAGGCGCCCGATGCCTGATGTCTACCGAGACGGGATCGGGCAATGGCGCTGTTGCACCTGTCTGAAACTTCAACCGTGCGACTGCACAGAGGAGCAACGAATGGCGAGACGAGCGAAAACGAAGGCCGCGAAACCGACACCGACGAAACCACGCCGCCGCGCCCGCCAGGGCGTGTTACCCGGCACCGAGAGCGTGCGATCCGAAAAGCTCGACGCCATCTGCGAGAGCATCGGCGACGAGCGCGATGCGATGAACAAAGCGCGCACCGAGACGCAGGCGCTCATCGGCGCCGCGCTCGACATCATGACGAAGAAAAATCTGACCGTCTACCGGCACGACAAGATCGAACTCGCGCGCATTCCGGGCGCCGACAAGCTCCGCGTCCGCGTGACGAAAGAGGAAGGCGACGCCGACGACACCGACAACGACGACCTCGGCGACGACGGGAACATGGCCGGCGTGCAGCTGCGCGACGGCGTGCAGGCCGAGCACTGACGTGACCGCGCTCCAATTGGCCTGCGGGCACGTGCTCGACGTGGACGCCGTGGTGACCGTGAAGGCGACCTGTCGCAACTGCGAGTGGGCCGCCACGATGACGGGGCCCGCTGGTGAGGTCGCGGTGTTTCTGCGCGCGCGAGCTATCGAACACATCGCCGAACGACATCCGGAGGAGCTGCCGCCGAATGTCGAGGATCTGCCGGTGCGGGATTTAGGGATCGTCTGATGCACCGCCAGTTCTGCGACCGCTGCGGCGCCGACGTGACCGACAAGGTGTCGGCCGCGCTCGCCGTCGTCGATAACGCCGACACGAACGGCAACGGCACGGTGAAGCTGACCGCGGACCTCTGCACGCGCTGTCGTCGCGACCTCGCGGCGTGGTTGCAGACGCGGCCCACGAGGACGAGATGACCGACTTGCAAACGATCACGGCGATGTTTGCTCGCGCGCATATCGGCATGGTGATCGAGGCCACGCGCGCGACCGATGCGAGCGCCAACGGCGAGCTGCTGCCGCAGGGCATGACGATCACCGCCGCGTCGGCCGACGAGAACACGCCGCGGCACTTCGGGTACCGCGGCTTCTACGCGGAACTGTATTTCGATGACGGGGGCGCGCTCGTCGGGATCGGCGCATGGGAGTGATCGGCCTGTACCTCGTCGGCGTGGTGCTGCTGGTGATCGCGCTCGCGCTCGCGTTGAACGCCGCGATGAACGAGGCGCCGCTGTGGTCGGCCGTCGTCCTGACGATTCTCGCGGTCCTGGCGTTCGTGATCGCCCTGACATGGTGACGTGATGACTTACGAACCGCCCGGCGGTCTGACCGAGTTCGTGCGCATGTTGCGACGGGTCCCCGAGCCCGAGGCCATCGAACTCCTGCGGATGGCGTTCGATAACGCGGTGTCGGCCACGATCCTCGATGACGTGCGACTGCTCACGCGCAAGGCGGAGGAGCACACGCGAGACAACGGCGTACCCGATCCGCCCGCCCTCGTGCCGGTACCGCCGTTTCGCAAGGAGTGATTTCATTGAGCCTCGCGCCACGTACGCCCTGCACAGGCCCGCAATGCCACAAGCTCGCGCGCCCGGGCGAAACGCGCTGTGACGAGCATCGCAAGCCGACGGCGCATCAGCGGGGCTACACGTCGGAGTGGGCGGAGTACTCGCGCGCGTGGCTCGCGCGGTATCCATGGTGCGGGCAACGCGACGGCGGCGCCTTCAGTGGCGAAAATTCGCACTGCGCGCGAGCAGGCAAACGCGTCCGCGCGCGCGTGGTCGATCACATCCGCCCGCTGGCGATGGGCGGCGCGCAGCTGGACCCGACGAATCACGAATCGATGTGCTTCTCGTGCAACGCGCGGAAAAAGGTCGCCGGATGATCTGCCGATTCTGCGGTGATCCGGTCGAGCCCGACGATCTGCTGCACGTGCTGCGGTGCGATGGGCGCCAGGGCGCCGCCGAGGCCGAGCCGGAACCGGCGCCGCACTTCGACGGCGAGACGTATGTGCCGCCGCTCGATCACGAGCGCCTCACGAAACAACTCGCGCGGGTCAAGGCGGTCATGCTCGATGGCCGCTGGCGGACGCTCCGCGAGCTCGCCGACGAAACCGGCGATCCGGAGTCGAGTATCTCCGCGCGCCTGCGCGATCTGCGGAAAGAAAAATTCGGCGCCTACGTGGTCGAGCGCCGCCGTCGCGGGGAAGGGCGCTGCGGCCTGTTCGAATATCGCTTGCTCAGACGAGAAACAGTCGCCGCATAGGAGGAGCCATGCCGGAACTCGGAACGCTGCCGCCGCGGATCGCCAAGCTGCCCATCGATAGTCGGGGCTGGCCGGTACCGTGGTTCGTGGACTGGATAACGAACGCCGACGGCGTGGCCGTGCCCGATCATCGCACGATGGACCCGCGCAAATTCTATCGCGCGATCAAGGACCGATTGTGTTGGGTCTGCGGCGAGCCGCTCGGTCGCTGGCTCGCGTTCCCGATCGGCCCGATGTGCACGATCACGCGGACCACGCCGGAGCCGCCGTCGCATCGCGAGTGCGTCGAGTGGTCAGTGCAGCATTGTCCGTTTCTCTCGAATCCCGAAATGGTCCGGCGTCACGAACACCTGCCGACCGACGCCATGCCGCCGCCCGGGCTCGGCTTGAAGCGCAATCCCGGTGTGATGTGCGAGTGGATCACGCGCACGTACGAAACGTTTCGCGTGCCGTCGAGCAGCGGCAATCTGAAGCACTTGATCACCGTCGGCGAACCGACCGAGGTTCGCTGGTGGCGTGAAGGCCGGACCGCCACGCGCGCGGAAGTCGAAGAATCGGTGACGAGCGGTCTGCCGAATCTGTTGGCCGCGGCGCGGATCGATGGACCCTTCGCGGTCAAAGCCCTCGGCGAGCAAGCCGCACGCGCCGAGGCGCTGTGGCCAAAGTAAGGGACCCGCAGAACGACGCGGAGTGGCGCGAGGCGATGGCCGCCGCGCACGCGTGCCTCGCGCTCGATGCCGCGCGCGAGTACGGACTCGTGACCGGCGGACCGGGGATCAACGTCCGTCGCTGCGAGGAGATGATCCGCCGCGGCGAGGCGCGCGGCGTGCGACTGACGGAGAGCGACATCGACCACGCGATCGATCACCTGATTTCGGAACTCAGAGGAGGACTCACATGTACCGTTTCCTGATCACCGACGTTGTGCCGATCCTCGAGCCCTGCACCTACAAGCCGTCCGCCGCGGCGCCGGGCAAAACGCTCTGCGTGAACGAGAACGGGACGACGCTTGTCGTCGAGCCTGAGAGCGCGGGCGGGAAGATCCGCGACACGCGACCGGACGAGAATCCCGATTCGCCGTGGTGCTGGGCGGACCAGTGCGGCGACCTGTTGGTCTATCGGCCCGAGGGCCAGCAGATCGTCGCGTTCCGGATGGTGACCCAATCATGAACGCGGGCTCGGTGATCCTGCTCGGGAGTGGCTACACCGAGGCGAGCGAGGTCCGGCCCATCATCCGCCCGTTCCCGCCGGCGCCCGCGGGCTCGTACGACAAAGTGCTGCCGTGGACGCCGCCGCAGACGCGCGATTTTCTGCGCGGCGATTTTTGGGCGGTCCCGTGTCCCGGCCTGCCTGCCGTTCCTGGCGGACCGTCGGGCGGATCGTCGGAGCATCCGGAGCGCGTCGTCACCGGCTTGGACTACAAGTACGACCGCGGC
>DASYSP010000092.1:0-18923 GCA_036003195.1 Casimicrobiaceae bacterium
AGCCGAAGAACACCGGCGTCTGCCTGCCGGCGACGAACGTTTCGAGGTCGAACGGCGGACTCGCGCTGCGGATGAGGTCGATGTCGTGGCGCAGCGCCGCCGTCTCGTCGGGAAACAGCGCATCGAGCCGCGGGTTGTCGAGTCCTTCGATCAGCTCGGTGTCGGTGGCGACGCGCTCCTCGCCCGGCGCGAAGCGCAGCAGCCGGTTGTTCAGCAGGTGATAGACGCCGCGGAAACGCTTGCCCATGCCGATCGGCCAGCTGATCGGCGCGCAGTCGATCGCGAGCACCGATTCGATCTCCTCGAGCAGTGCGAGCGGCTCGCGGACTTCGCGGTCCATCTTGTTGACGAACGTGATGATCGGCGTGTCGCGCAGCCGGCACACCTCGAGCAGCTTGATCGTCTGCGCCTCGACGCCCTTGGCGGCGTCGATCACCATCACCGCGGCGTCGACTGCGGTGAGCACGCGGTAGGTGTCCTCGGAAAAGTCCTGGTGGCCGGGCGTGTCGAGGAGGTTGATCGTGTGGTCGGCGTAGTCGAACTGCATCACCGAGCTGGTCACCGAGATGCCGCGTTGCTTCTCCACCTCCATCCAGTCGGACGTCGCGTGGCGCGCACTCTTGCGCGCCTTCACCGTGCCCGCCATCTGGATCGCGCCGCCGAACAGCAGGAGCTTCTCGGTCAGCGTCGTCTTGCCGGCGTCGGGGTGGGAGATGATCGCGAACGTGCGGCGGCGGGCGACGTCGCGCACGAGTTCGGCAGGTTGGGCAGGCTTGTTCATGGCGATGTGGCGCCGGATCGGACGCTGCCGGCCTCCAAAACAAAAGCCGCCGGCTCGCGACGACGCGGGCGGCGGACGAGCGTGATTATAGCAGCGCGGCCGCCTTAAACTATCCGCGATGGCCGACCGCAGCCGCCTCATCGCGCATCTCGACATGGACGCGTTCTACGCGTCGGTGGAGCTCCTGCGCTATCCCGAGCTCGCCGGCCAGCCGGTGGTGATCGGCGGCGGCGGCCAGAACGCGCCGCGCGAAGCCGTCGACGCCACGAGCGGCAAGGTGACGCGAACGTTCAGCACCTTGCGCGACTATCGCGGCCGCGGCGTGATCACCACGGCGACCTATGCCGCGCGCGCGTACGGCCTGCATTCCGCGCAGGGGATGATGAAGGCGGCGGCGCTCGCGCCGGATGCGATCGTGCTGCCGGCCGACTTCGACGAGTATCGACGCTATTCGCGGCGCTTCAAGAGCGCGGTGGCGGCGATCGCGCCGCACATCGAGGACCGCGGCATCGACGAGATCTACGTCGACCTCACGGGCCTCGTCGACGCGCGCGGTCCGCTCGCCGAGGACGCGCGGTTCGACGCCGCGCGCACGCTCGCGCAGTCGATCAAGGACGCCGTGCGTCGCGCCACGGCGCTGTCGTGCTCGATCGCCGTCGCCCCCAACAAGCTCCTCGCCAAGATCGCCTCCGAGCTCGACAAGCCCGACGGGCTGACGATCATCCGCCCGCAGGACGTGGCGGCACGCATCTGGCCGCTGCCGGCGCGGCGGATCAACGGCATCGGTCCCAAGTCGGCCGACAAGCTCGATGCGCTGGGCGTGCGCACGATCGGCGAGCTGGCGGCGGCCGATCCGATATGGCTTTGCGAGCGATTTGGGCGCAGTCAGGGCGCGTGGATGCACGACGCCGCGAACGGGCGGGATGCACGCGTGGTGGAAACGGTGAGCGAGCCGCGCTCTATCAGCCGCGAGACCACGTTCGATCGCGACCTGCACGTCAAGCGCGATCGCGCCGAGCTGGCGGACATCTTCACGCATCTGTGCGAGAGCCTCGCCGGCGATCTCGCGCGCAAGGGATATGTGACGCGCACGATCGGCATCAAGCTGCGCTTCGACGATTTCAGCACCGTCACGCGCGACCGCACGATCGAGGCGCCGACGCAGGATGCGGCGACGATACGCGACGCCGCCGGGCGCTGCCTCGCGCGCGTCACGTTCACCCGTCGCATGCGCCTGCTCGGGGTGCGGGCGGGTGGGCTCGCGCGGGCCGACGCGGCGGCCGCGCAGGCGCCGCGCGTGCGAGAGCCGACCCTTTTCGACTGACGCCCGGCGACGCTCATGCACGCCGCGGCTGCCGCCGGCCGGGCAAAGGTATACGCGGACGCATGGGCGCGGTATCGTGGGCGCCCGGGGAATTCGCGCGCGTGGCCAGGGTCGAAGCCGCGAGTTTCCGATTTCGCGAGCCCGCCATGCGCCATCCGCTGCACGCCTTCTTCGTTCGCACCGCGATCGTTGCCGCTTCGGCGGCGAGTGTCGCCGGATGGGCCGCGACACCGTCATTCGACTGCGCGGGCCGCGTCAATGCCGCGCAACAGCTGATCTGCGGCGACGATGCGCTGGCGGCACTCGACCGCAAGCTCGGCGACGTGTTCGGGCGCGCCGCCAAATCGCTGCCCAATGACAAGTCGATCGCGTACTTCGTCGCCGAGCAGCGCGACTGGGTGCGCAGCCGCGATGGCTGCCCGACGACGCCCAACCCGCAGGCGTGCCTGTCGAGCGTCTACCGCACGCGCATTGCCGAGCTGCAGGGACGCTTCCGCATGGTGCCGGCGCGCGGCCCGTTCCGCTTCGCGTGCGACGGCACCCCGCCGCGCGACGTCGTGGTCACGTGGTTCGACACGGACCCGCCATCGGGCACGCTCGAGACCCGCGACGGCATGACGCCGATCTTCGAGACCACGTCGGGAAGCGGCACGCGCTACGTCGGCGACGACGTCGCGTTCAGCGAACACCAGGGCACGGCGACGCTGACCTACGGCGTCACCGCGCAGGAGCTCAACTGCCGGCAGAAGCCCTGAACAGGAATTCACCGTCATCCCCGCGCAGGCGGGGATCCACGCATCGAGGCGACGTTACCGCTGGATTCCCGCTGGCGCGGGAATGACGGCGCGGTGGTGCGGCATGACGGCCTGTGGCGAGCGGTATCGCGATGCGTGCTGCGACGCACACCTCAGGCAGTCATCGCACCCCGCCGCCTGCGCGTCCCCGGCTCCTGGGCCGGCATCGACTGTACTTCGGGCACCTGCGGCGGCGGCAGCATCGTCACGTCGTGCTCGACGCGCTCGAGCGCGGCCGCGGTCTGTGGCAGCACGGGCACGTCGTAGCGCGGCGGTTCGCCGAGCCCCAGCGTCGCCGTGAGATCGCCGCAGGTCGCACGGCGCCACGCCGACAGGTTCGGCACCTCGACGCCGAAGCGCGTCTCGATGAGGCGCAGCGTGGAGGTGTGGTCGAATGTGTCGCTGACGACGTAGCCGCCGCGGCTCCAGGGCGAGATCACCACGCACGGCACGCGGAAGCCCAGTCCCGCCGGCAGGCCGTTGATGAACTCCCCCGGCGTCCCGGGCGGCGGCGTCGGCGGCGCGACATGATCGAACTGGCCATCGTTCTCGTCGTAGTTGAGGACGACGACGGTGCGCGCCCACACCTTGGGGTTCGACCACAGCGCGTCGAGCACGCGCCGCGTGTGATCCTCGCCGCGCGCCGGAAGGTAGTCGGGATGCTCGCTCGCGTCGGCGGGCGGCACGATCCAGGTCACCTGCGGCAGGTTGCCCGTGGCGAGGTCGTGCAGCAGCTCGTAGAACGGCCGGTTGACCAGCGCGTTCTGGCGCAGCTCGGATGTCTTGGGCGTGTCCTGGTACGCGTTGAAGTACTTGACGACGTTGCATCCATAGTCGTCGATGTCGTGGTAGATGCGCCACGTGATGCCGGCGCGCTGGAGGCGCTCGGGATAGGTCTCCCACAAGTAGTGGCGGCCGCTGTTGTCGATCGCCGGCTTGCCGAACTTCGCGTCGGCGTCGATCGTGCCCGACATCAGGAAGAAGCGGTTGGGAAACGTCGGGCCCATCAGCGACGCGTAATAGCCGTCGCAGACGGTGAAGGCGTCGGCCAGTGCGTAGTAGTAGGGCAGGTCGTCGCGCGCGAGGAAGCCCATCGTCAGCGGCGCCGCGGCGCCATCCACCTTGCGCAGCATCGCCACCCAGTTGTCCATTCGCCCGTGGTTGAAGCATGCGTGCAGCGGCCCCCAGCTGTGGTTGAGGTCGTGCAGGCGCTGGGCGCTGGTGCGCCGCGTGTCGAGGTGGAACGGCAGCAGGTACCCGTCGGCGTTCTGTGCATCGGGTTGATGGAACACGTTGCGGCCGCCGGCGAGCACGAGCGCGCCCTTGTCATCGAAGCCGCGCACGCCGGCGAGCGTGCCGAAGTAATGGTCGAACGAGCGGTTCTCCTTCATCAGGATGACGATATGGTCGATGTCGGACAGCTTGGCCGGCGGGGCCGGCGACGCCGGCATCTGCACGCAGGACGGCAGCGCGGCCGACACCGAAAGGGCGCCGGCGGCCTGCAGGAAATCGCGACGGTTGAGCACGGTCATGGCATCGCGCGCGCCTTTTCAGGCAGTGCGTCCGTGGCATTGCTTGAACTTGCGGCCGCTGCCGCACGGGCAGCGCTCGTTGCGTCCCACCTTCGGCGCGCCGCGCTTCGCCGGCACGCGCGACGTGCGCAGGTCGAAGAAATGATGGCGGATGTCGACGAGGAGGCCGACCAGCTCGCGCGCGGCTTCGCGCCGATACGCCGCGACGTCGGCGATGCCCTCGACCAGCGCGGGATCGGCATCGTCGTCGGCCGCCAGCACCTCGATCGGCAGCAGCAGCTCGTCCACCGCCGCGTCGCCGTCCCACGCCACCGGCGACGCATCGACGCCTTCGAGATAGCCGCGGCACCACGTCGTGTAGTCGGGCTTGCCGTCCTCGCCATCGAAGAGGATCAGCGACAGCTCGTCCTCTGCCTCGAGCATCTCGCGGCGGCACTGCCCGGCAAAGCGTGCGAGCAGCGCGACGACCGTGTCGCGCGCCTCGCCTGCGTCGTCTGCCGCGTCGTCGCCGAGGACCAGCGCCGCGACGTCGGCCAAATCGGGAAAGTCGCCGGGTCCGCTCGCCAGCGCGTACAGCGCGCCCTGCGCGGCATCGAGCGGCATCGCGTCAGGCATGCGCTCGGATGCGAGCGCGGCGGCGAGGCGATCGAGCTCGGCGGCGGCAAGCGGGGTGGGCGCGGATCGCGAATCGTTGGCGGCCATTGGCGTCGGCGGCGATGGCGGCACGTGCGCGACGGTGTTGCATCGACGCCAATGCCGCGGCGTTGCATGCGCGTTTTCGCTTGCCGCAGGAGAATGCGAAACGGTAAGATTACTCCACTCGTTGCTGCGGCGGTTGCGCAGGCAATGTCCAGGTAATCCCAGAAAGGCGCCGATGAATCTCGACCTTCGCAAAACGCTGAAACGCAGCCACGCCGTCATCGGCGGGCTTCGTGTCGGCGGCTGCGCGGGCGGGATGAACCCGTGCGTCTTCGCCGTGCTGCCGCCCGCGCAAGCCATGCGATCGGGCGTCATCGCGACCCTGTAGCTCCCGGCCGGACGACATTCCGCCGGGGCCGGCGGAACTGTCGAATGGTCGAAATCCCGGCCTTTC
The DNA here is from genome assembly GCA_036003195.1 of Casimicrobiaceae bacterium. Lineage (GTDB taxonomy): Bacteria > Pseudomonadota > Gammaproteobacteria > Burkholderiales > Casimicrobiaceae > VBCG01. Next base: position 5,525 of record DASYSP010000092.1, read on the forward strand.
CCAGCGGTTCCTCCGGCGAGGAACGAGCGAGCCCCTTCGTGCGCCTGTTGCGTGCGCGACGGGCCTTTGACCGACGACGAGAAAGGAGCGCGACGATGACCGATCCCATGCTGCAACGCGAATCACCGCAGTCGATGCGCCCGCCATGCGGCGCCAACCCGCGCATGTGGCAGCGCGCGATGGCAGCAGCATTCGGCATTGGCAACGGCAACGGCCGCGACCGGACTGGCGACAGGGAGGCATGCGCATAGCGCGTCCGTCTCCCCGACAACGACAAGCCCGGATCGCCCCCAGAAGGCACCGGGCTTTTTCATTCCCGGTGCGTCGACAGGAACAAGAGACGACGACGAGGCACCCGAAATGAGACGACATCAAATGCAACCACCCCGCCGGCGCGACGACGCGATGCTCGTGCGCGGCGTCGAACGGGGCATGTACTGGCAGGCACCCGACGGCATGGTCGTGCATGTCGCCGCGCGCGAAGAGCGCCGGCGTTACCTGCCGCCCGAGCCGCGGCAGCTGGAGGCCTGCGCGCCGGAAGGCGGAATCGTGCATGCGGCCGCGCGCGTGACGCCGCATCCGCGCGCCGAGCCGTCACGCGTCGGCGCCGCCGGTCTGGCGATGGCGCTGTGGATGCGCCTGTTCGCCGACAGCGCATGATCGACGGCACGGGGGGCCGGCTCGAAGCCGGCCTCCCGGGCTTGCGCCGCGCGCGAAGCGCCGTCATGCTTGGGCGGTCGCATTCGCCGCATCTCCCGATGGCCTCGCTGCTCACCGTCGTCGACCACCCGCTCGTCCAGCACAAGCTCACGCTGATGCGCCGGCGCGAGACGTCGACCAACAATTTCCGGCGGATGCTGGGCGAAATCGGCGCGCTGATGGCCTACGAGGTGACGCGCGACATGCCGATGCAGTACGTCGACATCGCGACGCCGCTGGAGACGATGCGCGCGCCCCTGATCGATGGCAAGAAGCTCGTGTTCGTGCCGATCCTGCGCGCCGGCACCGGGCTGCTGGACGGCTTCCTGACGGTGGTGCCGGCGGCGCGCGTCGGCCATATCGGCCTTTATCGCGATCCCGGGTCGCTGGTTGCGGTCGAGTACTACTTCAAGATGCCGCAGCACATGGAAGAGCGCGACGTCATCGTGCTCGATCCGATGCTGGCCACCGGCAATTCCGCGGTGGCCGCGGTGACGCGGCTGAAAGCGATGCAGCCGCGCTCGATCCGCTTCGTCTGCCTCGTCGCCGCGCCGGAGGGGGTTCGCAACCTGGGCGCTGCGCACCCCGACGTCGCGATCTACGCCGCCGCCGTCGACCGTGAGCTCGACAGCCATGGCTACATCGTGCCAGGCCTGGGCGACGCGGGCGACCGCATCTTCGGCACCCAGTAGCGTCGTTTTTCAGCGACGCGTGCGCCCGGCCCGACGCCTCGCGGTCGCCGACAGGCGACACCCGTGGGCCGGCAGCCGGTGCGTTTTTGCACGGCTGTAGCAGTGCCTCCTACAGCGGTTTGCGGCCGGAGCCGATTGGGCCTCCTTTGTTGTTGCACGACCATGCACGCTGGGTTGCCGAAGCCGCGGCACGCAATCGTTGAGGAGAGCAGGATGACGACACGCAAGCATCAGAGTCATACCAGCGTCACGACGCCGGCGCCGAAGGCGCCCGTCAAGGAGCCCGGCACACCGCCGCCGAAGAAGTCCCAGCAGCACGCCGGAAACGTACCCTCGGCCAAGGGCCAGCAGCAGGGGTCTGGCGAGTTCGGCGAAGGCAATTACGCGGCGAGCCGCGCCTACGACGAGGGTGTGGCGCGACATCTCGCCACCCACGACGTCGAGCGCGAAGCGCGCGACGCAGCGCCGCGCAATTCGCGCGAGGCCGAGGACATGGAGCGCGCGGAGGAGATCGGCCGCGCGCGCGGACGTGGTGACGACATCAAGGAAGACAAAAATGCCTGAAGGCGCACGTGTAACCACCTTGCCACGGCGTGGCGACGCCACGCGCGAGCGGCTGCTCGACGCCGCCGAGACGCTCGTCTCGGAGCGCGGCTTCCGCGATCCGTCGCACCGCGCGCTTGCGGGCGAAGCGGGCGTGCATGTCGCGCTCGTCAACTATCACTTCGGCAGCAAGGAATTGTTGTTCGAGGAGGCGCTGTCACGGCGCGCGTCGCGGCTGACCAATGCCTGGCGCGAGGCGCTGGCGCAGGTGCGTGCGCAGCCTGCCTTCACCGCCGAGGAAGTGCTGCGTGCCTACTGGCTGCCCTTCGAAGGCATCGAGTGCGGGAACGACGGGATGTGGCGCAATTACCTGTGCGTCGTGGCGCGGCTGGTCGAGGCGCCGGACGGCGCGGCGTGGCACGATCGATATTTCGGCCCCGTGCTGAACGAGTTCAAGCGCGCGCTGGAGGCATCGTTACCCGGCATTTCGGCCTCTCACCTCGATGCCGGTTTCCGTTATTCGCGCCAGGTGTTCGACACGGCGCTGCTGCATCGGTGCGGCAAGACCGGCTTCCGCACGGTGCCGCAAGGCTACGGTGCCGAGGACGTCGATTGCGCGATTGCATTCCTCGGCGCGGGCTTGCGGCGGCTGTCGATGAACCACGTTCCGTTCAACTTCCCGCGGCGCACCAACAACAACGCCACGACTGGCAACGCGACGACCGGCAACACGACGACGGGAGCCGTGGCGTAAACGCCCGGGAACCCCGACGATTCTCGCAAGCGCGGGGACCGTCGGGGCTGTGATGGCGCGTCGACTATGCCGCGAGCGGGTGCGCGGCGGTTGACCGCGTGTCGTTGCGTTGCGGGTCGACGACCATGGCCTCGCGCTTGGTGACGGGCTGCCGCGTGCGCAGCGCGCGCTCGATGAGTGCCTGCCAGTGCGCCATCACCCCGGGAAACCCGGCGTCGAGCGGATGCAGCGACAGCCGCAGCAAGCGTCGCCGCCCGTGCCGCGCCAGCTCCCAGCCGATCGACGCGCGCGACAGTGCGCGCCGCCAGCGACGGTCGGGGCTGTAGCAGAGATTGGCAGTGGACTCGAAGCGCCAGCCGGGCAGGCGATAGATGCCACTGCGCACGGGCACGTACGCAATGCGCGAGCCGGCGGCGTCGACGGCGCGCCGGGCGGCGGCATTGAGTTGCCACGCCGGCGGCACGAACCCCGCCAGCGGCCACGCCGCCTGGTCGAACAGCGCGATTCCATCCGCGAGGCGCTGCTGCGCGGCGCCTGCGTCGATCGCAGCGAACTCGGCCTCGCCGCGCGTCAGTACACGGCGCGCCACCAGCGCCCGGAGGCTGCGCGGGCGCGGGCCGTCATCGACATGGTAGTAACCGTGCAGCGCGAGCTCGTCGCCGCGCGCCACTCGCGCAGTGAGCGCGGCGACGAACGCCTGCGAATCGCGCGCGTGGATGCCGCGGTGGAAATGCGGCACGACGAGCAGCGTGACCGGGGGTGCACCCAGCGCATCGATCATTGCCAGCAATTGCATGCACTGCGGCCATGTCGCCGGGGCGACGTCGTGCACGACGATCGCCGCCAGCTTGCGCGGCGCCGGCGTGGCCGCCGCGTTCACGTCGCCACCAGCGCCGGTACGCTGGACAGCGGGGCCGCCATCGCGGTCCGGTAAAGCGTCAGCAGCCGGTGCATCGACAGGTCGAGCGTGAAATGGTCGTCGACGCGGCGCCGTGCGCAAGCGCCGAGCGCGTCGATGTCGCGCGCATACAGCGCGGCGACTGCCGCGGCGAGCGACGCCGCGCTGCCGGGTCGCGCCAGCTCCCCGCACTCCGGGGCGACGATCTCGGCGGCGGCACCGCCGTCGACCGCCACCACCGGCCGCCCGCACGCCATCGCCTCGAGGTAGACGAGGCCGAAGGTCTCGGCGTCGCCCGCATGGACCAGGGCGTCGGCGCTGGCGATGAGCCGGGCCAGCACCGCGGTGCTGGCGACGAAAGGCAGCCGGGTGACATTGGCCGGCAGCGGTGGCGCATCGCCGCCCCCGACCAGCAGCAGATGGTAGGGCGCGCCGAGCGTGCGCATCGCCTCGAGCAGCACGCCGATGCGTTTCTCGGCGGAAAATCGCCCGACGTAGATCAACAATCGCGTGTTGTCGGCGAGGCCGAGGCGCGCGCGCAGGTCGTTCGCGCGAAAGCGTGGATGGAACCGCACCGGATCGACGCCGAGGTGGCGCACCAGCGCACGCCGCACCCCCCAGCTGGCGAGGCGACCGCGCATGTATTCGCTGGGTGCTACGACGACGTCGCAGCGCTCGTAGACGGCGCGGGTATAGGTCATCAGCACCCGCTCGGCGAGGGGGCCGCGCCGTTCGCGCGCGAAGCGCACGAGATCGACGTGCGCGAAGCCGACGAGCGGGACGTCCAGCCTGCGCGCGGCGGCGAGCGAGAACCACGCCGCCGTGCCGATGTCGTTGGCCTCGATGACATCCGGCTCGAGCGCGGCGAGGGTGTCGATCCAGCGCGGTGCGTCAAGCGGCCATCGCAGCGCACCGCAGCCCGGCAGCCGCGTGCCGGGCAGCAGGTACTCGCCATCGTCGCCCCGGCCGGCGGCGCTTCCCGCCATCAGCTGCGAATGGCGCACGCGGGTGTTGTCCTGCAGCCAGCGCCGCTTCGTCGACAGATAGCGCGACACGCCGCCGACGGCCGGTCCGTGCAGCATCGTCACGTCGATGAGATGCATGCATGCCCCTTGTTGGTGTTGTCTGCGTGAGGGATCGGCGACAGCATACCTCGCCGCGCCGGCAGGCGAGGCTGCCGGTGAAACGTGCACGCGCCGATCGGTTCCCGGCCAGTATGGCGGGCACGCGGCGAGTGGACTGTAGGCGCGATTCGGGAAGCGGGGGCGGCGGCGTCTGACAACGCCGACCCGGAGCGGCGGCTAGCGTCGGGCCGCGGCGGCCTTGGCCTCGCGGCCGGCGAGGTAGCGCGACACGTCGTCGAAACTGACGGCGCCGGTGCGTGTCGTGTCGATCTCGTCGAAGTGCCGGGCGACGAAGCCCAGGCCGGCCGCACGGGCCTCGTTGCGCGTCAGCGTCCCTTTATGGGCGGTGTCGGCTGCGGCGAATGCCGCGGCGAGCCGTTGCTCCGCTTCCGCGCGCAGCTGTGCGCCCGTGGTCGGCGCAGCCGGCGCTGCCGGCACAGCCGAGGGAGGAACCCACGGATCACGATGCGGCGTTTCGATCGCCGCCGGCGCCGGGTCGGCGGCACGCGCCCCGCCGGCCACGGCGAGCGCCGCAAGCGCGGCCGCGAGCATGCACGCGCCGAAGCGCAACGTGTGGCGGGCAGGTACCGCAAGGCCGGGTGGCAGGTGGATTCGCATCGGCGTGTCGATCATTGGGCATCCGCGGCGGCCGCGACCGCCGCGGCATAGAACGCCTTGAGATCCGCCTTCTCCTGTGCCTGCGACGTGTCGTCGAGGTAGGTCATGTGACCGCCGAAGTAGAACTTCGTTGCGATATGGTCGCTGGCGCCGAGGCGCGCGAGGTCGAGCTCCGTCTGGAAGAAGGGGGTGACGATGTCGTGGTAGCCGTTGAGCGACAGCACCCGCAGGTCGGGGTTCTGCAGCATCGCCGCCGCGATGTCGGGAACGACGTCGGGCAGCGCCAGCCCTGCATGGCGGTAGGTCCAGAAGTTGATCGCGTTGCCGAGGAGCACGTACGTCGACGGCGTCGTGTAGCCGAGGGACGCGAGGTAGCTCGGGACGGCGCTCGCGAACCCACCGTTGTAGAAGGTGCTCGAGGGATCGCCGCCCGCGGCCAGCGGACTGCCCGCCGGCGCCGACACGCGCGTGTCGTAGAACCCGAGCACCGTCCCCGGAATGAGGAGCACGTTGAACGGACTCGCGTGCATGTTGAGCTGCGTCTGCCAGATCGACCGCGCGAGCCCGGTGTCGGCGACGAGCGTGTCGAGGACGTCGGCGGGCGCGGGTACGCCGGTGGAAATGTTCGCCGCCACGGCGGGCGAATAGCGCGTGTGGGCGAACGTGCGCACCCCCGCCAGGAATGCGGGAACGTCGGCCGGGGCCGGGTTCGGATTGTCGAGGCCGTACCACGCGCCGGTCGCCGCGTATGACGGCATGTAGCCTTCGCAATTGAACGCCGGCACCACGCCGCAGTTGGTGTTGTAGTTGAGGATCGACGACTGCAGCACCACGCCGGCGAGATCGACGCCCGCCATCTCGAGGACGTTCGCCAGCACCGCGCTGCGCGTCGTGCCGTACGACTCGCCGAACAGGAACTTCGGCGACGCGTCGCGGTGGTTGGCCGCGAGATAGCGCATCACGAAATCGCGGAACACCGCGGCATCGGCATCGACGCCCCAGAACGTGGTGTTGGTATTGGGTGCGATCGCCTCGGAGAAGCCGGTGCCGACCGCATCCACGAACACCAGGTCCGACGTGTCGAGCAGGCTTTGCGCGTTGTCGACCAGCGGGAACGGCGCCGGATTCGCGGTTGAGGGGTTGCCGGTGACCAGCCGCTTCGGCCCGAACGAGCCGAGATGCAGCCACGCGGTGGCCGAGCCTGGGCCGCCGTTGTAGAAGAACGTCACCGGCCGCGTGCCCGGATTGGCGCCGTCGAGCGTATAGGCGACGTAGAAGAAGGACGCTTCGGCGGCGCCCGTCGCGGGATTGCTGGCGGTGAGGTGGCCGGCGGTCGCCGTGTACGCGTAGGTGGTGCCGTCGATCGCCAGCGTGTGCTTGCTGGTCGCGCTGAGCTCGGCGGCGCTCGCAAGCGCGCTGGCCGGGCCGCTCGAATAGGTGACGGGATCGAAGAAGGCGGCCGGCGGAGGCGCCGTGTTGTCGCCCGAGCCGCCGCCGCCGCCGCATCCGAACAGGAACAGGGCGGCGCCGACGGCGAGGATGCGAGGCGAGGCAGCGGACATGGGACGACGGCAACGTGGCGTGGCGGCCATCATAAGCCACGCCGCGCTTCCGTCGCCGCGACGATGGGGCGAATGGGTGGCGCCGCCTACCTGTCGTCGGTGGCGGCCGACGCCACAATCGGACGCCGCCGAGTGCGCAGACGGTCCGGGCTGCCTATCGTGGCGCGATATCGAACGCCCTTGGAGGCTGTCATGGACATGCGTACGGAATTGCGTCAAACCCACACCACGCCGGTGGAGGCGACGACGCGCGTCGTCGCCGAATCCGCGAACGAATCTTCGCAATCGAGCATCAGCTGGAGCGCAGTGATTGCCGGCGCGGTCGTTTCCGCCGCGCTCGCGCTGGTGCTGCTGATCCTTTGCGTGGGCCTCAAGCTGACGACCGTCTCGCCGTGGGTCGCCAATACGTCGAGCACGATGCTCGGCGTCTCCACGATCGTCGCCGCCATCCTGGTGCAGCTGATCGCCTCGTCGATCGGCGGATACGTCGCCGGGCGCCTGCGGACCAAGTGGGTGCAGGTGCACGACGACGAGGTCTACTTCCGGGACACGGCGCACGGCTTCATCGTCTGGGCGCTGGCCACGGTCGTCACCGCGGGCTTTCTCACCTCGGCCGCGACGACCGCGGTCGGTTCGGCCGCCGGCGCCGCCGGCACGCTAGCCGTCGCAACCGGCATGGCGCCGGGCAACGTGGCGAATGTGGCGACCAACGCAGTGACGCAGCCAGCGTCAGCTGCCGCCGCACCGTCGCCCGCTGCGCCGCCGAGCGACGGCACGGGCACCGCAACGCCTGCTGCCGCGCCCGCCCCCGCCGTCGCGGCGGCGCCGCCGACGCCATCCCCGCAAGCTGTCGAGCACGCGCGCAGTGTCGCCGCGCAATCGGCGCTGTGGACCTTCCTTGCGCTGCTGGTCGGCGCGTTTGCCGCGAGCCTTGCGGCCACGATCGGCGGACGCCAGCGCGACCGCCTCGCCGTCGCCCTGCGCGGCGCCTGAACGAGGAGACTCTAAATGCGTTCCATCCTGCTGTGGATCATCGGCATCCCGATTCCGATCATCATCCTGATCGGCCTGTTTTCGCACTTTTAGATTGGAATGCGGCGCCCGGGCCACCGGGCGCCGCGACATCTCATGCAGCTGGCGCCGAGTCCCCGGGGGTTCGACGGCGCGCTTCCACCAGACCGGCGCACCGCAGCCGCCTTGCGCTGGACGATCAGGCCGGCGTCGCCGGCGAGGTGGCCACTTTCTGCCGCAGATTCGCGTTGAAGAAGGCGATCGTGCGGGACCACGCGAGCTTCGCCGCCGCCTCGTCGTAGCGCGGAGTGGTGTCGTTGTGAAAGCCGTGGTTGGTATTGGGATACATGTACATCTGGTAATGCACGCCGTTCGCCTTGAGTGCGGCCTCCCACGCCGGCCATCCGGAATCGATGCGCTGGTCGAGGCCGGCGTACTGGATCAGCAGCGGCGCCTTGATCTTCGCCGTGTCGGCAGCGTTGGGCTGTTCGCCATAGAAGGGCACGGCTGCCGCCAGGTGCGGCTCGCGCACCGCGAGCATGTTGACGATGCCTCCACCGAAGCAGAATCCGACGGCGCCGATCGTGCCGTTGCATTCGGGCCGTGACGCGAGGAACGCGTAAGCCGCCAGCAGGTCTTCAGTGCGCTTTTTCGGGTCGAGCTGCGAAAACAGCTGCGCCGCCTTTTCCTCGTCGCCGGGGTACCCGCCGGACGGCGTCAGCGCATCGGGTGCGAAGGCGACGAAGTTTTCCACGGCCAGCCGCCGGGCGACGTCCTCGATGTACGGATTGAGCCCGCGATTCTCGTGATAGACGAGCACGCCGGGCAGCTTGCCCGCGGCGCTCGCCGGGCGTGCGAAATACCCGCGCATCGTGCCCGAGCCTTGCGGCGACGGATAGGTCAGGTACTCGGTGTGGATTCGCGCATCGTCCTTCGCCACCTGCTGCGCGAGCGCGTAGTTGGGCATCAGGCTTTCCAGCATTGCCGCTGCCGTGAATCCGCCGATCGCGTGACGCGTCGCGCGGTCGAGGAAGTCACGCCGGCTGAGGAAGCCGTGGATATAGCCGTCGAACAGCTGCAGCACTTCCGGCGGGTAATCGGCTGCTGTCCTGCGTGTCGTCATGGCGGGCCTGGCGTGAGCGGCATTGGCCACGGATTCTAGCGTCGCAGTTCCCGCGTATTTGCATGCACGCAAAAAAGGCCCCGCCGCAGCGGGGCCTTCGCGATACCTGCGGCGACCGGCACAGATGCATGCCGGCGGACGCTGCGCGCGCGTCGGGGGTTTACATCTTCCCGCCGGTGCCGCGATCGAGCAGGTTCACCAGGCGGTCCGAATCGTGGCTGTGCGCGCGTCCGGTGACGAGAATGTCCGGCGGCAGCACGGGCGAGCCGTAGTAGTTGCGGTTGACGTCGTTCGCCACCGCGATCACCGTACCCTCGAGGTTGAGGCCGCCGTAGACGCCCTTGGAACGCGAGAACGCGACGAAGTCGGTCGTGACGTCGGCGTTGGCGCCGGCACCCACCGGCCCGGCCGCGACGCTCGCATCACCGCCGAGCTTGACCGAATTCGACAGCAGCGTGTTGAGGCCCTTGTCGGTCATCACCAGCGTGATCGTTTCCGACACGTCGACACCGGCCTGGAAGCCGACGCTCGCGGCGCCGACGTTGTAGAACGCCGGCCCCATCCAGCGTCCGCTGCGCGGGTCGCGCGCGAACACCACTGCGCGACCGCCGGAGCCGCCGAAGATCCAGCCGGCCTTCACGATCTTGGGCGCGATGATGATGGCCTTGGCACTGGCGAAATGCCGCTGCAGCCACGTCATGTCGGGATCACGCGCGAAATTGTTGAATGTGGTTTCCGCCTGGCTGAGGAGCTCCTGCTCCTCGTGCGGCGTGGCGGGGCTCATCGATTGGCAGCCCACCAGCGCGAATGCGCCGACGAGCACCATTGCCGCGCCACGTTGCAAGGCGTTCCGCCTCGCGAGTCGATTCGTCATGAATACCCTTTCGTTCGAATGTTGGAATGCGTCGGTCACAGTACGAAGCGGAGTCCGGGCGGGCAATGCGACGGGCACCCATTGGGCTGTAGGACTGTCACCGACGGTCAAGGGAGACACTTCGACGTAGGCCGCCGCCCGGCAGTACGGCGGGGTCTCCGCTGATGATGTCGGCACGCCCGCGGCGCGATCCTCTCGAATCGGCCGGCGAGTCCGGCGACTTTTGCGGGGAACGGGCATGGCTACTACGCTTGATCACGGACTTCAATCGCCGCCCATCGTGCGCAAGGGCCATGGCACCGGCGCGCTGGGACCCAGCGATTCGTCGGACACCGGCAGCGACATCCGGGGCGGTCCCGGCCTGGCGGGTGACGAAGGCCTGCTGGCGCCGCGCGACGACACCTCGGATCCCGACACCGGCGCAGGCGCGACGACGGCGGGACCGGATATCGGCGACGCCGATCTCGACAGCGATTCGGATCGCAACGGCACCGGTGAGCGTGCCGCGGCCGGTCGCGACGCGACGTTGCCGGCGGATGTGCTGCTGCGCGACGAGGATGATCGCGTCGTCGACGGCGAGTCGCTGGACGACGCATCGTCGCGCGCCGCGAGCACGGACGAAGGCGAGCCCGATCGACGTCGACCGCCGTCCCGGCCTGCGTCGCGCACGTAGGTCTCCGCAAAAGCCGTCGGCATTCCGAGGTCAGACGACCTGCGCCGCGCCGGGGCGAGGCGCGAGGCGCGCGACATCCGCCGCGTTGCGCATCAGCGCCGCGTCGTGCAGCATCAGGCGCAAGCGCCGCGCGAGCCATGGCACGACGTCGTCTGCAGGCGGGTAGGTGGGCACGAGATCGGAGTCCGGCGCGATCGCGCCCGGATCCACAGGTGACGCGGGCCGCCCGAAATCGAGCCGGGCCGACAGCGCCGCATGCGCATCCGCGAGCATCGCGGCTACGGCGGGCGCATCGGCGCGGGCACCGAGCTGGGTGCGCAACACACGTACGACGGCCACGTGCGCCATCAGGCGGCCGCCATGGTCGAGGAGGGCGGCTATCGGCGCGACGGGCAGCCGCACGCGCTGTGGCTCGACGCTGCTGCGCTGCAGGGCGCCGCCAAGCGAGGCCAGTGAATCGTAGGCCTTGCGCCGCAACAGGCGCTCTTCCACGGCGTCGCCGGACTTGGCGTCGAGCGCATACGCGCCATAGCTCGCGAGATTGGCAAAGATGTTGTCGATGACCTGGCGCGCGCCGCGACGTTCCCATGAGGGCAACACATAGCTGAAGCTCCACGCCAGCAGCGCGCCGATCACCGTGTCCGCCAGCCGCTCGGCAATCGCGAACCCGCCGGCGGCGTTGACGAGACTCGACTGAAGCAGCGCCATCACGCTGGCGGCCGTCGCCGTCAGCCAGTAGCGCTGCGTGGCGAACGCGTGGGCGACGCCGAGCGCGACGAGATACGTGCCGCGCTGGAAATCCAGCGACGGCAGCGCGGCGAGCGCCACCACGACGAGGCAGCCGAGCAACGTGCCCGCGACGCGGGCGTTGCGCCGCGCCAGCGTGTCGCCAAGCGTGCCGCGCAGCACGACCGCGACGCTGAGAACGAGCCAGTACGGATGCGTACCCCACGGCAGGGCGAGCTCGATGTAGTACGCCGCGCCGAGCGCCAGTCCCATGCGGATCGCATGGCGCAGCACCAGCGAATCGAGCTGCCATTGCGCGCGCAATTCGCGCCACGCCCACACCTCGCGCGACACGAACTGCTGCAGCTGCGCCACGGTCAGGGGCAGCACGTCGCGATCGTGGCCTTGCACCAACCGGTGCACATGCGCTGCCTCGTCGGCCATCCGCTGCTGGCGGCGCACGAGCGCGGGCACCAGGCGCGCGCGCGGGTCGTCCGCGGCCGTGCGCACGGCGGCGAGCCGCGCGGCGAAGTCGACGCTCGCAACCTTGCCCGTACGCGCGTGGCCGTCACGGATGTCGTCCGCCGCCTGGTCGATCTGGCCGCCGATCTCGTGCAATGCATCCGCCACCTGCGCGAGGATCGCGCGCGCGGTGCGGTCGCTGCCGAGGAGCTCGAGGTCGAGGGGGCTCGCCAGCAGCAGGTCACGCAGCTCGATCACGCTCAGGAGGATCGCGGTGTCGCGGTGCCAAAGCGCGTTCGACGTCGCCGGAAACACGAAATCGCGCGCGGCCTGCAGGCGCTCGGCCAGCAGCGTCTCGCCCTGGATCCAGGCGCGCAGCGGCGCCTCGTCGCCGTCCTTGCGGCGGCGCGCCTCCAGCACGCGGGCGCGTGCATGGAACAGTTCGGCGGCCGCGCGCAACGCGCCCGCCAGCGCGAGCGTGCGATAGCGGCGCTGGCAGGCAGCGCCGGCGATCACCGACCAGGCGAGAAACGCGACGCCGCCGCACGCGCTCCAGCCGGCGACCGCGAGCGGATGTGCCGTCGGCGGCACGGCCATCGAGAAGACCATCGACAGGATCGGCGCGAACGCCACGGCGCCGACCCGCGCGCCCCAGCTCAGCACCATCATCGCGGCGAAGGCGATGAGGGCGACGGCGATACCCAGCGCCAGAGGATGCGGACGCAACAGGTCCACGGTCAACGCCGCGGCGAAACTCAAGGCTGCCGCCACGGCGACACGCTGCGCGGTGCGCGCGACGCGATTCGGCACGTCGGCGAGGCTTGCGCACGTCGCGCCGCTCACCACGAGCTGCGCCGGATATGCCCCCGCGGCGACGCTGAACAACGCCTGGATGAGTCCGATGCCGACCGCCACCCCTATGCCGTTGAGCGCGTGGCTCGGCAGGAGGCGCCACGGCCTCAGGAGCGCCGTCGTGGGCATCGGCGGCGCGACGTCCCCGAGACCGGATCAGCGCTTGGAGAACAGCGCGTTGAGCTCGTCGCCGCGCGCGGCATTGGCGAACTCGCCGAAACGGCCCTCGTCCGCAAGGGCGCGCGCGGCGCGCATGAATCCGCCCCAGGCCGACCGCGCGAGGGCCCCGCCGACGCTCACGCGCCGCACGCCGAGCGCGGCGATTTCCGTCATCGTCCAATCGCTGGCCCAGCCGACGAGCAGGTTGACCGGTTTCGGCGCGACGGCTTCGACCACGGCGACGATGTCCTCGCGCGTGCGCAGGCCCGGTGCGTAGAGGCAATCGGCACCGGCGTTGGCGTAGGCCTCGAGGCGCGCGATGGTCTCCTTGAGATCGGGGCGGCCGACGAAATAGCCTTCGGCACGGCCGACGAGCAACGTGTCGCCGCCGGCCTTGTCGATCGCCGCGCGCGCGGCGCCGATACGCTCGACCGCGGTGCCGATGTCGAACAGCGGATGCGCGGCGTCGCCCGTCGAATCCTCGATCGACAGGCCGGCGACACCCGTTTCCACCGCCAGCCGCACGCTCTCGGCGACGCCGGCGGCGTCGTTCGCGAAGCCGCTTTCGAAGTCGGCGTTCACCGGCAGGTCGGTGGCGGCCACCATCGCGCTCAGGTGCGCGAGCGCCA
>DASYSP010000093.1:0-2338 GCA_036003195.1 Casimicrobiaceae bacterium
CAGCTTCGGTGACAGCGCCCCCGCGGGCGGCGGCTACGGCGAAGGCGGCTATGGCGAAGGCGGCTATGGCGGGGAAGGCCCCAGCGGCGGCGAGGGCGGCTATGGCGGCGAGGGCGACGGCGCCGGCGGCGCCTCCGGCGGCGGCGACGCCTCCGGCGGCGAGGGTGCAGGCGGCGGCGAGGGTGCAGGCGGCGGCGAGGGCGACGGCGGCGGTGGCGGCGAGGGTGGCGGCGACGGCGGCGGCGACGATGACGACGGCGGCGACGACGGCGACGACGAGTAAACCATGACCCTCAGCAGCGGCGGCGATAACGAGCAATTCTCGCTGTTCCCGGCGGCGGCGGCGTCGCGGCCGGCGGCGGCGGCGCCGGCGCCGGCGGTTGTCGTGGTCGACAACGTGCTGCGCGAGCCCAAGCGCGCGGCGCTGTTCGCGTTCCTGCAGGCCCCGGGCTGGAAATTCGGCTGGAAGAGTTCACGCAAGCGCGATTTGTTCAGCTTCTGGCACAAGCATTTCGCCGGCCACCGCAACGCCCGCAACGAGGAGCCCTACGCCTGCGCCGATGAACTACTCAAGAACGCGCCGCTGGTGTTCGAGCTTTGGCAAAACCTCTCGCAGAGCGTGTTCCGCGGCCACACCCTGATGCGCGCCTACGCCAATGCCCACGCCTACGGCGGCGAGGGCGCCATTCATACCGACAGCAAGAAGCCCAACGCCCGCACCGCGGTGTACTACCCGCACGCGGCTTGGTTACCGGACTGGGGCGGCGAGACGGTGCTATTCAACGACGACCAGACCGACATCATTACTTCGATCTATCCGAAACCTAATCGTCTGGTGTCATTCCCTGGCTGCATGCCGCACGTTGCCCGCGGCGTGTCGCGCTCGTGCCCGGAGCTTCGCATTGCCCTCGCCTTTAAGACTATCAAGGAAGAGCGCGAATGATCAGACCGGAGCACCAGGACTTTCTGATCAACCGCGCCGGCGCGCTCCGGGCCAAGCACAGCGGACGCTCGCTGTACGATCACCTGCGCGGTACCCACACCCTGCTCAAGCTCTGGGGCAACAGCGACACGATCTGCAATGCCGGGCTGTTCCATAGCATCTACGGCACCAACAAGTTCCGCCGGAAATGCTGGCCGCTGGACGACCGCGGTACGATCGCCGGACTGATCGGCGTCCTGTCGGAAGAGCTTGTCTACCGCTTCTGCACGTCCGACCGGCCGCGGGTATTCGTCCCCGAGGACCCGGGCAAAGACAACGCCATCTGGAGGTCACTGCGCGAAATCGAAATGGCAAACCTGATCGAGCAGAACTCGCGCTCGCGCTGGCTGCCGATCATGGTGGCGGTCGGCGTCAGCAAGGGGGCGCGCAAGAGCCTGGAGCAGACGCTATGCGCTACCTGATCGGGCAGAACGATTTAGTCGCGAGGTTCGTGGCGGCGCACATCCCGCACTGCGAGCGCGGCTTCGGCGATAGAATAATGACGCTCGGTGTGGTTGACGGCAGCCGGCTGATCGGCGGGCTGGTGTATCACAATCACGACCCCGAGGCCGCCGTCATCGAGATTTCCGGCGCCGCCATCGACCCGCGCTGGCTGACGCGCACGACGCTGCGGCTGATGCACTACTATCCGTTTGTCGACTGCAAATGTCAGCAGGCAATTATGCGTGTCCCCGCCGAGAACGCGCGGCTGCTGCGGCAGCTGGCTGCGCTGGGCTACGAGTTCACCACACTGCGCCGCCTGTTCGGCCGTCGCCGCGACGGCGTGTACGCCGCGCTCACCGAAGAAGAATGGCGGGCGAGCCGGTTCTTTCACCATGGCGCGCCGCCGCCGCCGCAACTTGAGGAGGCCGCCTGATGGCGTACGGCAACACTCCCGGCAATGGGCGCGACGCGATCACGCAGGCACTGATGCGGATTGCCTCACCGCCGCCGCAGGCGCCGCCGCTGCCGGCTATGCCGGCCCTCGGCGCACCGCCGGCCGCAGCAACGCCGCCGCCCGGCATGCCGGGCATGGCTGGCGTGCCAACCGTGGCCGGCGCGCCAGCTATGGGCGGCATGACGCCACAAGCCGGGCCGATGAGCGGCGGCGGCTTCCCGGCACCGATGGGACCGCCGCGGTTGCCAAATCCGCCGATACCTGGGCAACCGCAGTACTGATGAAAAGGAGTACGTGTCATAGGAAAACCTACGGCTCCCGACCCGCCGAACCCATACGCGACGGCCGCCGCCGCCACCGGGACCAATGTCTCGACCGCGATCGCCAACGCCAATCTGAGCAACGTCAATCAGGTAACGCCGCAGGGAAACATAACCTACGACCAGACCGGGAACTAC
>DASYSP010000094.1:0-31299 GCA_036003195.1 Casimicrobiaceae bacterium
CCGTCGACGTGTCGTCCGGCGTCGAGGCGCTGGACGCGGCGGGCAAGCCGCGTCGCGGCCTCAAGGATGCCGCGCGGATCGACGCATTCATCGAGGCGGTGCGCCATGCAGATGACCGAATTGAAGGCTGAGCTTCGCTACAACCTGCCGGATGCGCGCGGGCATTTCGGCGCATACGGCGGCGTGTTCGTCGCCGAGACGCTGATGAGCGCGCTGGCCGAGCTCGACGCCGGTTACACGCGCTTTCGCGGCGATCCGCATTTCGTCGCCGAGCTGGAGGACGAGCTCGCGCACTACGTCGGCCGTCCGTCGCCCGTCTATCACGCGAAACGCTGGTCGCAGGAGCTCGGCGGCGCGCAGATCTGGCTCAAGCGCGAGGACCTCAACCACACCGGCGCGCACAAGATCAACAACTGCATGGGCCAGGCGCTGCTCGCGCGCCGCCTCGGCAAGAAGCGCGTGATCGCCGAGACCGGCGCCGGCCAGCACGGCGTCGCCACCGCGACGGTCGCCGCGCGCTTCGGCATGGAATGCGTGGTGTACATGGGCGCCGAGGACATCGAGCGCCAGGCGCAGAACGTGTTCCGCATGAAGCTCCTCGGCGCGACGGTGGTGCCCGTGACGTCGGGCACCAGGACACTCAAGGACGCGCTCAACGAGGCGATGCGCGACTGGGTGACCAATGTCGATTCGACGTACTACATCATCGGCACCGTCGCCGGCCCGCATCCGTATCCGATGATGGTGCGCGATTTCCAGAGCATCATCGGCCGCGAGTGCCTCGCGCAGATGCCGCGCGACGCCGGCCGCGATCCCGACGCCGTGATCGCCTGCGTCGGCGGCGGCAGCAACGCGATGGGCATCTTCCATCCCTACATCGACAGGACCGGCGTCGAGCTGATCGGCGTCGAGGCGGCGGGCGAGGGCATCGCCACCGGCCGCCATTCGGCGTCGCTCACGGCCGGCCGGCCCGGCGTGCTGCACGGCAACCGCACGTATCTGCTGCAGGACGCCGATGGCCAGATCCTCGGCACGCACTCGATCTCGGCGGGGCTCGACTACCCCGGGGTGGGACCCGAGCACGCGTACCTCAAGGACAGCGGCCGCGCGCGCTACGTCAGCGTCACCGACGACGAGGCGCTCGCCGCGTTCCATGCCTGCTGCCGGATCGAAGGCATCATTCCGGCGCTCGAGTCGGCGCACGCGCTCGCGTACGCCACGCAACTGGCGCCGACGCTGTCGCCCGAGCGCATCCTCCTCGTGTGCCTTTCCGGCCGCGGCGACAAGGACATGAACACCGTGGCGACGCGAAGCGGCCTCGATTTCGCGCGCACGGCGACGCCCTGATGGCGCTCGCCAACCGCATCGAGCGGCGGATGGCGGCGCTCGCCGCCGCGGGACGCACCGCCCTCGTCCCGTACGTGACCACCGGCGACCCGTCGCTCGCCGTCACGCGCACGCTGCTGCACGCGCTGGTCGAGGCCGGCGCGGACGTCATCGAACTCGGCGTGCCGTTTTCCGATCCGATGGCCGACGGGCCGGTGATCCAGCGCGCGTCCGAGCGCGCGCTCGCGCAGCATGTCAGCCTCGGCGACGTGCTCGAGGTCGCGCGGCAGTTCCGCCAGCGCGACGCCGCGACGCCGCTGGTGCTGATGGGCTACCTCAATCCGCTCGAAGCGATGGGCGTCCCTGCATTCGTCGCACGCGCGAAGGACGCCGGGGTGGACGGCGTGATCGTCGTCGATTGCCCGCCCGAGGAGATGGACGCGCTCGAGCCGCAGCTGCGCGACGCCGGCATCGCGCCGATCTTCCTCATCGCGCCGACCACGCCGGAGGCGCGCATCATGGCGATCGCCGGCAAGGCGCGCGGCTACGCATACTACGTATCGCTGAAGGGCGTCACCGGCGCGGCGAATCTCGATGCCGCCGACGTCGGTGCGCATCTCGCCGCGATCCGGCGCCACCTGCGCATTCCGGTCGGCGTCGGTTTCGGCATCCGCGACGCGGCCACCGCGCAGGCGATCGCCGCGCACGCCGACGCGGTGGTGATCGGCTCGCGGCTGATCCAGGAGATGGAAGAGGGACCGCCGGCAGGCGCGGTCGCGCGCGCGGCGACATGGCTCGCCGGCATCCGCCACGCGCTGGACGCCGTGCGCAAGCACGCGGCGTAGCGCTTCCAGGGAGAACCTCGCGATGAGCTGGCTGCAAAAACTGCTTCCGCCGCGGATCAAGAGCTCGCCGGGCGGACGCAAGCAGGCGATGCCCGAAGGGCTGTGGGTCAAGTGTCCGGCCTGCGAGGCGACCCTCTATCGCACCGACCTCGAGAAGAACCTCTTCGTCTGCCCGAAATGCAATCACCACGGGCGCATCGCCGCGCGCGAGCGGCTCGACATGCTGCTCGATCCCGATGGCCGCTACGAGATCGGATCCGAGGTGGTGCCGATCGACAGCCTCAAGTTCAAGGACCACAAGAAGTATCCGGAGCGCCTGTCCGCCGCGCTCGAGGAGACCGGCGAGACCGATGCGTTGGTGGTGATGCAGGGCAGCGTCAAGAGCCTGCCGCTGGTCATTGCCGCGTTCGAATTCGAGTTCATGGGCGGCTCGATGGGATCGGTGGTCGGCGAGCGCTTCGTGCGCGGCGTGCGCGTCGCGTACGAGAACCGCGTGCCGTTCGTAAGCATCGCGGCGTCGGGCGGCGCCCGCATGCAGGAAGGCGTCAGTTCGCTGTTCCAGATGGCGAAGACCACGGCCGTGCTGCAGGAGCTGACACACGCCCAGCTGCCGTACATTTCCATCCTCACCGACCCGACGATGGGCGGCGTATCGGCGTCGTTCGCGTTCGTCGCCGACGTCGTGATCGCCGAGCCCGGTGCGCTGATCGGGTTCGCCGGTCCGCGCGTGATCGAGCAGACGGTGCGCGAAAAGCTGCCGGAGGGTTTCCAGCGCGCCGAATTCCTGCGCGACAAGGGCGCCATCGACATGATCGTCGATCGCCGCGAGCTGAAGAACGAGCTCGCGCGCACGCTGGCACTGCTGACGCGCCAGGTGGCGCCCGCCGCCTGACGATGGCGGCGGCGCCGGCGCGGCCCGATTCGCTGCAGGGCTGGCTCGCCTACCTCGAGACGCTGCACCCGCAGGCGATCGCGCTCGGCCTCGAGCGCGTGCACGAGGTGCTCGCCCGCCTGGACATCGCCTTCGCGTGCCCTGTCGTCACCATCGCCGGCACCAACGGCAAGGGCTCGACCGCGGCGCTGCTGGCGGCGATCCTGCGCGCCGCCGGCTATCGCGCGGGTCTGTACACGTCGCCACACATCCTGCGCTACAACGAGCGCGTGGTCGTCGATGGAATCGAGGCATCCGACGCCGCGCTGTGCGCGGCATTCGACGCCGTGGAAAGCGTGCGCGGCGACACACCGCTGACGTACTTCGAGTTCGGCACGCTGGCCGCATTCGTGCATTTCGCGCAACAACGGCTCGATGCGCTGGTGCTCGAAGTAGGACTGGGCGGCCGCCTCGACGCGGTCAACGCGATCGACGCCGACATCGGCGTGCTGACGCGGGTGGGCATCGACCACACCGACTTCCTCGGCACCACGCGCGAGGCCATCGGTTACGAAAAGGCGGGCATCTTCCGCGCCGGGCGCGCGGCGGTGATCGGCGAGCGCGACATCCCGGCGAGCGTCGTCGCGCACGCCGCGGCGATCGGCGCGAGGCTGGTGCGGCTCGGCCACGAATACGACTACACCGACGAGCGCACGCAATGGCGCTTTCGCGGCCCCGGTGGCCAGCGCTACGGGCTGCCGGTGCCGGCCTTGCGGGGCACGTTCCAGCTCGCCAATGCCGCCACCGCGCTCGCCGTCATCGACCTCTTGCATGCGCGCCTGCCGGTGGCGGCGGGTGCCGTGCGCGATGGCCTGGTGCGCGTGGAATGGCCGGCACGCTTCCAGGTGCTGGCGGGACGCCCGCTCGTCGTGCTCGACGTTGCGCACAATCCGCAGGCCGCGGCGACGCTGGCGGCCACGCTCGGCGAGATGGGCTTTCATCCGCGCACGTACGCGGTGTTCGCGGCGCTCGCCGACAAGGATGTCGAGGGCATCGTGCGCGCGGTTGCGCCGCGCATCGACCGCTGGTTCGTCGCCTCGACCAGCGGTGCGCGCGGACAGTCGGCCGCGCGGTTGCGCGAGCGCATGGCGGCTGCCGGCATCGACGCCGCCGCGGTCGAGGCCAGCGACGACGTCGCCGCGGCGTTCGCGAGGGCCCGCGACACGGCGACCGAGGCTGATAGAATCGTCGTCTTCGGCTCCTTCGTCACCGTGGCCGCGGTCCTCGCCGCGCGTGCCGTCACTCAAGCGACCTGACTTCATGCCGCCCACCGCCGACGCCAATCTCGACGAACTGAAGCGGAAGGCGCGGCGACGCCTGGTGGGCGCGGTGGTGCTCGCGCTGGCCGCCGCCGTGTTCGTGCCGATGCTGCTCGAATCCGATGAGCGGCCGCTCGGCGACGATGTCGCGGTGCGCATTCCCTCCGTCGACCAGGGCAAGTTCGTCAATCGCATCAATTCGCCGGGCGGCGGCGACAAGGCCGCGCCGGCGAAGCCCGCGCCGGCAGCGGCACCGGTGGCGCCGGGCGTCATCGCCACGCCGCCCGCCAGCAGCGCCGAACCCGGCACCGCCGGCACACCGCCCGCTCCCCAAAGTGCCGCGCCGGCGACCCGCGACGCCAACACTCCACCGAGTGCAACGCCTGCGCCTGCGTCCGATGCACCGGCGACGAAACCGACGGCAACGCCGCCGCCGAAGGCCGCCGCGGAGCCGGTCGCCAAGACGACGGCGACGCCGAAGCCGGTGGCCGGCGGCGGCTTCGTCGTGCAGTTGGCCGCCTTTGCCGACGACAAGGGCGCGAATGCGCTCGCCGCCCGGCTCAAGAAATCCGGACATCCGGCGTTCACCGAGCCGGTGACGACATCGCACGGCACGCTGTGGCGCGTGCGCGTCGGCCCTTACACCACGCGCGACGAGGCGAATACCGCGCGCGACCAGCTGAAGCGCGAGGGCCAGAACGGCATCGTCGCGGCGCGCTCGTCATGACCGGCTTCGATCTCGTGCTGGGCGCGGTCATCGTCGGCTCGGCGCTGCTCGCGCTGATCCACGGCATCATCAAGGAGATCTTCTCGCTGGCCGCCTGGATCGTCGGTCTCGGCGCGGCGATCCTCTTCGCCGGCGTCGTCGGCCGCTGGTTTCCGGCCGACATGCTGGGCGTCGCGCACGTGCGCTACGTGGTGGCGTTCGTGCTGATCCTCGTCGTCGTGCTGATCCTCGGCGCATGGCTCGGCACCCTCTTGAAATCGGGCGCGCGGGCCATAGGTTTGGGATTGCTCGACCGCCTTCTCGGCGGCGTGTTCGGCGTGGTGCGCGGCGTGCTGATCGCGATGATCATCGTCCTCCTGTTCGCGTCCACCGCGATGGCGCGCGAGGCGTGGTTCACGCGCTCGGCGCTGGTGCCGCGCCTTCTCGTCGGCGCGGCGATGGTGCGCCAGTCACTGCCGCCGCCGTGGGCGGACTATCTCGACGGCGTGCTGCATCCGAGCGCGCCACCCGTCGTTCCGGCGGCGAAAGCCACGCCGCGCGCAACCTAGGAATCGCCATGTGCGGAATCGTCGGCGTCGTCTCGCACGGGCCCGTCAACCAGATGCTCTACGACGGGCTCCTGCTGCTGCAGCACCGCGGGCAGGATGCCGCCGGCATCGCCACGAGCGAGGGCCCGGTGTTCCACATGTACAAGGGGCCGGGCTACGTGCGCGACGTGTTCCGCACCCGCAACATGCGCGACCTGCGCGGCAGCGCCGGCATCGCGCACTGCCGGTATCCGACCGCCGGCAACGCGTTCTCCGAGCTCGAGTCGCAGCCGTTCTACGTGAACTCGCCGTTCGGCGTCACGCTCGCCCACAACGGCAACCTCACCAACAGCGAGGCGCTCAAGCGCGAGCTGTTCCAGCTCGACTTCCGCCACGTCAACACCAACAGCGACAGCGAGGTGCTGCTCAACGTGCTGGCGCTCGAGCTCGAGCGCGCCGCGCAGCACCACCGCCTCGATCCGGACGCCATCTTCCGCGCCGTCGCCGGCGTGCACCGGCGCTGCCGCGGCGCCTACGCGATCGTGGCGATGATCGCAGGCTACGGCATGCTGGTGTTCCGCGATCCCTACGGTATCCGTCCGCTGATCCTCGGGCGCAGCGAGACGCTCGCCGGCGCCGAGTGGATGGCGGCCAGCGAATCGGTGGCGCTGTCGTCGCTCGGCTTCGAGATCGTGCGCGACGTCGCGCCCGGCGAGGCGATCTTCATCGACTACGCGGGCGACATGCATGCGCGCCAATGCGCCGACCACCCCGAGCTCGTGCCGTGCATCTTCGAGTACGTCTATCTCGCGCGCCCCGACAGCGTGATGGACGGCACATCGGTGTACGAATCGCGGCTCAACATGGGCGCGGGGCTCGCCGACAAGGTTTCGGGCATCGATGCGGCGCGCGACATCGACGTGGTGATCCCGATCCCCGATTCGAGCCGTCCGTCGGCGCTGGAGCTCGCCAACCGCCTCGGCCTCACGTACCGCGAAGGCTTCGTCAAGAATCGGTATATCGGCCGCACGTTCATCATGCCCGGCCAGGCGATGCGCAAGAAAAGCGTGCGCCAGAAGCTCTCCCCGATCGGCATGGAGTTCAAGGACAAGGTGGTGCTGCTGGTCGACGACTCGATCGTGCGCGGCACGACCTCGCGCGAGATCGTGACGATGGCGCGCGAAGCGGGTGCGCGCAAGGTGTACTTCGCGTCGGCCGCGCCGCCGGTGCGCTTCGCCAACGTCTACGGCATCGACATGCCGACGCCGAGCGAGCTCGTCGCCAATGGGCGCAACGAGGCGGAGGTCGCGCAGGAGATCGGCGCCGACCTGCTCGTCTATCAGGACCTCGAGGCGCTGAAGCGCGCGGTGCGCAAGACCAATCCGCGGCTCGGCCGCTTCGACGCGTCGTGCTTCGACGGCGTCTACGTGACCGGTGACGTCACGCCCGATTACCTGGCGCAGCTCGCCGGCGATCGCGATGCCGCGCGCGGCGAGGCGGAGGCCGAGGACGACGAGCCGCGGCAGCGCGAGCTGACCGAGTAGCGCGCGAGTCGAGGCGCGCGGCCTCCCGGCGATTGACCCGCATGCGGGATCGGCGGTATGCTGCGAGTGCGCCGATTTGAAGCTTCAGCTTGCGGGCGCATGATAAATACCGCTAAAGCGAGGTTCGCTCCAGCCTGGACATACCAGGCGGGGCACACGAAACCCGTTCGGCGGCAATCCGGACGGGTTTTTTGTTGGTGGCGATTGCGATGACCAGTACTCCGCCCAAGCGCGGCTTCACCACGCAGATCCTGCATGCCGATCGCGACGATCCGATCGAGCACGGCGCGCTGCACAAGCCGTTGCATCTGTCCGTGGCCTACGGCTACCGCAAGGCCGCCGACCTCGCCGCGGTGTTCCAGGGCACCGCACAGGGCTACGCGTACGGCCGCCAGGGCAATCCCACCACCGCGGCGCTGGAGGCGAAGGTATCGGCGATGGAGGGCGGCATCGCCACCGTCTGCTTCGCCACCGGCATGGCGGCGATCGGCGCCATTCTCGTCGCGCTCCTCAAGGCCGACGACCACGTGGTGTCGTCGCATTACGTTTTCGGCAACACCAACAGCATGCTCGGCACGCTGGCCGACCATGGCACCGCGGTCACGTTCGTCGATGCCACCGATGCGCGCAACGTCGAATCGGCGATCACCGCGCGCACGCGGATCGTGTTCGTGGAGACGATCGCCAACCCGCGCACGCAGGTCGCCGACCTGGCCGCCATTGGCGAAGTATGCCGTGCGCGCGGCATCCTCTACGTCGTCGACAACACGATGACCTCGCCGTGGCTGTTCCGCCCGCGCGATGTCGGCGCCGGCCTCGTCGTCAATGCGCTGACCAAGTACATCGGCGGTCATGGCAACGCCCTCGGCGGCGCCGTCACGGATACCGGCCTGTTCGACTGGACGCGCTTTCCCAACATCGACGCGAACTACCGCAAGCAGGTTCCGGCGCGGTGGGGAACGATGCAGCTGCGCAAGAAGGGCCTGCGCGACTTCGGCGCGACGCTGGGCGCGGAAGCCGCGCACCACATTGCAGTAGGCGCGGAGACGCTGGCGCTGCGGCTGGACCGCCAGTGCGCGAATGCGTTCGCGCTGGCGCGCTTTCTCGAAGCGCATCCGCGCGTGCGCGCCGTGCACTACCCCGGCCTCGCGTCGCACGCGCAGCACGCGCTCGCGGCCAGGCTGTTCCGCGCCGCGGGCGGTCTTTTGTCGTTCGAGCTCGACGCGTCCGTCGACTGCTTCGCGATGCTCGACCGCCTCGCGGTGGTCGTGTTGTCGTCCAACCTCGGCGACAACCGCACGCTGGCGATTCCCGTGGCGCAGACGATCTTCTACGAGATGGGTGCCGCACGCCGCGCCGAAATGGGCATCGCCGACGGTCTCGTGCGCGTGTCGGTCGGCATCGAGGACGCCGACGACCTCATTGGCGATTTCGCGCAGGCGCTGGGCTGAGCGGCCCGTTCCCGGCGACGCGGGCGGGATGCATGAACGCGCAGGCGCTATGAACGCTTGCGCGTGCGGGGCGCTGCTCCGCGGTGGACGAGAAGCACGAGCGGGATCCACCCGATCCAGCGCGCGAGATCAATCATCTCGAGGTCCCATTGCCAATCGTCGATGGGGTCGAACGCCAGCCCCAGCTCGCGCTCGATGAGTCCGAACAGCGTCACCCACCCGAGCATCGCGCCGAGCGCGAGCGATTGCGCACGGGTGTCGGACGACAGGGCGCGCCACACGGGCACCGCGATCAGCGCGCCCACCACCACCAGGAACAGCAGCGTGCGCAGCCACGGCATCGCGTCGAAGTAAGGCGCCGTCAGCGGCTCGCTGGCGATCATCTTCGCTGCCGTCCATCCGAGCACCGCGGCGCCGAGCCACAGGATCTGCGGGAAGCGGTCGACCCACTTCAGCACCAGCGTCGAACCCCAGACCACGATCGGCACCGAGATCGCGAGGCCGATGACGACGAGCCACAGGCTGCCATGCGCGGCACCCCCCACCGCCAGCACGTTGTCCACGCCCATCACCGCGTCGGCGATGACGATCGTGCGGATGGCGCCGCGCACGGAAGTGCGGGCCTCGACGGCATGTCCGGGGTCGCCGCCGCGCGTGAGCTTCCACGCGATGTAGCACAGCGCCGCGCCCCCGGCGACCAGGAAGCCCGGAATCCTGAGCAGCCACACCACCACCAGCGTGAGCAGTATGCGCACGCCGATGGCGCCGGCGGTTCCCCACAGGACGACGATGCGCTGGCGCTCGCGTGGCACGTTGCGCGCGGCGAGGCCGATGACGATCGCGTTGTCGCCGGCGAGCACGAGGTCGATGACGATGATCGACGCCAGCGCCGACCACCAGGCGGATGACAGGAATTCGGGCGTCACGACGTCGTGGCGGAGTAGGCGGGCAGTGCGGAGCAGGGCGGCGCGGTCATCGCTCAGGCGTCGACGTCGTAGCTCACGGGCTCGCCGCGCCGCAGCTCCAGCACGTGGCCGCGATCATGCCAGTCGGCGAGCACGATGCGCTCGCGGGCGACATCGTCGACCCGCGAATGGTGGCGCGCCGGCCGATGCGTGTGACCGTGGATCAGCCGCCGCACGTCGTGCGCACGAAACGCGTCGGCGACCGCCGTGGCGGCGACATCGGTGATCGATTCGGGCTTCAGCGCCGTGGCGCTGCGGCTGCGCCGCCGCAGCCACCAGGCGATACCGCGGCGCGCGACCGGCGGCAGCGCCAGCAGGCGCGCCATCGAGCGCGGGCTGCGGATGCGGGCGCGATACGCCTGGTATTCGACGTCGTCGATGCACAGCTCGTCGCCATGCGTGACGAGGACGCGCTCGCCGTCGACGCCGATGACCTGCTGCTCGGGAAGCATTTGCGCACCCGCCTCGCGCGCGAAGCGCTCGCCGAGCAGGAAGTCGCGATTGCCGCGCGCGACGTACAGCGGCACGCCGGCATCGGCGATGGCGCGCAGCGACCGCGCGACATCGCGCGCGAAGGGCTCGCCCAGTTGCTCGTCGCCGATCCACCAGTCGAACAGGTCGCCCAGCACGTAGACCGCCGCGGCGCCGCGCGCGGGCCCGGCGGCGAACCGGTGAAATGCCGCCAGCGGCGCCGGGCGCGCGGGCGCCAGGTGCAGGTCCGACACGAACAGCGTGGGCGTGTCGGCGGCCGGCATCGGGATTCAGCGGCGCCCGCGCAGGGCGCGCCGCGGCGCCGGCGCCCGGGTCAAGCGCTCACCACTTCGGCGCGCTCGACGATCACGTCGTCGGTGGGAACGTTCTCGTGCATGCCGCTGCGGCCGGTGGCGACGCCGCGGATCTCGTCGACGACGTCGGCGCCTTCGACCACCTTGCCGAACACGCAATAGCCCCAGCCCTGGCCGCCGGGCGACTTGAAGTCGAGGAAGTCGTTGTCGGCGACGTTGATGAAGAACTGGCTCGACGCCGAATGGGGATCGGAGGTGCGCGCCATCGCCAGCGTGTACTTGCGGTTCTTGAGGCCGTTGGCGCCCTCGTGCGCGATCGTCGCGCGCGTGGGCTTCTGGCGCATGCCCGGCTCCATGCCGCCGCCCTGGATCATGAAGCCGTCGATCACGCGGTGGAACAGCGTGTTGTCGTAGTGGCCGTCCTTCACGTACTGCAGGAAGTTGCCGACGGTGACCGGCGCCTTGTCGCGATCGAGCTCGATCACGATGTCGCCGTGGTTGGTGGCGAGCCTGACCCTGTCCTTTGGTGCTTCGCTCATGGCGTGATCACCTTCGCCGCGTTGATGACGACCCGCTGCTGCGGCACGTCGCGCGGGAACGGGCCGCCGGGCCCGGTGGGCGCGGCGGCGATCTTGTTGACGACGTCCATGCCGTCGACCACCTTGCCGAACACCGTATAGCCATAGCCGCGGGCGTCGGCCGACTGGAAGTCCAGTCGCTTGTTGTCGGCGACGTTGATGAAGAACTGCGCGGTCGCCGAGTTGGGATCGCTGGTGCGCGCCATCGACACGCTGCCGACACCGTTGGACAGGCCGGCCTTGACCGACTGCTCGGATTCGATCGGCACCGGGGGTCGCGTGGGCTTTTCCTTGAAATCGGCGGACATGCCGCCGCCCTGCACCATGAAGCCGGGGATCACGCGATGGAACTGCGTGCCGCTGTAGAAACCGTCCTTCACATACTGCAGGAAATTGGCGACCGTCTTCGGCGCCGCTTCCGGATAGACCTCGATGCGAATCTTGCCCTGGGTGGTGTCGAGCTCGACCTGCGGGTTGGCCGCCGTGGCGATACCGGCGGCGGCGAGCGACGCGATCGCGGCGAACGCGAGCGTGGCGATGCGATGACTCATGGGGACTTCTCCTTCGTGGCGGCGTGGGTGTTGGTGTCGGCGGACGGCCCGGAACCCGGCGCCGTGACGCGCGGCGGCGGCTCCGCACCGGGCGTCGCCGCGCTGCTGGCAGCGCCCGCTGCGGGCGGCGTCGCGGCAGTGGCGTCAGCCGGCGTCGTGGTGAGCACGTCGCGCACGAGCTTCAGCTTCAGCGGCAGCGTCTTGCTGTTCTTGGCCAGCGCGCGCGCACGCTCGTACTGCTGCGCGGCGAGCCGCACGTAGACGTCGCCCAGGTTCTCGTTGGCGATGCCGTAGTCGGGATCGGCGGCGATCGCGAGCTCGAGCTCGCGCCGCGCGAGCGCGAGATCGCCCTTCTTCGCGTACAGCGCCGCGAGGTTGTTGTGTGGCTCGGGCAACTCCGGAAAGTCGGTGGTCAGCGACTCGAACTGC
This sequence comes from Casimicrobiaceae bacterium, assembly GCA_036003195.1. Taxonomy (GTDB): domain Bacteria; phylum Pseudomonadota; class Gammaproteobacteria; order Burkholderiales; family Casimicrobiaceae; genus VBCG01. The sequence goes on from DASYSP010000094.1 coordinate 11,919, forward strand.
CGGGTGGCTTCATCGTCGCGGCCGAGCGCGGTGAGGGCGACGCCCTTGAGGAAACGCGCCTGCGGCTCGCGCGGCCGGTCGCGCGTCAGCGCATCGAGGCGGGTGATCGCCGCTTCATACTGCTTCTGCGCGAGCAGCGCGCGCGCCTCCTTCATGCCGGCGGCGAACGCACTGCGCGACGCCTGCGAATACTCGGGCGGCAGCGGCGGCGGCGGCTCGTTGGCCTGCGCGAGGGCGTGGCGGGGCAGCATCACCGCGAGAGTGATCGCCAGCAGCAGGGCGCGGGGCACGGGCATCGACGGGCGTCGCATCGTTCGACGTGACGAAACGGGAACCCCTGATTCTAGCAAGCCGCGCGCGGTTGGCACCGCGCGCGCGTTCAGTTGGCGGCGAGGCGAGCCGCCGTGGCGTCGATCAGCCGGCGCGCGATGGAGACGCCGGGCGGGATCGTCGGCAGGGCGTCGGCAGCGAACCAGCGCGCCTCGACGATCTCGTCGTCGTCGAGGCGGATGTCGCCGCCGGCATAGCACGCGGTGAACGCGATCATCAGCGAATGCGGAAACGGCCACGACTGGCTGCCGAAATAGCGCAGGTCGGCGACCTCGACGCCGACTTCCTCGCGCACCTCGCGCGCGACGCAGTCCTCGACCGTCTCGCCGGCCTCGACGAAGCCCGCCAGCGCGCTCCACATCGAGGTCGCGGCGAACCGCCGCGAGCGCGCGAGCAGGAGCTCGCGGCCGCGGGTGACGAGCGCCATCATCGCCGGTGACACGCGCGGCCACGCGGTCAGCCCGCAGCGCGGGCACTCCTTCGCATGTTCGCCGCTCTTGTCGCGCGTCGGCGTCGCGCAGCGGCCGCAGAAGCGGTGCGTGCGGTCCCATTCGACGATCTGCGATGCGCGTCCCGCCAGGGCGAGCAGCGTCTCGGGGATGCGGAAGAACAGCGAGCGCAGCCCGCTGCCGGTGAAGCCGTCGGGCACGGCCATGCCCTCGGCGAGCGTCATCGCGACGCAGGGTCGGCCGCCGAGCGCGCCCATGTAGTGCCAGGCGCCGTCGACGCCGGCGTGGCGCAGGTCCGCGAGCGTGGGAATCGCCGGCGCGGCGTCGGTCCCGCGCCACACGAAATGCGTGCCGCTATAGGCGAAGACGAGCGTGTCGTCGGGCAGCGCGCCGTCGTGGCGACGCGCCGGGGTGAAATCCTGCGGGGTGTGCATCGATGCGCATGTTAGCGCACGAACACGCCGTCCTTGCCGATCGCAGTCAGCTCGACGAAGCGCGAGCCGGTGTGATCGGTCGGTGAATAGGTGACGGCGAAGCCGCCGACATCGTAGTCGCTCATGCTCTCGAGGGCGGCGACGAGCCGTTCACGCGTGAGGTCGCGTCCGGCGCGGCGCAGGCCCTCGACCATCACCTTGGCAGCGATGAAGCCCTCGAGGCTCGTGAACGAATACGCCTCCTTGCCGTTCTTGGCGAGGAACAGCTTCTGGTAGTCGCGCACCACCGGCATGCCGGCATTCCACGGAAAAGGCACGACCTGCGAAATGCCGACGCCACGGCCGTCCTTGCCGAGCTCCTGCGCCAGCGCCTTGGCGCCGACGAACGACACGTTCATGTATTGCGGAAACGCGCCGGCGCCCTTCATCGCCTTGATGAAGGCCGCGCACGACTTGTACGCGCTGATCTGGATCACCGCCTGCGGATTGGCCTTGCCGATCGCGGCGACCGCGGCGGTGACGTCGCTCGAGTTGCGCTCGACGGTGCCGGTGGCCACGATCTCCAGCTTGCGTTTCTTCATCGCGCGGTCGACGCCTTCGAGGCCGGCCTTGCCGTAGGCATCGTTCTGGTAGAACACGGCGATGCGCGTGAGGTTGAGCTTGGCCAGCAGCTCGACCAGGTCCTCGGTTTCCTGGAAATAGCTGGCGCGCACGTTGAAGATGTAGCGGTTCAACGGCTTGCGGAACGCCTCGGCGCCGGTGAAAGGTCCGAGCAGCGGCACGCGCGCCTGCGTGAACACCGGCATCGAGGCCAGCGTGGTCGGCGTGCCGATGTAGCCGAACAGCGCGAACGCCTCGTCCTTGTCGACGAAGCGCTTGGTGTTGGCGACCGCGCGATCGGGCTCGTAGCCGTCGTCGAGCGTATGCAGGTCGATCGTGCGGCCATTGATGCCGCCGCGCTGGTTGACGAAGTCGAAGTAGAGCAGCGCGCCGGCGCGCATCTCGTTGCCGAGCTCCATCGCCGGCCCGGTGAGCGCCGCGGACTGGCCGAGCACGATCGTGGTGGCGGTGATGCCCGGTTCGGCGTGCGCCGACGAAGCGATGAGCGCGACAGCCGCGCCCAGCGCGGCGATGAACTTGCGCATCTTGGGTTCCCTCCGGCGTCCTCAATAGTGACGGCCTGCGACAGCGCGCGCCGGCCGGTTGGCGCCGCCCCGCACTCTACCCGCGCATCGGCGGGTCGAGCCTGCACTTAAGCAAGTCACGGGCCAGCGTCGGCACCCGGGGAGGCATCCGCGCCGGCGAAGCGGCTTGGCGCCCCGGCAGTCCGGCGCGCGCGCCGCGGCAAGGCGGCGCGGGCGCCGGCAACGGCTCAGGCGAGCCGGAACGGCAGCGTGCGCAGGCGCTTGCCGGTGGCCGCCGCGATGGCGTTGGCCACGGCCGGGGCCAGAGGCGGCACGCCGGGCTCGCCGACGCCGGAAGGCTCGTCGGCGGACGCCACGATGTGCACGTCCACCTTCGGCATCTCGTTGATCCGCAGCACCTGGTACTGGTGGAAATTGGTTTGCTCGGCGCCGCCGTCCTTGAGCGTGATCTCGCCATGCAGCGCGGCGGCCAGCGCGAAGCCGATGCCGCCTTCCATCTGCGCGCGGACGACGTCAGGGTTGACCGCCACGCCGCAGTCGACGGCGCAGACGACGCGATCGACCTTGAGGTTGTTGCCGGCGTCGATGGTGACTTCGGCGACTTCCGCGACGTACGTGTTGAACGACTCGTGCACCGCGACGCCGCGGCCGCGCTTCTCGCCGGGCTTGCCGGGCGCGAGCGGCTGGGCCCATCCTGCCTGTTGCGCAGCGAGCGTGAGCACGCCCAGGTGCCGCGGCTTGCCGGCGAGCAGCGCCTTGCGGAACTCGACCGGATCCTTGCCCGCCGTCACCGCGAGCTCGTCGATCATCGTCTCGGTGGAATACGCGGTATGCGTCGAGCCGACCGAGCGCCACCATAGGACCGGGACGCCGATCGACGGCGTGTGCAGATCCACTGCGAGATTGGCGATCGCGTACGGCAGGTTCGACGCGCCTTCGACGCTCGTCTGGTCGATGCCGTCCTTGGTGGTCATCGCCGCCACGGACGTGCCTTCGGTGATCGACTGGCCGACGATCCGGTGCTGCCACGCCACGACGTCGCCCTTGGCGTCGAGCGCGGCGCTCATGGTGTGCAGGTACGCCGGACGGTAATAGCCACCCGTCATGTCGTCCTCGCGCGCCCACACGAGCTTGACCGGGATGTCGCGCTTGCCCGACTTGGCGATGCCCTTGGCGATCGACGCGGCCTCGAGCACGTAGTCCGACGTCGAGCTCGCACGCCGGCCGAAGCTGCCGCCCGCGAATACCTGATGGATGATCACCTGCTCGGGTTTGAGGCCGAGCAACTGCGCGACCGCGAACTGGTCGCCGGTGTGGAACTGCTCGCCGTTCCAGATCTCGCAACGGTCGGCGGACAGCTTGACCACGCAATTGAGCGGCTCCATCGCCGCGTGCGCGAGGTACGGGAACACGTATTCGGCATCGATGCGCTTCGTGCCTGCAGCGAGCGCCTTGGCGACGTCGCCATCGTTGCGCACCGGCTTGCCGGGCGTCTTGGCGAGGCTCCTGTACTCGTCGAAGATCTCGGATGTCGAGCCCTTGAAGCCCGACGCCGGGTCCCATTCGACCTTGAGCGCGTCACGCCCCTTCTTCGCCGCCCAGAAGCTCGTGGCCACCACCGCGACGCCATTGGGCACCTCGATGACGTAGCGCACGCCCGGCACGCCGGACACATCGTCCGAATCGAAGCTCTTCACGCGCGCGCCGAATCGCGGCGGATGCTGGACGACGGCGGTGAGCATGCCCGGCAGCTTGACGTCCTGCGTGAACATCGCGGTGCCATTCGACTTCGCCGCGCTGTCGGTGCGCGGGACCGCCTTGCCGATGTAGACGAAATCGGCGGGATCCTTGAGCTTGACGTCCGCCGGCACCGCCTGCTTGGCCGCCGCGCTCGCGAGCTCGCCGAACGTCGCGTGCTTGCCGCCGGGGCCCGTGACGACGCCGTTCTTCACGCTCACCGACTTGGCATCGACGTTCCAGCGCTGGGCCGCCGCGGCGACCAGCATCGCCCGCGCCGCGGCCCCGGCCTGGCGGTACTGGATGAACGAGTTGGCGAGCGACGACGAGCCGCCAGTGCCCTGCGCGGGTCCCCATGAGAGATTGTTGTAGCGGCTTGCGTCGGCGGGCGCCGCTTCGGCGCGGATCTGCGACCACGCGGCGTCGAGCTCCTCGGCGACCAGCGTCGGCAGGCCGGTGAACGTGCCCTGGCCCATCTCCAGGTGCTTGACGACGACGGTGACGGTGTCGTCATTGCCGATGCGCACGAATGCGCCAGGGTCGGCGCTCTGGCCCGCCGCAGCCTGCGCGGCGGCGCGGCCGGTATACACGGCGAGCGTCAGACCCGCGCCCGCGATCACCTTGAGGAACACGCGGCGCGTGACGCCGGCGTCGGCATCTGCGCCCAGGGTGCCTGCGCTGCGCGCAGCGTCGATGCCGGCGGCGGGGATCGGGACGAACAGTCGCATCGGATTCATGGCGGCTCCTTCAGGCGAGGCTCTTCGCCGCTTCGTGGATGGCGGCGCGGATGCGCACGTAGGTCGCGCAGCGACAGATGTTGCCGCTCATCGCGGCATCGATGTCGGCGTCCGTGGGGCGCTTGTTCTTCGCGAGCAGCGCCGTGGCGGACATCACCTGGCCGGACTGGCAATAACCGCATTGCGGCACGTCGAGCCGGGTCCACGCCGCCTGCACCGCCTGCGATTCGCGGGTCTTGAGGCCCTCGATCGTCGTGATGTCGGCGCCCTGCTTGAGCGACGACAGCGGCGTCTGGCAGGCGCGCACCGGCTTGCCCTCGACGTATACCGTGCACGCGCCGCACAGCGCGAGGCCGCAGCCGTATTTGGTGCCGGTGAGGTTGAGCTGGTCGCGCAGGATCCACAACAGCGGCGTGTCGGAATGCACGTCCTTGCTGATGTCGACGCGGTTCTTGTTGATGAAGAACGTGGGCATGTTCGCTCCATGCAGGATGAGGCTGCCGATGCGCGGAATTCTACGCCGGCGCATGTGATGGCCGGCGCGCGACGCGACCGTTGCAACCCGGACGGGCGGTGGCCGCACACCGTATAATCGACGGTCAACCACCGACCCGTCCGCCATCGCTCATGGAAGCCGAAAGCATCAACCGCATCGCCGCCACGCTCGCCGACCTGCGCAACCGCACGGCCGAGCTGCGGAGGTATCTTTGACTTCGATGTGAAGGCGGCGCGACGCGAGGAAGTGGCGCGCGAGCTCGAGGATCCGCGCATCTGGGACAACCCGGAGCGGGCACAGGCGCTGGGCAAGGAGAAGAAGGCGCTCGACGACGTGGTCGTCACGCTGACTGACTTGTCGCGGCAGATCGACGACAGCGGCGAGCTGTTCGAGCTCGCGCGCGACGACGCCGACGACGCCACGATGACGGCCGTCGCCGCCGATCTCGAGCCGGTCGCGCGCACCGTCGACGGGCTGGAATTCAGGCGTATGTTCGCCAACCCCCTCGATGCCAACAACTGCTTCCTCGACATCCAGGCCGGCAGCGGCGGCACCGAGGCCCAGGACTGGGCGTCGATGCTGCTGCGCATGTACCTGCGCTATTGCGAGCGCAAGGGGTTCGGGGTCGAGGTGCTCGAGGAGTCGCCGGGCGAAGTCGCGGGCATCAAGAGCGCGTCGATCAAGGCGACCGGCGACTACGCATTCGGCTTTCTGCGCACCGAGACCGGCGTGCATCGCCTGGTGCGCAAGAGCCCGTACGACTCCAACGCGCGGCGCCATACGTCGTTCGCCAGCGTGTTCGTGTACCCCGAGATCGACGATTCGGTGGAGGTCGAGATCAATCCCGCCGACATCCGCATCGACACGTTCCGCGCGTCGGGCGCCGGCGGCCAGCACATCAACAAGACCGATTCCGCCGTGCGCATCACGCACCTGCCGACCAATATCGTCGTGCAGTGCCAGAACGACCGCTCGCAGCATCGCAACCGCGCCGAGGCGATGGCCATGCTCAAGGCCAAGCTCTACGAGTTCGAGATGCGCAAGCGCCAGGACGAGCAGCAGAAGCTCGAGGATGCCAAGACGGACATCGGCTGGGGCCACCAGATCCGCAGCTACGTTCTGGACCAGTCGCGCATCAAGGACCTGCGCACCAACTACGAGGTCGGCAACACGCAGGCCATCCTCGACGGCGAGCTCGACGACTTCATCGCCGCCAGCCTGAAGCAGGGCGTGCAATGACCGCCTTCGTGTTCGACATCGACGGCACGATCATCGATTCGATGCCCGCGCACCACGCGTCCTGGCAGGACTTCTTCGCGCGGCACGCGCTGGACGTCGACTTCGGCGGCTTCTTCGCGCGCACGGCGGGCCGCACCGGCGCCGAGGCGATGCGCGAGCTGATGGGGCCGATGGACGACGCCCGGGCGCGCGCACTCGTCGACGAGAAGGAAGCGCTGTACCGCACGCGATTCGGCGCGGAGTTCCGCGAGGTGCCCGGATTCGCGGCGTTCGCGCGGGCGGCGCGTGCCGACGGCCTCGCGCTCGCCTGCGGCACCGCCGGCGACGCCGCCAATATCGCGTTCGCGATGTCGCACCTCGGCATGGAGGACTTTTTCGGCGCCGTCGTCGGCGGCCACGAGGTGGCGCACGGCAAGCCCGCACCCGACATCTTCGTCGCCGCCGCGCGCCGCCTCGGCGTGGCGCCGGCCGATTGCATCGTGTTCGAGGACGCGCCGCTCGGCATCGAGGCGGCCCGCCGCGCGGGGATGCTGGCGGTGGCGGTGACCACCGGCGCGAGCGCCGAGGCGCTGTCCGGTCCGCACGTGATCACCGCGATCGCCGATTATCGCGATGTGACGCCCGCCGCGATCGTCGCCGCGGCGCAGGCGCGGCGGCGATTGCCGCGCACCGGCACCGACGCATGAATCACCGGTCGCGGCAGCGACGCCAGGCACGCCGGGGAGGCGAGCGATGAACGAGCATGAAAGGCCCGCGCCAACGGTGGCGGACGACGGCCCCGTATTCGCCGAGCGCCGTGCCAAGCTCGCGGAGCTGCGCCGGCAGGGGCACGCCTATCCGAACGATTTCCGCCGCGACGCGCTCGCCGGCGAGCTGCATGCGTCCTTCGATGCGCTCGACAACGAGACGCTGGAACCGCGTGCGCACAAGGTGGCCGTGGCGGGCCGCATGATGCTGAAACGCGTGATGGGCAAGGCCTGCTTCGCCACGCTGCAGGACATGTCCGGGCGCATCCAGCTCTACGTGACGCTCGACGGCGTCGGCGCGCAGACCCTCGACGCGTTCAAGCACTGGGATCTGGGCGACATCGTCGCCGCCACGGGCACGCTGTTCAAGACCAAGGCGGGCGAGCTCTCCGTGCGCTGCGATGGCGTGCGGCTGCTCGCCAAGGCGCTGCGGCCGCTGCCGGAGAAGTTCCACGGTCTCGCCGACCAGGAGCAGAAGTACCGGCAGCGCTACCTCGACCTCGTCACCAATCCGGCGTCGCGCGAGGTGTTCGTGCGGCGCTCGCAGATCGTGCAGGCGATCCGCGAATTCTTCGTCGCCCGCGGCTACCTTGAGGTCGAGACGCCGATGATGCACCCGATCCCCGGCGGCGCCGCGGCACGGCCGTTCGTCACGCACCACAATGCGCTCGACACCGAGCTGTACCTGCGGATCGCGCCGGAGCTGTATCTCAAGCGGCTGGTCGTCGGCGGCCTCGAGCGCGTGTTCGAGATCAACCGCAACTTCCGCAACGAGGGCATCTCGACGCGCCACAATCCCGAGTTCACGATGCTCGAGTTCTACGAGGCCTACCGCGACTATCGTTACCTGATGGACCTCACCGAGGAGCTGATTCGCGGCGTCGCGCAGAAGGTGCTCGGCGCGACGACGGTGACCTACCAGGGCGAGACGATCGAGCTCGGCCGCCCGTTCGACCGGCTGACCATGGCGGAGGCGATCCACCGCTACAACGACGGCTATGCACTGGCCGACCTCGCGCGCCCGGATTTCCTGCGCGACTCGCTGCGACGGATCGGCGCCGACGTGCGGGCGAGCGACGGGCTCGGCGTTTTGCAGCTGAAGCTGTTCGAGGCGACCACCGAGGAGAAGCTGGTGCAGCCGACGTTCATCGTCGCGCACCCCACCGACGTGTCGCCGCTCGCGCGCGCGAGCGATGCCGATCCCGCGGTCACCGACCGCTTCGAGCTCTTCATCACGCGGCGCGAGATCGCCAACGGCTTTTCCGAGCTCAACGATCCTGAGGACCAGGCGGCGCGCTTCGCCGCGCAGGTGTCGGCCAAGGACGCGGGCGACGAGGAGGCAATGCACTACGATGCCGACTATGTGCGCGCGCTCGAATACGGACTGCCGCCGACCGCGGGCGAAGGCATCGGCATCGACCGCCTGGTGATGCTGCTGACCGACGCCGCCTCGATCCGCGACGTCATCCTGTTCCCGCAGCTGAAGCGCGAGTGAGCGGCGGTGCGGCGTTTCGCGACGTTCGCCGAGTTCTATCCGTTCTACCTGGGGGAGCACGCCAACCCGGTGTGCCGCAGGCTGCACGTGGCGGGCACGCTGGCGACCCTGGCAGCGCTGATCGCCGCCGCGGTCACGCGGGACGCGCGCTGGCTGGTTGCCGCGCCGCTGGTGGGCTACGGCTTCGCGTGGATCGGACACTTCTTCTACGAGCGCAACCGGCCGGCGACGTTTCGCCATCCGCTGTACAGCCTCGCCGCCGACTTCGTCATGTTCAGCGACGTGCTGCGCGGTCGCGTCAAGCTGTAGCCGGCGACACGACGGGCACTTGATATATACCCCGGCGGGGTATATATGTGGGGCATGGACAGCGCATCGCCGGTGGCTGGGCATGCGGCGCCGGCGGCAACCGCGCGCCTCGAATTCACCGTCACCGGCATGACTTGCGCGGCGTGCGCGCAGCGCATCGAGCGCGTGGTCGACCGTCTGCCGGGCGTGCGCGCGCACGTCAATCTCGCCACCGAGACCGCCAGCGTCGCCTTCGACGGCGCGGCGGACGCCGCCGCGGTGATCGCGGCGATCGGCCGCGCCGGCTATGGCGCGGCGCTGCGCGCCGATCCCGTGGCCGACCGCGTGCGCGACGCCGCACGCAGGGCCGGCGAACGGCAGCGCCTGCGCCGCGATTTCGGCGTCGCCGCGCTGCTGACGGCGCCGCTGCTGGTGCTCATGCTGCCCTGGCAGGGTGGGGTGCATGGCGACGCCGTCCCGCGCGCGTGGCAATGGCTGCTGGCGACACCGGTGCAATTCTGGTCCGGGCGCCGCTTCTACATCGGTGCGTGGCATGCGTTGCGCGGCGGTGCGGCCAACATGGACGCGCTGATCGCACTCGGCACCACCATCGCCTATCTGTACAGCGTTGCGGTCATGGCGCTCGGCCTCGACCACCTGCATGTGTATTTCGAGAGTGCCGCGACGGTGATCACGCTGGTGCTGTTGGGAAAGCTCGTCGAGGCGCGCTCGAAGTCGCGCACGTCCGCCGCGCTGGAAGCGCTGGTGCGTCTCGTGCCGAAGACGGCGCGCATCGTGCGCGACGGCGTGACCCGCGACGTACCGGTGGAGGAAGTCGTCGCGGGCGACACGTTCATCGTGCGCGCCGGCGACACGATTGCCGTCGACGGCGTCGTGTGCGACGGCACGTCCGGCGTCGACGAGAGCATGCTCACCGGCGAGAGCATGCCGGTGGACAAGCATGCCGGCGACCGCGTATTCGCCGGCACGCAGAACGCACAGGGGCTGCTGACTTGCGAGGCGACGGGTGTCGGCGCGGCGACGCGCCTCGCCGCGATCATCCGCCTCGTGGCCACGGCCCAGGGTTCGCGCGCCCCGGTGCAGGCGCTGGCCGATCGCGTGTCGGCGATCTTCGTGCCGGCGGTGCTGGCCATCGCACTCGTGACGTTCGCCGCGACGTGGCTCGTCGCCAGCGACCTGCCGCGCGCGCTCGTCGCGAGCGTCTCCGTACTGGTGATCGCCTGCCCCTGCGCGCTCGGCCTCGCCACGCCGACGGCCATCGTCGTCGCTACCGGCCGTGCCGCACAGCTCGGCATCCTCGTGCGCGACGCGGCCGCCTTGCAGGGCGGCGCGGCGGTCACGCGCGTGGCTTTCGACAAGACCGGCACGCTGACCGAGGGTCGCGCCGACGTGGTCGACCGGCTTGTCGCTGCGGGTATCGACGCGGGTTTCGCGTTGCCGATCGCTGCCGCCCTCGCCGCCGCGTCGACGCATCCGCTGTCGCGGGCGATCGCCGCACACCTGGACGCGCGGCAGGTCGGGCTCGCGCGCATCGCCGGCGCGCAGGACGTTCCCGGCCACGGCGTGCAGGCGACGCTCGCCGATGGCCGCATCGCCACGCTCGGTGCGTCGGTCGGCAGCCTCGCTCTGCACGGCGACGATCGCGCGGCGCTCGCGCGGTGGCAGGCGGACGGCCGCACCACGGTGGTCGCGGCCATCGGCGATATCCCGCTCGCCGCCTTTGCGCTCGCCGATCCGTTGCGCGCATCCGCGCCGTCCGCCGTGGCGCGCCTTCGGGCGGCGGGCATCGGCGTGACGATGCTCACCGGCGACCACGCCGCGACGGCGCGTGCGGTGGCGGCGTCGGCCGGCATCGACGACGTGCGCGCGGCGCTGTCGCCGTCGCAGAAGGTCGAGGCCATTGCCGCAATGCGGGCGTCCGGCGAAATCGTGGCGATGGTCGGCGACGGTATCAATGACGCCGCGGCGCTGGCCGCGGCGGACGTCGGGCTGGCGATGGCGTCGGGATCCGACATCGCCGGCGCGGCCGCCGACATCACGATCGTGCGCGACGACCTGGACGCCGTCGCCGACGCGATCGAGCTCGCGCGCGCGACGCTCGCCAAGGTCCGGCAGAACCTCGCGTTCGCCTTCGGCTACAACGTGCTGGGCATCCCGCTCGCCGCGTTCGGCCTGCTCGACCCGATGATCGCCGGGGCGGCGATGGCCGCGAGCTCGCTGTCGGTGGTCGCCAATGCGTTGCTGCTGCGAAGGTTCGCGCCGAGCGGCGCGCGCCGCCCCAATCCCGACGAGGAGACCTGATGCAAACCATCGAACTGGTGATCGGCGGCATGAGCTGCAATGGCTGCGTGGGCAGCGTGACGCGCGTTCTGCAAGCGGTTCCCGGCGTCGCCGGCGTCACGGTGACGCTCGTGCCGCCGCGCGCGCACGTCGAGTTCGATCCGGCGATCGCCGACCGTGGCGTGCTCGCCGCAGCGGTGGAAGGCGCGGGCTATGCCATCGGCGCCTAGGGCGAAGGTGAGCGCGGCTCCGCGTGCTGCCACGCCTGCCCCTGCCGCTGTTGCGCGTTCGCGCGTGCGAAACCGCAAGATGCCGACGCATCCCCTCGTCGCACGCGACGACGCGGCGGCGCTTGCGCGTCGCATCCATCGCATCGAGGGCCAGGTGCGCGGCATCGGGCGGATGATCGACGACGACCGCTATTGCATCGACATCCTGACGCAGGTGGCCGCCGTGCAAGCGGCGCTGGATGCGCTGGCGCTGCAGCTCCTCGAGCATCACCTGCACGGCTGCGTGCAGCACGCGGTGAAGTCGGGCGAGGGCGAGCGTGCGATCGACGAAGCGCTCGCGGTGATCCGCAAGTTCGCGCGCTGACTATTGCCGGCAGCGCTCGATCCACGCCGCGAACGCATCGAGAAATTTGGCGGCGAATTCGCGGGTCTGCTCGGAAGCGAACTTGCCGCCGGCATCGAACAGCGTCGCCGCCTGTCCGATGTAGGCCTCCGGCTGCTGCAGTGTCGGCATGTTGAGGAACACCAGCGACTGGCGCAGGTGGTGGTTGGCGCCGAACGCGCCGATGGCGCCGGGCGAGAGGCTCATCACCGCGGCCGGCTTGCCATCCCACGCACTCTTGCCATAGGGCCGCGACGCGACGTCGATCGCATTCTTCAGCACACCCGGCACCGAGCGGTTGTATTCCGGCGTGACGAACAGCACCGCCCCGGCCTTCTGGATGCGCGCCTTGAACGCCGCCGAGGCGGGTGGAGGATTCGCCTCCTCATCCTGGTTGAACAGGGGCAGGCCGCCGATCTCGACGATCTCCAGCTTGAGCGCCGGCGGCGCGATCGCGGCGAGTGCGTGCGCCATCTTGCGGCTGAACGATTCCTTGCGCAGGCTGCCGACCACGACGGCGACATCCACGGGCGAATTCATGAGATCCTTTCGGCGGGGGTCAAGCGCCGCGATGGCGAGCGCGAGTTGCGCCGATTATAGGATTCGCCGCCGCGATTGCGTTGCACTCGATGTGAACGCCGCATCGCGCTGCGCGCCTGTGGCGCCGGGGCGGCCATCCATGAGCGCACTGGCATAATCCGACGCTTCGGGGTGTGGCGCAGCCCGGTAGCGCGCTTGCTTTGGGAGCAAGATGTCGGAGGTTCAAATCCTCTCACCCCGACCCGATTCCCGTGGCCATTCGGCCGCGCGCAATACGCGAATGAACCTACCGTGCGCGCTCGATGATCAAGCCGGCTGGCCTGCCGCCTGCGTGATGTGCGCAATCCACTCGCCGCTGATCTGCCGAGTCGTCGCGTTCATGCGGGTGGCCCGGTAGATGACGGCCTCCATGATCCGTCGCATCAGCTAAGCGTCGCCCATTTGCGCCAGCATCGGTGGCCACCCGTCGCGGACGCTCGCAAAGCGCGGCGCCCAACCGGTGGCGTCGCGCAGCTTGCGGTTGGACAGCCGAAGCGATCGCGCTATGGCTTCGCCGACGGATCCGAAGAGCGGCGTGGCCCAACCCGGCAGGAATCGCGGCGGAGGGAGGCCGAGGTCGCGCGCCAGCGATCCGAAATAGACTTCGCGCAGGACCGGCTCGTCGTCGGCCACCGTGTACGCACCCGGCGGAGCGTTCAACGCCGCGACGACCGCGGTTGCCGCGTCGTCATGCGCGACCGAGGAGATGTACCGATCGCGTCCGCCGGGCAACGCTGCCCAGCCGACGCGCAGGCTGCTGATGTAGCTCCTGACCTGCATCGCGTCCGGGCCGTAGAACGCCGCAAATCGCAGGACCACGCCTTTGCCGCCGCTGGCGCAGAATCGCGCCACCGCATGTTCCGCATCGACCACGGTCCTGTTGTACTCGGCCGGTTCGAGCGGCGTGCGCTCGTCGATCCAGTGGTTTCCGCGATCCGGATACGCGAGGGCGAAGGATTCCTGCACGAGCGTGCCGATTTCGCAGTGGAGCGCCGCGTCGACCACGTTCGCGACCCCTTCGCGCCTGAGCCGATCATTCAGGCGCCAGGCAGAGCGAAACACCATCTTCCATGCCGCAGACGGCATGTGGGTCGCGAGATTGACGATCGCGTCGTGACCGGCCACAGCCCGCTTGAGCGCGTCGACGTCGAAGAGATCGACCGGCACGAACGTGGCACCGGCGATCTCCGACGGCGCAGGCGATTGGTGCGCAATGGCGGTGACGGCGTGTCCCTGTGCCAACAGCATGGGAACAACCCGCCGGCCGATGACGCCGGTCGCTCCGCTGACGAAAATACGCACTGAGCCTGTGTCCTTGGTGTGCAGAGACCCCGTTCTCGCAGAGATCCACGCTTCGCATCTGCGTGCGACGTGCGCTGGTGGTCCGTGACCCGGCGTGCCGGTACCCTTCGAGACGGAACCGGGTCGACGCCGAAGCGGTCCGTATTTCGACAGCCGGCCAACAATCACTCGAGGGACCTGAAAAGTGGGAGCCATGGATCCTGAAGAGGTTCCCGAGTTGCGATGAACTCTGCGGCCCGGATGATCGTCCTCGCGGTGCTTGCGGTCCTGACCGTGGGCGCCGCCTTGTGGGTGGTGATCTTTCCCACGCCGCGCTTCCCGCGGCCGACCGGCTCGTACGGCATCGGCACCCGGGTCTACGCCTGGACCGATCCGGCACGCCCCGAGCCGTTTACGGCCGACGCCGGCGATCGTCGCGAGCTCGTGGCGCAGGTCTGGTATCCGGCAACCGGGCAGGGCGCGCCGCGACGCTACCTCGACTCGGGCGAACCCCTTCGCGTGCTCGCCAGGCGACTTCATCTGCCTGCCTTCCTGCTGCGCAACGTCCGGCACGCGCCGACGCACGCACTCGAGGATGCACCCGCCGCGGAAGGGCGCTTTCCCGTCCTCGTCAACGCGGCGGGTCTGCTGGTCTTTCGCGATGCGAGCCTGTTCTGGATCGAGGAGCTCGTGTCGCACGGCTACGTCGTCGTCGGCCTCGACCAGCCCGGAACCGCGGCGGCGACGCAGCTCGCCGACGGACGCATCATCCGCGCCATCGACAAGCCGGTGTTCGATCGATACATGCCGATCGCGCTGTCGCAGGGACCGGCCGCGTCACCGACGCTGAATGGCGTCGCGCTCCCGGGTGGGGTGATCCCGTTCCTCGCGGATGACCTGCGCTTCGTCCTCGGCCGGATGGAAATCCTCGATCACGGCGACCCCGTCCTCGCCGGCCACGTCGACACCGGCCGCGCCGGCGCGTTCGGCATGTCGCTGGGCGGTTACGTCGCGCCTGAAGCGTGCTATCGCGACCGGAGGTTTCGCGCCTGCGTCGCCGTCGATGCCGGAAAGACGGCGGCCGTCGCGCGCGATGGGCTCGCGCAGCCGGTCATGATCATCGGCCGTGACGCCGACGTCATGCGCGACGAGCGCCGCAAAGCCGGTGGGTGGCCCGAGTCCGAGATCACGCATACCATCGGCAGCCAGCGCGCCCTGTTCGATCACAACCGCGCCGACGCGTATTACGTCACCATGAACGGGATGTACCACGTCAACTGGACCGACGCGCCCCTTTGGTCGCCGATCGTTCGCTGGATCGGACTTGCAGGTCCGATCGATCCCTATCAGGGCTTTGCCGAAACCAATGCCTACACGCTCGCCTTCTTCGATCGCTACCTGAAGGGAAAATCCGCGACCCTGCTGGATGAGGCGCCCGGTCGTCAGAAAGGCGCGCGGCTCGAAGTGCGGCGCGTTCCGGCACGCGATTGACGCCATGAACCATCCCATCGGCCTCGCCGCCCTCAGCGTGCTCGAGCTCGCGCCGCCGGACATGGTGACGTGCGCCATCGACGCCGGTTACGATCACATCGGCCTGCGGCTGATCCCGGCGACGCCGACGGAAGTCCGGCACGCAATGGTGGGCGACACGCCGCTCGTGCGCGAGACGGCACGGCGGTTGCGCGATACCGGCTTGCGTTGTCTCGACATCGAGATCTTCCGCCTGCTTCCGCAGACACGCGTCGCCGACTACGAGCCTGCGCTGGCAACGGGTGCGCGTCTTGGCGCGCGCGAGGCGCTGGTTGCAGGCAACGATCCCGATGAACCGCGACTGACTGCGTCGTTCGCCGCGTTCTGCGAACTCGCGCAGCGATATGGCATCGGCGCCAACCTCGAGCCGATGCCATGGACCGATTGCCGGAATTTCGCGCAGGGCGCGCGGATCGTGGGCAACGCCGGATGCGACAACGGCGGAGTGTTGATCGATCCCATCCATTTCGATCGTGGCGGCAGCGACGCGCGCGAGATCGGCGGCGTGCCGCGCGCGCGGCTGCGCTACATGCAGCTTTGCGACGCGCCGGCGCGGCGACCGGCCGACGTCGAAGGCTTGCTGCACCAGGCGCGCGCGGAGCGACTGATGCCGGGCGACGGCGGGCTGGACCTCGCCGGCATCCTGCGCGCCGTGCCGCACGACCTCGCGTTGAGCCTCGAAATCCCGATGCACGAACTGGCACGGACGATGCCGGCGCTGGAGCGTGCGCAGCGAATGCTCGCCAGAACGCGGCAGCTGCTGTCGACGCTCGTCGTCGCCCCGCCTCCGCATTTATCGCCGTCCGCGCCGTGAAAGCTGCCGATGACGTGCCGCCGCGCGTGTCGGCAATGCGCAATGCGCGTGCTAAGATGCCCCGCACCATCGGGCGCGTGACGCAATCGGCGCGAACAGGGCGCTGCGGCTTCGCGATCCTCCGCGCGATCGTGTCGGGGCCCCGGCCGCAAGGCGCCCGTAGCTCATCCGGACAGAGCACCGGCCTTCTAAGCCGGGGGTAACAGGTTCGAGTCCTGTCGGGCGCGCCACTTCATGATGTCGACGCGTGGTCGCACGACCGTTCGCACGCCCGAGTCGGCTAGAATAAGCGTTTGTCCGGCGCGGCAACGAACGACGCCCGCCGCGATCAATGGTGGCTGTAGCTCAGTTGGTAGAGTCCCGGATTGTGATTCCGGTTGTCGTGGGTTCGAGTCCCATCAGCCACCCCATTACCTCGATGCCGCTTCGCCGCGATTGCCGCGGCGGCAGCGCCGTGTGAACGGTTTCTGCGCGCGAACGCAGGGTGTTGTTGCCGTAGTGGACAAGGTGTTGCATCTTGCGCGCATGTCGCCGCGTTTTACACCGCCGATTCCATCGCGCGTGCGCTACAAACGCCGCTGATCGATCGATTGCATCCGATTGCACAACTACATTGCTCGCGCCCAAAGTTACTGACCTATAATCCGCGGAACTCGACCCTGCGCAATGGCGCGCCGCACGCGATCAAGTCATCACCGTCGGCGAGAGTACACGCAAGATGCCGCACGCTGCGGTGCGAGCACTGTTCCATTCCGACATTGACATCAACGGATATCGCCATGCACAACACGCTCGTTCGCAATCTTTCAGCCGCAGGCCTGGTCGTCGCGTTGGCATCCTCGGCCGCCGCCGCGCCGCTTGCCATGGTGACCGAGGATCACACCATGACCGCTGCGACACGGGCCGCGATGAACCCGCCGCTGGTGAACTGGGTCGCGCCGCAATTCTTCCAGGCACCGCAAGGCGCGTTCAGCTCCGACGGTACATTCGGCCCGAACATCGGCATGAACGCCGGAGTGGGCATGAGCACGAAGGCAGGGATTGCGCGCACGCTGGCGACCTTCATTCCTGTGGCGCCCTGTCGGCTGGTCGACACACGCGGCGCGTTCAATCCGGTATTCGGCGGTCCCGCGTTCGCGGCCGGTGAGCACCGTGACTATCAGGCCGCAGGCAATTGCGGCATTCCGGCCGGATCGAATCGCGTGATCGGCGTGTCGCTCGCGGTGACCACGCTGCCGACGCCGGCATCGGGCGACGTCGAGGTCATCGCCAGCGGCCTGACGCTCGGCAAGACCGTGTTGATGGTGATCCAGGCCGGCCTCTGGAACAGCGCGACCACGGTGAGCGGCGTCAATGCCGCCGGCAGCTTCCAGATCCAGGTGCGCAGCACGCCCGCGAACCTGGCGATCGACGTCAACGGCTACTACGCGCAGGCGGACACGGCCAACACCAGCGATTACTTCAGCATCCTGGGTAACTTCAATTTGGATGGCGGCCTGCTCGACGTCGAGGAGTCGGGCACCATTGGCGCGGCGATCCGGGCGGTGGGCGGCGGCGGCACGGACGTGCGCCTGGCGCAAGGCACCAATGCCGTCGACATCGTCAGCGGGGGCGTGCGTGCGCGCGGCGCGGGCCTCAACACCGACACGTTCGCGTTCATCCACCAGACGGCCGCAGCCAACATCTGCGCCGACGCCCATTTCACGCGCATCGAGAACCCGCAGACCTTCAGCGCGACGGCCAACCTGTCCGGCCTGCTGCTGTTCGCGCAGCAGGTGAGCGGTGGCGCCACCAAGCCGGTGTCCGTCGTCTACCAGGCCGGAACCACCTGCGCCGGGGGCTCCGCCAGCGGCAATGGCTGGTTCCTGCACAATAGCGACACCACGTTTGGCGCGGGTGAAAGCTACAACATCATGGTGATCAACAATTGAGGCAGCGATCCTTCCGGCGGTTTTTGCGCTCCAGCAAGGCCGCCGGGGTGTCGAGTTATCTTACAGACCCCGCGCCTCGACCGTCTGTCGGATCACGTAAGTTGTTGTATTGAATGCGATTATTGGAGATGGCTCGGATGCTGCTTTGATAGGGGCATGTGCCTATACCGCACGCGAATCGATCGAAAGCCATGAAGTCCACAATTGTCGCCGCTGCCTGCCTTGCCCTGTTCGCCACGTGCGCGTCGGCCGAGGTGTATCACGTCACCGTCTGGAACGGCGAGGCGGATGGCGGCGCCGGCAGCATCTTCAACGCTGACTCGGCAGACATCCCGCAGCCCAGCGCCACGCCGCTGGCCTCGTTCGATTTCAATACCGATGCCGCCGGCCTCAACTGGGCGACGTCGTCCAACTTCAATACCTACGGCGACTTCCTCGACGGCGGCAGCATTACCGGCTTCACCGGCGCGGTCGACGAAGCCACGTTCCTCGGCCAGCAGATGAGCGTGGAAGGCAATCGCTTCGCGAGCTATTTCGCCATCAGCGGCCTCTACACTTCGTCGACGGGATTCTCGCGCACGATCATGCACGACGACGGTGCGAGTCTCTATGTGGACGGCACCAACGTGTTCCGTTCGCCGGGCCGGGTTTCCGGACAGGCGACTGCCGGTCCATACAACTTCACGGCGGGAACGCATCAATTCGGGCTTCTCTACGTGGCAGCCGATGGCGGCCCCGCGGTGCTGAACTTCGCCCTGCCGAACGTCATCAACATCGCCTCATCCGATCCGGATCCCGTTCCGGAGCCGTCGATGGTGGCGCTGGCCGGCATCGGCCTGCTGCTCCTGGGCCTCTCGCGTCGGCGACGCTTGCCCGCGTCCTGATCGACACCGGCGAATCTCGCCGTTGTAGCGTTCATTTCGGTTTCTAGCCCCGTCGCTCGACGGGCAGCGCCTGCGCCGCTAGCTTTCGCCTGACTGCGCGCGCGCTGACCCGGCGCGGGCGTCACGCCGCTCCGCTCTCCCCCCAGCCCGACCCGCCCGGGTGAGCACTTTGCGAGGCCCGCCGTCCGATTCCAGATGCCGCCCGCGGGGACGGATTCGCCATCTGCGCGTCATAAAATTGCAGGATTGAGGCAAAAGCCGCCGGTTTTGTCGATTTTTAGCGTGCATGTGCAATTTGCACACGACAGAATGCCACCGCTTCATGGGGCATGACCGCTTGCGGCCGATTCGCG
>DASYSP010000095.1:0-3159 GCA_036003195.1 Casimicrobiaceae bacterium
GGGCAGCGTCACGCCGCTGCCGTAGTCGACGAACCCGACCAGCTTGTTAGCGGCGCTGGAATTGTAGACGACGACGTAGCGAAACGGCCCGATGCCGCCCGCCGTCGCGGTAAAGACGCTGTCAGCCAGCACCAGGGTAAACACGCCGCCCGAGGTCGCGGCGCTGGTGGTGGTGAGCGTATTGCCGCCGGCGGTGTAGCCGTTGGCGGCGGCGGGGGGCGGATAGGTGGCGGCGCTCCAGACCGTGTCCGCAACGCTCGGCGCCGTATTGGTCAGGGCCGCCTTGAGCACCGCGGTTTGCAGGTTGTGGCCGCCGCGCGATAGCTCGTCAATTAAGGCGCCGAACTTTGTAAGGGGGGCGGTGGGCATCAGCCGGACCCTTTAAGCGGGCCCGCGGCGGCGACGTAAACCACCGGCAGGCCGGGCTTGCCGATGACCTTGGTGACCGCGACGCCGCGCCCGTTCGCCGCCTCGGAAACGGGCTTGCCGAGCGGCGTTTCGACGACGGGGAGACCGCCGGAAGCGATGGTCACAACCGGCGTCGCCATCAGAACGGCCTTCCCTGTGGCGCGGGCGGTTGTGCCGCCTTGATCAAATGCGCTTGCGTGCGGGCGGCAAGCTCGCGCTGCTTGAGCGCATTGGTCTGCTCATCGGCGCGCGCCTTGGCAACCGTCGCGATCAAATCCGCCTGATGCGCCTGTCCCTCGGCCATCGCCTTCTGGTTAGTCTGCTGCGCCTTGGCTTCGTCGGCGGCGTTACGGCCGCGCAACTCCAGCAGCTTGAGCTGCTCGTTACTCTGAATCTTCATCTTCTCGTGCTGATCGCGCATCTGCAGTTCCTGCGCCTTCAGTTGCGTATCGGCCTGATCCTTCTGCGCCTGTCGCTGGTTCTTCATCTGCTCGATCTGCAACTGCGTCTTGGTCGCCGCCGTCGCCGGATCATCACCCTGCGGCTGGTCGGCCTTCTGTTTCATCAGTTCGGCAAACTCGTCGATCGCGCCGTCCATCTCGCGGCCGCCGCGGAACGCCGAGCAGGAGAATTTGAGCACCGAGGCAGCGAACCCAGAGGCCTGCGGCGTCGTCATCACCATCTGCGCAAGCTGCGGCAGCAACTGCCCGAGCATCGAAACGAATTCAGTGTGGCGCTGCTTCTCGGCGTTCTCGTCAACAATGATCGTGCTGTCGGTTTCGATGTCGAGTGTAAACGCCCGCGCCCGGCAGCTGCTGAGAAACTCCAGCACCTGCTCCAGCGTCGCGGTTTCGTTAAGCTGCGCGATAGCGTTACTGCCGGCTTGGCTCATCTGCTGCTGTTGCTGCTGCATCTGCGCGGCTTTATCCGGGTCCTGCGCCAAGGCCTGCTGCGCCTGCGGCAGTTGCGACAGCATCCCGATCGCCTTCTGCTGCGCCGCCATCTGCTGCTGGATTTGCCTGATCTGGTCCTGCTGCATCTTCTGCGTCGGCAGCTGCGTCTGCGACATCTCGATAATGGTAACTGGATCAAATTTCTCGGTAATGATATCGGCGGTAATTGCCACCAGATCGCGGGCAATGCGCTTGAGTTCGTTCTGCTTATCTTCAACGCGCGTCGAACCGAACTGCGTCTTGAGCTGCTGGGCGCCGAGCGTTTCTTTCGGATCAGTGGCGCCGCGCATAATATCCGACAAACCCATGATCTGATAAACATCCTCAATGACCTGTTTGCGCAGGTCCACCAAGGTCGTCACCACTTGCGCGATCATGTCGATCGGCAGCCAGATCACCACGTCCTTGCTACCGCCAAAGGCGCTCCAATTCGAAATTGGCACCATCACCGTCGACGGCGTCTTGACGCTGACGGCGCGGTTGATGGCGTCGCCGATCTCGCCGCCGGCCGGATAGAAACCCTTGCATTCGATCACGTCACTCAGCGCGTGTATTTTGCTGGTGAGCATGTCAATCTCGTCGAGCTGGTCCTTGTACTGCAGCACGTCAGGAACAGGCACGAGGCTGCCGCGCTGCACGGCGCCGTAGGCCGGCTGCGGGCACGGGAAGAAATTCTGTAATTCAAGATGCGGGTCGTCCTCGTCGAGGATGTCCTCGCAGCCCTGCGCCACCCAAACCACGCGGCGCTCGTTCTTGTTCCAGATTTCCCAGAACTTGGCGCGCTCGCGGTTGTCGGCGCCGCCGACCGACTGCAAGTCTTTATCGACCTTATACTCGGCGTCCTGGTAACAATCACCAGACGACGCCTTGAAGCGCACGCGCGCCTCATCGCGGGTCAGGTAACTCGCGGCAGCAACCCACCACACTTCCTGCCACGATCGCGAGACGCTGTGCAGGAAGTCGCGGCGGTTTTTAAAATCATAGCAAACCCGCTCGTGGCCGTAATGCGTCGCGCCGCGGGCGCCCTCGTAGCGCACCCAGATGACGCCCCGCGCCGCCATCGCGAGGTCGTCGCGGACGAGCAGCATGGCGTCCTGGATGCGGCCGATGTCGAACGCCACCGTGCAGCAGCGCTCGAGCAGTTCGCTGGCGGCTTGGTAGACCGGCCTCCTATCCTTAAATTTGGTGACGACAACCGGCACCGGCGCGGTGGCGTAAATCGCCGGCTTGAGCACCTCGCAGTTCGCCCAGAACAACTGAAACTCTCTGGTGCGCGTCTCGGCGCAGAGCCGCGACAGCGAGGCATAGCGCTCGTCGATCAGGTCGCAGTGATGGTTCCAGTCCTCGAAGGCCTTTTCGCTTTCTTCGAGCAGATTCAGCCACGCGCCGGAACGGCGCGGCTCGACCGCCGGGTTATAATCCAGCGCGTCATGCGAAATGTCCGCGTCGCTCGGGCCGGGCGCCGCGTAGGGGCGCGGATCGCGATCGGCCGGATACGACGGGTAGTCGGATGACCGCTGCCCGGCCATGCGTCACACCCCTTGCAAAACCAAATCAGTCCTATAGTCGCACGCGGCGCCCGCGCGCGCCACCCGGAGCGTAGTCCCCATGACGCAGCACGTAGCGCACCGAAAGAGCGACGAAAAAACCGAATATGACTGCTGCGAATGCGGCGGGCACGTCAGCGGCTGCGTGCCGTCGCCAACCCATCCGTACTGCGCGCTGTGCGTCTGGCTGCCGGGATGGTGGCACGATCCGGCGCTGCGCGACCGGCTCACAGCCGCATGCCCGAGCGCGG